>JAGVBK010000003.1 GCA_020059745.1 Candidatus Shapirobacteria bacterium
AATGGTTTTAAGAAGATTTAATGAAAAAGCTTTTGCTAAAGGCACCAGAAGGGAAGACCTCAAAAAATGTGAGGAAAAGCTTGGTCTTAGTTTGGAAGAGTTTGTTAGAATAACCTTAGAGTCAATGCAGAAAAAAGCAGGAGAGCTGGGTTTATGATTGACATAAAGTTAATAAGGGAAAACCCGGGTTTAATAAGAGAGGCGACTGCCAACAAAGGCAGAGATCCTTTGCTGGTTACAAAGGCGATTGAATCCGATGAAAAAAAGAGGGAGCTTCTTCAAAAAGTCGAGACCCTAAGGGCAGAAAGAAACAAGCTGGGGAAAGACGACATTGAAAGAGCAAAGAAAATAAAAGCAGAGCTTGCTTCTTTAGAGGAAGCGCTAAAGCTTACTAGCGCCGAACTTGAAGACACACTTTGGAAGATTCCCAATCCTGCACTTCCGGATGTTCCGGTGGGTAAAGATGAAAGCGAAAACATCGAGATAAAAAAATGGGGTGAACCAAGAAAATTTAATTTTGAGGTTAAGTCTCATGATTTTTTGGGAGAGTCTTTAGATCTTATTGATACCCAAAGGGCGGGTAAGGTATCAGGAACAAGGTTTGGCTACCTTAAAAACGAAGGGGTGCTGTTTGAGCTTGGTCTTTTGAATTTAGGTCTTAAATTTTTGATAGAAAAAGGTTTTACTCCGATTTTTCCGCCCGTCTTAATCCAAAAAGAAGTTATGGCCTCTCTTGGCTATAATAATTATGGCTTTGAGGAAACTTACTGCCTTTCCGAGGAGAATCTTTGCTTGGTGGCTACGGCCGAACACGCCATTGTTCCTTATTTTAAAGATGAGACTCTTTTAGAAAAAGATCTTCCCAAAAGGTTTGTCGGTTTTTCTTCAGCTTTCAGGAAAGAAGCCGGTTCTTATGGCAAAGACACTAAAGGAATCTTAAGAGTGCATCAGTTTAACAAGCTTGAAATGGTATCTTTTGTTAAGCCTGAAGGTTCCCAAAAAGAGCATGAGTTTATGCTTTCAATCGAGGAAGAGCTAATGCAGAAGCTTAATCTTCCTTATCATGTAATGAAAATGTGCACCGGAGATTTAGGCGACCCGGCCGCGGCAAAATATGATATTGAGGTTTGGTTTCCTTCGGAAGGGAAATATCGGGAAACTCACTCAACCAGTAACTGCACTGACTATCAGGCAAGAAGACTCAACATTAAATACCGGAAAAGTGATGGAGGAACTGACTTTATCCATATTTTAAACGGTACGGTTTTTTCAGAAAGACCGATTCTGGCAATTTTAGAAAACTACCAAGAAGAAGATGGCTCTGTCAAAGTGCCGGAAGTTTTAAGAGATTATTTAGATAAAGAAAAAATTTCTCCCAAAAGCTGATCACTCTCAAAGTCGGTAATCTTAACCGGTAAAATTTGCCCCTTAATCTCCATTGTTCCTTGTTCATGGTTCATTGTTTTAATCTTGATAGGCCAGTTATTTTTAGTTAAACCTTCAAAGCCACCTTTTGTTTTTCTGACAATTAAAGTTTCCTGAATGGTGTTGATAAGATTTTTAGCCTCTTTTTTCTTGTTTTTAGAAACTGCCTCATTAATGCCCTTTGCCCTTTGTTTTTTTATGTCTTCAGAAACTTCCTGCCACTTTTCCTCCTTAATGTTCTGGTAAGCTTTAGTTCCTTTTCTTTTAGAAAAAGTAAATACATGGGCAAAGGAAATGCTTGTTTCTTTTATAAAACTAAGGGTTTTACTAAATTCTTCATTAGTTTCTTCAGGAAAACCGGCAATAAAATCTGCCCTGAAAGTAAAGCTTGGGTCTTTTTTCTTTATTTCTTTTAGAGTTTTTTTAAGCTTATTAAGATTTTTATTCCTTCCCATTCTTTCAAGGACACTTTCCGAGGCGGACTGAATGGAAAGATGAAATGATTTTGTGGTTCGGGGGGAGCCTAAGATTAGAGAGACAAATTCCTTAGTTAAAACCTCCGGGTAAATTGAGGATAATGTAATCCTTTCGACACCGGTTTCATTCAGAATTTTTTTAATCAGTTGCCTTAAATCAGTCTTTTTTTTCAGATCTTTTCCATAAAGACTGATATTTATGCCGGTCAAAATAATTTCTTTAACCCCTTTGCTTAGCCAGAAATTAATTTCTTTGATAATTTCATCCGGGGGGGTACTTTTTGGTTTTCCCCTTAATAATGAAGTTATGCAGAAAGTGCAGAAGTTGGCACAACCTTCCTGTATTTTGATAAATTTTCTGCCGGAAAGCACATACTTATTTTCTAAGTCAATTTTGGGATTTTTATTTAGGTAAGAGGAATAATTTTCTTCGATTAGAGATATTACTCGGTCTTTATCTTTATTGCTTATAAAAAGATCAGCTTCAGGAAGGGTAATTTTAAATTTTTCCCTTGCCGTAACTCCGCAGCCCAGCACAACCAGCAAAGAGCCTGGATAAAGCCTTTTTAGCCTTCTTATCTTTTTTCTTGTTTCCTTTTCAGCTTTTTGGGTTACCACACAAGTGTTTAAAAGAATGAGATTTGGTACTTCCCCGATCTTGCCCTGCCGTAGCCCGCAGTCTGCAAGCCGCATATTGATAGCTTCTATCTCTGCCTGGTTTGTCCGGCAGCCCAAAGAATAGGATTTAAAAGTTTTTGGTGATAAAATTGAGTTTGTCATCGAGCCTAATTTTAACAAAGAAAGAAAATAATGTCATTTCTTAAAAAACTTATAAATGGCGGAGAGGTACTCGAAACATTTAATTCCCCGTTTAATGGGAAAATGGATGTTTTTAAGGACTTTTCCGGCCGGGTTTCTTTAAAATGCGACGGAGTGGTGCAATCAGGCGGTTTGGCTGAGAAACTTTGGCAAAAAGGAGTAAAAGAAATCTCCAAATTTAGAGGAAAAAGAGAGATAAGAGAATGTCTTATCTTAGGTTTGGGTGCCGGAACTTTAGTGAAACTGCTTTTAAAAGAATTTAAAGACTGTAAAATAACCGCAGTCGAGATTGACCCTTTAGTGATTAAAGCCGGAGAAAAGTATTTCAATCTCAAAAAAGGCAAGGCTCTTAAGATAATTAATTCCAACGCTTTTGAAGTCTTAGAAAAAGTAAAGGGAAAGTTTGATTTAATTGTGGTTGACCTATATAAAGGTCAGGAGTTTCCGGCCAAAGCCGAGGGCGAAGCTTTTTTTAAAACGCTTTTAGGTCTACTTGATAACAAAGGCATTGTTGTTTTTAACCGGCTTAACTATAGCCCTATTCATAAGGCCAAAACTCAGGTTTTTAGGCAAAAAGCGGAAAGAAGTTTTAAAAGGCTAAAAACAATTTCGGCAGTCACAAATTTGCTTCTTTTAGCTTCAAATTAATCCCCAAAAAGGGTATAATGGTGACAATGCTTAATATATTCAAAAAAGTATTTGATGTTAACCAAAAAGAGCTTGACAGCCTTCTTCCTTTAGTGGAAAGAATAAACAGCCAGGAAGAAAATCTTAAAGATTTTTCCGATAAAGAACTGGCCGCAAAAACTCCGGAATTTAAGCTAAGGCTTTCTAAGGGAGAAAGTCTTGACAGTCTTTTACCTGAGGCCATGGCGGTAGTTCGGGAAGCGATTAAAAGAACCGTTGGCCAAAGGGCATTTGATGTTCAGCTTATGGCAGCCGTTTGCCTTCACCAGGGAAAAATTGCCGAACAAAAAACAGGTGAAGGAAAAACTCAAGCAGCAGCTTTAGCTGCTTATGTAAATGCTCTTTCTGAAAAAGGTGTTCATGTGGTTACTCCTAACGATTATCTTACCAAGGTCGGTGCCGGTTGGTACGGCAGAGCGCTTGACATGCTTGGTCTTAAGGTGGCGGCAATTGTTCACGAACAAGCATATCTTTTTGATCCGGACTATAGGGATAAGAGCCAAATCGACGACAGGTTAGCTCACCTAAAACCGATTGAAAGGAAAGAAGCATATCTTTCTGATGTTACCTATGGAACAAACAACGAATTTGGTTTTGATTATCTTCGTGATAACTTAGTTTCAGACCTTATTGAAATGGTGCAAAGAGGCCACCATTTTGCCATTGTCGATGAGGTTGATTCAATTTTAATTGACGAGGCCAGAACTCCGCTTATTATTTCTGCTCCTGACACTGAACCCACAAAAAAATATTATGAATTTGCCCGGCTTATTAGCGGCCTTTCTTCTGATACTGATTACTCTTCTGACGAAAAGACCAAAACCGTCAGCTTGACCGAGCATGGCATTAAAAAAGTGGAGAAAATGCTTGGAGTTGATAATCTTTATGAAAAGGACTTTGACACCATTCACCACATTGAAAACGCACTTAAGGCAAAGGTTCATTTTTTAAGAGATAGAGATTATGTTGTCAAAGACAATCAGATTGTGATTGTGGATGAGTTTACCGGCCGGCTGATGTTTGGAAGGCGTTGGTCTGAGGGCCTTCACCAGGCAATTGAGGCTAAAGAAAATGTTCCCATTCAACAGGAATCAAAAACCCTGGCGACAATTTCTTTTCAGAATTACTTCAGGATGTATGAGAAGCTTTCCGGTATGACCGGAACCGCGGCTACGGAAGCGGAAGAATTCAAAAAAATCTATAACCTTGATGTGGTGGTTATCCCCACCAATAAACCGATGGTAAGAAAAGACCACACCGATGTGGTTTATAAAAACCAGCGGGCAAAATACGCGGCTATTGTTAAAGAAATTGAAGAATGCTACAAAGGGGGTCAGCCTGTTTTAGTGGGTACTACTTCAGTTGCCAAAAACGAAATTATTGACCAGTTTCTAAACCATAAAAAAATACCCCACCAGGTTTTAAATGCCAAGCAGCACGAAAAAGAGGCTCAAATCATTGCTAATGCCGGTGCTAAAGGTGCAGTTACCATTGCTACCAACATGGCCGGAAGGGGAGTTGATATTGTTTTAGGAGGAGCCGCACCTCAGCGGATTGACTTTGAAAACGAAGCCGCTTACAAAAAGGCAGTTTCCGAATGGAACAAAAAACACGAGGAGGTTATAAGTTTAGGTGGCCTTCATGTTATTGGCACAGAAAGGCACGAATCAAGAAGAATTGATAACCAGCTTAGGGGCCGTTCAGGAAGGCAGGGCGATCCCGGCTCTTCCCGCTTTTTTGTGGCTTTGGATGATGACCTGATGAGGGTTTTTGGTGGAGAACAAATCTCTTCATTGATGACCCGCTTTAACATGCCCGAGGATGTTCCCCTTGAGCACTCCATTGTTTCCCGCTCCATTGAGCAGGCCCAGGTCAAAGTTGAAGGCTTTAACTTTGATTTAAGAAAACAAGTGGTTGAATATGACGATGTCATGAACCGGCAAAGGGAAATTATCTATAAAATGAGAAAAAGAGTTTTGGAAAGAGGAGTCATTGGCAACGGAGAAGAAAGCATTGACACCCTAAAGGATGATTTGCTTGAAAAAATTGAACGGGAAATCTCAAACCTGGTTTTAATGTATTCCCCTGAAGGCTATTCAGAGCCTGAGTATGAAAAAATTGTGGTTAGCTTTAATGAAATTATTCCTTTTGACACCAGCTCTCAGGAAAGAATTAAAAGCCAGGTTTCCAAACTTAAGACCCCTGAAGAAGTAACTGGGTTTTTATCTAAGCTTGTTAAAGATTTATATGAGCAAAGGGAAAAAACCTATGGTGAGCAAACCAGCCGCGACATTGAAAAATATGTGTATATTTCTACCATTGACAAGCTTTGGGTAGATCATCTTACTGCAGTTGATGACTTAAGAAACGGAATCGGGCTTCGCGGTTATGCCCAAAAAGATCCTTTAGTGGAGTACAAAAAAGAAGCTTTTGAAATGTTTGAAAGACTGGTTAACCAGATTGACTATGAAGTGGTGAGAAAAATCTTCAGGATTCAGGTAGTTTCTCAGCCACAGACAATTTCCCTGGAAAACTCAACCGAAAAAAGAGGCAGTGCTCCCCTTCCTAATGGAAAAACGAATTTTTCCGAGGAAGAGGAAAGGCCAAAAACAAGGCCAATCGTTTCCGGGCAGAAAGTGGGCAGAAATGACCCCTGCCCATGCGGTTCAGGCAAAAAATATAAAAAATGTTGTTACCCTAAATATGGATGAAAAAATGTTTACCCCGTAAATGCGCCCTTGCGACGCAAACACGTAGTATTTGGGAGCAAGTAAGCATTTTCTGGGGTTGCTATCCCAAGTTTGGGTAAACCAACCGCTTGACAAGCTTACCTAACTTCTTTTTTAATTAGTGTATGGAAGAAAATCCATTGGCCGATTCTTTTCATGAGGAACCAAGTAAATACAAAAACTTTCTTTCTCCCCATTTTTTAGCGGCATTTTTGATTTTAACTGTTTGTACTTTATTTTTGGGTTTGTCTGTTGAAGAAGTAAAAGAAAAAAAGACTTTCCAGCCCAAGGCAAGTGTTAACGAGGAAACTCCCTTTTATGTTTATCTTGAAAGCCCTAAAGAGGATGCAGTAGTTATCGATGACAAAGTTCAGGTAATAGGAAGGACACTTCCAGGCACGGTAATTTTTGTTTACACGGAAGACGATGTTTATTCTGCCGAGAGCGATAAAGACGGTAATTTTGCAATGGAGCTTTCGGTAAATGAGGGCATTAATACCATTACTTTGACTGCTTTTGGCGAGAACGGAGAGGAGCAAAGCATTTACTTTGATGTTGTATATGACAAATCATAAAGCTCTTAAAACAATATTTTTTGTTTTCATTTTAAGCTTTTTTTTAGCCCAGCCTCTTAAGGCCCAGTATTATATTGGTTCTGTTTTGGGAGTAAAATCTGAAAAACCAAATTCAGCAAGTGAAAGCAAGAGAATGACAGTTGGGGAAGTTGAAGAAATTAAAGGCAACAAAATATCAGTTGAAGATAAAAAAGAAAAGAAGACAAAGGAAATAATTCTTGAGGGAAAAACAAGGATTATTAACCAGAATAACAAAGCCATAAATTTAAACCAAGTAAAACCAAAAGATAAAGTGGCCATTATTGCCACCGAGGGGCCTTTGGCTACAGATACGGCCGGATTAACCAATAGGTTTAAAGTATATGTTAAGCAGCAAAGAGAAATTAGGGAAACAAGAAGAAGGGCGGTTCATGGGGTTATTACTGCTGTCAGCGGAAGCAGTATTACCCTTACCCACCAGACCCAGAGAGACAGAATCTCAAATCTAATAGTAACCGAAAGTACAGAAATAAAGATAAAAGGAGCAGAAACAGGAACTTTGTCTGATCTGGCCCCGGGGTTAAGGATCGCAGCAGTGGGAGACGCAAATTCAGAAGGAGTCTTAGAAGCAGTAAGAATTCATGTTATCCCGGGTAAGGCAACGGGAATTTGGGAAAATAGGCCACTTCCTTCTCAATCCCAAGACGGAACAGGTTCAGCCATTATTACTGCCACAAATTTTCCAACGCCGACACAATCTTTAACGGTAACACCAAGCGCCACTCCCAGTGTTTCTTTTACCTTAGAATAGCTTTTTAATAATTCGCAATTTAAACAGGCTAGTTTTCAAAATGAGAAAAGGAGGTGAAGAAAGAGATGAAAAAAAAGAGTTCCACTAATGGAAGTATTGGTTTAGTTACGATGATTCTTGCTTTAATTGGTGCCATTACTGCCGGTGTAATTTACGGAGTTGGCTATGAGCAAAGAAGATCTGTTACTTCAAGTGCCGCTGGCCACGGAGCTCCAAACGGAGCCCACTATAACTTAAATATTATTGGTGTTCCTAAAGGAAAAACTGCTGACATGACCAGTGGTCACAGGATTTTTGTTCCTTTAGTAGGGAAATGTTCTGTTGCTTTGAGCCAAGGAGAATTTTCCGTTTTAGACGGCAATTGCACTGACGGCAAGGGAAGTTTCCAGCTGCCAAATCCTGATCCTGACAATGACGGGGTAACTACCTATTCAGTTTGGGCTAGAGCTTTAGGTAAACCTGGAGGAAAATCTGAAACAACCACTTGTGCCACCGATGCCACCGGAGTTGAATATTGTTCTGTTAATACCATGATTCAGATAAGGAACAAGGGAAAGACCTCATTCTCTGATGTTTCCAGACAGCTGCTCTATGTGTATGTCGATCTTAACGGAGACGGAGTCTTGGAAAGAATTCCTTTGTTTGACGAAAGACTGAAGGATTATTACTGGAGTTACGACAACAACGGTTTAAAAATTGTGCAGTTTAGATTCTACGAAATCCCCACTAACGTTAATTAAATTTTGACTTGGAGATTTTACTAAGCCCGAACTAAGCGGGCTTAGTTTTTCGTCCTACGAAATTTTTTAAAAAAAGTTAAAATAGTTTAAGATGAGAACTTTTCGACACCCCCCTTTTTTATTAAAAAACCACAAGCTTGATCATCGTTCTCTTTATCTTGTTTCTTTAATGCTTTTTTTCTGGTGTATTTTTGACGGCATTGTTGCCTTCATGTCTCCTTTGGTAATTACCAATGCCGGTTTTAGCAAAGCTGCAATGGGTTTGATTATTTCCTGCTCGTCTTTAACGGGCGCGGTTTTTGATTTTTTACTCAGTAAGTTTCTAAGAAATGCCCAATTTAGAAGATCTTACCTTTTTATGTTTGCCATAAGCTTTGCAGTACCGTTCTTGCTTTGGCAAGCAAATACGCTGTTTGTTTTTCTTGCTGCAATGGCTCTCTGGGGGATTTACTTTGATTTCCAGAATTTTGGTAATTTTGAATTTGTAACCATGATGACAAAAGAAGAAGAGCATGCTTCAAGCTTTGGGGCCTTAAGTGTTTTTCGGTCTTGCGGCTATTTAATTGCGCCGATACTCTTAGGTTTTGTTTTAAGCGGCCTAAGTTTTTTACCTTTTATACTGGCCTGGTTTTTTTTGATAGTTTCTTTTTTTGTTTTTTTGTTTCTTTTAAAGACGGCAGGTAAGGGGGAAAATAAGGCTGAAAAAAGCATGGTCAAAAAGTCAAGGCTTCTTCCTGAGTTTACTTTGTGGAGAAGGGTGGGTAAACTTTTATTTCCGTTTCTTTTTTTAATGACAATAATGCATATATATAATGCGGTTTTCTGGACAATTGGCCCGATTTTTTCAGAGTCTTTTCCCGGGCTGGGAAATTTCAGCGGCATTTTTCTGGCTGCTTTTTTGTTTAGCCCACTTATCTTTGGCTGGCTAGTCGGGCCAGCTGTGAAAGTTTTGGGAAAAAGAAACTCAGTTATTTTTTGCTTTTTGGCAGGTTCGCTTCTTCTTTCGCTGTTTTCCCTTTTCAGCAATTTATATTTTTTGATTGCCCTTATTTTTGTCTCTTCCGGCTTGGTCACTATCGCCTGGTCCTCAATTAATGGCATTTTTTCTGACTATCTTAGCGAGTCTGTTGTTTTGGATGGAGAAATTGAAGGCCTGGCTGATTTTTTTACCAACTTAGGTTACATAATTGGTCCGGCATTGGCAGGTTTTTTGGCAGAGAAGGTTGGTTCTGGAAACGCTTTTACCGTTATCGGGCTTTTGGGTTTTTCGGCAACCCTTTTAGTTTTTCTTTTTCTTCCTAAAAGGATAAGATTTGTTGAGCCGTCGCTTCTGAAAGCTTAAGGTTAGTTATTTAAAATTTCTCTAACTGCGCTTACAAGCTCAGGGGAATTAAAATATGCATTAAGATTTCTCTCCCAGTTTTTTTCTTCAATGTTTACTACCGGTTCTACCCCATTTCCTTCAATGGGTTGACCATCTTCACGAAGAGTCAGGCTGTGGACTAAAAACATAGAATACTTTTCCAAGGGGTCAATTTGCTGGTCAATTGAAAATACTTTTTCCACTGTTCCCCAGCCTTTTGTTTTTTTTCCAACCAAAACACCGGCATTATATTTTTTAAGGGTAGCAGCCATTACCTCTGCAGAAGACTGGGTGTTTTCATTAATCAAAACCACAACTTTTTTATAGCGGACAAGCCCGGGCAGCCAGCCGATTTTGGTTTTAAAGTCTTCTTTTTCTCCTTGGTGATAAAACTGGTAAGCATACTGGTCCATGCCGATAAAAGGCCCTAAAAAGTAGGGCAGCCCGTCAATGGCACCGCCGACATTGTCACGAAGGTCAACAATAAGGGAATTTAAGGAATCATCTTTGCTGTCAACTTTTTCCGTGACTTTTAAAAGTTCCTGTACCGTGGTTGGTGAAAATTTATCGATTTTAATATAGTAAACGCTTGGTTTAACTAGCCTGTGTTCCATAGTGGGTTCAATTCCGAACTGGTCATAGTTTTTTCTGTTATCTTCATCCGCCAAAGCCTGAAATGCTTTATTAAGTTGCGACAGCCTAAGTTCGGCTTCTGGCGAGGATTCCTTTTTAATCTCGTTTGATTTTTGCTCGAAAACCTGAGCGATTTCTTTGGCAGAAGCATCTTTGTCAACGCCAAGAACTTCATATTGGTCAACTTCAGGGTTCCTGTTTTCAACAGTGTTTTTAAGATTAGTTTCTTCTTTGCGGCTGTAAAGCCTGCTTCGGCCGAAAGGCTGCAGGTTGGCCAAGACAATATCGGCAAGGCTGACTGTAAACTGCTTTTTCTTTTCTTCACCCTCAAGGTCTTTAAGGATTTTTGTAAGCATTTTTATAAGACTTTGCTTGTCTTTTGGTTTTGTTGACTGCGGTTGTCCGGTTAGTTTTTCCGTGCCTAAAACAAAAATATTGGCAAGCTGTTCATCGGTGATGCTGTCCCAATAGTTTTCTTTTATTTTGTCGTAAACCTCAGAAAGAAAAGCCAGGTGCTTTTCTTTGGGAGAAGAAGGAGCTGTTATTTTTTTAAGGTCAATCTTTTTGTTGCCAATAAGATAGCCTCCAACCGAGCCGGAAATTACAAGAAGGGGAATTAAGAAAAAAAGAGAAATTTTGATAATGTTTTTAGGAAGAAGGCTTTTTTTGTCGAGAACTACTATTTCAGGCATAAAAACATTCTAGCAAAAAAACTTTAACTTTTTAAAGCCTGAGAATGCTTTTCTTTATAGTATTTTTGGGCAAAACGGTGGGATTCGTCTCGAATTGCCTGGAGAAGCTGAAGCTCGGGATGCCTTCTTGAAAGACGAAGCGATTTCCAGGAAACGACCTTTCCGTTTAAAAATTTTGGAACAATTACAATTTCTTCCTTTTTAGCAATTCCCAATAGGGCAATTTGGTCCTCGAGATCTTTTTCTTTAATTGCTTCAAATGCGGCAGAAATCTGGGTTTTTCCTCCGTCTACAAGAATAAGCTGGGGGTAGATCCATTCAGGGTGGTTAAGCCGGCGTCTGACTACCTGTTTTATTCCCTCCGGATCATTTTGACCAGAAAGGTTGTATTTTAAGTTAAATTTTCGGTAAAGAGATTTGTCGGGTTCTCCTTCGATAAAGGTTACCATGCTGCCGACAATAATGTCCCTACCTAGGTTTGAAACATCATAACCCTCAATTTTCTTTAGGGTAATGGGGTCAGTTCCCTGGTATTTAGTTAAAAGTTTTCTTAATTCCAAAAAAACCTTTCCCATTTCTCTTTTTTCTTTAGGGATTCTCCACCCTTCTTTTAATCTTTTCAATGAATCAACTTTGTTTTTTAAACCCTGGGCTTCTTCAAATTTAAGATTGCGGCTTTCTTTTTTCATTTCCTTCTCCAACGATTTAATGATTTTATCAAGCATATTTGTTTTGCCGGAAAGAACTTTTCTTAGGGCTTTGATTGTTTCTTTGTATTCTCCTTCATTTTTCCCAATACAAACTCCAGGGCATAAGCCAAGTTGGTAGTAAAGGCAGGGAGCTTTATGTAAGTTCTTGCAGGAACGATATGGGAAAATCGGCCTTAAGGTTTTAAGGATTCTTCTGGCGTCTGAAGAAGAAGGGAAAGGTCCGAACCAGTCAAGCATGTTTTGGGAGTTAAGCTCTGTCCATCGGGCCAGGTAAACCCGGTTGGGAAAATCTTTGCCAATAACAATATAGAGGTAACTTTTGCTGTCTTTTTGGACAGTGTTAAACTTAGGCTTGTGCTGCTTTATCAGTCTTGCCTCAAGGAGAAGGGCTTCAAATTCCGAGTTGACTGCAAAATATTGTAAATCAGCAATATTGGAGACAAGCTCTTTAGTTTTTGGGTCCTTGCTGCTTTTTTGAAAATAACTGGATACACGGTTCTTTAAGACTAGGGCTTTACCGATATAAATGATTTTACCTTTGTCGTTCTTAAGAATATAAACACCGGGTTTCTTAGGAAGTGATTTTAGTTTCTCTTTTAGCATTTAAAAATTGTTTTAAAACTTAAAATTTAAAATTAGATAATTTTGTTCTTAAGGTATTTCCCTGTCCACGAGTTTGGATTGGCGGTAATTTCTGCTGGTTTACCCTGGGCAATAATTTCTCCGCCTCTTTCTCCGCCTTCTGGACCAAGGTCAATAACCCAATCTGCGTTTTTAATCATGTCTAAATTGTGCTCAATGACAATAACCGTGTTTCCTCTTCCCACAAGCTCCCTTATTACCTGAAGAAGTTTATCAACATCAGCAAAATGAAGCCCGGTAGTCGGCTCGTCAAGCAAGTAGGCAGCGTGGTTTCTTGACGGCTTAACCAGTTCCCTTGCCAGTTTCAATCTTTGTGATTCTCCGCCCGAAAGCGTGGGAGAAGGCTGACCAAGCTCAAGGTAGTCAAGACCGATTTTTTGAAGAACTTTAAGCTTGTTAACAATTTTTGGGAAAGAAGCGAAAAATTCTAAAGCCTCGCCAATGGTTAATTCTAAAACCTCATGGATATTTTTTTCTTTATATTGAACTTCTAAAATTTCTTCTTTAAACCTGGTGCCGTGGCATTCTTCGCACTCAACCCAGACATCAGGTAAAAACTGCATTTCCACTTTGTTAAATCCCTGGCCCTGACAGGCTTCGCAACGGCCGCCGTTAACATTAAAAGAAAAGTGGCTGGAGGTAAAGCCTCGCAGTCTGGCTTCCTCTGTTTGGGTAAAAAGCTCCCTGATATCAGTGAAAACGCCGGTGTAAGTGGCAGGGTTGCTTCTTGAAGTCCGGCCAACCGGGGACTGGTCAACCAAAAGTACCTGGTCAAGCTGCTGTACCCCGTTTATGCTCTCAAATTTTCCCGGCTCAGTTTTTGAATAAATATCAAGAGATTTGGCCAAAGCGGGGTAAAGGGTGTCGTGAATCAAAGTTGATTTTCCAGAGCCGGAAACGCCGGTAATGCAAACATATTTTTTCAAAGGAAACTTAACATCAATGTTTTTAAGGTTATGCTCACTGCAGCCAAAAAGAGAAATGAAATAGCCGTTTGGTTTGGGCAAAAGCTCGGGGTTAACTTCGGGGCTTGTTACCTTTTTCCTGCCGCTTAAATAAAGGCCGGTTAAAGAGTTTTTATCTTTCATGATTTGTTCTGGGGTTCCTTCGGCAATTATCTGGCCACCTTTTTTGCCCGCTTCTGGGCCAAAGTCAATGATCCAGTCTGCGGCTAAAAGCACTTCTTCGTCATGTTCTACTACTACCACGGTGTTACCAAGATCCTTGAGTTTTTTTAATGTTTCAATCAATCTTTGGGTATCTCTTTGGTGAAGCCCGACAGTCGGTTCGTCTAAAACATAAAGCACTCCGGTTAAACCGGTCCCGATTTGGCTTGCCAACCTGATTCTTTGTGCTTCGCCAACAGAAAGAGTAGAGGCGGTTCTTCCTAAAGTAAGATAGTCAACGCCAACGGCGATAAGAAAATTTAATCTGCTGGTGATTTCGCGGAGTAAAGGATCGGCAACTTCTTTTTCTTTTTCAGTTGATAAAGTTGGGACTAAGTTTTCAAGCCATTTTAGCAAGGACTCCAAAGAAAGGGCAGAAATATCGGCAATTGATTTTTGATTAATCGTTACCGACAAAGCCTCTTCTTTTAGCCTGTCTCCATGGCAAAGGGGACAAACTTTTTTAATCATAAGTTTTTCAATTTCTTCTCTGACTGTGTCGGAGGTAGTGGTGTAATACTGCTTTTCCAGCATTTCCGCCCGCCAGCTTGAAACCTTGCTTCTGTCCACGGCAAGTTTTACCCCCAAACCATTACATTCAGGGCAAGCTCCCTGGGGAGAGTTAAAGGAAAAAAGCCGGGGCTCGATTTCCGGCAAATTAAGGTTGCAAACCGGACAGACAAAACGCCTGGAAAAAAGAGTATCCCCCATTTCTTTTGGCTTTTCCGGAAAATTAAAGTCTTTATCTTTAACTTCAGAGAGAATAGCCAGTCCGTCTGACAAGTCTAAGGCGATTTCAATGTCGTTAAGTATTCTTGTTTTGTACTCTTCTTCTGAATACTTTCTGAAGATGTTTATCTTGTCAATTACCACCTCAATGTTATGGCGGTTGGTTTTTATAAGCAGGGGAACATCTCTGAGATAATAAATCTGGCCGTCAATTCTCACCATCTCGAAACCTTTACGCTGAAGGTTTAAAAAAAGCTGGGAAAACTCGCCTCTTTTGTCTCTTATAACCGGGGAAAGAATAAAAAACCTTGCGGTTTGTCCCCCTCCGACTTTTTTTGAAATAATGTTCATAACCTGCTCGGTAATGCTGGCGCTGGTTTGGTGGCTTATCTCTCGGCCGCACTTAGGGCAATGGGGATGGCCGATTCTCGCATAAAGCACCCTAAGATAATCGTAAATTTCAGTTACCGTGCCGACGGTTGAACGGGGATTGTGGGAAAGGCCGTGCTGGTCAATGGCAATGGCTGGAGAAAGTCCTTCAACACTGTCAATTTCCGGCCTCTTCATCATGCCCAAAAACTGGCGGGCATAGGAGGAAAGGCTTTCTACATACCGGCGCTGGCCTTCGGCATATAAAGTATCCATGGCTAATGAAGATTTTCCTGAGCCGGAAACGCCCGACAAAACCACCAGTTTATTTTTGGGGATTTTGACAGTAATATCAGCAAGGTTATGCTCCCTTGCTCCTTTGATAATGATATGGTCTTTATCTTCCATAATATTTAAAAACCCTAAACCTCAAATCCTAAATCCTAATTTCTACTGCTTAGAGTTTTGTGTTTTGAATTTAGAGTTTTAGGTTGATTTGGGTTTCCTTTGGGACTTTTAATTATATCACTTTTAAGGCCGGTTTGGGTATTGTAAAAAGGGTTTTTTTATACTATCTTAAAACCATGTTAACAAAGGATGATTTAAAAGAAATAAGGGGTGTAGTTAACGAAGAAGTAAGGGCAGAAATTGACCCTTTAAAGAAAGATGTTTCAGGTTTAAAATCTGATGTTTCAGGACTAAAGGCTAAAACAGCAACGATAGAAAAAGGAATGAAGACTTTGCAATCTGATGTTACAAGTATAAGAAAAGATGTAAAATCAATTGTATCGTTTTTTGACAGTGAATATTTGGAGTTGCGGAAAAGGGTAGAAAAGATAGAGCTTCATCTGGGTGTGAATTTTTCTTCATAGTTTCTTGTCTTTTGCTCACTGCTTTGCTCGCTATTTGAGGCTAAAGGTGGTAAAATTCAGGCATGGATTTTGAACTTGAATCAAGTTTTCAACCCACCGGAGACCAGCCTCAGGCAATTGAAAAATTAACTGAAGGAATTAAAAAAGACTATCCTTTTCAGGTTTTGCTTGGGGTAACTGGTTCTGGTAAAACTTTTTCCATTGCCAATGTCATTAAAAACACCAAAAAGCCGACTTTGGTGATTTCCCATAATAAAACCTTGGCTGCCCAGCTCTATCAGGAATTTAAAGAATTTTTCCCGCAAAATGCTGTTTCTTACTTTGTTTCCTACTATGATTATTACCAGCCTGAGGCTTACATTCCCCAAACAGATACCTATATCGCTAAAGATGCCGATATAAACGAAGAAATCGATAAGCTAAGGCTTCTTTCCACCAGCCATATATTTTCCCGGAAAGATGTTATTGTGGTAGCTTCAGTTTCCTGTATTTATAATATTGGCTCGCCTGACCAATACCGGAACCGAATTTTACATATTGCTCCGGGCCAGAAAATAAAAAGGGAAGATTTCATGTATTCCCTGGTTTCCCTTTATTATCAAAGGTCCAGGCTTGAATTTAGCCGTGGTTTTTTCAGAATCAGAGGTGAAGTTGTAGAAATTTATCCTTCCTATGCGGACGAGATTATTAAGGTTGAATGGAAAGATGATGAAATTATCTCTGTCACCGTCAGGCCGGTTATTGAGGGTGAGGAAAAAGTTTTGGAAAACTATTTCCTTTATCCGGCAAAGCACTTTTTGGCGGACAAAAAGATTATGGATGAAGCCTTTAAGCAAATTAAAGCAGATTTAAAAATTAGACTTAGCCAGCTTAAAAAAGAAGGCAAAGACCTCGAGGCAAACCGTTTAAACCAGAGAGTTAACTATGACATGGAGATGATAAAGGAAGTCGGTTATGTCAACGGTATTGAGAACTATTCTCGCTATTTTGACGGCAGGCTGCCGGGAGAGCCGCCTTTTTCTCTTCTTGACTATTTTAAATATCAGTATAAAGATGATTTTTTGGTGGTTATAGATGAGTCGCACATGACTGTGCCGCAAATAAGAGGAATGTATTACGGTGATGCCTCAAGGAAAAAAACTTTGGTGGATTTCGGTTTCAGGCTGCCTTCTGCTTTAGACAACCGGCCGCTTAACTTTCAGGAATTTTTAAAAAGGGTGCCGCAAGCGATTTTTGTTTCCGCTACTCCCGATAGTTGGGAAATTGAAAAATCAGAAAAAAGAGTTACAGAGCAATTAATTAGGCCAACCGGGTTAGTGGATCCGGTGGTTGAAGTAAGGCCGATTCAGGGGCAGGTAAAAGACTTGGTTAAAGAAATCCTTGAAAGAAAGAAAAAAGGAGAAAGAGTTTTAGTTACCACCTTAACCAAAAGAATGGCTGAAGACTTAAGCACTTACCTTGCAGACCCTGCCAATACCGGAGAAAGGATTTTAGTCCACTACCTTCATGCCGATATTGACACTTTGGAAAGAACCGATATTTTGGCCGATTTAAGAAGAGGTACTTATGATGTAATTGTGGGAATTAACCTCTTAAGAGAAGGTTTGGATTTGCCGGAAGTATCTTTGGTGGCAATACTTGATGCCGATAAAGAAGGTTTTTTGCGTTCCCGCGTTTCTTTAATTCAGACCATGGGAAGGGCAGCGAGAAATTCGGCAGGCAAAGTAATTCTCTATGCCGATTATCAGACAGAAGCAATGAAACAGGCTTTAGCCGAGGTTAAAAGAAGAAGAAAAATTCAGGAAGAGTACAATAAAAAACACGGCATTGTTCCCCAAACAATAAACAAACCAATAAGGGAAGCTTTGGTAATTGAAGAAGAAGAGGAAGAACTTTCAGAAGACGGCATGACCCCGGCTGATGCCAAAAAACTGGTGGCAAAGCTAGGCAGACAAATGAGGGAGTATGCCAAACTCATGGAATTTGAAAGGGCAGCGCAGCTTAGGGATAAAATAGAGGAAGTTAAAAAGAAATTTGATTTAAGCTAATGGGAAAAATTTTTGAAAGAATTTACGAAGAAGTAAAAAAAATCCCCAAAGGAGAGACAAGAAGTTATGGCGAAATTGCCAGAAAAGCAGGTACTACTCCTCGCGTGGTTGGTTTTGCCTTACACGCTAACCCTGATCCCAAAAATATTCCTTGCCACAGGGTAATTTTCAAAGACGGTAGGCTTTCTCCAGGTTATGTTTTTGGAGGAGAAGGAGTGCAAAGAAAAAAACTGGAAGAAGAAGGCGCTATTTAACCAATACCAATATTCTTTCCCCTTCTTTTTTAATAACTTGATAATCCTTTGGACTGATGTTTTCTCTGTCCAAGAGCCATTGTTTGGTCAAAAGCAAAAATGGCCTGTCTGATTTTTCAAAAGCTTGAGCTGAGGTTTTAATTGTTGTATCGGTTGAATGGGGCAGGCTGTAAACTTTTTTTCCTGAATAGAAAACTGCAGCCGGCCAATAATCATCTTCAAGGTAAATGGTTCCTTCGTATTCCCCTGCTTTTCTGGAAAGGCTGACTTCATCACTGAAAGACTGAGATTTAACCAAATCATGAAAAAGACCTTTGACGATTCTTCCCGAATTCCAAACACAAAAGGCAAGCATTAAAAAAACCGCAAGTCTTTTATCAAATTTCGCTCCGATTTTATAAATAAAAGCAGGAATAAAAAGAGAAAGTGTGGGATAAAGAATAATTAGGTGCCAAAGCTCAGCCTTAGGCGAGGTGGCAAAGACAAGGAAATACACGAAAAACCATAGCCAGAGAAGTTGAAAAGATTTTTGTTTGATGAATAAAAGCGATCCCAATAAAGAGACTAAAAAGGGTTTATACCAAAGTAAAACTCCCATATGAAGCTCCCAAAGCGTGTTTTTAAGATAAAACCCCTTGCTTGAAGTTAAATTTCCCAAAGATTTCATACCCGGAAGTCTTAAGCCAATGACAAAAATATTGCGGTTAATAAATAAAAGTCCATAAGCCAGGTAATTAACAACATACCAAGGAAGAAAAATAGCAAAAAACGGAACAAAGAAAAAGAAAATATCTTTTATTTCCTTTTTTGGGCAGCCGAAATAAAGAAAAAAAAGAACCGGAATCAAGCCAACTCCGATAACTGTTTTGGTAAGCAAAGCCAGGGCAAAAGCCGTACCTGCTCCTATTAAAAAAAGCCGGCTCTCTTTTGCTTTAAGCATAAAAAAGAGGGCAAGAAGCATGTTAAAGGTAAGAACAATATCCAAATTACCTTCTCTTGCCCTTAACCAAAACCAGGGAAAGACACTAAGGGAAAGCCCGGCAGCAAAACCTACAGCTCGGTTAAAGAGTTTTTTGCCAATTAGGTAAGAAAGAAGTACAGAACCAATACCTGCCAGTGCCGAAGGCAGTCGGGCTGACATCTCACTGACTCCAAAGAGTTTAAAAGAAAGCGAGGTAAGCCAAAAACCTAAAGGTGGGTGGTCAAAATAGGGAAGACCGTTCCATTTAAGCAAAAACCACTGATTGTCTTTAACAATATTGCGGGAAATTTCTGCATACCAGGCTTCGTCCCAGCTTTTTAAAGGAGTGTCTCCCAGTTTTGAGAGAAACAAAAGACCTGTTAAAACAACCAAAATTAAAGGCAGAAAAAAGAAGGCTTTGTTCTTCACTAAATTTTATTATAGCTCACTCTCTGGTGACAATTTGTCAAGAGCTTGAAATTTAGCTATTATGAAAATAAGTATGGAAACCAAAGAACTGCCTAAAGCCCCTTCTTTTTGGAAAATAATCGGGCCTTCTTTTATCTTTCTTGGTTTATCTCTTGGTAGCGGCGAGCTTGTTTTGTGGCCGTATATGGCAGCCAATTATGGTTTGGGAATTTTATGGGGGGCGCTTTTAGGAATTACTTTCCAGTTTATTATGAATATGGAAATTGAGCGATACGCTTTGGTGCGCGGGGAGAGTGTTTTTGTCGGTTTCTGGAAACTGGGGCGCTATTGGTCGCTTTGGTTTATTCTTTCCACTTTTATTGCCTGGGGATTACCCGGTTTTTCCGCTGCCGGCAGCCAGCTCTTAAACCAGCTTTTTGGTTTTGCCAACGAGACGCTGGTGGCGGTAATCTTGCTCTTGCTTACGGGTTTGATTTTAAGCATCGGCAAAACCCTATACCGGACCATGGAGGTTTTACAAAAATCAATTATTATTTTCGGGACGATTTTTATCTCGCTTTTGGTCTTTCTTTTAACAAAATTAACTGATTGGCAAGCAGCCGCTTTTGGTCTTATCGGCCAGGGAGAGGGTTACCGCTTTCTTCCGGCGGGAATTTCTTTTATGAGTTTTTTGGGTGCCTTTGCTTACGCGGGAGCAGGCGGAAACCTCAACTTGGCCCAAAGCTATTATGTTAAAGAAAAAGGATACGGCATGGGAAAATACAGCCAAAAGATAAAAAGTCTTTTTGCCAAAGGCGGCAGCGATGTTAGCCTTAAGGGCACGACTTTTGAAAACAACAAAGCAAGCCGTTTTGAGTTTAAAAAATGGTGGAGGGTGATTAATTTAGAGCATTTTTTTGTTTTCTGGCTTTTGGGGTTTTTGACAATTACCCTACTTGCTGTTTTATCTTATTCACTTGTTCACGGAGAAGCAGGTGTTAAAGAGGGGATAAACTTTCTTTTTATGGAAAGCCAGATAATCGGCCAAAAAGTTACCCCTGTTTTTGGGTTTGTTTTTCTCCTTCTTGGCTTCATGATGCTTTATTCAACCCAAATCGGGGTACTCGAATCAACTTCAAGGATAATTTCGGAAAATTTCTTTCTCCTTTCTCAGGGCAAAAGCAGCGAGCTTAAAGTGAACCTTTCCAAACTTTTTTATCTTGCTCTTTGGGGTCAGATAACTTTTGGCATCAGTGTTCTTCTTTTGGGCTTTAAAGAGCCAAGACTTCTTTTAACCTTAGCTGCAGTAATTAATGCTTTTTGCATGTTTGTTCACCTTGGACTTACTTACTTTTTAAACAAGAAAATGCTTCCTTCAGAACTAAGACCGGCTCTTTGGAGAAAAGCAATATTGCTAATTGCTTTTATTTTCTTTGGTGTCTTCTCCTTTTTAACGCTCCGGCAAGGTTTGAGGTAAGCTGGTATAATATTTATAGCTAAAAGCTAATTTAGTATGGCCAGGAAAAGCAGTAATTTTGATAAATTCAAAAGCTCGGTTTTGACAATTGTTTCCGGTGTTGCTTTTGTCTTTATTCTTTGGATGCTTTTATACGGTAAAATCAAAGCTACCGGGCTTCTCTCTCCAATTATAGGCAGGTTGCCTAAAAACGAGGAAGCCTTGGTGGATACAACCGAAGATATTTTAGGGACTGCGGTGCAAAAGGCCAAAGACGGTGGAGTAAAGCGGACAGTGGAAAGAGGAAGCGAAGTTTTTGAAGAATCAAAATACGCTGAGCCTGCCAGAGACTTAAGAGACGATGTAAGGGAAAAAATTGACGGTGCGGTTGAATCAGCCAAAGAATTGCCTGCCAAAGAGCTGAAGCTTGTTCAGAAGGAAATTTGCACACAATGGTTTGGGGACGAAATATTTATTGCCACTGATAGCGGCGAATGAAACCCTAAGTTCTAAATCCAAATCCTAAATAATTTTCAAAACCCAAAATTTATATTTAAAAATTTGAATTTGCTTAGAGTTTAGAATTTAGTGTTTAGGATTTCCCCAAAGGGGATTTTATGGAAGAAATTGTCCAAAAAATTGAGGAACTTAAAAAAAGGCTTGAGTTTTTGGTAGCCAAGCTTAATGTTGAAGACAAAAGGAAAGAAATAAAAAGCTTGGAGGCGGAAGCGGCCCGGCCCGGTTTTTGGGATGACCCCGGTCAGGCGCAGGCCAAAACAAAACTTCTCTCCTTATATAATGAAGAGCTGTCAAAGGTTCAAGAATATGAAGAAAAAATTAATTCCCTTAAAGAGCTTGCTTCTTCAGAAGATGCTTCAGAACTTCAGGAGGACTTGAAAAAAGAAGTTGACAGCCTCGAAAAAGCAATGGAAAAGCTTGAGATAAGCACTTATCTTAGCGGCCCTTATGATCGTTCTTCTGCCATTGTTTCCATTCATGCGGGTCAGGGCGGAACAGAAGCGATGGATTGGGCCCAGATGCTTGAAAGAATGTATGTTCGCTTCGCAGAAAAAAGGAGTTGGAAAGTTGATGTTGTCGACGAAATTGCCGGAGACGAGGCGGGAATTAAAAGCGCAACGCTTTCCGTAGAAGGACCTTTTGCCTACGGATACCTTAAAGGCGAAAGAGGAGCGCATCGCCTGGTCAGACAATCTCCTTTTAATGCCGACAAGCTAAGGCAGACTTCTTTTGCTTTAGTGGAGGTTTTGCCGGAAATCGAGGAAGCGGAAAAAATTCCCATTCCTGATTCTGATATTGAATGGGATTTTTTTAGGGCTTCTTCTCACGGCGGCCAAAATGTTCAAAAAGTTTCCACGGCTGTAAGATTAAGGCACCTTCCCACCGGAATTGTGGTAACCAGCCAAAGTGAACGCTACCAGGAAAGAAACAGAGAAATTGCCCTAAACCTTTTAAGATCAAAGCTCTGGCAGCTTGAAGAGGAAAAGAAAGAAAGAGAGAGAAAAGACCTCAAAGGCGAGTTTAAGCTGGCAGCCTGGGGAAACCAGATTCGCTCTTATGTGCTTCATCCTTATAAAATGGTTAAGGATTTAAGAACTGAGTATGAAGTCAATGACCCTTTCTCTGTTTTAGACGGAAACCTGGACGGATTTATTGAGGCTGAACTTAAAACTCTTAAAGATTAATTTTATACTTGTCCTTTCATTCTTTTCTGTGCTATTCTTTATTCAGCCAGGAGGTCGCCTTTATTAATTTTGGCCGACAAAAGGAGAAAAATGCCAGAAGAAATTCCTAACCTTAATTCTGACGAGGTTTCTAAAAAAAGACCCAACCCAAAAATTCTTACCCCCTTGCTTTTAGTAGTGGCTTTAGGTTTAGGGGCTTTTACTGGTTATTGGTTTGCGGGAAGAAATCCTACTTCAGGTTCGGAAGAAATAACCGGAGTTATTTCTGAGGACAAAATCGAGAAAGGTGCAGAATTCGGAGTTAAAGACACTGAAAATTTCCCCGATAAGGCAATTGGTGTTATTGAGGCAGGCGGAGAAAACGGAGAAGGAACCCATAAGCTTATAAGAGAAGGCGGGCCAAGCCAAACAGTATATTTAACCTCTTCTGTTTTAGACTTGGATCAGTTTGTCGGTAAAAAAGTTGAAGTAAACGGCGCCACTACCAAGGCGCAAAAAGTGGCCTGGCTTATGGATGTCGGCAAAATTAAGGTTCTTGAATAAACGAAGAAAGTTATTCTTCGTGGCAGTTTAAACTGCAATGATTATTTTTGATAAAGTCAGCAAAAAATTTGGAAGCATTATTGCTTTAGAGGATGTTTCTTTCACTCTGGAAAAGGGTGAGTTTGTTTTTCTTACCGGTGCTTCCGGGGCCGGAAAAACCACTTTGATAAAACTTCTTTTAGGTGAGTACTTGCCTTCTGCCGGTGAAATTGAAATGAATGGCGAAAAAGTTTCCAAGGTTTCAAAGAAAAATCTTTATCTTTGGCGGAGAAAGCTTGGGGTTGTTTTTCAAGACTACAAGCTTTTTTGGGATAAAACAGTGGCTGAAAATGTTGCCTTGCCTTTGGAAATAATAAAAACGCCGGCAAAAGAAATTGGGGAAAAAGTGCAAAAAATACTTGAACTTGTAGGGCTGGAGGAAAGAAAAAGCCTCTTTCCCGCCCAACTTTCCGGCGGTGAACTGCAAAGGGTTTCTTTGGCCAGAGCGGTTATTACTGCTCCGGAGATTTTACTTGCAGATGAACCTACCGGCAACTTGGACCCCAAAACCTCAAAGGAAATGATAAGGCTCTTTAAAGAGATAAACGAAAAAGGAACAACCATCTTAATGGCTACCCATAACAATGAGATTGTTGATTCCTTTAAAGCTCGGGTAATTGAGCTTGAAAAAGGTAAGGTGGCAAGAGACGAAAAGGAAGGAAAATACTATAAAGATAAAAAGAAGGAAAAAGAGGAGGATGATGATTAAAACCGCTAAGGATCATATAGTAAGATCGCCCTACCAGTCTTTAGCTGCAATTTTTGTCTTAACGCTTTCGCTTTTTCTCTTAAGCGCCTTTTTTCTTATCGGCTCTGGCTCACAGGTAATTTTGCGCCATTTTGAGTCAAGGCCTCAGGTCAGCGCCTACCTAAAAGACGAGGCAGCAACACAAGACATCGATCTTGTTAAGGCAAAAATTCAAGGCAACCCTAAGGTTAAAAAAATTGAATTCATTTCCAAGGAGCAGGCGCTTGAGCTTTACAAAGAACAAAACAAGGATAAGCCTTTGCTTTTGGAAATGGTTTCCGCAAAAATTCTTCCCGCCAGTCTTGAGGTTTCCACCTATGATCTTTCTTCCCTTAAAAGCGTTGCTGAAACCTTAAAACAGGAAGAGATGGTTGAGGATGTTGTTTACCATGAAGATGTTGTTTCTTCTCTTTCAAACTGGATGGCCACTGTAAGAAAGTTTGGTTTGGGGGTGGCGGTTTTTCTTTTAACCATTGCCATAATGACAATTCTTATCATTTTAGGGATGAAGATATCCCAAAGAAAAGAAGAGATTGAAATCTTAAAGCTTTTGGGGGCTTCACCGCTTCATATTTGCGCCCCTTTCTACTTTGAAGGGGTGATATACGGGGTTTTGGCGGCTTTTATTTCTTGGGGGTTAAGCTATGGGGCAATTTTATTGTCAAGTTCATTTTTAACACAATTTTTAGCGGGAATACCGCTTTTGCCAGTTTCCCCGATTTTTATGCTTGAAGTTCTCGGCGGATTGCTCTTTTTAGGAATTTTTGTGGGGTTTGTGGGTAGTGTCTTGGCGGTTTCTCGCTTCAGCAGAACAATTAGATGAAGCAGAAGATATTACTGATTCTTTTTTTTATTTTTCTCCAGATTTTTAGTTTCAGGATTGGAGTTTTTGCGGCCGAATGTACGACTCCAAGAGAGGGAGCTACCAGAGAGGAGCTTGAGGATATTATTCGTGCCTGTGAAGCCCAGATAGGCGAAACCAAAAAACAAGTAGACAGCCTTTCCAGAGAAATTGGCATTATTGACGGCCAAATCAGGGTAGCCCAGCTTAAAATTTCCCAAACAGAATACCAAATAAGAACGCTTGAGGAAGAAATAGTTAATCTTTCCGGAAAAATTGAGAGACTTGACGGTTCGCTTGACTATCTTTCCAGAGTTCTTTTAGACCGGGTGGCCGAATCTTACAAAAGAAACAAAGTTGATGCCATAACCATCCTTTTTTCTTCAAGGAATGTTTCTGATTTTGTTGCCCGCTACCGGTATTTGCAAAAAATCCAGCTTCATGACCGGGAACTTCTTTTGTCAATGGAACAAACAAGGACCAGCTATGACGAGCAAAAAAGCCTGAAAGAGCAAAAGCAGGAAGAGCTGGAAAAGCTGCAAGCCCAGCTTTTGACGCAAAAAAAGCAGCTTGATATTCAAGTGGCAAACAGGAAAAGAATCCTTGAGGAAACCAGAGGAAAGGAAGCAGTTTACCAGCAATTTCTTGCTAGCGCCAAAGGAGAACTAGAGGCCATCCTGGGAATTTTGGAGGGCAAGGGAAGAGAAGAAAGAATAAAAGATGTTTCCGAAGGCGAAAAAATTGCCTCAGTTATTTACGGAGCCTCATGTAATTCAAATGGTACACACCTTCATTTTATGATCACTAAAGACGGCAAGCCCTTAAACCCTTTTAGCTATCTTAAGGGAGGTATTAATTATGAAAACTGTTCCGGTTCTTCCTGCGGCAGCGCGGACGCTGATCCTTTTAATCCGCAAGGTGATTGGGGCTGGCCTTTAAATGAAAAAATCAGGCTCACTCAAGGTTACGGTTATACCTGGGCAATTCAACACATTCCCTGGTTAAGGGCAATTTATACTTTTCATAATGGTATTGATTTGCAGGGAGGAAGCTTAGATGTTAGAGCAACAAAAAAAGGTGCTCTTTATTGGGGAAGTTATGTGGGAAGGTGCACTTTAAAGTATGTTAAAGTGGAGCATGAAGACGGCTTCAGTTCCTACTATCTTCATGTAAACTACTGATGAGCAGATTTTTAAATAAACTACCTTTTTTAGTTTTTTTTCAACTCCTGTTCCTCTTTTCTTTAGCAAAAACTTCCTATGCTCAGGTAGTGATTAATGAATTTGTTTTTGATCCGACAAATGACCAAAACGAGTGGGTGGAATTATATAATATGGGTACAGAGACAGTTAATCTTCAAGGTTGGCAAATTTCCGATAAGCTTAGTTCTCCCCATGTTCACTCTCTTGATAGTCTCGGCTCCATTCCTTCTGATGGGTTTGTAGTTTTTGAATACCAATCTGGAGACGGTTGGCTTAATAATGATGCCGATACGGTTATTCTTAGGGATAAACGAGGGTAATATCTTGGATGAAAAAGAGTATTCCTCAAATCCGGGAGAAGGAAAATCTTACGGTAGAAGCCCAAATGGTACAGGAGGTTTTATTGTTTATGATGCTGCTTCGGTTTCAAAAGGTGTGGTAAACCCTACTCCTACAGAAGTTCCTACCCCCACCCCAACTCCCCAGCCAACGGAGGTTCCGACTGAAGCACCAGAGCCAACAGCAACCCCAACCCCTGAGCCGACTTTAACCCCTACTCCCACGACAAAGCCGACAACTAAGCCTTCACCGACTCCAACACCAGATAAAGAACCGGAAATGGTAACTACCAGCTTCGACGGACCTCAGGGCGAAGTTTTGGGTAGCGAGTCCTCTCCAACAGGACCAGACGAACTCGAAGACATAAAAGCTCTTTATTCCCCTCCGGAAAAGAAAAAATCAATTCTTCTTCCGATTTTTTTAATCGGTGGCGGCGGAGTATCTATTTTCTTTTCAGTTCTTTCTTTTCTTAAAAAGGAAGAAGGTGAGGAAGTTGCTTAATTTCTTGTCTTTTAAACTAATAAATAATATAGTTAATTTTACCAATGGTTAAAGTTCTTAAAGATATTTTATATATCTTGCCTCCGCTTTTATGGATGGCTTTAATTTATTACCTTTCTTCGTTTAACAGGCTTCAGGCTTCCGAAATAGGCTGGCAGGATTTTGTTCTAAGAAAAGGGGCTCATTTTGCCGAATATGCAATTCTTTTTGTTTTAATTTACCGGGCCTTTAATTTTATGACCAGGCTTTCTTTAGCTGACAAGCTTTTTTTTACCTTTTTCCTAACAGTTTTGTATGCCCTGACAGACGAATATCACCAAACCTGGGTTTTGGGGAGAACCGGAAAGCTTTTTGATGTTATGGTGGACACTTCGGGGGCAGTTTTTGGCTTTGTTTTTTCTGCTAAATTAATTTACCGCTTGCCAATAAGTATGCAAAGATTTATTCTAAAAAAGTCATGAAAGTTTTAGTTACCGGTGGCGCCGGGTACATAGGTTCACATACGGTTGCCGAGCTGCAAAAGCAAAACATTGAAGTAGTGGTTTTTGACAATTTGATTTGCGGCCATAAAGAAGCGGTTACGTGTCCTCTAATTGTCGGCGATCTTCTTAAAAAAGATGAGATTAAAAAAGTTTTTAAGGAGAATAAGTTTGACGGGGTAATCCATTTTGCCGCTTATGCCCTGGCCGGAGAATCGATGAAAGAGCCGGCAAAATATTTTGAAAACAATCTCCAGGGCGGGCTTAATCTTCTTGAAGCTATGAGAGAGGGTGAAGTTAATAAAATTGTTTTTTCTTCCACTTGTGCAATTTACGGCTATCCGGATAAACTGCCGGTTATTGAAGAGGAAAGCAAAAAGCCGGTCTCTGTTTATGGGGAATCTAAGCTTATGTTTGAAACCATTCTTCGCTGGTATGACCAGCTTTTCGGAATAAAAAATGTTTGTCTTAGATACTTTAACGCCAGCGGCGATTCTTTGGACGGCTCAATTGGTGAAGACCACAAACCGGAAACTCATATTATTCCTATTGCCATGCAAGCTGCCTTAGGCCAAAGGGAAAAATTCTCAATTTTCGGGGAAGACTACAATACTCCTGACGGCACCTGTATTCGCGACTACATTCATGTTTTGGATTTGGCCTCTGCCCACATAAAAGCGCTTGATTATTTATCTAAAGAAGGAGAAAGCAATTATTTTAATGTCGGTACCGGCCAGGGCTATTCAAACAAAGAAATTCTCAACATGGTTAAAGAGGTAACAGGGGTTGATTTTCCGGTTGAAGTTGGGCCGAGAAGAGAGGGAGACCCGGATGCAATTTTTGCGGACAGTTCAAAGGCAAAAACGGTTTTAGGCTGGGAGCCAAAGCACTCTGATCTTAAGACAATTATTGAGTCAGCCTGGAAATGGCACAAAAGCCACCCCAAGGGCTATTCTTCCTAAGCAAGCGCTTTCTTCTTACCAAGTTATTACTTCTTTTTAAGAAGCTTCATAAACCGTTAAGGTTTAATGAATTTTGAAGCTAAAAACACTCTTGACAAGAAAATTTTTTTTGGTATTTTTTAAATTAAAGGAGGTGATATAGATGGCGATAGTAAGATGGGAACCATCAGGTTTAACCAGAAGAATTTTAGATTGGCCTTTTTTATTCAGTGATGAGGAAATGCCAATGGCAATAAGGCAGGGCCTTGACATTTATGAAACAGAAAACGAGGTAGTTGTTAAAGCTCCTGTTCCCGGAGTTTTGGAGGACGAGGTTGATGTGACTTTTGAAAACGGAGTTTTAAGAATTCAGGCCAGGCACGAAGAAACCGACAAGGAAAAGGAAGAAAAAAGAACTGTTTACCAGCAGCAAAGAATTGTATCTTTTGACTACACAACTACTCTGCCGCGTTCGGTTGATCCAGACAAAATTTCAGCTGAAGTGGAGAACGGCGTTGTCGTTGTTAAGGCGCCAATTGCCGAAGAAGCAAAGCCGAGAAAAATTGCCATTAAAGGAAGAAGATAAACTACCTTTTTTTCTGTGATAAGCAGGAAGGATTTCCTTCCTGCTTTTAAAATGCCAAAATGCCTAGACCGATAAGACCGATAAGAATAAGATAAATCCCTACTAAAGTTGAAAGCAGTCTGGGATTAAACAGAATTAGAACTCCGAAAACAAGGGATAAAATCGGGCTTAAATTCACTAAGGTTAATCTCATTTAGCCCCCTTTCTTTTAGAGAAATTATGAATGGCTGCCAAACGAGAGTCAAGCAATCTTCTTTCTTGACAGCAGTTAGTAAAAAATTATATATCATAAAATATAGCAATTAATTTCTTCTGCCCAATCATTACTTACGAAAGGAGGTGAAAGAAATGACTTCAACTGAAAGACGTATCCCTGACGATGGAGTTGCAGAAACACTAAGCCCCATTGCTAGAATGAAAGATTTGAAAGAAAGATTAGGAACAGCGGTTAAAAGCCCGGAATGGGAAATTGCTGACGATGAAGGAAGAAAGGAAATAATGGAAGGAGTGCTTGGTCAATCTTTGGAGTACTATACCGAAAACGGATACCGAGATAAAACTGAAGAACTAACCAGGATTCTTGGCCAGTTTAAGGAAGGAGCTATTGGAGTTGAGGTAATTGTTGATACTGCCATGCCGCAAGAAAATAATGGTGTCAAAAAGAAGGGTTTTTTGACTCTTTTTAGACGCCGTTAAACTGGCTTTGTTAATATTATAGAGGGCTTTGGCAAGCTCTCTGTAATATGGAGTAAAATGGATTTATGATCCATCTTCCTGCAAAAAAAATTGTTAATGTCTTTTCTTTGTTAATTATTTTTTTAGGAATTGGAATTTTGCTTCTTACTTTTGGCAGCCCTCTTTTTTATGAAGTTCAATATCAGGCAAAAACCATTGCCAAGCCTGGAGCGCAAGAACAAAAGAATAAAGAGATAGTTCCTGTGAATGCAGACTTTTCAATTGTAATTCCTAAAATTAACGCTAATGCTCCGATTTTTCCCAACGTTAACCCTTTTGAAGAAAAAGAATTTTCTCCAGTTTTAAAAAAGGGAGTTGCCCATGCCAAAGGAACTTCTTTTCCCGGCAACAACAAAAACATTTATCTTTTTGCCCATTCAACTGATGTTTTTTTTAATGTCGGCCGATATAATGCCGTTTTTTATCTTATTGGAAAACTTGAAAACGGAGATGAAATCGACATTTATTATAGGGAGGGACTTTTTAAATATAAGGTGTTTGAGAAAAAGATTGTTTCTCCGGAAGCAGTAAATTATCTGGAAATCGGAGATGAAGAAATACTTACTCTTCAGACTTGTTATCCTCCGGGAACAACTCTCAAAAGGCTGGTAGTAAGAGCCAGTCCCTCGGAAGCACTAAATTCAAAATACTAAGCTCTAAATAAACACAAATGGCCCAAACTCAAAAAACAAAATTTGATTTAGATGAAAGAACATTTAAGTTTGCGAAGGAAGTTGTTAATTTTGTTAAAGGTTTGCCTCATAATATTTCTAATATTGAAATTGTAAAACAATTAGTCAGGTCTTCCGGATCGGTTGGGGCAAATTACATTGAAGCAAGCGAATCTTTAAGCAGGAAAGATTTTCTAATGAGGATCAAAATTTGTAGGAAAGAAGCCAAAGAAAGCGTTTATTGGTTAAGGTTATTGACTTGTTTGGCTGAACAAGAAACAGAAAGAGAGGCTTTGATAATAGAGGGAATCGAGTTAACGAAAATTTTCGGCTCAATTGTCGAGAAATCAAAATAATTTGAACTTTTGGTTTTGAAATTATTTAGAGTTTAGGATTTAGGGTTTAGTGTTTAATAAAATAGTTCTTGACAAGTCCTATAATCTCCTCTATATTAAGGTAAGCGCTTGCCTGTGCTTTTTATTACATGAATAAAATTAAGTTTCTTCAAAAAATATTTTCCCTAATCACTTCTTTTAGCTTGCTTATTCAGTCATCTTTTGGATTTTTAACAACCTACAATTTTGCTTATGCCCAGGAAGAACCAACCCCGACTCCTGAAGTTACGGTTACGGTTGTTCCTCCCCAAGAAGAACCTACCCCAGAACCAACAATAGTAGTGACAGAAATACCTTTGCCAGAACCAACAGAAACGCCAACTGTAACAACAAATGTAACAGAGCCGGAAACCACTCCAACACCTACCCCAGCAGAAACACTTCAGCCTGATTTAAACGAGCCTGAAATAAACGAGCCAAGTGCAGCTCTTAACCCTTCTATTTCAACAGATAAAGATGATTACCCCCCTACAGGAACAGTAGTTCTTACCGGAAAAGATTTTCCGGCAAACACGGAATTAAGAATTAAGGTAACTTGGCCGGATGGGCAGGTAAGAAGCGCTTCAGGCGAAATAGGCCAGACAGATACAGCAAAAACAGACGATCAAGGGAACCTTACTTTCTTTTATCCCCTAAGAGGAGAAGGACAGGAAGGGGAATACCTAGTTGAAATTATTAATGGTGAAACAGTTTTAGCAATTACAAATTTTACAGATCAACATCCCGAGCAGTCTTCGCCAATTGTACTTAATGAAATTTTACCTGATCCAATGGGGAATGTTGGAGCGCAAGAGGCAGATGAATTTATTGAAATATACAACAAAGGAACTGAGGTAATCGATCTTTCGGGTTTTACCCTGACCGATACCCAGGGCGCAAATCCGTCTCCATTTTCGCTTTCCGGCACGATAGGGGCTGGAGGTTTTATTTCTTATCCTAAAACTGTTTCCCAAATAACTCTTAATAACGACGGGGATACTGTGCAGCTTCTTTATAATAGTGTGGTAGTTGATTCGTATAGTTATACTTCTTCGTCAATTACTGAAGGCCGCAGTTACGGACGGTGTGGTGACGGAGAGGATAATTGGGTTGAGTTGGCGAACCTAACTCCAGGAAGCGCTAATGACTGCTCTTCGCTAGACGATAATCAGACTTTATCTCAAGAGGTTTGTCCTGAAGGTGAGGGCGGTTGGGTAAAGGTGGATGGTCTAAGTAGTTTATATTATTTTTACACGGCCCCAACAGGCAAACTTGTATCTAATACTTGCTACAAAGCAGGAAATACTGTTGTTTATGGGGAAATTACTCCTCCTGCTTCTCCAGTTACAGTTTCCTCAACTGTTTTTAACCAAGATGGTTGCACGGAAATTGGTTCGGGATGTAATTATCAGAATTTGTCTCATGCATCTTTTAAGCTTGTTGACGAACCTCTCCCTGATCCGTATTTTAATCTGGCTGTATGCTATGAAGGTTCTCTTGGTACCCAAGCAACAGAAGCAAGATTTGGGTATTTGGCAAGAGATCTTTCTCTTGAATCAGTAGTGGAAAGAAATACATTGACTAACGGGGGTTCCCTGCCGCAAGGAATTCCTTTAGGTCAGAATTCTGAAAGAGTATGGTCTACAAACACTTACGTATTGAATTCAAACAATTATGTTTGGACAGTAAAAATTAACGGAAAACAAAAAACTGCAACAATTGATAAGTTGGGAGGTAAAAATAGTATTGTTACTGAGCAAAACCAATGTCCATTACCTGAACCGGTTTGCGGTAATGGAATCTTGGAAGGAGACGAAGAATGTGATGATGGAAATACACTAGATGGTGATAATTGCAATTCCAATTGCCAGTGGGAATTAATATGTGATCCTGAAAAAGAACTTGCCATTAACGGTGGGTTTGAAACACCGGTTGTTGGTTCTCAAAAATGGGATATTTTTGAATCAGGAACTTCAGGCCTTAGTTGGACGGTAAACTGGCGCGAAAGTTTTGGTAACTACAGAGGTTGGGAACTTCCTGATCCAGCTCATCTTGAGCTACATAGGAGTGTTAATGGATGGTTGCCAAGAGAAGGATCACAGCATGCGGAACTTGATTCAGATTGGAATGATCACTCAGGGAATCTTAATAACGAACCAGCCTCAACGGTCATTTATCAAGATATTCCTACAATTCCAGGCAATCAATACACAATTAAGTTTTACTTTTCCCCAAGGCCAAATACACCTCAGACAGACAATGTTCTTGAGTTTAGTTGGGGGGGAGAAGTTAAGGAAACTATTTCCAGGGCAGGGGGTAGTAATACAGACTGGTCAGAGCATACTTATACTTTTACAGCAACAACAACACCAACAAGACTTCAATTTAAAGATTTGGGAACGGCAAATTCTTTAGGTACGCTGATTGATGGAGTAAGTGTTCGCTGTCTTGGTCCGGAAAAAGGTTCATTAACAATTTGTAAATATAATGATTTAAACAAAGACGCACAAATAACTGAAGGTGAGCCAAAAATTTGGTGGGAAATGACAGTTGTTGATATGGATGGAGCAGATGCAGGGGAAACCTGGAATAAAGCTACTCCGGCAAATGACTGTTTAACACTTGAAGGGATGGATTTTGGGGAATACGAAGTAACTGAAACTGAAACGTCGGGGTGGACTCGATCTTATCCTACGGATAGTAATTCTCAAACAGCAGTCTTAAACGTAAGCAATTCGGATGTGATCGTGAATTTTCTAAACTATGAAACACCTCCGGTTTGTGGAGACGGAGTGATTAATCAAGATTCTGAAGAATGTGACGGAGATGATTTGGGAGATGCTGATTCGGAGAGTAATTTTTGCACCACTGAATGTAAACTAGTCCCTGTTTATTATGGCGGTAATTCTTGCCCTCCTGAGTATCCGGTTCCAAAGCTTCTTGGGACATACACTGTTTCCAGTACGGATGCTGATGGGATTTTGGTTCCGGTAACCACGGGAGGAAGATATCTCTTTGAGGCTCTAGGGACTTATCGCCCGACCCAAAGAGATGCTGTGCCGGCAATGTGGTTTGCCGATGCCGGTTATTCAACTGATAATAATTGGGACTCATTAAAAACTCAATATGGGATTGGGGGGAGTGGTATTGACAAGGGAGCACATGCGCTTTTGGGAAACTTGGGTAGCGGAGTGGGGATTGTCGAATGGGGGGATTACAACCAAGATCACGAATATCGTTTTTATCATGAACCAACTCTTTCTTCTTTGCAATTTGTTATTGGTGACCGTTGGGACTCTTGGTATGGGACAAAATGGGATAACCAGGAGGGAATGTATGATAACAGCGGAGAACTGACTTTAAAATTATATGAGTGCCTTCCTCAAAAACCTCAATATCTTTGTGACGATACAATTTATACTGCCAATAATCAGAGCAGCTTAACCTGGCTTGACAGCAGCAATGGCAGCACCCATGAACTTACTACTATGAATTTTGGTTCTTCGGCCAGTGCAGACGACCCCTTTATGCATATAACTTATTATGTAAATAGATATGGAAACAGTGATGAGTTAGCTTACTACGACCATGATAGTGATACTCATACTACGGTTGGCAATTTGAATGTTTCATCATTCTTCACAAAACTTGCTTTTGACATTTATGGGAGGTTATACGGTCTTACCGATGAACACTCTTTATACCTAATAGATAAAGAAAACGCCTCGGTTGAGAAAAAGGGAGTTATAAGCGGAATTAACAGTGGCGGCGACATAATTTTTGATGAAAATAACGATTTATATCTCATTGGAACAAACGGATGGCTCTACACTATTGATCTTTCGACTCTAGTTGCTAGCTTAGTTAAAAAAACAGGACTAAGCAGCGTAACAGGGATTGCTTACAGGCAGGGGGTCTTTTATGTATCCACTGTAAATAGCGGAAAGTCCAATATTTACACTATGGATAAGTTAGGTAACGCTTCGGGCCCTCTCAATCAGGAACCGGTTGACCCCATTAATGACCTTAGCTCATGTCTTCCGGGAACCCCGCCTATTTGCGGCGATGGGGTGGTCAATCAAGCTTCAGAGCAATGTGACGGCGTAGAGGGGACAGCGGGTGATGGCAGTAATTTCTGTACTGATACTTGTAAGTTGATTCCGGTTTATTCAGGAGACAATACTTGTCCTGATGGAAAAGTAAAGGCTGCTTCTCCTGTTTTTTCCCAATTTGTGAATGTTAGTCCCACAGCAAGTGAATACATGGTTGTTAATGGTTTAACAGAAGGAGAAGATTATCTTGTTGAAGTTTCAGGAAAGTATCAATTTGATCCTGGTGTTGCGACCAAATGGGCAGACGCAGCTTATGCCTCTTATGCGGCGGATGGAGCAGGTTCACTTCCATGGAACTTCAGAACTGATTTAGGAATTCATCCAACAACAGGTAAAGACGCGGTGGGCAATTATAAAAGCAGGGGAATTACTTCTTTACTTTCCGACTTGGGAACTGGAGTTATGGGAGTGGTTGATTGGGGAGATTTCGATGAAGGTCATAATTATTCGTTCCTTTATAAGGCACTTGCAAGTTCTCCAAAGTTTATTGTTTCTGAATGGTATGGGGATTGGTATAAAACAAGCCAGAGTAATTTTAATACCTTTAATAATCTTGGCAGTTTGAATCTTGAAGTTTATGAATGTGTGGAGCCGGGCATAATTAAAGGAACTAAGTATCTTGACGAAAACGCTAATGGTATTCATGATTATAATCTTTCTTTATCCGATGTTTACGAAAGTCAGCTCCTGAATGGGTGGAAAATTAGGCTTTATGATTCTGGCTGGAACAAGATTGACGAAACTGAAACGGCGAATTTAGGAAATAAAGGCCAGTATATATTTAACAATGTCGTCCCCGGAACCTATTATGTTTGCGAGGTAATGGAGAATGGTTGGGAACAAACAGGACCGAACGAGGGAGATGGAAGTATAAACAATAATTGGCAGCAGACTGGCAATGGATTGGCGGTAGAGAATGAATCTCCTAATAAAGAGGAAGAAGGTTCAGTTTGTTGGAAAGCTGATGTTGAGCCGGGCGAAGAAGATAAATGGCTTAAGTTTGGCAATACGCAATATGGTTCAATTTTGGGGGTTAAATGGGAAGATGTTAATGGAGATGGAGACCGAGACGAAGGTGAGGATGGGCTTTCCGGTTGGACAATTCAATTAAAACAAGGAGAAAATACTATTGAAACCACTACTGGCGAAGGCGGAGTCTATTCTTTTGAGAATGTAATTTCCGGAGAATATGAAGTTTGTGAAGTCATGAAAGATGGTTGGGAAAACACTGCTGGCGGGGTTTGCCGGGAAATAACTTTATCTGCTGGCGAAGATAAGTCTGGCGTTGATTTTGGGAACTTTGAGCTCGGAAGAATTTTTGGTTACAAGTACAACGATATTAATGATGACAGCAACTTAGATGTTGGCGAGACCGGGGTTAACGGCTGGCAGATTTGCATTGAGAAACAGGAGGATCAGTTTTCACTACCTGATTTAGCAGCTGAGGTTGCTTCAGAAAATGATGAAGGAAATTGTGTTTATACTGATGAAACTGGTTATTACGAATTTACGGGATTAACTGCCGGTATATATACTATTATTGAAGAAGACAGAAGCAGCGAAGGCTGGAGAGCAAGCAACCCTGAATCGGGAAAATATGAAGGAATTGAAATTCTCTCAGGAACAGGCTACGGTGAAGAAAGCAATTATGACTTTTATAATGCTCCTCCGCCCAGCATTCTTTTAAATAAAAGCAATAACAATTCTTCAGCCGGAGTTGGAGATACCGTAGGTTACATTTTAACCATTACAGTTGGCGAAAGAACTCTTTCAGATATGACTTTGGTTGATAATCTTCCTGAAGGTTTTACCTATCAGGCTGGATCTTCCAAAATTAACGGGAATTCGGTTGAGCCGGCAATTTCCAATGAGGATAAAACATTAACCTGGACTTGGGGAGAAGTTTTAGCAGGGTCTGTGATAGTTGTAACTTATGATATTAAGATTGAGCCTTCAAACCAGCCTGCAGCTTATACAAACTATGCTCAGGTATCCGGGCACGGGTCTCCTACGGTAGTAACCAGCGATATTGTTCAATCAGAAGTTTGGATTGGCAATGTTTATGCCTATAATGGCACGGTCGGAGGCCAGGTTTTAGGAACAAGCACAGGCCAGGTTTTAGGCGCTTCCACTTTGCCTGCAGCCGGTTCTGAGACTTGGTATTTACTGGCAGCCTTTAGCTTAATCGGAACAGGCCTTTTTATTAGAAAAAAGTATTTACATTAAAATGAAAAAAATATTTTTAACAATTTTATTTTTAATTAGCCTCTGCTTTTTTTCAGTAAACAAGGCTTTTGCCGGGGATTTAGTACTTTCTTTATCAAAACTGCCTGATTATAGGAAGGGTTCTTCTTTCCGGCTTTATTACACCTATTTTGAAACTGACGGAAAGACTGCAACAGTTAATCTTTTTATCCAAAAGGACGGCAAAGATTGGAGGCAGACAAACCAAAAAGACAAGACTACTGTTTCAGGATACTTTGAAGTGGGCGGCTCTGATTTTTATGACGGTGAAGGAAAGTATCACTTTTATGCAACTGCAAAAACTGACGAAGACACAGTTACCAGCGAAACTGTCAGCACTATTCTTGATTCAACTTCGCCGGGAAAAGTGACTGATTACAATAAAGAAAGGCTTAATGCGGCTAGCTTCAGATTAAAGTGGAAAAATCCTGAAGATTCCGATCTTGACCGGGTTCATATTTACCGTTCAAAAGAAAGAAGCTTTACTGCTGATTCAGGAACTAGGGTAGCGGTAATGCATGGTGCTCCCGGGGAAAAGATGATTTGGGAAAATGGTGTTCCTGAAAACGATATTGAATTTTACTATGCTTTTATTGCCTTTGACCACGCCGGCAATCATTCAGAAATTGTGACTGATGCTCCGGGAGAAGTGACCCCTGGCGCTGTTTTAGGCACACAAACCGAGCTTGGCACAGGAGGGCCTTTAACTTATGATGAAGAAACAGTAACTTTGCCAGAGGAAGAGGAGACTGAAACGGAAGAGGAAGAAGGACAATTGGGAGGAGGAATTTCCACTGAAGCGGGCGATGTAATGGGCGACCAAACTGAGAAGAAATCAAAAACTCCTTACTTTCTTGCCGGTTTGGGAGCTTTGGCAGTGCTTGTTTTTTCCTACTTTAGATTTGTTAAAAGAAATAAAAGAAGGATAAAACCCAGCAAATGGTAAATTTTTCGTACAAAGGATAACTAAAAAAACTCACCGGTTTGGTGGGTTTTTTCTTTTCTGGAAAGGAGGTGAGATAAATGAAAAGGATTTTAAGTAGCTTAATAATAATTGCCCTGCTTGCCTCTACCGCTGTTGGGGCAACCCAGGCTTTTTATCATGATGAGGTGGTTTTAGGAACTAATACTTTTGCTTTAGGTACAGTTGACTTGGAAAATGCTTGGACTAGCGGTTTTCCGTTTAGCTTAAATAATTTAGCCCCAGGGCAAGTCTCGTCAACTGGTGTTTTAGGTGTTGGCTATGGAGGCTCTCTTACGGCCGATCTTTATTTTGGAGTTAAGGCTGATACAGGGGAGAATCTAAAAGACTATTTAGAATATTACATTGAGGAAGTGACAGCAGGAGGTACTCACATTAGGAATGTTTTTGGATGGAGGGATGTAAGCGATGCTTTTACCAACTGGAACTTGGTGGCAGACAATGTCACCAAGAGTCAATGGAAATATTATAGGTTACATGTAAGAGTTAAGGATTCAGCTGATAATGGTACTCAAGGCATGTCTGCTACCAATTATGTAATAATTTATGCTGTTCAAGACGGGGGAACCGCTCCTGGTACAGCTCCATGGCAGTATCCAACTCCATGAAAATCTAATTTAGATTCTCAGGTCACCTAAGCTAGGCTTGGGTGACCAATAGAGGTTAAATAAATGATTAAGACAAAAAAAGTTGGAAGAGTTCTTTATTGGTTTTTAATTGCTTTTCTGGCGCTTGTGGCTGGGGTGGTGGCGGTATCAATTTTAGACATTCCCGGAGGGATTAAGCTGTTTACGGTTCAGAGCGGGTCAATGTCTCCTAAAATCAGAGCCGGGAGTATTGTTGTAGTTAAGCCTGCTGATCATTATCGTACGGGAGATGTAATCACCTTTAGGTCCGAACCTGAGAGGGAAGTCAAAATACCAAAGCTCACAATAACCCACAGAATTGATGAAGTGAAGTTAAAAGATGAAGGTCTTTTTTATCAAACAAAAGGGGATGCTAACCCAGACCCAGATGTTGACCTGGTTGCAGCAGACTTGGTTTTAGGCAGGGTCATTTTTTCTTTACCCCTAATTGGATATCCGGTTTCTTTTGCAAAAACGCAAGTTGGACTAATCGTTCTTATTATTGTTCCTGCGACAGTAATTATATATTCAGAACTTCTGACTATTAAAAACGAAGCAAAAAAACTCATAAAAGAAAGGAAAAGGAGAAAACTTTCCTCTCTCGAAAAAGCGGAGGTAACAATCGGGGAGGGAATGGTATCAGTAGAAGAAGGGCTCGAAAAAGTGGGGGAAGAAATTAAGGAAAAAATGTCAAATGAAGAATAGATTGCTAAAAGTCTTACTTTTAATTTTTTTAATTGGAATTACCAGAATTCAGGAAACAAATTCATATTATCTTGACACAATAATACTTTCAGACAACACGATATCGACAGGTTGTTGGGAAGATGATGAGCCTGGGCTTGGAGATGTGGTTATAAATGAGGTTTATTATGATGTTAGAAATGACGACAGCAAGGGAACGGAAAATAAAAATGAGTGGATTGAGCTTTACAATAGTTTGGATTATTCAGTCAGCCTTAAAAACTGGACAATAACTGATGGTCAGGGAAATATTAAAACAGTTCATCTCGAGGTATCGATTCCGGCTAAGGGGTTCGCCGTTTTGTCCCATGACCATTCTACCTGGAGTTTATATTGGCCCCTTCCGGCCGAAACAGTCACAATACAGTTGGGTGGTTCTTTGGCTTGGTTAAATAATAGCGGAGATGCTCTTACCCTAAAAGATAGTAACGGCAATGAAATAGACCTGGTTTCTTGGAAAAACTTTATTGATGGATGGAGTTTGAACGCAACAGAGGGTGAATCGATTGTTCGCAAAGAGAAGGGAAAGGACACAAACAGTCCAGACGACTGGGAGGTATCAAGTGAGCCTAACCCTGGAGCTTAACTCTTTACTTTTTCGAGCCTCTCATGCTTAAATAGAATTACTATGTCTGCCCTTTGGCATTTATTCTTACCTCATCACAAAAACAATCACAAAGCTAACTTACTAAAGCCTTATTCAATTCTTTTAGTTTCCGTATTTTTTGTCTTTTTTCAGGTTTTTTTGAGCTTTTTTATGATGGCCAATCCGGCGGTTTTGGGATATTCGGCCAATATTTCTCCTGAAAAAATAATTGAACTTACGAACCTGGAAAGAGCTGGTTTGGGCCTTTCTCCGCTTAAACATAACGGCTTGCTTTCGGAGGCAGCCAGACAAAAGGCGGCTGACATGTTTGCCTTTAATTACTGGGCTCATGTTTCCCCTTCAGGAAGAACGCCCTGGTCTTTTTTCTCAGATGTAGGCTATAAATATCAATATGCGGGCGAAAACCTGGCCCGGGATTTTAGAGACCCTGATTCAGTAGTTCGGGCTTGGATGAACTCGCCTTCTCACCGGGAAAATATTGTCAATGGGAAATATTCGGAAATCGGGGTTGCGGTTGTAGACGGCAGCCTTCAAGGAGCGGAAACTACGCTGGTAGTCCAGCTTTTCGGCACTCCTTACGGTGCTTCTGTTCCAAAGGTTGAACAACAGCCTAAACCCGCAGAAAAACCGGCAAAGCAGCCTGAGGCTGTAGCTCAGAAGCCTGAGGAAGTTTCTGAATTAGAGCAAAGACCGGTTGCCTCAAAAGAGGTTTTATCTCAGGGAGAAAAGCTTAAGCTTTCTCCTGTTGCCAGCCCGCTTGACCTTACTAAAGCCATGGTAATCTTTATTGTCGGCATTCTAATTGGCGCTTTTGCCGCTGATTTGATTCTTGTTTCCCATAATCACACTCCCAGGCTATCAAGCAGAAGCTTGGCACAAATGCTCTTCCTTTTCTTTGTTCTGGTTGCCACATTATTTATTAAGCAAGGAGCAATTTTATGAAAAAACTTATTGCTGATATGAGGGAGCACTCAAACCATTACCTGGTTTTAGTTTTTATCCTTGCTTTCGGCGCTTTGGCTTTTTTCTATTTTCAAAGAATACCCCAAGTTCAGATTCTTTCTGTTTTTATTACCGCAGTTTTTTATGTTGTTTGGGGGGTGGTCCACCATCACCTTGAGGGTGATCTTCATTTGAGGGTTGTTTTAGAGTATGCGGCGGTGGCTTTATTGGGTTTTTTAATTTTATTAACTCTAATTAAGAGGGTTTAGGATGAAAGGGGTTATTTTAGCCGGCGGTTTAGGCACCAGACTTTATCCTTTAACTCATGTAACCAATAAACATCTTCTTCCCGTCTACGACAAACCAATGATTTATTATCCTATTCAAACTTTAGTTAAGGCTGGGATTAATGAAGTAATTATCGTTACCGGCGGCCCTTTTGCCGGCCATTTTTTAAATGTGCTTAAAAACGGTGGGGAATTAGGGCTTAAACATCTTGAGTATGCATACCAACAAGGAGAGGGGGGTATTGCTGCCGCCTTGGCTTTAACAGAGGATTTTGCTGACGGTGATTCAATAGCAGTTATTCTAGGCGACAATACCACTGACGCCGATATTTCCGGAGCAGTAAAAAATTTTAAAGACGGTGTTCTGGTTTTTTTAAAAAAAGTGCCTGATCCCCAGCGTTTCGGGGTAGCTGTTTTTGACCAAAATGACAAAAAAAGACTAATAAAGATTGAGGAAAAACCCAAAAAGCCAAAATCAAATTTTGCCGTAACCGGTCTTTATCTTTATGATAACAGTGTCTTTGACATCATTAAAACTTGTCGGCCTTCGGTCAGAGGAGAGCTTGAAATTACGGATGTTAACAACTGCTATCTAAAAGAGGGAAAGCTTAATTGGTCTGAGCTCAAAGGCTTTTGGTCAGATGCCGGCACTTTTGAGAGCCTATTTCGTTCCAACGCCTATTGGGCTAGTAAAAAATGACTGTTTTTAAAAGACATCCTGAAAATCCACTTATAAAACCTAACCCCAAGCATTATTGGGAAGATGAAGCTGTTTTTAACCCCGGCGCTACTTATTTTAATAATAAGTTTTACATGCTTTACCGGGCAATTGGGGAGTATGACCACTATATTTCTTTTGTCGGGTTGGCAGTTTCAGAAGACGGGGTGCATTTTGAAAGGCAGGAAGAGCCGCTCCTAAAGCCGGAACGAGTTTATGAACAACATGGCATTGAGGACTTGCGCATTAACCCTCTTGACGGTAATTATTACCTTACCCACACAGCTTTAAGCAGGCCTGCCACCCAGGGAGGAGAACCGCACCAGGTGGGGCTTATTAGAACAGCTGATTTTGTTAAATTTGAGAGAATTGGGGTTATTACCCCAAAGGAGTTTTGCAGTCGAAATGCAGTTTTATTGCCCAGAAGGATTGACGGAAATTATGTGATGCTTCACCGCCCCCTTTATTTGACTAAGGAAAGGTATCCTAAAAACGGATATTATCCTACTGAGCCCGGAATTTGGATTTCCTATTCCAAAAATTTGGTTGATTGGGTTAATCACCAATTACTTATGGAATCTTGGTTTCCCTGGGAAAGCTTTAAGATTGGGGGTGGTCCGCCGCCGATAAGGACAGAGAGGGGTTGGCTTTTTATTTATCACGGAGTTGACCAAAACCGCTGTTACCGGGCCGGAGCAGTCCTTCTTGACCTTAACGACCCAAGAAAGGTGATTGCCCGTTCCCGCTACCCGATTTTAGAGCCGGAGGAAGAGTATGAAAGAAAAGGAGATGTTCCCAATGTAGTTTTTCCAACCGGGCTTGTTGAAAAAGACGGACTTCTTTATCTTTATTATGGCGCGGCAGATAAAACCTGCTGCCTGGCAACTGCGCCTCTTACAGAGTTTCTGGATTCGATTGGCTGACTTTTTCTTCCACAATATCAAGTTTAATTGCGGAAATATAGGCAAAAAGGAAACAGATGTTCGATTCTGCCCCCCTGTTTAGGTTAACACCATAAGAAGTTAAACCGTCATAACAAGCAAAGTCTTCAGTAACCATGCAGGCTTTTTTAAGGTTGTTGCCAAAAAACCAGCTCCACCACATGGCTGCCTCTTTGAGGTATTTGGGGTCTTTGGTTGCTTTATAAGCCTTTTCAAGACAGCAAACCATGTAGGCAGGGTCAATTGGCTGCTGGTCGTAAAGGGCTTTTTCTCCTCCCTTGGGATACCAGCCGTTGCAGCCGATAGGGGCAGGGATATTATTGACCTTTGAAGTTTCAAGGAGAAAATCAGTTGTTCTTTGGGCAATTTCAAAAGCTTTTTTGTCTTTTCTTTTTAAGAAAACTTCCCACATTGCCCAGGGAAAAATGGCGTTTGCATAAGTTAAAATGTTTTCGAACCAGGGCCAGTCTTTGGTGGCATTTTTTTCAAACAAATCAACAAGCTTTTCAAAAAGTGTTTTTTCAAGCGGGCTTGCTTTTTCTTCTACGGTTAGGCCGATTAGGGCTTCGGACATGGCCCGCGGAGAGTTCCAGGTCAATGCGTTTTCAGAAATACTTTTAACAATTGGGGCAAAATCTTCTTTCTTATAATTTCCGGTCTTATAAAGAGCCCAGAGAGTCATAGCGTAAGCTTCCTGAGCAGATATTGTCTTTTCGGAAGAGGAGTTGTCTTCATGCCCGCCCTTTTTTTCGTAGTAGAACTGATGTAAAAGACCGTCTTTTCGTTTTGCTTTAGCAATAAAATCAAGGTAAATACCGCAAAGTTCCTGGTTATTGAAGGTGTGGGCTACTAAAAGCGCACGAGCCTGGTCTTCCAAAGCAAAGCCGTGAACCGGGTCAATGCGGTCGTATTTGGTGTGCTGATATATTCCCAAAGGACTGGTTAGTTGTTTAATCCGTTTTAGAGGATCAATACTTTCACTTTCCATAAACAGTTCTTAAGAACCTAAAGATGTCGGTGTAGGCATCTGCTACCTTGACCCAGGTCATTTTTCGTCCTAAAAGATAAGAGCTATGGGCCATTTTTTCCCTTTCTTCCGGATTTTCAATAAGGAAGTTTAAGGCTTCAGCCAGTTTTTCGGAATTGTTAAAAGGAACTAAAATACCCCTTTTGTCGTTTAGGTGTTCTTTGGCATAGGCAAAAGGAGTGGCAACACATGCCCTGCCGCAGCCTATGGCGTAAGCAAGCGCGCCTGAAGAAATTTGCTGAGGGTTAGTGTAGGGCGCGACATAAATGTCCATGGCCTGGATAATTGAGGTGAGCTCCTGAAGCGACAGGTATTTGTTAAGGAAGTAAACTTTGTTTTTTATACCCAGTTTTTCTGTCAGCTCCACTAGGCTTTCCCTGTATTTTTCTCCCATGCTCTCCTTAACTTTAGGGTGGGTTTCTCCGGCAATAAGGCCAATGACCTCAGTGTGCTTTTCTATTACCGCAGGCAATGCCTTAATTAAATGTTCATAACCCTTATTGGGGCTAAGTAAACCAAAGCTGCCGATAATAAACTTGCCCTCAGCGTCAAGCAGGCTTTTCCAGAGTTCGGAAGAGCTGAAAGGCAAATCGGGAATTCCGTGGGGAATAATCACGATTTTACCGGGTTCAACCTCATGCTTTTTTATCAGCCTTTCTTTTGGAGTCTGCCCCATGACTACCATTACCTTAGCAATCTCAGAAAGCTCTTTCAGGATTCTTTTTTGGTTTTCTGAGGGGGTATCAAGGACTGTGTGCAGGGTAACAACAAGAGGCACTTCTAAATGCTTGGCAAAATTAAGAATATATTCTCCGTCTTTTCCTCCGAAAATGCCGTACTCGTGTTGTATGCAAACAGCGTCAAAGCCTTCTTTGTTTACGTACTGGGCAGCTTTGACATAATCTTCTTTGTTGTCGTATTCAATTTTATAAGAAACTTCCCACGGGTAGTTTGGCTTTTCCCCCCAAGGGGTAACGGCAATAATTTCAGAAAGCTTATTAGGGTTAAGAAGGTTAACGGCCGTGGTTAAGTCCTTGGTGAAAGTGGCAATTCCGCACTTGACCGGGGGATAAGTACCGACAAAAACATTTCTAATGTCTTCCTGGTTTTCCAAAACAACCGGCATTTTGTTTTTAGTGATTTTGATTTTTGTTTCCATAAAAAAACCTCCATAATTACTATAAGGTATTTAATTATATCAAATTAGTTCAAAAGAACAAAGTTTTAAGGCTAGTTTGAGGCTATCTTTCAAACTGCAAACTTAAGCCGCCGTCAACAGTTATGGTTTCACCGGTGATATAACCGGACAAAGTAATGTTGGACAAAAAGGCAACTGTGTCGGCAATGTCTTCAGGAGCGCCGGTTTGCATGTTAAGGGGAATTCTTGGGTCTTCAACTTTTTTTTCAGTGATTCTTCCGGGAGCAATGCCGTTAACCCTGATTCCGTATTTTCCCAAATCATAAGCCAGTTCTTTTACCGTCATAATAACCGCGCTTTTGGTAGAAGAGTAATCAGCGTTTCCGCTGGGGATTTTTCCGTGGATGGAGGAGATAAAGATAATGGTGCCTTTTATCTTTTTTTCAATCATTATTTTAGCTGCTTCCTGGGAAAGAAAAAAAGGAGCAATTAAGTTGGTTTTGACTGATTTTTCTAAGTCTTTAAGCTCCATTTCTAAAAATTCTTTCCCTGAACCAATGCCTACATTATTAACAAGAATGTCAAGCCTGCCGAATTTTTCCAGAGCCCCACTTGTAAGTTCTTTGCGGTATTCTTCTGAGGTAATATCTCCACAGGAGAAATAAAGGCTCTTTTCTTTGGTTTCACTTTTAAAAGCATCTATTAAATCTTCATTAATGTCATTTACCAAAACAACGGCTCCCTTATCTATAAGTTTTAAGGCAATTTTTTTGCCAATGCCGCTGCCACCTCCGGTGACTATGGCAACTTGGTTTTTAAGGCTTTTATCCTCCATATATTGATTTTACCATTTGTTGTATAATTGCTACACCAATGAACGTTTTAGTTACCGGCGGCGCTGGTTTTATAGGTTCAAACTTCATTTCTTTTTGGCTTGAAAAATATCCCCAAGATAAAATTATTAACCTTGATAAGCTTACATATGCCGGCAACCTTTCTTCTTTAAGGGAAGCACAAAAAAACAAAAACTACAAATTTGTTAAAGGTGACATTTGTGAGGCAAACCTAATTGATAAACTAACAAAAGATATTGACTTAATTGTTCATTTTGCTGCTGAATCGCATGTTGACCGTTCCATACTTGGGCCTCAGGTTTTTGTGCAGACTAATGTAATCGGCACTCAGGTGCTTTTGGATGCTGCTCTGCGCAACAAAGTAAAACGGTTTCATTATGTCAGCACTGATGAGGTTTTTGGCGCTTTGCCGGACAAAGGGGAAGAGAAGTTCTGCGAAGACTGGCCTTTTCGGCCTAACTCTCCTTACGCAGCTTCAAAAGCTGCAGCCGACTGCTTGGTTAGGGCTTATTGCCAAACTTTTGGTTTGCCGGTAAGCGTTACTAACTGTTCAAATAATTACGGTCCATACCAGTTTCCGGAAAAACTAATTCCTTTGGCAATTACAAACCTTATGGAGGAGAAAAAAGTGCCTGTTTACGGCGATGGTATGCAGGTTAGGGATTGGCTTTATGTTAAAGATCACTGCCAGGCAATTGATTTAATAGTTCATGATTCTGATTCAGTTGGAGAAACTTATTGTATTGGCGGCTTAAACAAAGACATTCCCAATCTTGAAGTAATAAAAAAAATTTTGAAAATTATGGAGGCAAAGGAGTCTGAGATTGAATATGTAAAAGACAGGCCTGGTCACGACAGAAGATATAGCGTTGATTGGATAAAAGTTTCAAAAAAGCTGGGGTGGAGACCGGAAAACGATTTTGACACTTGGCTTGAGAAAACCGTTAAGTGGTACAGAAACAACACTAACTGGTGGAAACCACTTAAGGAAAAACAAAAAGAATACTTTAAAAAACAATACTCTTCAGAGGAAAAGAAAAAAATTAAGAATTGTCGTTTTTAAGAAGATCGGGCCGGTTTTCTTTTGTTTTTTCCAGGGCTTTTTGTTTTCTCCACTTTTCTATTTCAGCATGATTGCCGGAAAGAAGCACTTTGGGCACTTTAAGGCCACGGAAATCCTCAGGATGGGTGTATTGGGGATACTCTAACATTAATTTTAAATCTTGCCTGTCGGCAGACAGGTTTTTAATTTTTAATTTTAAACTATCAGAGAATGATTCATTTTGGGTTGCTTCGGGTTTTTCAAGAACTCCGGGAATTAATCTCACGATTGAATCAACTAAAACCATGGCTGGGATTTCGCCGCCGGTTAAAACATAGTCGCCGATACTGATTTCCTCATCAATAAAATTCATTACTCTTTCGTCAATCCCTTCATAACGGCCACAAATTAGGATTAAATGTTTTTTTTGGGAATATTCTTTGGCTTTTTTTTGTTGCCAGACTTTCCCCCTTGGACTAAGAAGAACCACTAAAGATTCTTTGGTTTTTAGCTCCTCAATTGCCTTAACGATAGGCTCTGCCATCATTACCATGCCGACCCCTCCGCCGTAAGGCCGGTCATCAACAGTTCCCCTTTTGTCGGTGGTCCATTTTCTTAAGTTGTGAAGGTTTATTTCTGCCAGTGATTTTTCCTGCGCCCGTTTAACAATGCTTTCGCCAAAAGGACCTTTAAACATTTCCGGAAACAGGGTAATGATATCTATTTTCATCTCTTGTTTATTTTAACACGGCAGTTATGCTATATTTAAATTATGGAGGCAATATTGCCTCTATAGTTCTTGAAAGGAAAAAAATGAGAGTAGTCAACATGCTGGCCACCTATAATGAAAAAGATAATGTTGGCCCGATGGTGGAAACCCTGGAGAGGATTGCCAAAGACCTTTCTGAGGGGCAAAACCCTAAGTATGAATTTGTTAATTTGGTGGTGGATAGTCATTCTCCTGACGGGACCGGAGATGTAGTTAGAGAACTTGCTAAAAAGAGAAAAAACCTTTTTCTTCTGGAGACTCCAAGAGGGCTAGGGGTTTCTCTTATCCACGGCTACCGTTATGCCATGGAAGAGCTTAAGGCTGATGTGGTTATCCCTAACGATTGTGACTTTCAGTGGGATCCGGAATTGATTCCGCAAATGCTTGAAAAAATTGAGGAAGGCTATGATGTGGTTGTTCCTTCCAGACATATTAAAGGAGGCAAAGATAATTTTAATTCCTTCAGAAAACTTACCCATTTTGTTTCCAACACTCTTTTTAACTACTACTGGGCAGGCATAAGGGAAGTAAAAGACCTAGCTGGAAATTTTAAGGCCATAAGAGTTAAAAATGTGCTTGATAAAGTGGAGCTCGACAAGCTTAATGTTAAGGGCTTTGTCATTCAGTCAACCATGATTTATGAGCTTTCCAAAACCGGAGCAAAGTTTGTAGAAATTCCGGCAGTTTTTGGGAATAGGAGAGCCGGAGAAAGCAAAGTCGGTTTAAGCAAACAATTTTTTAAGGATATTTTCGAAACCGTAAAAAACGCCACAAGAATAAGAATTGAGCGCTCGCGCCAATTTATTAAATTTGGAACAGTCGGCTTTATTGGTTTTATAGTTAATTCTCTTGGGCTTGAGCTTTTTTACAGGATTGGCCTTGCTCCCGGAGTAGCCGCTGCTTTTGGCGCAGAGTTGGCAATTATTTCAAACTTCACCTTAAACAATCTCTGGACTTTTTCCGAAAGAAAAATATTTAAACCGGCAGATATTGTTAAAAAGTTTTTAATGTTTAACCTGACTTCAGCAGGTGCGATTGCTATCCAGTTTATTGTAGTTGGCTTTGGAACCAGATTAACCGGGGACAGCCTAAGGCAGCTTTGGTTGGTGATTGCCATCGGCTTTTTTATCATTCCATACAACTGGTTTATGTATAACCGGGTTATTTGGAAGAAAAAAAGTGCTTAATGATTTAGCACAAAAAATTAAATCCCAAAAATTATTTAAAAAGGAAAATTTCCTTTTATTTTTTTGGCCTTTTCAATTCCTTATTATTGGTTTAGTAATAGGCTATTTTGTCTCAAGAATTACTGTGGATAGATCCCATGATGTGGTCGGCGAGGTTCACCAATTCCAGGCTGAATATCCTTTTATTAACTCTTTAATGGCCTGTGATTTTTCAGAACAGAAAGCCTTAAAACCGTTTAAGGAAAAGATTAAAGACTATATTGAAAACAGTAAAAAAAGAAATAAAGTTTCTCATGTTTCAGTCATTTTTAGAGACTTAAAAAAAGGAGACTGGTTCGGTGTGGAGGAAAACAGCGAGTTTATCCCCGCCAGTCTTCTGAAAGTTCCTCTTATGATGGCGTATTTAAAAGAAGCTGAAGAAAACCCGGGGATTTTAAGTGAAAAAATATACTTTGATGGTGTGCATGAGTACACTACCACCAGAAACATAATTCCCACAGCCATTTTGGAAGAAGGAGACTACACAGTCGAAGAGTTAATAATGATGATGATTATCTATTCCGATAACGATGCTCTTGAGGTTTTGTTTAAACACATAAATAATTATAAGGAACTAGGTTCTTTTTACTTCAATTTGGGTCTCGGTCTTTTTGACGCGACACTTAAAGAAGGAGACGGTGCTGTTTCGGTCAGGTCATATTCCTCACTTTTTAGAATACTTTACAACGCCTCTTATCTTAACAAAAGAATGTGTCAAACAAAGCACTTGAAATTCTTTCAACGGTAGAATTTCGTGACGGTTTAAGAGCAAAATTACCTCCGGAAATAAAAATTGCCCATAAATTTGGAGAAAGAGGAACACGCGATGGTTTCCAACTTCACGACTGCGGCATTGTGTATTATCCGGAAAGGCCGTATCTTTTATGTGTTATGACCAGGGGCCAGGATATGGATAGCTTAAAAGAAGTGATCCAAGATATTTCATTTATGGTTTACAGCGAAGTATCAAAAAGCACTTACAAATAAGGAGTCCAATCTGCAACCGGCGCAGTATTTTGGGCAATAAAGTTAATTGCAAAAAGGTAAACTGCGGGAATAATAATAAAAAGGGCAATTTTAAATTCTTTCTTTTGTAAAAACTCGTCAAAAGCAATAAGGCTGAAAGGAATTAAAGGAAGGCTGTAGCGGGCAAGATCACGGTGGGCTACAAATAATGTGGCACTGAAAAAAACTCCGGCAAAACTTGCCAAAGCGAAAAGCTTTTTCTTTATCAAAAAAACCACGGTTAAAGCTCCTAGCAGATATTGCCAAACCATGTCTTCTCTCCAAAAGTCTCCCAGCCAGCTTCTTTGGGGAGAAAAAGCTTGGTAAGGAGGGAAAAAGAGATGAAAATTATCACCGGAATGAAAATACGCCCAAAAATTTCCGGTTCTTATCTGGTAGAATCCGAAAACCAGCAATGCGGACAGGGGAATTAAAAGCAAAGGCAAAGACGGTTTTGCAATGTGGTTAAAAAGGTTTTTAAATGAAAAAGCTTTGCCTTTTTCTTTAATCATTTTGTAAAAAAGGAAAATTTCAAAACCTGCAAAAAGAAGAATGCCCGGGCTTTTTGTTATTTGAGCCAATCCTCCGAAAATCCCTGCTAAAAGCAAATCAAGATAAACGTTTTTCTTTTTGGAAAAGAGATTGTTTTCTACCTTATCAAAAGCACTTTTGAAAAAATATATTGAGCTTAAGACAAAGAAAAGAAACATTGGTTCCGGGCTGCCGACTGCTTTGACTGCCACCCAGCGGGCCGGGAAAATAAGAAATAATAGGCTGAGGGAAAAAGGATCTTTTGAAAGTTTAAATTTATAAACCAAAAGATAAAAAGAAAAAAGGCAAAGTATAGAAAAAATCAAAGTAGAGCCAAGCATTGCCCAAGTTCCCGGCAGGAAAAGATCAAATACAAAGATTGAAAAAGGGTAACCGGGAAGGTGGGCCGGGTAATACTCCAGAGGTGTTGGCAAAGAGAACCTGCTTGCGATTTGAGCTTGATCATACCAGGTTTTGGCAATGACAATATAATTTGGGCCGTCGTAGTTTTTAAAGACCGTTGTTATTCCTTCTTTTAGGTCGAAGAAAAAAGGCAGCCAGACAAATAAAGTTGCCAAAAAGGCAGCCAGAGTTAAGAAAAAAAGGTCTTTTTTTACTTTGCCCACTAGGTAAATGATAACAAAAACACGGTGTTTATGCTAATATTTTAATAAAGGAGAGGTGTATGAAAAAACTTAGAGAACTTTCTTTGTTCTTTCCGGCTTATAACGAGCAGGAAAATATAGAAAACACAGTGGAAAAGGCTATCCCCGTGCTTTCTCAGGTTGCTGAAAAGTACGAGCTTATTATTGTCAATGACGGTTCGAAAGACAATACCGGGAAAATTGCCGCAAAACTGGCCCAAAAATACCCCTTTATCAGCGTAATTACCCATAACCCCAACCGCGGTTACGGTGGAGCGGTAAAATCAGGGCTTTACCATAGTAAGTATGAATGGATAGTTTTTACAGATTCAGACGGACAGTTTGATTTTTCAGAAGTTGTCAAATTTATAGAAAAGCAAAAAGAGACAGGTGCTGATCTTGTAATCGGATATTATCTTAAAAGAGCGGTTAGTCCGATAGTGATTTTTACTTCTAAATTGTGGGAATTTTTGGTATTCTTTCTTTTTGGTTTGAAAGTTACTGACACTGACTGTGGATTTAAGATGATAAGAAAAGAAGTTGTAGAAAAGATCCCGAAGCTTGAGGCGGAAAGAGGCCCTTTTATTACCAGCGAATTTTTAATTAAAGCTAAAAAAGCGGGTTTTAAATTTGCCGAGGTGGGGGTGAATCACTATCCAAGAAAAGGGGGCAAGGCTACAGGCAGAAGCTTTAAGGTTATCCTTTCCGGATTATCTGATCTTTTAAGGCTGCGCTTTTCAATATAAATATGGAAAAGGTTTTTAGTGAGCTCAAACGCTACTGGCCGATTATTCTTATTGTTTTAATTTCTCTTACCCTCAGGCTTTATAGAATTTCTTCTTACATGACCTTTTTAGGAGACGAAGGGAGGGATGCCTTGGTTTGGCTGAGAATGGTAAGAAACGGAAAGCTGACGCTTATTGGCCCCCAAACCTCAATCGGCAACATGTATTTAGGTCCTCTTTTTTACTATTTAATGCTTCCCTTTTATTTTGTTTTAGGAACGGCCGGTCCCTCGGTTGGGACAGCTCTTTTTGGCGGAGCAACCACTTTTCTTCTTTGGTATGTAGGGAAAAACTGGTTTTCTTTCCGGGTTGGCTTGTTTGCCGCTTTACTTTATGCTCTTTCTCCGGTAGCCATTGTCCTTTCGCGTTCTGCCTGGAACCCTAATATTATGCCCTTTTTTGCCTTGCTTTCTGCCTGGGGAATTTGGCAGTTTTGGCAAAAAGAAAACTTTCAGTGGTTGGCTTTGGAGGGGATAATCCTTTCCATAATTGTCCAGTCCCACTATCTTGGTTTGTTAATCATTCCCTTGGTGGGAGTTTTTTTTACAATTAAGTTTGTAAGCCTTATTAAGAATAAAGATAAAAACTTGAAAAAATACCTTTTAAATTTTTTCCTTTGTGTTTTTGTTTTTGTTTTCCTCACCTTTGTGCCGCTTCTTTGGTTTGATTTAAGACATGGCTTTATAAATTATAATTCGTTTTACAAGTTTTTTTCAGAAAGACAGACAACGGTTAATTTTAAGCCCTACAAGGCCATTCCAAATTTTTGGCCTCTTTGGAAAATGTTTGTAACCAGGCTGCTTGCGGCAAAAGATGAGCTCGTCGGGCTTTGGCTTTCAATTGCAATTATCCTAGGAGGAATTTTCATTGCTGCTTTTAATTTTAAAAGCGAACTAAAAAGGATATTAAAAAACAAAAACTTAAAACCGCTTCCTCCGGGCGTTGCCATTATTCTTGCTTGGTTAGGGATAGGGCTTTTGGGTATGGGCCTTTACAAACAGCACATTTATGACCACTACTTTGGCTTTCTTTTTCCGGCTTTGTTTTTATTCACTGCAGCTTTGCTCTCCAGGGTTTGGAAGCTTCAGTACCCGGGAAAGCTTTTGGCTTTGGTTTGTTTTTCAATTATTCTCCTTTACTCTTTAAAAGAATCTCCCCTCAAAGATGAGCCGGGTTTTCAAATGCAGAAAACCAGGGAAATTAGCAAAAAAATAATTGAAGAATCGAAAGGGGAGCCTTTTAACTTGGGTTTAATTGCCAAACAAAATTATGATGCAGGCTACCGCTATTTCTTGGAAAAAGAAGGCCGCAAGGCAGTTGAGATTAATGCCTTAAAGCCTGAGGAAACAATAACCAAGCAGCTTTTTGTTGCCTGTGAAGACGAAAAATGCGAGCCAATAGGCCACCCCAATGCTGAGATTGCCAATTTTGGCTGGGCAAAAATAGAAGAAGAATGGACCTTTCCCTGGGGAACAAAACTCTTTAAGCTGGTTCATTATGAGAAACAATAACTTTTTAAATTGTCTTTTATGAAAAAAAGCCCTACCAACTTTCTTCTTTTTTTAATCCTTGGTGCTTCAGCTTTTTTTAGGCTTTATCGGCTGGGCGATCTTTTAGGCTTTTGGTATGACCAGGGCAGGGATGCTTTAGTCATTTGGGATCTTTTAAACTATGGAAAGTTTTTTTTAATCGGTCCGGTAACCGGAATAGACGGCATTTATCTGGGCCCTTTTTATTACTACCTTATTGCTCCTTTTTACTGGCTCGGAAAAGGGAACCCGGTTTTCCCGGCTGCAGGAATAGTTTTTCTTACCCTTGGCTCAATTTACCTAATCTTTTATTTAGCTAAAAAAATATACAACCCGCAAGTTGGTGTTTTGGCGGCATTTTTATATGGTTTCTCTTACAGCTTGGTTACTTTTTCAAGATGGCTTTCCAACCCAACGCCTTTACCCTTTTTTACCATGGTTGTTCTTATTGGTCTTTTTCTCTTTATTAACGGCAAGAAAAAAGCTTTGCTTTGGACTGCTTTTATAATTGGCTTGTGCCTTCAGCTTGAAGCTGCTTCAGCTGTCTTTTTTCTTCCTGCCACTCTGGCAATTTTATTTTTGGAAAAAGAAGTTTTTAAAGATAAAAGGATTTTAATTCTTTCTTTTCTTGCTTTTTTTATTACCTTGCTGCCGCAAATTTTATTTGATATCCGCCACGAGGGGGTGCTTCGGGCTGCTTTTAATAAATTTTTAGTGACGGAGAAAAGTTTTAAGCTTTCTTTATGGCAAACCTTTAGATTAAGGCTTTTGACCTATTATGATGTGTTTTTTGCAAAGCTTTTTCCCGGCAGCAAAATTTTAAAATTAGTTTCTTTAGCCTCGTTTTCCGCAGGTTTTCTTTTCTTTAGAAAAAGGGTATTAACAAAAGGAGGGAAGATGCTTGCGATTTGGCTGGCTGCTCCTTTAGTTGGTTTTTTGTTTTATCAAGGTAATAATGGCTATGTCTGGGACTATTATTTTACCGGCGTTGTTCCGGCGTTTATTATCCTTTTTGCCGCTTCTTTAGGTTTTCTTTTGGAAAAAAGAGCTTACCAAATTGCGGTGATGGTCTTTTTGCTTCTTTTTGCTGTTTCCAATGTCAGACAGATCGGTAATTATCACAAAACCGGTATTGGCATTACTTTAAAAGCGCAGAAATGGGCTATTGACTGGATATATAAAGACGCAGACGGCAGTGAGTTTAATATTGACGCTTATGTGCCCCCCCAGATTTATTATTCCTATTCATATCTTTTTAAATGGTATGGAAAAAGTAAATACGGTCGGGAACCCGAGACAAACCTGGTTAAAAACCTGTATACTTTATATGAGCCGGACGGTGAGCATCCCCAGTTTTTAGAAGGTTGGCTTTTAAGGCAGGATACAATCGGCAAAGTGGTTAAAAGCGACTTTTGGGGAGACATTACTGTCCAAAAAAGAGAAAGAGTAATGTATGAATAAAAAGCCTTATCTTTCTGTTGTTATTCCTTGTTATAACGAGAAAGAGAATCTTGAACGCGGTGTTTTGGATGAAGTTTACGACTTTTTAAGAAAACAGGATTTTTTATGGGAAGTGATTATTTCCGATGACGGTTCAACTGATGAGAGCCGGGAGTTGGTGGCAAAACAAATTAAAGGAAAAAACAATTTCCGGCTAATTGAAAATCCTCACGGAGGAAAGCCGTCGGCGGTTTGGGGAGGAATAAAAAACGCAAACGGAGAGTATGTTCTTTTTACTGATATGGACCAGTCGGCTCCAATTGAGGAACTTAAGAAGCTGATGCCTTTTTTTGATGAATATGATGTGATTATCGGCTCACGAGGCATGGAAAGGGAGAACTTTTCTCTTTTGAGGAAAGTCGGTTCAAATGTTTTCAGGTTGGTAAGGAAAAGCCTTATGCTAAGGAGAATAAACGACACTCAGTGTGGTTTTAAAGCTTTTAAAACCAAAGTGGCTAAAGAGATTTTTCCTTTGCTTCAGTTTTTTAAAACCAACGAAACAATCAAAGGCTGGAAAGTTACTTCTTTTGATGTTGAACTTTTATTTATTGCCGAGAAGTTCGGTTATAAGATAAAAGAGGTTAAGGTGACCTGGAAAGACAGAGATGTAAGCACAGGCAAGAAAAAAAGCTATTTAAAAGAATCCCAAGATATGCTAAAGCAAATTTTTAGGGTTAAGCTTAATGATATCAAAGGAATGTACCACCTGTAATTAAATGCTCAAAGAACTTCAGTTTTTGCACAAAGACTATCCATTAATACTTTTTTGCTTTATCTTGGTAGTTTTGTATTTTATCTCCAGGTTTTTAAACCTGACCATAATTCCCGTTTTTGCCGATGAGGCAATTTACGTTCGTTGGGCGCAAGTGATGAGGGCGGTCAGCTCGCTTCGTTTTTTACCCCTATCAGACGGAAAACAGCCTCTTTTTATGTGGACTGTTATTCCTTTTTTAAAGATTATTAACGACCCTCTGGCTGCCGGAAGAACGGTATCTGTTTTTTTGGGGATGGGAACAATGGCAGGCGTTTTTACTTTAAGCCTTAGCCTTTTTAGGGATAAAAAGGCAGCTTTGCTTGCTTCCCTTTTTTATTTAATTACCCCCTTTGTTTTATTTTTTGACCGCATGGCTTTGGCAGACGCCATGCTTTCTTTTTTTATGGTCTGGTCCTTAATTCTTTTTATCTGGCTGGCAAAGTCACCCAGGCTGGATTTGGCAATGATTGCCGGAATTTTGACAGGTTTAGGTTTACTGACAAAATCTCCTGCCCTTTTTTTGCTTATCCTGCTTCCTTTTTCTCTGTTGGCCTTTTCTTTTAAAAATAAAAGCTTGCTTTCTTTGATAAAACTGGTGGGTTTTTGGCTGGTAATTTACGCTTTTGGATTTGCTATTTATAACATTCTAAGATTAGGTCCGGAGTTCCATATGATTGGAATAAGGAATAAAGACTATGTGTTTTCTTTGGCCGAGATAATTAAGCATCCTTTTAATCCTTTAGTGGGGAACCTTAAAAGCGCTTTAAGCTGGTATTTTATCTTAATGACCCCCCCGGTTTTTTTCTCTTCCATTTTAGGGTTACTTATTTCTCTTAAGAAAAAATTTAGAGAAGGTTTGGTTCTTTTTCTCTTTTTCTTTGCCCCCCTTTTTGGCCAAAGCCTGATTGCCAAGGTTTATACGGCCAGATATATTCTATTTACCGTTCCTTTGCTTATTGTTTTTGCTTCTTTTTTTGTCTCTTTACTTTTTCAGAAAACAAAAAACAAAGTTCTTGCTACCTTTTTGCTAACGGCATTGTTTATCTTTCCCCTATATGAATCCTTGCTTTTAATTATCAAGCCTGAAAAGGCTTGGTTGCCGGAAAACGAAAGGAGCGGTTATCTTGAACAATGGACGGCAGGCTACGGCATCAAAGAATCTGCCAATTATTTAAAAAAAGTAGCTAAAGAGGAAAAAGTTTTGGTCGGCACAGAGGGTTACTTTGGCACTCTGCCAGACGGCCTTTTAATTTACCTTGAAAAAGTTCCCAATATAACAGTAGTGGGGGTTGATTTTCCCGTAAGAAGCATTCCTGAGAAACTGGAGGACGGCAAAAAAGATAATCGGGTGTTTTTAATGGTAAACGATTCTCGTTTTGAAGGGCCAGAAGATAATCTGAGGCTTGTAGCCAAGTATCCAAAGCCAAAAAATTTACTTACTGACAAAGCGGAAAATCTTTTGTTGTTTGAGATTCTTAAATAAGTTCTTGAAATTGAATTGTTTGATGTCCGCAATTAAAAAAGTTCTGCAAAAAAGCGAATTAATTGTTTTTTTAGTCATTACTTTCCTTTCTTTTTATCTTCGTTTTGCTGATTATCCTCGCTTGTTGAATTTTCATCACGATCCGGCATTTTACTTTCATGAGGTTAAAGATATGGTTGATTCGGGAAAACCAAGGCTAACAGGCCCTATTGTTTTAAGTAAGATGGTTGACGGAAGAGGGTTTTTTACCGGGCCCACGCATTATTACTTTTTGGCAGCATTGGGCCTTCTTTCAAATTGGGATGTAGTCTTTATGAGCGCGGTTTACACTTCCTTTTGGCTACTGGCTTATATTATCCTTTTTTTCTGGTTAAGATTTAGATTTGGAAAGGCGATTGCCTTACTTATTTATGGATTGCTTTCTTTTTACCCGGCAGTGGTTCCGATATCAAGAATGATATGGAATCCCCATTTTCTTCCTTTTTTCGGAAGCTTGTTTTTAGTGTTTCTGGATTTGAGAAAGAAGAAACCTTTTTTTTATTTTTTATCAGGCTTATTTTTTGGCCTAGCTTTTAGCGCTCACTATGCTGCTGTTCTTTGGCTGCCGATAATCTTATGTGTTTTTGTTAACGACTATATTAAAGAGCGTTCTTTGCTTAGAAACTGGATTCTTTTTATACTTGCTGTAATCATTGCCGAATCGCCATTTATTTTATTTGAATTGAGGAATAATTTTTACAATTTAAGGACTTTTTATTTCCAATTACAAAACTATAAACCGTCAGCAGGATATACACTTGCCCTTTCCTACTATTATGTTTTTCCTTATATCCCGGTGGCAGCATTTTTGCTGGCTGCAATTTTGAAACGATTAAAAAGCTCGCCCTTATTTCCCTTTGTTAATACTTTACTTGTGGTTTTGATTTTTGTTTTTTTAATTGACTCGTTTTACGGAGAAGGCAAAAAAACTCTATACCCTTATTCCTGGAATTTGAGTACCCAGAGAAAAGTTACTCAAATGATCATTGATGATAATGAACCAAGTTTCGAGGTAGCAGAGACAATTAATTCCGACACCCGGGCTTTGGATCTTCGCTGGTGGTTACGCATGGAGGGGGTAAGGCCAATGGATGTAACTCAATATGACAAAGCGGAAGTTTTGTATTTGGTAGCTCCTAATGAGAGACCTCCGGAAGAAGAAACTGTTTGGGAAGTAATTAGCCTAAGGCCGTTTGAAATCAAGAAAAAGGAAAATTTGGGAGGAGGCCTGATTTTTTACAAGCTAGTAAAAATGGTAAAATAGCCTCACATGCTTAAAAAAATTTACCCTTGGATTTTACTGTTGCTGCTTTCCTTTTTTTCTTTTAAATCCCTTCTTCGGCCGGGATATTTTCCGATGCACGACGACATGCAGGCAATGCGCCTGCTTCAGCTTGATAAATGCCTTAGAGACGGCCAGTTTCCCTGCCGCTGGGTGCCTGACATGGGTTATGGTTATGGCTATCCTCAGTTTGTTTATTATTCTCCCTTGCCATATTATGTGATGGAGCTTTTCCATCTTTCAGGGTTATCTTTTCTTGATTCAGTTAAAGCCGGTTTTGCTTTGAGCTTTATTCTTTCGGGTTTGGCAATGTTTTTACTGGGCAAGTCTCTATGGGGGAAGCTTGGCGGGCTTGTCAGCGCGATTTTTTATGTTTATGCTCCCTACCGGGCTTCAGACGCTTTTAGCAGGGGGGCAGTGGGAGAGTTTTGGGCTTTGGTATTTTTGCCGTTAATTTTCTGGTCGGTTCATGAATATGTTAAAACCGAGAAAAGTAAGTACCTTGTCTTTTTGGCTCTTTCTTATGGCAGCCTTCTTGTTACTCACAACATTACCTCCCTTGCTTTTACTCCCTTTTTAGCCTTATGGTCACTTTTTTTGCTTTATCTTTACAAAAAATGGAAATTGGTTTTAAAGCTTGTCCCTGGAGGGCTTTGGGGAATTGGTTTGGCATCATTTTTTCTTCTGCCGGTTATTTTTGAGAAAAAGTTTGCCCATACCGAAACCATGATTATGGGTTATTTTAACTATTTAGCTCATTTTGTCTCCTTAAAACAGCTTTTCTGGTCAGGCCACTGGGGTTTTGGCTCAAGCGAGCTTGGGCCAAATGACGATCTTTCTTTTAGTATTGGAGTTTTGCACTGGCTTTTTGCCTTAGTTGCTTTGGTTCTTTTCTTTATTAAAGAAAGAAAAGAAAAAATCTTTAAAATTGCAAGTTTTCTTTTTTTGACCGGGCTGATAGCGGTGTTTATGGCTCACCAACGGTCGGTCTTTATATGGAACAGGCTTCCATTTCTTGAGTACTTCCAGTTTCCCTGGAGGTTTTTAACCATTGTCACTTTTAGTTTTTCTTCTTTGGCCGGAGCCTTGATATATTTTGTAAAATCAGAGGCAAATAAAAAAACCTTGGCCTTTTTCTTGATTGTTTTAGGAATTTTCTTTAACAGTTTTTATTTTAATCCAAGGGAATGGTATGACCTTTCTGATGAGGAAAAGTTTTCTGGCGAGCTTTGGCAAAAACAGCTTACCATAAGCATTTTTGACTATCTTCCAATTTTTGCGAAGATGCCGCCTAGCAGCGAGGCGCCTGGACTTCCATTGGTGGTTCAGGGGCAGGCGGAAATTTTGGATTACCAAAAAGGCTCAAATTGGCAAAAAGGAAAAATAAAAGTGTTTTCCGAAAATTCGAAAATTCAAATTCCCTCTTACTATTTTCCCGGTTTTAAGGTTTGGGTTAATGGAAGAGAAACGGAAATTGACTATAATAATGACCTAGGATTAATAAGAATAACCCTTTCCAGGGGCGAAAACGAAGTTATGCTTAAGCTTACCAAAACACTGCCGAGAAAAGCGGGGGATTTTTTAACCCTTTTTAGTGTTGGGGCCTTAATTTATTTTTTGTTTTATGAAAAGAATTTTTTCAAAAGAAAATCTTAAAAAAGACATTTTTTCCCTAGGACTTGTCTTGCTTTTATCTGTTCCCGCTTTTTTGCCATTGCTAAGGCCCGGGTATTTTCCAATGCATGATGATATGCAGGTAATAAGGCTAGAGCAGATGGAAAAATGCTTTCTTGACGGCCAGATTCCCTGCCGCTGGTCGCCAGACCTGGGAGCCGGTTTTGGCCAGCCGATGTTTAATTATTATTCTGCCTTTCCTTATTACTTTGGCGTTTTTTTCAGGATTTTTGGCTTTCAGTTTATTGACATTGTAAAGCTTCTCTTTCTTTTTTCTCTTGCTCTTTCCGGTGTCTTTATGTACTTTTTAGGCAAGCAATTTTTCGGGAAGCTGGGAGGAATAACGGCAGCGGTTTTTTATGTTTATGCGCCTTATCATGCGGTTGATATTTATGTTAGGGGAGCTTTGGCTGAATCCTGGGCAATAACATTTTTCCCCTTGGTCTTTTTACTGGTTTATAAACTTATTAAAGAAGGGAAACCAATATTTTTGGTTGGGTCGGTTTTATCTTTATTTCTTGTTTTTACCTCTCATAATGTTATGACCCTGATCTTTACTCCGGTTTTGCTTTTGTGGTCATTTTTTGCTATGGCCGTTACGGGCCAAAAACGCCTTAAAGAGGTTTTGCTTTTTTTCTTTTGGTCGTTTTGTCTTTCTGCCTTTTTTATATTGCCGGCTTTTTTTGAAAAAGGGTATGTACTGATTGATTCTTTAAAAGCCGACTATTTTGATTTTCGTTTGCACTTTGCCAGTAAAAAACAGCTTCTTTGGTCAAGGCATTGGGGTTTTGGCGGCTCACTCGGGCCTGACAGCGATATGTCGCTCCAGATTGGCTGGCCGCACTGGCTTTTAGCCTGTTTTTCGGCTTTGTCTTTAGCGGCATATACTCTTAAAAAAAACTTATTAAGGAAAAGCGAAACTCTTTTAATCCCTGTCTTTTTTTTAAGTCTTTTTCTGGTTTCAGTTTTTTTTACTCACCGGCTGTCTTTGTTTTTTTGGGAAAATCTTCCTCTTCTTTCCTATGCCCAGTTTCCGTGGCGGTTTTTAGCGCTTGTTATTTTCAGTTCATCATTCTTGGCTGGGTTTATCTCCTTTTGGTTAAAAGACAAGGTAAAAGGAAAGCTTGGAATTTTACTTAGTCTCTTTATAATATTTAGCGCCATTTTTTTAAATTATTCTTATTTTAAACCCCAGGTGATGTACGGTTTTGCTACAGATGATTGGAAGTTGAGCGGAGAAGAGCTTAATAAGCAGAAAAAATCCGCTCTTTTTGACTATCTGCCTAAGCAGGTAAAAGACGCTCCTTTGCAAATTGCCCCCGATTCTCCCTGGATTGTTTCCGGCGAGGCCGAAATTTCCGAGTTTGAAAAAAGGACAAATTTTTTCAGAATGACCGTTTCCGCAAAAGGAGATCTGCCTGCTACAATAAGGGTACCGGTTTTTGATTTTCCTAATTGGGAAATTTATGCAGATCAAAAAGTAATTCCCCATAATTCGGAAAACAAACAAGGAGTGATTGAGTTTGAGATTGGCAGCGGCAAACACACCGTGGTCGGCTGGTTCAGAAATACCCCGCTAAGGGATCTTGCTAATGCGGTCACGCTTTTTTCTTTTGGCTCGCTGATTGTTTATTTTATTCTTAAAGAAGAAAGATGAAAAAAATAATTGAGAAAGAGTTTTTTTGGATTGTTCTTCTTTTAGGGCTTTCCTTTCTTTTAATTTTACCAATTTTTAAAAGAGGTTTTTACCCTTTTCATGATGAGTCTCATGTGGCTAACCTTTACCAAATGGTGAGAGCTGTTTCTTCAGGCCAAATACCGCCGCGTTGGGCGCCTGACTTTAGTTTTAACTATGGATATCCTTTTTTTAATTTTAACTATCATTTGCCTTTTTACCTTGGTGCCTTTTTCAATCTTGTTTTCGGCCTTAGCCTGGTTTGGTCTTTGAAAATCGTTTTTGCCTTAAGCGTTCCTTTGTCAGCCCTTGCTTTTTACAAGCTTGGAAGAAAGTTTTCCTCTTCTGGTTTTTCGTTTTTTGCGGCCATGATTTACTGCCTTGCTCCTTATCGGGCAGTTGATCTTTATGTTAGAGGAGCGGTGGGAGAGCTTTGGGGGTTTGTTTTCATGCCCTTGGTTTTGCTTTCTTTTATAAACCTCATTGAGAAAAGAAGCCTTAAAAAAATAATTTTTGCCGGGCTTTCCCTGGCGGGGCTGGTTATTTCCCACAGCTTAACCACCATTGTTTTTATGCCTTTTGCGGCCTTGTTTCTTTTTTCGTGTATTCTTTTTGGGAAAGATAAAAAAAACGCCATTATTTCTTCTTTTTTTGGGCTGGTTTTAGGCTTGTCTTTAAGTGCTTACTACTGGCTGCCTGCTTTTCTGGAAAAAAAGCTAATGCAGCCCGGTACGCCTTTTAATCCTTTTGACCATTTTCCTTTTATTAAGCAGTTAGTTATTCCTTCCTGGGGATACGGAGCTTCCGTTTGGGGGCCGGGCGACGGCATGTCTTTTCAGATCGGAATTATCAATATCTTTTTTATTTTATTTTCTTTATTTTTGCTTTTGTTTTTCAGGAAAAAAACGGAAAAGTTTAATCTTAAGCTTTTTTTTGTTTCCTTAACTTTGTTTTTTTTAAGTCTTTTTTTAATGAATATTCGCTCGGGCTTTATTTGGTCTGCTTTTCCTTTGGGTGAATATGTTCAATTTCCCTGGAGATTTTTAATTATTTCCACTTTTTTTAGCTCGCTTTCTTTAGTGTTTGTGGAAAGGGTTATTGACCTTGAAAAAAAGGCGATTAGTAAATACGGGATACTGGCTCTTGTCTTTTTTTCCTTTTTTATAAACAAGCCTTATTTTAAACCTGAAAAAGAAGTTTTTACCGACGATGATTACTTTTTAAAAAGATTTTTTATTGACCGGATTTCAACCGGGAAAAGCAAGGAACTCTCCGAAGCCTACTTTTTTTTAAGTGAGGATTATCTGCCTTTACCGGTTTGGGTTGAGAAAAGGCCCGACTCTTTGCCGGAAGAAAAAGTTGAGTTTTTGGCCGATCAGCCAAATGGGAAAATTACCTACAAAGAGATAACCCCGGTTAAATATGAAATTCAAGTTGTTTCTGAAAAGGAAGGCAAGGTAATAATTAATAACTACAACTATCCAGGCTGGACAGCAAAGGTAAACGGAAAAATTGCAGAGATAAAAACTGAAAAGCCTTATGGCAACATGTCAATTGAGGTACCTGCCGGGGCAAGCTCGATTTTGCTTTTCTTTAAGGAAACGCCGCTTCGGCTTGCAGCAGATTTAGTTAGTCTTTTCTCTTTTTTATTTTCAGCCCTAGCCCTTCTTTTAATAAAAAAAGTGGATTTTAAAAAATGAAACTTTCTGTGGTTGTCCCTGTTTTTAACGAAGAAAAAACCATTAAAAAGATACTTGAAAAAGTATTGTCTGAAAAAACTCCGAAAGAGGTGATTGTGGTTGATGACGGCTCTTGTGACAAAACAAAAGAAATTCTTAAAGATATTAAAGACGAAAGAGTGAAAATAATCTTTCATGAGCAGAACAAAGGCAAAGGAGCGGCAGTGAGAACAGGTATTAAAAATGCCGAAGGAGATTTTTTGATTATTCAAGACGCAGATTTGGAGTACGATCCGGAATGTTACCAGAAATTGGTCAATATTGTTTCTAAAGATATAAAAGTTGTTTACGGAACAAGATTAAAAAATTTAAAATTCAGGCTTTTTGGAAAAAATAAAACTCCCATGCCACTGCATTTTGCCGCCAATCGTTTTTTGACTTTACTGACAAATTTTCTTTACGGTTCAAAAATTACCGACATGGAAACCTGCTATAAACTCATGGCCAAAGAAGTTTACCAAAGTCTTGAGCTTGTTTCCGATAAATTTGAAATTGAGCCGGAAATAACGGCAAAAATATTAAAAAAAGGATTTAAAATTATTGAGATGCCAATTGTCTTTAAGCCAAGAACTTATAAGCAAGGGAAAAAAATAAAAACCAAAGACGCTTTTGCTGCTGTTTGGTCGCTTGTTAAATATAGAATAGTAAACAAATGAGAACCAAACTTCTTTTATTATTAATTTTCATTATTGCAATCTTTCTTTTTTCTTCTACCCTTTCTTGCTTTTTTGTTCAGGATGACTTTTTCCAGTTTAAGATGGCGGAGGTTGAAAAAGCAGGGGACTTTTTTGCATTTTTTCTTCCGGGAAATAAATTCGGTTACAGGTTTTACCGTCCTTTGACGCATCAGGGCTTTTTCTTTCTCGGCAGAAGTCTTTTTGGCCTGAATCCTCTTGGTTTTAGATTAATAATGACAGGGTTTTTCTTAGCCAACATTTATTTGGTTTACCGTTTGGCGGAAAAGATGGTTTCAGAGAAAGTTGGCCTTATTGCCGGCTTTCTTTATGCAATTTGTTCCTGCCATTTTACCTCTTTATCTTATATTTCCACTTTTGGGAGTATTGCCGTTGCATTTTTTATCTTTTTGACAATTCATTTTTATCTTAAGGAAAAAAAGCTTGCTCCCATTATTTTTGTTTTGGCTTTATTGTCTTGGGAAACGGCAGTTACTCTCCCCCTGGTCCTTTTGCTGGCTGAAATGTTTGGCGAAAAAAGATGGGAAAGGCTGATTATATATTTTTTAATTGCCGCAGGATATGTTGCTTTTCGTTTGTCGTTTTTTGCTTTTCCGAAAGGGGACAGCTATCAAATGTCCCTGACCGTTAAAAGTATTTTGAATACTTTGGCTTGGTATGTTTTTTGGGCGCTAGGAGCTCCTGAAAACATGGTTGATTTTGTTGGCTCAGGATTCAGGCCCACGGAGCGTTTTAACGAAGTATTTGGCTTAAGCGGTAAGCTTATTGTTGCCGGAGCAATGCTCGTCTTAATAGCGGTTGGCATCAGGTTTTTTCAGCTTTTGCTTCAAAAAAACAATAAACAAATCCGGGCTGAAATAATTGTCTTCTCCGGCTGGTTTTTGATTTTTCTTTTGCCTTTTCTTTTTTGGCCGCAGCACAAATTTGCGTATTATCTTGAAGCACCCCTTTTCGGGTTTTGCGTTCTAATTTCTTTGGCTATCACTAAACTTCCCAAACTTTTTGCTTATTTGGTTTTTCTTTCTTTTATTACCACTTCACTTTTAACTGTCAACTTTTACAGAAATAACTATTGGACGGTAGGCAGGTCTAAACTTGCCAAAGAGTTAATTGACGATTTAAAAGTTAATTTCCCTGATGTTCAAAAAGGTTCTATTTTTTATTTTAAAAATGACCCTGAATATAAATTTATTTCCAAGGAATGGGGAGGATCAAGCTCTCAAGCAAAAATTGCAATTTCAGGCTGCAATGCGCCCCAAATAATTTATGGCGATAAAACTCTAGAGTGTTTTTTTGAAGACGATGACTCTTTTTCTGAGGACAAAGAGTATTCGAAAGAAATTCTTCCAGTGGTGGTTAAAATAAATTAAGGCCTTTCTGCCCAAGCTTCGATTTCTCCGGCATAAATCTTAATAGGAATGTCTTTTAAGGGAGTCAGGTTAATAATCTTTTGTAAGCACCCGAAAAAAAACGGAGAGTAATACCTAAACCGGTTAACAATGTAAGAGAGGCTCATGACATGATAAGTTTTTTGAACTTTGATGTTTTCAAAGCCAACTTTTTCCAGCATTCTTTTTATTGTCGGTGTGGAAAAATAGAATAGGTGTTCGCCGGGCTTATAGTGGTACCAATACTTACCTAAGATTTTCGCCCAAACACCGCCAATATCGGGAGTGACTAAAAAAAGTGTTCCTTCTGGCTTTAAAATTTTTCTCATTCTATCCAGTTCTAAAACCGGGTCAGGGACATGTTCAATTTGGTCTTGGGAAAGAACTAAATCAAAACTCTTTTCCTTTAAATTTAAACTCTTTAGTGTTCCTTGTTTGACTTTCAACCCTCTTTCTTCCGCTTTTCTGATTGCGTATTCTGAAGGGTCAATTCCCTCCGCTTCTTTCCAGCCCAGACTTCTTGCCTCAGCCAAGCAATCCCCCAGGGCGCAGCCAACATCAAGAAGTTTACCCTTTTTGCCATTATCTTTGGCAATTTTTTTAAGCCTTTCAGAGAAGGTTTTTCTGTTAATTTTCATTCCTTCGAAATAATTAGCATATCCGCCTTTTGAATTACTGTTAACAAAGTAGTTTTCTTTATATTGATTCTCAGGCAAGGAAGGAGGAAACGGGTCCCAGATAAGGCCGCAATTACTACATTTGGCCAGTTTGTATTTCGGCATAGCCTGGAAAAATGAATAATTATTTTTTTGACACAGAGGGCATGCAGATTTTTTCATTTAAGGTGAGTATAATATTAAGCTAGTGAAATTAGTAGGGGCTAAAACATCAACAAGCCTGCCAGTTTTTATTATAAAACATGGATATCTGTTGGCAATTTTATTGGCCTTTTTAATCAGATTTGCCGGCTTAAACTTTAACCCGGTAGGAATTGCACACGATGAAATCCGAGATCTTATTGGCGCAAAATCTTTAGCTGTTACCGGTAAAATATGCCCCGAAATGTTCGCCGGAATATTTACGAGGACAGGAGAAGGGGTTGGAATTGATACTGTTTTTGCTGAACTTGTGACTTATCTTCTTGTTCCCTGGATGAGGCTTTTTCCCTTAAGCCTTTTGTGGTCAAAAATTCCTTTTGTTTTAGCGTCGGTTGGCTTAGTTTTTATTTCAGCAAAGTTTTTTGAAAATGTTACCAAAAGAAGAGAAATAGGAATTCTGACTGCATTTCTTGTCGCTATTAATCCTTGGGCAATTCACTTTGGCAGGTCGGCTTATGAAAACATTTTTGCCTATTTCTTTTATTTTTTAGGCCTTTTTCTTTTTACTCTACCTAAGGCAAAGAATAAAAATTTAGTCTTAGGTTTTATTGCTTGTTTTTTAGGTTTTCTTTCTTATTTCGGAACAAAACCACTTTTTCCGGTTTTAGTAACCTTGGGTGTGGCTTTTTCTTTGGTCGGAAACTCTTCTGAAAGCAAGAAAAGAGCAAAAGATAGCGTTAGGTTGGGAATTTTATTAATACTTTTCTCTTTTTTGGTAACCCTTGGGTATTTAAAAATTTTGAGTGCTTCTCCGGCCGGTCTGAGAATGAGAGAAGTCGCGGTTGAGCCTGGTTTGGATTTTGCCGAGCAGGTTAATTATCAGAGAAGGGTTTCATTAGAAATTCCCCATGTAAGGGATTTGGCAATAAATAAATACAATTTGATGGCAAAGTATTATGCGGAAAGGTATTTATCGGTGTTTTCACCGCGGTATTTGTTTGCTGAAGGAGAGAAAGGGTTTGATGCTTTTATGATTGCCGACCACCCCTTTATGTATTTTCTTGAGCTGCCTTTAGTTGTTTTTGGTTTTATCTTTCTTTCGTTTTCTTTTGAGGTTACGGTTTTTATTTTGTTGTTAATCGCCTCTTTGCCGCTGCCGACGGTTTTAACTAAATACAGCTCTAGTATTTACGCATTAAGGATAGGGCTTCTTTTTCCAATGCTTTCCGGAATGGCAGCTATGGGCATATATGGGCTTACAAATAAGCTTGAAAAATATGGAATAAAAAGATTATTTATTTTTTTTGTTTCCGGCGCCTATCTTTTTTCTTTTGCATATTTTTGGATTATCTACTGGTATAGGGTTCCTTTTGAAAAAAATACAGGGTGGTATTTCCCGGAGAGAGTATTGGTTAAATATATGGTCGAGCTGAGAAAAATTACTGACAGAAAAATTGTGGTTGTTGCAGGAGAAAGAGTTTCACACCTTATGTATTACTATGCTTTTTACAGCGGCAATTATGAAAACAAAGATGATATTTACGCTTTAAATAACGCAATTATATCAGGCGAAAATGAAGTCAACGGCATTTTCTTTACCAATGAGTGCCCAAAAGTGGAAAAAGACTCTGTTTATATATTTGAAGGAGATGTTTGTGAAGGCTTTTCTTCAAATTTGCCCCGAATTGCAGCAACCAGGGATAGCGGCCAGCGGTTTTTAATTGCAAATGATCCGGTTTGCGGGGATTTAAACTTAAGCCGTTATCCTTACCCAAGAAATATTACCGAGTTTGATGTAGAGAAAATGGACAGAAAAACTTTTTGTAAGACCTGGATTACCAAGCCTTAACTTTTTGTGCCTCTTTTTATGATAAAATTGTTTCAATGGAAAACGCGGAAACTGCGGAAGTTGATCTTGCTTTAGTCAAAAAAAGATCTCTAACAGGAGTTTTTTCCCTAATTTCCCGGAGTTTTTTTGTCCAGGGAATCGCTTTGGCTTCAAACTTTCTTTTGACTATTTTTCTTGATCCGAAAACTTTCGGAGTTTTTTTTCTGGTTTCTGCTTTTATTAATTTCTTTTCCTATTTTTCCGATGTCGGCCTGGCCGCTGCCTTAATACAAAAAAGAGAAAAACTTGACGATAAAGACTTAAAAACGACTTTTACTGTTCAGCAAATATTGGTTTTGCTTCTACTTGCCATTATTTTTGTGATTTCGCCTTTTGTGACAAAGTGGTATTCCCTAAGCCGGGAAGGATTATGGTTGCTTTATGCTTTAGGACTGTCCTTCTTTTTTTCTTCTCTCAAGACTATTCCCTCAATTCTTCTTGAAAGAAATCTTAATTTTAATCTTCTTGTTATTCCCCAAATTGTTGAAACCATTATTTTTAACCTGGTTGCTGTTTTTCTTGCCTGGAAGGGGTTTGAAATTACCAGCTTTACAATTGCTGTTTTGGCAAGGGGGATGGTTGGGCTTTTAGTAATTTATTTAATCTCTCCCTGGAGGGTTGGCCTTGCTTTTTCCAAAGACTCTTTAAAAAGGCTTCTTCGTTTTGGAGTTCCTTATCAAGCCAATACCATGATGGCAGTTTTAAAAGATGATTTAATGACAATCTTTTTGGGAAGGATTATCGGCCCTGTTGGCTTAGGTTATTTGGGTTGGGCAAAAAAATGGGCAGAGCAGCCCTTAAGGTTTTTTATGGACAATGTTTCAAAAGTGGCGTTTCCTGCTTTTTCCCGGCTTCAGGACGACAAACAAAAACTAACAAATGCCGTAGAAAAATCTTTGTTCTTTTTGGCTTTTCTTACTTTTCCGATTTTAGTCGGATTTTCTGTTTTGGCCTCTGATTTGGTAAAAATAATTCCCAGGTATTCAAAATGGGAGCCTGCGATTTTAGCGCTTTACCTTTATGCCTTTAACAGTGCTTGGGCAACTATTTCAACACCAATGACAAACCTTTTAAATGCCACCGGAAACATTAAAAAGACTTTTAAGCTGATGGTTATGTGGCTTATTTTAACTTGGGCCTTAATGCCGGTTTTGGGCTTAAGGTTAGGTTACAACGGGGTCGCAATTGCTGCTTCTGTTATTTCTTTATCTTCAGTCGTGGCAGTATTGGTTGCCAGGAAAATTGTCAGTTTTAATCTTGTTAATCCTGTTTTAAAACCGCTTGCCGCTTCTTTGCTGATGGGAACGGTGATTCATTTCTTAAATCCCGGCTTTTCAAGTTTAACAGCCTCAATTGTATTCAGGCTCTTTGCCGGTGGGGTTTTATACTTTCTTTTTTCCTACCTTTTTATCGGAAAAACTTTATTTGCCGACATTGAAAAAGTTTACCTCGAGTTTAAGAGAAGAAAATGACAAAAATTCAAAAGTGGCTTTTAGTTTTTCTTTTGGTGGCAGGAACCTTTTGCCAAAGCCTGACAATGTTTAGAAGCGGGCTTTCCTATGATTTTGGTATTGGGTTTTGGGGGGCAAACGGCCACGACGGAATTTGGCATCTTTCGCTAATTAATCAGGTTTTTTCAGGTTTTCCTCCAAACCACCCAACCTTTTCAGGACATCTTTTAACTAACTACCATTATTTTTATGATTTGATTATCGGCTTTTTTAATAAGCTGACTTTAATTCCGGTAAAAACTCTCTATTTTCAAGTTTTTCCAATATTTATATCTTTGTTTATTGGAATTTTATCTTTTTTGGTTGGCTACCGGATAAAAAAAAATTTCTGGACCGGTTTTTGGTTTGCATTTTTTAATTACTTTGGCGGCTCTTTCGGCTATTTTGTCACACTTGCCAGGGAGGGAAAAATCGGAGGTGAGTCACTCTTTTGGTCAATGCAGTCAATTTCAACCCAGATAAACCCGCCTTTTGCTTTTTCTTTAGTTTTACTTCTTTTGGGAATTTATTTATTGCAATGTAAAAAAAGCTTTGTAAAAGCATTTTTTTTAATTTTAATTTTTGGCATTCTTCTTAATGTTAAAGCTTACGCCGGGGTTCTCGGCTTAACAGGTTTAGCGTTTTACACTTTTTTTTCATTTCTGAAAAGACAAGAAGAAAAAAAAGAGAATTTTCTTATTTTTGGTTTTGCAACTTTTTTAGCTTTTGGTTTGTTTTTTATGGTGAACAGCAAGGCAAATTCTCTTTTTGAATTTAAACCTCTTTGGTTTACCCGGTCATTAATTGAATCACAAGACCGGCTTTATCTTCCCCAACTTGCCTTGAACCTTCAATATTTAACCGCAAAAGGAATGGGGGTGAAGCGTTTTTTAGTTGAAGTTCTTGCCATTTGCTTGTTTGTCATTGGCAATATGGGAACAAGAGTAATCGGTTTTTTATCGCTTCCCAAAAGGGGTAAGCAAATTACGGGAATGGACGCTTTTTTACTACCGGCTTTGACGGTTGGATTTTTGGTGCCGTTTTTTTTCGTGCAAAAGGGGACCGCCTGGAACACCATCCAGTTTTTTTATTATTTTCTTTTCTTTATTAACTTATATGCGGCCCAAAGCTTGGCAAAAATTAGTCTTCAGAAAAAAGCAGGAGTTTTAGCAGTGTGTTCAGTCATTGTTTTAACCCTGCCGACCACGATTTCATCTTTAAAAAACTATACCGGCTGGCCGCCGCCTTCTGCCTTGCCCAACGAGGAGGCGGAAGCGCTTTCTTTTCTAAGGAAAAAAGAAAAAGGGATTGTTTTAACCATGCCTTTTAATAAGTATAAAAAGGGAAGTTACGACCAAACGCCGCTGCCTTTGCATGCCTATGAAAGCACGGCCTATGTTTCTGCTTTTTCTGAAAAACAAACCTTTTTAGAGGACGAAATGAATCTTGATATTTCCGGTTATCCCTGGAAAGAAAGAAAAGCTGATGTTGAAAAATTCTTTACTTCCAATGACCCTGTTTGGGCAAGAAACTTTTTAAAAGAAAACAACATCCGCTATATTTACCTTCCGGCAGCAATTGATTTGCCCAGCGATTTGGGTTTGGAGATGATTTTTGGGAATGAAGAATCGAGAATTTATGCTGTCAGTGATAAAATCTAAATAGATATGCCAAAAATATCAGTAGTCGTTAACACCTATAAAGAAGAAAAAAATATTCAAAGGTGTCTTGCGTCGGTTAAAGACTTTGCCGGGGAAATCGTGGTGGTTGACATGCATTCAGATGACAAAACAGTAGAAATTGCCAAAAAATATAATGCAAGAGTTTTTTATCATGACTATACTCGCTATGTTGAGCCGGCAAGGAACTTTGCCATAACAAAAGCAAAAGGCGACTATATTTTTATTATTGATGCCGACGAAGAGCTTTCTTCTACCCTTGCTTCAGAGCTGACTCGAATCGCCAGAGAAGGGAAAGTTGATTATGTTGAGATCCCTAGGAAAAACATAATTTTTGGAAAATGGATAGAAAACAGCCGCTGGTGGCCTGATTACCTCATTAGATTTTTTAAAAAAAATAAAGTTAAATATTCAACCGAGATTCATGTTCCTCCTAAAGCTGAAGGAACCGCACTTAAGCTTGAGGCCCGCGGAGAGTTTGCCATTGTTCACCATAATTTTCAATCTGTTTTTCAGTACATAGAGAGGCTTAACCGTTATACCGATATTCAATCGGAGGAGATTTTTAAAAAAACCGAAGTTTTTGACTGGAAAGATTTGGTGTTTAAGCCGGCGAATGAATTTTTTTCCAGATTTTTTGCCGCAGAGGGCTACAAGGATGGGCTTCATGGCTTGGTCTTAGCCTTACTCCAGGCTTTTTCTGAATTTATTTTATATCTCAAAGTTTGGGAAAAGAAAGGCTTTAAAGAAGAGAAAATTAACGAGTTTAATAAAGTATCCATTAAAATAATTAAGGATTATTTTTATTGGCTGGAAAGAACCACAAAGAACTCGCTTGAAAAACTTCGTTTAAAGATTAAAGCAAAAATTTAATGATTTTATTAATTCTTTTTGTTGCTGCACTGCTTAGGTGGTACGATTTGCCTAAAATGACAATTTTTTTAGGTGAACAAGGCAGGGATTTGATAATCGCAAATGACATTTTAAGCGGAAAATTAACTTTATTAGGTCCGCCAACAAGTATTTCCAATGTTCATTTTGGGCCTTTTTATCACTATTTTAATGCCTTTTTTCTTTTTCTTTTTGGCCGAGACCCCATTGGCCCGGCAATTGGTTTTTCTCTTTTATCCATTGTTTCCGTTTATTTAATTTATTCAACTGCGTCATTGCTGGGGCACAAAAAGGCAGGCTTGATAGCATCCTCTCTTTTTGCGATTTCTCCTTGGATGGTTGAGTACGGAAGAAGCACCTTTAACTCTTTTTTCATAACCTCTTTTTCTGCTTTTTCTCTTTGGAGTTTAGTTAAATTCTTAAAGACAGAGAAAAAAAATCAGTACTTTTTTCTTATACTTTCAGGGATTTTTGCCGGCTTGGCGGTTCAGGCAAATTTTTTGGCAGCAGGAGTGCCTTTGGGTTTAGTTTTATTACTTTTATATAAAAAAATTTCTTTTAAAAAACAGATTTTTGCCTGGGGAGGACTATTTTTGGCAATTTTTCCATATTTAGCGTTTGAGTTAAGACATGATTTTTTTAATTTCCGCGCCTTTTTGTCTCTTTCGGGAGAAGGAAAGGCAGTTTCTTTTTCCTTCCTTGGGTTTTTGGGAAAGATTTTTTTTAATTTTTCAGAGGCAGTATATTTTTCTCTTTTTTATTCTTATCCCCGCCTGCTTACTGTTTTGGCGGCAGCGGCAATTGCTTTCGGTGTTTTTACCGTCTTTAATAAAAACCGGAAATCCGAGTTTTTGGGCTTAAATCTTTTTTTATTGTTTTCAGGTTTGATAGTGGCTAGCCTGTATCCTGGCCAAATTCTTGTTCATTATTTGGGAGCGCTTTACCCGTATATTTTTCTTCTGACGGGGATTATTTTTGAAAAGATAATTCTTGGAAGACTTAAGTACTTGGGCTTATTTCTTTTGGCAAGTTTAGTAATCCTCAATTTAGGCAAAATAAGTTTCTCTCAGAAAAACATGCCCGAAGGCTGGGACTTGGAAGGCGTAAGAAAAACTTCCTTTATTATTGTTAATGATGCTGCTGGCGATTTTAACATTGCTAATCTTTTGGACGGCGATACCCGCGCTTACACCTACCGTTATTTTGTACAATTGGCAGGAAAAACTCCAAAGAGAGTTGAAGAGTATCCTGTCTCGGATACTTTGTATGTTATCGGAAGGGACACGGAGAATATTTTGAATTATCCGGTTTGGGAGATTAGCTCTTTCTTGCCGGCTGAGATATCAAAAAAATGGGCTATCAAAAACGGGATTAGTCTTTTTAAATTAGAAAAATTATGATTTCAATTATTTCACCGGTTTATAACGAGAAGGAAAGCTTAAAAGAACTTTATCAAAGAGTTGCCGAAGTTTTTAAAGATAAAAAGTTTGAATTAATTTTTGTGAACGACGGCTCAACCGACGGGTCAGGTGAAGTTATTGAGGAAATTGCCAAGAAGGATACAAAAGTCCGGCTTGTTAGTTTTAAAAGAAACCAGGGGAAATCGAAAGCTTTAATGGCTGGTTTTGAAGCGGCTAAGGGAGAAGAGATAATTACCATGGACGCTGATCTTCAAGATAGGCCGGAAGAGACTCCCAAGCTTATTTCCGAGCTTTCACGATATGATTTGGTTTCCGGTTGGAAGAAGAAAAGAAACGATCCTTTTTTAAGTGTTGTTTTTTCCCGGGTTTTTAATTTTGTGGTTGGTATCACTACCGGGGTTTATCTTCATGACATTAACTGCGGGCTAAAAGCTTACCGCCGGGAAGTAACGGAAAACATAAATCTTTATGGAGACCTTTACCGATTCATTCCGGTGTTGGCGTCAAGAGAAGGATTTAAGGTTGGTGAAATTGAGGTCCAGCATGAACAAAGAAAATATGGTTCATCCAAATACGGTTATTCAAAATTTTTGCGCGGATTTTTTGATTTGTTTACAATTTTGTTTTTAACAAATTTTAAGTTAAGGCCGCTTCATCTTTTTGGCTTAATCGGAGGAGTTATGATTTTAATGGGTTTAATCGCCTGCTCATATTTAACAATTGTTTGGTTTTCCGGAGAAGCTATCGGAGGCAGGCCGTTGCTCTTTTTGGGCGTTCTTTTAATAATTTCGGGGTTGCAGTTTTTTTTATCAGGGCTTTTGGCCGAGCTTATTATTTATTACAAAGAAAATTAATTCATGAAGGAGAGCCAAGATAAAAAGAAGTACACCCATTTTATAAAAAGAAAGTTTGTAGATTTTTTTCTTAATAAAATCAATGAAAAGATTGATGTATTGGACGCGCAAAAGATTGTTGATATTGGGTGTGGGGAAGGATACCCTGAAAGTTTTTTTCTGGAAAGAAAGCCAAATTTAAAAATTACCGGAATAGATACTAACGACCAGCATTTAAAAGAAGCAAAGAAAAAAAACCCGAAAGCAGAATACATAAAAGGAGATATCTATAATTTAAATTTCAATAAAGATTTTTTTGATTTAGCGATTGTTTTAGAAGTGCTTGAGCATCTTAAGGAGCCCAATGTTGCCGTTGGGCAAGTTAAAAAAATATCCAAAAAGGCGATTTTTTCTGTTCCTTACGAGCCTTGGTTTTCTTTACTATCCTTTCTTGGCGGAAGTTATATTAAAAGCTTAGGTAGACATCCTGAACATGTGAATTTTTGGAATATTGAGTCTTTTAAGAAAATGCTTCTTAAAGATTATGGTAAAGTTAATATTGAGTTAGCCTTTCCCTGGATAATTGCCGTATGCGAAAAGTAGCCTTAATAATTTTAAACTGGAACGGGTTTGAAATGACCCGCAATTGCCTCTCCTCAATTGTGAAAGCCGACGTAAAAGATTTTAATCTTGAGATATATGTTGTTGATAATGGTTCAACAGACGGAAGTACTGAGCGCCTAAGAGAGTTAATAGACAATTCGCTGATTACCGGTAACCGGTCACCGATCACTCTCAGGCTGATCGAAAACAAAGAAAATCTGGGGTTTGCGGAAGGAAACAATGTGGGAATAAGAAAGGCTTTAGAAAATAAAGCGGATTATGTTTGTTTGCTTAATAATGATACCAGGGTTGATAAAAACTTTCTTGTTTTTTTAATAAAAGCGGCAGAAGAAGAAATAAATGCAGGAGTTATCGGGGGGAAAATTTATTTTGAAAAAGGATTCGAGTATTTTAAGGATAAATACAGTGAGAAAGAAAGGGGCAATGTTATCTGGTACGCCGGAGGGAAAATAGACTGGCTTAATGTTTACGCTTCCCATCGGGGAGTAGACGAAGTTGATAAAGGCCAGTATGAAAAAAGGGAAGAAACAGAATATGTTAATGGTTGCCTGATGCTGGTAAAAAAGGAAGTTTTTGAAAGAATCGGCCTTTTTAACCCCCAATACTATCTTTATTATGAAGAAAATGATTTCTGCCAACGAGCCAAAAAAGCAGGCTACAAGCTTTTTTATGAGCCGAAGTCAGTGATTTGGCACCTTAATGCCGGCTCTTCCGGCTCAGGTTCTGATCTTCACGATTATTTTTTGACCAGAAACAGAATGCTTTTTGGGATAAAACATGCTCCTTTCAAATCGAAAGCTGCTTTGCTAAAGGAGAGTCTTTGGATTTTAAGAAAAGGCAGAAAATGGCAGAAAAAGGCAATTTTGGACTTTTACAAAGGAAATTTAGGAAAAGGATCTTGGAAATGAAAAAAGAATTGAAACTGTCCGTGATCATTCTTACTAAAAATGAAGAAGACATTATTGGCGACTGTTTGGAGTCGGTTAAATGGGCTCCGGAAGTTGTTGTGGTTGACCATTATTCTACCGACCAAACATTAAAAATCGTAAAAGAACACGGAATTAATAAGATTTATGTCGCAGACGAAAAATCCAGTTTTTCGGAAAGAAGGGATCTTGGTGCTCAAAAAGCGCAAGGAGAGTGGCTTTTATATGTCGATGCCGACGAGAGAGTAACACCGGTTTTAAGAAAAGAAGTTGAGGAGGTTATCAAAGATAGCAACTTTTCAGCTTATGCAATTCCAAGAAGAAATGTCAGGTTAACTAAAGAACTTCATTTTGGCGGTTGGTGGCCGGATTATGTTCTCAGGCTGATGAGAAAAGACAAGTTAAAAACCTGGAAAGGAGACTTGCACGAGCAGCCGGAAATTGAAGGAGAAACAGGCTATCTTAAGGAAGCCCTTGTTCATTTTAGCCACCGGGGCAGCTTGGAACATAAGTTTAAAAACACGATTAATTGGTCAAAGATTGAAGCCCAAAAAATGTTTGATGCCGGGCATCCACCAATGAATGTCAAAAGATTTGTTTCTGCCATGTTTAGAGAGTTTTACAAAAGAGCAGTTAAGCTGCAGGCTTTTAGGGACGGAACAGAAGGGATAATTGAAGCTTTTTATCAGGTTTTCAGCGTCTTTATAAGTTATGCCAGGCTTTGGGAGATGCAAATTGAGTCAAAAAAGAAATGAAAAAAACAAGCACGACAAAAACACTTGGCATATTTGATCCTTATTTGGATACTCTTGGTGGGGGAGAAAGGTACTGCCTTTCCCTTGCCGAAGCAATGCTTAAAAAAGGTTGGAAAGTGGATCTTTTTTGGCAGGATGAAACTATTAAAGAAAAGCTAATAGAGAGATTTGGTTTGGAAATTAAGCCTCTTGGTTTTGTTAGCTATTCACCGGGAAAATCTCTTTTTGAGAGAAGAAAATTTGAAAAAAAATATGATGTTTTGTTCTATGTTTCTGACGGCAGTATTCCTTTCATGTTTGGAAAGAATAATTTTCTTCATTTTCAGGTCCCTTTTACCAACCTCTCAAAAAAACCTGTTCTAAATTCTATAAAATTAAAAAACATTAGAAAAATTATTTGCAATTCCGACTTTACTAAAGGCATTATTGATTCGGGCCTTAAAGCCGATTCTCTTGTCGTTTACCCTCCGGTTGACATTACCCCGCTTAAGCCGTTAAAAAAGGAAAACACTATTCTTTCTGTCGGCCGTTTTTCTCAGCTTTTGCAAGGGAAAAGGCAAGATGTTTTGATTGATGCTTTTAAGGTATTGGTTGATAGACATTCCATAAATAATTGGCAATTGGTTTTGGCAGGGGGAAGCGAGATAGGAGGAAAGGAATATGTAGAAACGCTTAAAAATTTGGCCAAAGGATATAACATTTTGATTATTGAAAACCCTCCTTTTGCCGAGCTTCTTAAGCTATACGGAAAAGCTAAAATTTTTTGGACTGCTTCAGGGTTTGAGGTTGATGAAGAAAAAAATCCGGAAAAAGTTGAACACTTTGGCATGACAACCGTTGAGGCAATGGCAGCCGGGTGCGTGCCTGTAGTTATGGCAAAAGGAGGGCAAAAAGAAATTGTAAAAGAGGGTGAAAACGGTTTTTTGTGGTTAGCAAAAGAAGAGCTTGTTAAAAAAACTCTTGAGATTGCCGGTAACGGCCAATTAATGAAGAAACTGTCAGAAAATGCTATCCTAAGGAGTGAAGCCTTTTCAAAAGAAAAATTTTCCGAAAAAATTTATCAAATTTTCGAGAATGAAAGAAAGTAAAAAAGAGAAAGGTTTTAGCTTTTGGAAAGTTTTGATAATCGGGGTTCTTCTCAGGTTGGTTTTAATGCCGGTTACGCTTCATCCCGATATTTTGGGCCATTCTTTTAGCGCCTACTTTTTTGCTTATGAAGGAAAGATAAATCTTTATGACACTCTGGCTGAGTTGCCGCAAACGCATCCTTTGGTAAAAAATTTTGGGGTCAGCGATATTTTTATTTATCCTCCTTTAACCTACTTCACCTTAGGGCTTTTTAGAGTAATAGTTAAGCCGTTTTCAGACCCAAACTTTGTTCCATTCCTCATGGAAAACCTGAGCCAGATTCATTACCGAAATGATCTCTTCTTAAACCTTTTCTTATTTAAATTTCCATATCTCTTTTTTGATGTCGGCCTGGCGTTTTTACTGGCCGGGCTTTTTGATGATCTGAAAAAGAAGAATCTTGCTTTCGCTCTTTGGATATTTAACCCGGTTACAATCTATGCCACTTTCATGATTGGCCAGCTCGACCTTTTGCCAGCCTTTTTTAGCGTTTTGGGTATTTACCTTTTTAAAAAAGAGAAATTTTCTTGGGCAGCATTTTCTGTCGGAGTTGCCGCTTCTTTTAAAATGTACCCTCTTTTTTTGCTTTTTCCTTTGGCCTTTTTAAGCAACATTAAATTTTCGGAAAAGATAAAAAACCTTGTTTTTGGCGTAGCGCCTTTTATCTTTTTTATTGCTCCTTTTGTAAACTCACCGGCATTTCGGGCTCAGGTATTTTCTCCCAAAAGCCAGAAAATGCTTTTTATGGGCTGGCCTTTATCAGGGGCGGAAGTAATTTATCCGTTTATTTTAGGGTTAAGCATTCTTTGTTTTTCCGCTTATTACTCAAAAAAGAAAAGCGATTTGCCTGTTTACTTTGCTTCAGCGCTGCTTTTGACCTTTAGCGTTACCCATTTTCACCCCCAATGGTTTTTATGGGTTACTCCGTTTTTAATTTGGGAGCTGGTAGAGAATAATTTTAAAAATTGGTTTTTAACTTTTACCATTTTTATCTCCTGGCTGGTTCTAACCTTAATGTTTGAGCCCTCGCTTTCTTACGGGCTTTTTAACCCGCTTTGGCCGGATTTAGACAAAGCAGCCGGGCTTTCGGACTTGCTTGGCCGATATACAAATGTTTTCCAGTTTAAAAGCCTTGTCAGAAGCCTTTTTGCCGGAGCCTCGCTATTTTATGTAGTCAAACTTCTTTGGGGCGGGTTAAAAACCAATGCCGACAATTAAAAAAAATTTAAAATATTTTGCACTTTTATTTCTTTTTTTAGCATGGTTTGTTTTGTTTCACAAGGTATTTTTAAAAGGCTTGCTGCCAATCCCGGCAGACATTATTACCGGCGTTTACTTCCCCTGGCTTGACTATAAATGGGGATTTTTGACCGGAGTGCCGGTTAAGAATCCCTTAATTTCCGACATTCCTTCTTTGCTTTACCCTTGGCGGCAGCTTGTTATTGACCAGTATGCTTCTGGCAGTTGGCCGCTTTGGAATCCATACTACTTTGGCGGCATGCCTCTTCTTGCCAATTTTCAGTCGGCAGCGTTTTCTTATGTTAATGCCTTTTTTTTGTTTTTGCCCAAAGCCTTTGCCTGGTCTTTTGGGGTAATGCTTTCGCCCCTTATAACCATGCTTGCTTTTTATATATTTTTAAGGAACAAGAAACTTGGAGTAATGCCTTCGCTTTTGGGAAGCATTACTTTTTCGCTTTCAGGTTTTCAGACAGCCTGGCTTGAATATAATGTCCACGGCCACACAGCCCTTTTTTTGCCTTTGCTTCTTTTATTTATTGATAAAATTCTGGGAGAAAACAAAAGAAGATACCTTTTTGGATTGCCATTGCTCGTTGCTTTCCAAATTTTTGCAGGTTATATCCCCGTCGTTATTTATTCTTATCTTATTTGCGGCTTTTATGTTTTGTTTTTTTATCTTATACCGGAATTAAAAAAATCTTTTGAATATAAAAAATTCCTTCTTTTTTTTGGCTTCTTTCTCTGGGGGATTTTTTTAGCTTCAGTTCAATTGTTTCCGGGTTTTGAGTTGACTCAGAATTCAATAAGAAAAATTGATCCGACCGTTACCGCCAGTAATGCTTCCTATCTTCCTTTTGTCAATTTAGCGACCGCCCTGGCTCCGGATTTTTTTGGCAACCCTGCCACCGGGAATTATTTTGGCACGGCTTTTTATGACAACTTCTACTTTTTTATGGGCACCGGCACTTTAATATTGCTGTTTTTTTCTTTATTTTTTTTAAAAAAAGAAAAAAACATTTTCTTTTGGTGGGCAGTTTTAGGTTTTTCCTTTATTTTAATTTTTGAAAACCCGCTGGGAAAAATTTTGGAAAAGATACTTTTTTTGTCAGGGGGAGTTTCGGCGAGGGCTCTTTTTATGACCACTTTCTCCCTGGCTGTTCTTTTTGCTTACGGTTTTGAAAAAATGCTAAGCGAAACCAGGGCAAGGAAAAAACTTCTTTTTTCAATCTTTATTTTGCTTGCTTTATTTTTGTTAACTTATTTAATTTCCAACCAAATTAAAAACCCGGTTTTTAAGAGTGTCGCTCAAAGAAACCTTGTTATTCCCTTTGCCGCATTTGCCTTCTCCGGTTTTTGCCTGTTTTTATTGAGTTTTAAAAAGTTAAAGAAATATAAATACTTTTTTGCTTTTGTTTTTTGTTTGATTACCCTGGCGCAGCTCATTTATTCGACCCAAAAGTACCTTCCTTTTTCAAAAAAAGAGCTTTTGTTCCCAAAGACTCCGGTTTTGGATTTTCTTGTCGGAAAGCAAAAATTGGAAAAATCTCCCTTTAGGGTGGAACTAGGCGAGGTGATTCCCCAAAATTTTCTTATGCCTTATAAACTTCAAACAATATCAGGCTATGATGCCTTGATGCCAAAAAGAACAGGAGAATTTCTTTCCCTGCTTAAAACAGGGGAAGTTAAAGAAAATATTTCCAGGGTTTTTCTTATCGACGGCTTTGACTCAAATTTATACCCGATTCTTAACATTAATTATGTTTTGGCAAAAAAGACTGATGAAAAAGGGTTTTTTTCTCCTTCCGGCAGCCCGCCGGCAGTTTTTGCAAACCCCCGCTTTAAGGCGGTTTTTGAAGATAAAACCGTAGTTGTTTATGAAGACCAAAAGGCATTACCGCGTGCTTTTTGGGTTTATGACTTTGCAGTTGCAGAAGACGATTTAGGATTGATTAATCTTTTAAAAACTTCCGACCTTTCTAAAAAAGTGATTTTAGAAGAAAAACCGGAAATCGAGCCGATTTTAGAAAATATCGTTCCGGGTTCAGTTGTATGGAGTGAGTATTTACCCAATAAAGTCTCTTTTGTTGCCGAATCCGAAAAGCCGGGAATAATTTTTTTATCGGATAATTTTTATCCTGGCTGGGTAGCTTTTATTGACGGGCAAAAAGCTAAAATTTTACGGGCCAATTATACTTTTAGGGCTCTCAGTGTTCCTGAAGGTAAGCACCGCATTGACTTTGAATATAAACCTAAAAGCTTTTACTTGGGGCTAGGGGTTTCATTGGCCTCTTTTGTGATTTATGGCCTTTTTCTTTTAAGGGAAGTAATAAAATTAAAAAAATCTCAAGTAAAAAATGATTACTAATTTGAAAAACATTTTGTTAAAAACTTGGCCCTTTTTATTAATTATATTTTTGGTAGGAGTCTTTTTTTGGAAATTCTTCCTGAAAGGATTAATCCCTCTTCCGGCAGATTTGGTTATTGGCGCATATTACCCCTGGCTTGACTACAAATGGGGCTATGAGGTCGGGGTTCCAGTGAAAAATCCTCTTATTGCCGATTCTGTTTCTCAATTTTATCCTTTTAAGATATATGCCATGGAACAAATTAAGGAAGGATTTCTACCGCTTTGGAACTCCTCGTTGTTCGGAGGTTGTCCCTTGTTTTCAAATGTGCTGATTGGAATTCTAAATCCTACAAATTTATTATTTGTTTTTCTACCAAAATTGACTGCTTGGGGGTTACAGACTTCCCTTCAGCCCTTGCTGGCGGCCTTCTTTACTTATTTATTCTTAAGGTCGTTTAATCTTGGTAAATTCTCAAGCATTGCCGGAGCGATTATCTATGCTTTTTGCGGCTTTAACATTATGTGGATGGAACTTAATATCCACGGCTTTACTGCCGCTTTTCTTCCTCTCATTTTTTATTCAATAAATAAGTTCTATCATTCTAAAAATATTTTATTTTTAATACTAACCAGCTTGGCAATTTGTTTGCAGATATTTTCCGGTTATCCTCAAATAATTATTTACTCATTTTTAACTTTAATATTCTATGTTTTCTGGGTTTTTGGGGTCCCCAGGAAGGAAAATTTGCTTGTTTTTTCCTTTGTGGCGCTTGGTATAATTTTGGCAAGTGTCCAGATTGTTCCTACGATAGAGCTTTTTTTAAATTCCCAACGGCGGCTTGAGAGTTTACCTTTTGACCAGGTTTATCTGCCTTGGTCGTATATCATCTCTTTTTTCGCCCCGGATTACTACGGGAATCCTGTCACTGGCAATTTCTGGGGCAAGACCGATTATACGGCTATTTGCGGATATTGCGGGATTGTTTCTGTTGTTTTGGCGGGAACAGCTTTTTCCTGGATAAAAAAGAAAAAAATTGTTTCCTTTTTTATCGTATTACTTTTTTTTACACTGGCGCTGGCTTTTCCTACTCCATTAATGAAACTTTTCTATAAAGGCAATTTTTTTGGGCTAGGGGCTTCGGGAGCCTCAAGGATCCTTTTCCTTTCCTGTTTTTCCATTGCCTCTCTTTCTGCTTTTGGTTTCGAAATATTGTTAAACCATAAGTTTGAAAAAAAATATTTAAGGGCGTTATATTTGCCACTAATAATCTTGGGTGGGTTTGGTGTTGGCACCTTGCTTTCAATAGCAATTGTTAAATATGCTTCCAGGGAACTAGCTCAAGAAGCACTTATTTATCTGGATAAATTTTGCTATGGAAACTTAAAGGTTGGCATGAGGAATTTAGTGCTGCCCTCGCTGGTATTATCCTCAATGATATTGGCACTTGCCGCTTTGAATTTTAAAAATAGAATTACTAAAAAAGCTTCATTAATCTTGATCTTTTTAGTTTTAATATTAGAACTTTTCCGTTTTGGGTGGAAATTTCTTCCGTTTACTAAGCCTGATTTGGTTTATCCGGAAACTCCGGTTATAACATTTTTAAAAGAAAAACAAGGAATTTTTAGAGTTGAGGGGGGAGATGCTATTCCGATGAACATGCTGATGCCGTATGGAATCGACACTTTCTCTGCTTATGACCCGATGTATCCCCTAAGAACAGCGGAGATGATTTCCCTTGTTGACGGAGGATCAATCCTTAGACCAAAAGACCGTTATGCAAAGATAAACAACTATCATTCAAGGCTTCTTGACCTGAGCAATATTTGTTATCTGCTGTCAGTAAAAAAAGACGATAGGGACAGAGTAAGTATTGAGGGTAGGCCTGGTTATCAGTTCCGGTTGGATAAGTTTTCGGTAATTTTCAGCGACAAGTCAGTCGATGTTTTAAAAAATAAAGATTGTTTTCCGAGGGCCTTTTTGGTTAGAGACTATATTATTTCCAGTTCAAAAGAAGAAATTGCCCAGTTTTTACAGAGCAAAGATTTTGACTTGAAAAAGACCATTATACTTGAAAAAAATCCTGGTGTTATTTCTTTAAAAACAGAGACATCCAAAGAAGATAAGCTGGTTTGGAGAGTCCAAAAACCGGGTTTTAATGAGATAGAGGTTGACTTGAAGGAGCCTGCCTTTATTTTTCTTTCTGAGAACTATTATCCGGGGTGGAAAGCCTTTGTTGATGACCAGAAAACTGAAGTTTTTCGAGCTGATTATGCGTTTCAATCAGTATATGTTCCTTCGGGAAAACATTTAGTCAAATTTGTTTACAGCCCTGTTTCCTTTAAAATAGGAATTATTTGTTCAGGGCTGGCAGCAACGGTTTTATTTGTTTTATTATTAAGCAAAAGGAAAAAAACTATTACTGGTTACTAATTTAAAAGATGATAGAAGAAGCAGCCAGGCTGCATCACAATGTTCCCCCGAACTATTACGAGGAAAGTATCAAAAAAAATATTTTCCAGCGTTTTTGGCATTTTCAACGGTTTAAGAATATTAGCAAAATAAGCACCCCTGTTAAGGGCGCTATTTTGGATATTGGATGTGCAGACGGAACTTTCTCGGAAATTATTTTCAAAAAAACTAAGGCCGAAAAAATTATCGGCATTGATGTTTTAAAAAAGTCGGTTGAGTATGCGGCAAAAAGATTTAAGAACAAAGAAAAAATGAGTTTTATGGTTGCCGACGCTGAAAACCTGCCTTTTAAAGACAATCAATTTGGAGCAGTTTTTTGTCTTGAAGCACTGGAGCATATTCTTGATCCCAAGAAAGCTATTTTGGAAATGAAGAGGGTTCTAAGGCCGGGAGGTTATTTAATTATTCTTGTTCCCACCGACAGCCTTCTTTTTTTAGTTTTATGGCAGATAGTTTTAATGACCTGGGGAAAGCACTGGCGGGAAACTCATGTTAACAGTTTTAAAGAGAGAAGAAGCTTGCAGAATTTTTTGGAAGAAAACGGCTTGAGCGTAGTTGAAGATAAAAAGTTTCTTTGGGGAATGCTTGAGGCAGTTAAGGCGGTGAAATAATAAAAATTGCCTCTTTTCAAAACTTAATTTTGGTTTTATACTTTACTTTATGGAAAAAGAAAAAAAGTCAACCCGAAAACCCGCAGCCAAAAAACCTGTTCGAAAAACCAAGTCATTACCCAAAACCCAGGAAAACATTGTTGAAGCTGTTTCCGTAGAAACACTTACTGTCAGCGAAACTCCTGTTGTAAAAAATTCCGGTCCGAAAATAAACACCTTTTCTCTTATCTTTGTTCTGATGGTGGTTATTTTAGGTCTTTTGGGATACTTGTTTAGAGACAGGATTTTTGCAGCTACAGTTAATGGCAAGCCGATTTTCAGATATGAACTTAACGAGAGGATGGTTAAAACTTTTGGCAAGGAAGTTCTTGAAAATTTGATTGTCGAGAGGTTAGTCGCCGAAGAAGCAGCCAAAAACAGCATTGCCGTTACTTCAGACGAAGTTGATGAAGAAGTAAAAAAAGTATCAGAAAGCCTAGGGCCAGACACCAAGCTTGAGGACATTTTAAAGTTTCAAGGCATGACCCTTGAGGACTTTAAAGAGCAAATGAGATTAAAAATCCAGGTGAACAAACTTCTTGCCAATGAAGTGGTTATTTCCGATGAAGAAATTGCGGATTTTGTTGAAAACAACAGCCAGTCCTTAACCGCCGCAGACGATGAAGGCAAGAAAGAAGAGGCGAGAAACATTCTTAAAGAACAGAAGATTAACCAAGCTTTTGGAACTTGGATTGATGAGCTGATGAAAAACAGCAAAATCACCAGGTATCTGAACTAATCTCTCTTTCGTCTTTTCTTTATGCTAAAATTTCCTCATGGATGTATCTATCCTTGTTACTTGCTGGAACGGGGAAAAACTTCTCTCTCATAACTTTTCAAAAGTAGTTGAGGCGGCGGAAAACAAAGATAATAAGGTTAAAGAGATTTTGGTTGTTGATGACGGCTCTTCAGACAATTCTGTTTCTTTCCTAAAAAAGAATTTTCCCCAAGTTAAGGTACTGGAGAATAAAAGGAACTATGGTTATGGCTTTTCTTGCAACCGGGGAATGGAAGAAGCAAAAGCTGATTTGGTGGCAATTTTAAATCTTGATGTGATTCCGGATAAAGATTTTTTAGTTTCCTGTTTGCCGCACTTTGAAGACGAAAAGGTTTTTTCTGTTTCTTTTAATGAGGGCAGTTTTGGTCCCGGCAGGCTGGCTTGGAACAAAGGGTTTATTGAAATTGTTGAAACAAAACCGGAAAAAACAACCTCTTTTGCTTCCTGGCCGAGCGGGGGAAGCTCAGTTTTCAGAAAAAAGCTTTGGCGGGAAATAGGGGGAATGGATGAAATTTTTCTTCCTTTTTATTTTGAAGATATTGATTTGGGAATACGGGCCGAAAAAAAGGGCTATAAGTGCTTATGGGAGCCCAAGGCAAAGGTAAACCACAAACACGAGGCAACAATCAATCCGGAAAATTTTGCTCTTCATAAGCACAAAAAAGACATTTCTTTAATAAAAGAAAGAAACTTTCTGCTTTTAAATTGGAAACATTTAGACAGTCCTTCAGATTTTTTTAATCATTTAGTTTATCTTTTTAAAAGGGCTTTTTTCGCGCCGGGGTATTTTAAAGTCATTTTTTCTGCAATCTTAAGAAAAATATCCTTCAGTTTTACCCATGAGCAACTTTAAGATTAAGCTTTCTTTGTTTGGTGCTTTTTTGTTGAGAATCGCTTTTTTTCCTTGGGGGCGTCACAGTGACTGCGACAACTTTTTTTATTGGTCAAAATACCTTTGGGATAAAAAAGATTTTTTGGGGTTTTTAGGGAAGTCGGTTCCTAATGCTATGCCGGCAACCTACCCTCCGATTTACTATTACCTTATTTACCTTTGGCGCGGTTTTTACGAACTAATCGGCGAAATTTTATGGCGGCTTAATGTCAAGCTGTCATTTTTCCCTTCAAACTTCATTTTCATTTATCAAAGCTATCAAGGAGGGGTAGCTTTTAATAAACTGCCTGCAATTTTTGCTGATTTTGGCTGTGCATTTCTGATTTTTAAAACCGCGGTTTTGGCAGGATGCAAGAGAGAAGCGGCGGCGGTTTCCTCTCTTCTTTTCCTCTTGCTGCCGCCTTTTTGGTATAACAGCGCCCACTGGGGGCAGATAGACAGCATTTACGCCTTTTTTATCCTGCTGGCTTTTTATTTAACTTTCAAGAGTAAATTTTTGTTGGCAACTTTTTCATTAGGTTTGTCTGCCCTGGTAAAACCAACAGGTCTTTTTGTTTTACCGGCTTTTTTAATATATTTTTTAGGAAAAAGAAAAATTATGGATGGAATCTTTGGCGCTGCTTTTTTTGCTATTTTGGCTTATATTTTATATTTTCCCATCCAGCCTTTAAATACTCTTGCGTGGGCTTTCAGTTTTTATTTTGGCAGCTTTAAAGGCGAAGTAGATTTTCTTGCCTCAAATGCCTTTAATTTTTGGTCTTTTCTTTTTGGATTTGATCAAAGGCCGGCCGGATCGCTTTTCTTGGGAATCCCTTTATCCTTGTGGGGTTTTGCCGTTTTTACTTTTTTTGGCGGAGTGATTGCTTTTTATCAGTGGAAAAGAAATAACCGAAAAAGTTTTCTTTTTTCAGCCTTTCTTTTTAGTTTTGCCTCTTTTCTTTTTTTACCAAGGATGCATGAGCGTTATTTCTATACAGCGGCGGCAGTTTTGGCAATTCTCTCTGGGTTTAACAAAAAAATGCTTTATTTGTTTGTTGCTCTTTCTTTAATTCACTTTATTAACCTTTACCATTTTTGGTGGTCACCAAGAATTCCTTTGCTAATTTCGCTTTTTTCCAATCTGGCAGTTCTTCGGGTTCTTATCTTTCTTAAGATGGCAATTTTTGCTAAACTATTGCTAGCCCACGCGAAAAATGAAACTGCTTGAAATTGCATACAAATATCTTTGGGTTGTTATCCTTGTTTCTTTCTTTTTTTTGTATTCTTACAAATTAACCGAAGTTCCTCCGGGAATTAACTTTGACGAAGCTTCCATCGGGTATAATGCCGCTTTAATTTCAGATGATCTTCATGACGAAAACGGCCGTTTATTGCCGGTTTTTATTCTTACCCTTGACGGAAAAGATTGGAAACAGCCGAGCAATGTTTATTTTGCCGCTTTAATTTTTAAAATTTTGGGAAAGTCATATTTTAACCTGCGGCTTATCAGCGTTATTTATGCTGTTGTTTCCGGCTTTCTTTTTTATAAGCTTTTAAGACTTTTTGTTTCCCAGTTTTTAAGTCTAATTGGTTTGGTTTTGTATTTAACCGCTCCTTCGATGATGATTCAAAGCCATCTGGTATTGGAAAATATGGCCCTGCTTCCTTTTTTTATGGTCTGGCTTTATTTTCTTCTTTCCTATTCGCTTAAGCCAAAACCCTATAAAGCGCTTATTTCGGGGATTTTTTTGGGGATTTCTTTTTATTCTTATAAGGGCATGCGGGCAATGGTGCCGGTTTATTTAGTTTTATCAGTTTTTTATTTTCTTTACCTTGATTTTTACCCCCTGCCGGATTTAAAAAAAATTAAGGCTCTTTTAATTAAAGCCAAACCTTTGTTTTATTTCTTAATCGGAATTGGTCCTTTTCTTTTGCCTGTAAATTGGTTGAATTCCCGCTACGCCGGCGCTGTTTATGACCCGCGGGTTTTTATTCCAACTTCTCTTTATGAGTCAGCGCTTATCTATTTTGGCAATTTTGATTTTTCCTTTCTTTTTGCCAAAGGCGACAGCATGCTGACCCATTCCACCGGCAGGCACGGAATTTTTTTGGGTCCGACCTTTTTTCTTTTTTTTCTTGGGCTTTTTCAGCTGGCTAAAGAAAAAAAACACCAATACTACTTTGTTTTCCTTACTCTTATCTTAACCCCGGTTCTTTTGATGAGAGTTGGTTCAGTATACCGGGCCAGCCGCTTAATGATGTATATTCCTCTGGCGACTTTTATTTTTACTTTGGGAGTAAAAAAAATATTGGAATACAAAACCGCAGTTTTAAAATATGCGCTTTTGTCGGCGGTGATACTTTCTGTTGGCTTTTTTTATTCTGACTTTTTAAAGCATTATTTTGGGCCTTACCCTAAAAGAATCAGCCAGGACTTTTCTCCAAATTTTAACGAGGCCTTTAAAAGCTTGGCAGAGCTTTCAAGGGAAACCGGCAAAACTCCTTATGTTGAGTACGACGACTACAACCGCCACTTTACCGACATGCAATTTTTTAGGGAAGTATTTTTTCCCAAAGAAGACCTTAAAATGTGGCCCAGGGATTTTGATCCTTTTCCTGAAAACGGCTTGGTGCTAACCTCAATCGGCGGAAGCGGAGAAATAATTAATTACAAAGAAATCCCGGCGCTTGAGTCTGGCCAGCGGACTTTTTTTATTGTCGGCAAATAACATGAATCTTTCAATTATCATTGTCAGCTACAACACCAAGGAACTTTTGAGAAAGTGCCTTGAGTCGGTGATCAGGGATCAGTTATCGGGAATCAGTTATCAGGGATCGGTTGTCGGTAAAAACAAAAAACCGGTAACCGATAACCAATTACCGGTAACCGAAATCATTGTCGTTGACAATGCTTCAAAAGACGGAAGCGTAGAGTACTTAAGGGAGCTAGTAGATAATTCACCGACCACCGACCACCGATCACCGATCACTCTCAGGCTGATAGAAAACAAAGAAAATTTTGGTTTTGCCAAAGCGGCAAATCAAGGTATAAGGATAGCAAAAGGAGAAAATATTTTGCTTTTAAATTCAGACACAAAGCTTACTGAAAATTCGCTTAAGAGCCTTTTAGAGTTTGCGGAGAAAGTGCAGCCTGCTGTGATTGGAGCCCAAATGCTAAATCCCGACGGTTCAGTGCAGGGGTCTTGCTTTTTATTGCCAACCGTTAAAAGAGCGATTTTAGAATATTGGTTGGGGAAAAAAGATTATTTTTCAAAATACTATCCAAAGGGAGATAGGCCGGTTGAGGTTGAGGCGGTTTCCGGAGGAGCGATGCTAGTCTCAAAAGAGATTGTTAATGAAGTGGGAATGCTGGACGAGCGGTATTTTATGTATTTTGAAGACCTTGATTTTTGCCGCCGAGCAAGAAAAGCAGGATATAAAATTTATTATCTTCCTTCCTCAAAGATCATTCACGAGCACGGAGCCAGCGGTAAAAAACTGGCAGAACCGAAAGATCAATGGCGAAGACTTGTTCCTTCAAGCAAGATTTATCACGGCAGCTTAAACCATTTTTTAATCACTTTTATTATTTTAAGCGGGCAGAAAATTAGAAAGCTTTTTACAGGCAAAAAATGAAAAAAAAGCAAGTTTTTTTATTGTTAATTATAATTATTATTGCTTCTGTCCTAAGGTTTTATAAATTAAACCAGTATCCGCCGGCGCTTTTTTCCGATGAGGTTGACTTGGGTTACCAAGCTTACAGCTTTTTAAAAACAGGAGCCGATTATTTTGGCAATAAATGGCCGGTTTCCTTTCGTTCGTTTGCCGACTTCAGAGCGCCTCTTTATCTTTATTCTGCAGCCGGAACGATTTCGATTTTTGGTTTAAACGAGTGGGGGGTGAGGCTGCCAGCAGCCATCTACGGGGTGCTTGGGGTAATTGCCTTTTTCTTTTTGGTTTTACAGATAAGCAAAAACTATAGTTTTTCTTTGCTCGCCTCTTTTATTTTGGCAATTTTGCCTTGGCACATTCATTACTCAAGGGCGGGATTTGAGGTTTCCGCTTTGTTTTTCTTGCTTTCTCTGGGGCTTTTTTCGTTTTTCAGGTTTTTGGAAAAAAAGAAACTTTTATTTTTGCTTTTTTCGCTTTTTGCTCTTAGCCTTTGCTTTTATACCTATGCCACTTCAAGGCTTTTTCTGCCTTTGCTTTGTTTTGCTGCCCTTCTAATTTACGGAAAAGAAATTTTTAGTTTTAACTTAAAAAAATTATCAGTTTCTTTCTTTGTCTGTTTTATATTTCTTTCCCCTTTTATCAAAGATGCTTTTTGGGGGGAAGGTTTGCACCGTTTTTCTTATTTGAATATTTTTTCTGACTCTAACTTGAAGTTTGAAATCGATAGGCAAAGGCTGGTTGACGCAGTTCACAACCGCGAGCAGGTGGTGGGAATGGCTACACCTAAATTTGCTTATGTTTTCCACAATAAACCGCTTTCCTGGGCCACAACAATAGTGAGAAGCTTCATTTCCAGTTTTTCTTTTGATTTTCTTTTTCTTAAAGGCGATCCCAACCTAAGGCACGGAATTGGAAAAATGGGAGGAGTGCTGATTGTATTTTTGCCGTTTTTGCTTTTAGGGCTCTTTAAAGTTTTTGAAACACTAAAAGCAGGGAAGGGTTCTTTATTATCAGCTAAAGAAAGCCTTTTCTTTTTATCCTTTCTTTTTTTAGCCCCTCTTCCTTCATCAATTACCTACGACGGCGGAACTCACGCCACCAGGCTCTTTTTTATGGTTTTGCCTTTGTCATTACTTGTTGCCTTAGGAATTTGGGAGTTTTTTACCTGGATAAAGAAAGCTAAAATAAGAAACGCACTAATAGTTTTTACTGGATTTCTTCTCTCAATTAATTTAGTTAACTACCTGCACTTTTACTATTATCATTACCCGCTTGAGTCAGAACGCTTATGGCATTATGGATTTAAGGAAGGGATTACTAAGCTTAATAAGCTCTCAGAAAGCTATGACAAGGTTATTTTAAGCAGTTCATACGAACCGCCCATGATTTTCTTTTTATTTTGGTCAAAGCATGAGCCTTCTTTGTTTAAGGCTAAAGACTACCAGTATTTTAGCAATGATTGGTTTGAAGGAAAGCAAATTGGAAAATATTATTTTGGCAAGCTAAAAAGCAGTTTTCTTGATCAGTATTTAACTTCCCAGTTAAAAGAGGAAAACTTGGAGAAAATTTTAATTTTGGCTGGGAGAAACGACTTTGGCAGTGACCTAAATCACAAGATCCCTTCGCTTTTAAGCGCTGTCGACAAGGTTAATCTTCCCTCAAAAGAGCCAATTCTTTTTTTACTGAGAACAAAAACTTATGAAGAATTGGAAAAAGAAAGAGTAGAATTAGTTAAATGAAAAAGATTATATTATTTGCTTTGATTGTCAGGCTGATTTTTATCTTTGGCCATTATCACCCTGATTTGGGCAATCATCTTGATTGGGGGAACAGGCTTTGGGAATATGGTGCAAAAAATTTCTATGGAAGTAGCGTGTGGACGGTTTCCTGGCCTAACCAGCCACCGGGAACAATGTACCTTTGGGGATTATTAAGTAAGGTTAATCAGGGAATCTTTAATGTTTTTTGGTATGTAAACTTAAATATTCCTGCCTTTCCATCTTTCATTATCCCTTTTTTGGAAAAAAGTTTACATCCGGCTTTAGTAAAATTGCCTTCAGTTCTGGCTGAACTTGGCATTGGCTGGCTTATTTATCAGTTTCTTTTACACTTTGGTTTGAAAAAAAAGAAAGCCTTGTCTGGAGCTGCTCTTTTTTTATTTAACCCGGTAATAGTTTACAATTCCGCAGTTTGGGGGCAGACCGATGGGGTGGTAAACTTTTTTGCACTATTTGCATTCTTTTTAACCCTGAAAAAGAAATATTTATGGGGAATTTTGGCTTTTATGTTTTCAATATATGTAAAACTGTCTTTGATAATCTTTTTACCTCTGTTTTTGTTGCTTCTCTGGAGGGAAAAAGTCCCGGTTGCAAAAATTATTTTGAATTTTACCTTATCTTTTTTATTTATTGTCTTGATCAGCCTGCCTTTCACTCATGGCAACCCTGTTCTTTGGTTAAAGGGCCTTTATCAGGCCCGGATTATTGGAGGCCAGGGGAATATGCTTACTGCCAATGCCTTTAATCTTTGGGCAATTATTTTTGGAATTGATCTTTCCAGACCCGATGTAGGTACTTTTTTAAATTTGAGTTATAAAATTTGGGGAATAATCCTTTTTTCGCTTGGCTTTGTGGCTACTATTTTCAAATTTGAAAAAAATAAATTTAATAATCAAAGCTTTTTCTTTAGTCTCGCCCTGGTTTCCTTTTTTTCTTTTATGTTTTTAACTAACATGCATGAAAGATACCTATATCCTGCTTTTCCTTATCTTGCTCTGCTTACTGCCTGGGGTTTTTTGCCCTTGGCGATTTACATAACTATCTCGGTTATTCATTTATTAAATCTTTACAATCTTTGGTTTTATCCAGACATTGGTTTTGGGGTAAGCTTTTTAAATTGGCTGCCAAGTGTTAAAATTCTTTCGTTAATTCTTCTTTTAATGAACTTTTATATTATCTACCGATTTTATTCATTGAATCAGTCAAAAAAAGGGGAGTAATGAAAAGATATTTAAATTCCGTATTTCTTGCCTTAATTATCTTTTTATCTTTTTTCCTAAGAATTTACCGCTTGGATAATTTGGAGCTTTTTGGAGATGAAATTGATGTCGGCTACCAAGCCTATTCGGTTTTAAAAACAGCCAGAGACTACCGGGGCAATTTTCTTCCTTTTTATATGGAATCTTTTTCTGAATCAAGGGCCCCTCTTTTTTTGTATAGCGCTGTCCCTTTTATCAAGATTTTCGGTTTAAATGAATGGGGAGTTAGGCTGCCGGCAGTTTTTTGGGGGGTTTTGGGAATTGTCTTTTTGTATCTTTTGGTAAAGCTTTTATTTAAAGATTCAAAAACTGCTTTAATTTCTTCCTTGTTGCTGTCAGTTTCGTACTGGCACCTTCATTATTCAAGAGCAGCTTTTGAGGTGACCTTACTTTTGTTTTTAGTGCTTTCCGGAACTTATTTTTTCCTTAAAGGAGAAAAAAGGAGAGTTTTTTATTATTTTTCTGCCTTTTGTTTTGCGCTTTCTTTTTATACCTACAATACTGCAAATGTTTTTGTTCCTTTGTGGGGCCTTTCCCTGGTTATCTTGAGCCTAAAGGAAACAAAAAAACTTAAGCCACTGCTTCTTCCCGGTTTTGTCTTTTTTTTAGCTGTTTTACCTTTAGGTTTTAAAGTGCTTAATGGCCAGGCATCCGACCGTTTTTCAAAAATAAGCATATTTTCCGACCCTGCATCAATTAACTGGATCATTAAAAAACGAAGCAGTGGCGATAACTCCTTGAAAGAAAGATTTTTTTATAATAAGTTAACACGATTTAGTTACAAATTTGGGGAAAATTACTTAACTTCTTTTTCTCCCCAGTTCCTTTTTATCTCCGGCGACCCCAATCCCAGACACTCCGTTCCTGGTTTTGGAATGTTTCCGTGGGCTTTTTTGCCGCTACTCCTTTTGGGGATATATTTTTCCCTGAAAAAATTTGACCAAAAAGAGCATAAGTTTTTATGGTTGTGGTTAGCTTTTTCCCCTCTTGCTTCTGCCCTCACCGCCGAGGGAGGCAATCAAGCCACGCGGCTTTTTCTTATGCTGCCTGCTTTTGTGGTTCTTATGGCCTTAGGGGTAAAACAGGCTCTTAGCCTCAAGTTTGGAAAAGTGTTAGTGCTTGGTTTTGCCATGCTTTTAATTTTTAACATCTTTTCCTATTTTCATGAGCTTTTTTCTCATTATTCAAAAGACCAATTTAAGTACTGGCATTATGGCTATAAAGAAATAACCCTTGCTCTTAAAGAAAGCGATTGCCGTAGGGTTTACATTAACAATAACCATGAGCCCTTTTTGCCCCGCTACCTTTTTTGGATGAAGAAAGATCCGGCCTGGTTTCAGAAAAAGTTTGAAGGAGACCAGGGAAATCAGGATATTGGCGAAAACTTTTCCGGTTTCAAGTTGGAAGAAAGCTTTTTTGGCAGGGTGAAGGAAGATGATAAGCTTTTGGCGATAAAACAAATATTAGAAGAAAAAGATACTTGTTTGATCGCTTTTCAGAAAGACGAAATTCCGGGTGATTGGAATCTTAAAGAAAGCAAACACGAGGGAATAAATGTTTTAAAGCTGGTAAAGAACCCCTTGGGAGAACCCTATATTTACCTTCTTAAGGGCGACTGATGACAAAAAAAGTTACCGCTATTTTTCTTGCTTTGGTTTTTATCTCTCCTTGGTTTTGGCTGTTTGTCCGGAGCCCGGGAGCCTTAATTCCCCGAAAAGAGGATCTGTATCAAAGAAATACTCATGAGTTTATTAGTGAAGTTAACTCCTTTCAAAGCGAAAGCAGGAAACAAAACATAGGGTTATGGGGAAAAATTATTGTGAACAAGGCAACATTCTTGTTTAAGGATGCAATTACCCGTTATAGCGAGTCTTTTGACTTTCATTTTCTTTTTATTGAAGGTGATTTGGATGTTAAAAAAACCACCAGGGCTTCAGGCCCTCTTTACCTTTCATTCTTGCCCTTCATTGCTTACGGTTTTGCTCTTTGCTTTAAAAAAAAGGATTATTGGCCGATTTTTTTTGTTTTTATTTCACCGGCTTTGGCTGCTTTTTTTAATCAACACTATGAAACCCTGTCCAGAATACCCTTTATTCTTAGCTTGACTGCACTTGCCGCCATGGGAATAAATGCCTTTTCAAAGCTTAAAGGCTACTTTTTTTTGAAATCAGTTTTTATTTTTTTTCTCATTTTTGAATTTTTAAGGTTTGTTCATTATTACTTTATGCACCACCCGTATCTTTTGCTAAAAAGATGAAAACCAGCTTGAAATTTTCATTGCTTTTAATTTTTTTATTAGCTTTGGGAATGCGCTTTTATAAAATAAGCAAAGTTCCAGCCTCGCTAAATTGGGATGAGGCAGCCTTTGCTTATAATGCTTACTCAATTCTAGAAACAGGAAAAGATGAGTATGGCTACAGTTTTCCTCTTGAATTTAAGTCTGTGGGAGATTATAAATGTCCTTTGTTTGTTTATCTCTCTGTTCCGGTAATCAAATACCTTGGTCTTAATGAATTTTCCATCAGGTTTCTTTCCTCTTTTTTTGGTGCTTTAACTGTTGTAGTTTTCTTTATGCTGGTTAAGGAGCTTTTTAATGATGACCGTTTATCGGTTTTGTCTGGAATTATCCTTTCAATTTCTCCTTGGCACCTGCAGTTTACCCGGGCTCAGGGGGATGTTGCCATAAGCTCTTTTTTGGTTATTTTAGGTATTTGGCAGTTTTTGGCTTGGGTTAAGGGTGGCAAAAAAGCTTCAATTTTTGTTTCCATTGCCAGTTTTGCTTTAAGCTTCTATGCATATTTTTCCGAGAGATTTTTTGTTCCGGTTTTAGCCTTGCTGTTTGTATTTATTTTTAGAAAAGAAATTTTAGAAAAAAGAAAGACTCTTGTGCCAGCTTCTTTTTTGGGTCTTGTTTTGCTTTTTCCTTTGATTTCAACCATGGTTTCGTCAGGCCAAAAAAGTAAGATTCTAATGACAACCATTTTTGGCTACCGCAGACCCGCAGAATATCTTAGTAGGATGCTTTACGAAGACCATTTCCCGATTCTTTTTAAAGTTTTTCACCACCCTTTGGTTGAATATCCCTGGATGACGGTTGACCGTTATTTAAATCATTTTTCTCCAAAATTCCTTTTTATTGAGGGGCCGAAGGATGACCGGCAGAGAATTGAAGGCATGGGTATGCTTTACTGGTCAGACGCAGTTTTGCTTGTCTTGGCATTGGCCTCAATTGCGGGGGGAATAAAAAAAAGAAAAGAGCTTTTCTTTGTTATGGGTTGGCTTTCAATTTCGCCTTTGCCCTCAATTATTACCAGGGACCCGGTTCACGCCAGAAGAGCTTTTAATATGGTTTATCCTCTTTGCATTATTCTCGCTATAGGGATGGTTAAGTTTATTGACCTTGTTAGACAAAAAAAAGGTCTTATAAAAATCTTTCTTTCTTCTTTCTTTTTTCTTCTTTTTGCCTGGTCTTTTTCTTTCTACCTTTTAAGCTACTATGTTTTTACTCCACCCAGGACAGCTGCCGGTCCCGGAGGGTGGAATTACGGCTATAAAGAGTTAGTGGAATATGTTTCTCCTTTAAAAGAAAACTATAACAAAGTAGTGATAGATACCAGCTACCAAGGCCCTTATTTGTTTTTTTTATTTTATGAAAAATATCCTCCTTTGAAATATCAACCTCAAGCCCAATTGGTTAAGAAAAATGAGTTTTCACTAGGGGAGGGAAAAGGCTATGACAGCTACGAGTTCAGAGACATTTACTGGCCCAAAGACCGAGGGCTGAAAAACACTTTGTTTGCCGGCTCTCCCGAGCGGTTGCCTTTGCAGGATATTGACCCCAAAGAAGCAAGAATTATAAAGAAAATTTATTTTCCCGACGGCAGGGAAGCATTTTATGTGGTTGAGACTTTTTAGTTTTATAATGGTATAAGAAAAAAGTGAAGAAAATTATTTTAAGCTTAATTTTTATTTTAGCTCTTGGTTTAAGGGTTTACAGGGTTTCCGACTTTCCTGCTGGTCCTAATCTGGACGAGATTTCCCAGGGATATACTGCCTATTCAATCCTAAAAACCGGCAGAGACGAATGGGGGGAATTTTTGCCCTTTTCACCCCGGGCTTTTGGAGATTACAGGGCCCCACTTTACACTTACCTTATAATTCCCTCAATTGCCGTTTTTAACTTAAACGAGTTTGCCCTTCGCTTTCCGGCTGCGGTTTTGGGCAGCTTGGCAGTTTTAGTGCTTTATTTTCTGGTAAAAGAGCTTTTTGGAGATGAAAAAATTTCACTTGCCGCTTCTTTATTATTGGCAATAAGCCCTTGGCATTTACCCCTTTCCAGGGGAGCTTTTGAGGCTTCTCTTCATGTTTTCCTTTTTCCTTTAGGAATGTTTCTTTTTTTAAAAGGCCTAAAAAAACATTTTTGGCTTTTCCCCTCGGCCGTTATTTTTGGCCTAAACCTATTTAGCTATTATGCGCCAAGGCTATTTACGCCTTTAGCGGTTTTGTTACTGGTTTATTTTTTTAGGAAAGAATTTTTTAAGAAAAAAGCAAACTTGGGTTTTATCTTTGTTTTTGGAACACTGTCTTTATTTGCCTTCTTTGCACTTTTAGTTGGCGGAACCAGGGTCTCTGACACCAGTCTTTTAAGCCCGACCGACAAATGGCAGTGGGTGGCAAACAGACAGTACGAGGCAGCTTGGAATGGTCTTTCTCCACTGGTAGAAAAAGCTTTTAATAATAAGGTTTCTTTTCTTTCAACTGTTTTTTATAAACAATATTTAGATTATTTTTCTCTAAGCTTTCTTTTTAGCCGCGGGCCGGCTGAAGCTACTTACGGCATGATTCCCGGACGCGGGGTTCTTTATCTTTTTGAACTGCCTTTGGTTTTTTATGGCATTTACCTTCTTATCAAAAGTAAGGAAAAAAAACAGGGTGTTTTGGTTTTAGCTTTGCTTTTAATTTCTCCTCTTTCAGCTGCTTTGGCAAAAGGAGAAAGAGCGGCAAATAGGGCTGTTACCATGCTGCCTCTTTGGCAGATAGTCTCAGCCGCAGGGGCCTTAGGGGTTTTGCAGTACTTTCAAAAATATGTTTCAAAAAAACTTTTGATATTTTTATTTGTTGCTTTTTCTTTTGTCTCTCTTGCCTTTTTCCTTGAAGACTATTTTTATCACGCTCCGGTGGTAAATGCTCCCAGTATGTCTTATGGCTGGAAGGAGGCGAGCGGCTATCTTTTAAAAGAAAGCAAAAACTATGACAAAATAATTGTCAGCAGAAAACTTTCGGAACCCCAGATTGCGGTTGCCTATTTTTTGAAAATGGAGCCTAAGACAGTGCAGCAATATTCACCGGAATGGCTGGAATATGAGCAAAAAGGCCTTCTTTTTGTGGATCAATTGCAAAAATACAATCTTGACAAGTTTGAATTTAGAGATTTTCATTTTCCGGAAGACCAGAAATTGCCAAACACCCTTTTTGTTGGTAAACTTGAAGACTTTGCCGGGGTAAAAGGTGAAATTAAAAAGAAGGTTTATTATCCGGGGCCTGACCAAAGGATTGCTTTAATAATTATGAGTTTTGAAAATGAAGAAGGCAGTAATTAAACAAATAGGGTTAGTTTTATTGGTAGCTTTTTCTCTTTTTCTCAGGCTCTATAAAATATCAAGCTTGCCGCCTTCTCTTAATTGGGACGAGGTTTCTCACGGATTTAATGCTTTTTCAGTTTTAGAAACCGGAAAAGATGAATGGGGCCAAAGTTTTCCCTTAATTTTTCGAGCCTATGGCGACTATAAGCTTCCTTTATATATATATTTAACCTCTCTTTCAATAAAATTCTTCGGCTTAAACATTTTTTCGGTTCGGCTTGTTTCCGCTTTGGCGGGAACAGGATTGGTGCTGGTTTCATATCTGATTGCTTTAAAGATTACAAAAAGCAAAAGCCTTTCCTTTTTTGCCGCTTTTTTAACAGCCGTTTCTCCTTGGAGTCTTTTTGTTTCAAGGGCCGGTCTTGAGGCAAACCTTGCCGCTTTTTTGTTTGCTTTGGGGGTTTACTTTTTAATCAATTTTTTAGATAAAAGTGATTACAAAAAACTTTCTTATACCGCGTTTTTCTGGGGGCTTTCAGTTTATGCTTATAATTCTGCCAGGGTTTTAGTGCCTTTATTTGTGCTTTTTTGCCTGCTTCTTTTTATAAAGACCAAAGTAAGTTTTAGACATATTAAGTTGGGATTGATTGTTTTGTCTATTTTTTCCCTGCCGGTATTCGGTCAAATTTTTAATAAAACCGGGCAGGCCAGATTTAATCTTGTGGCCATTAACGACGAGGGCGCGGTGGCAAAAATTATTGAACAAAGGCAAAACTCTAAGCTTGGTCCTTTTGTGACAAGGCTAATCTATAACCGGCCGGTAAATTTTTTACATACTGCTTTTAAAAATTACATTAGCAATCTTTCTCCTAGGTATCTCTTTTTAAGAGGGGGGAGCCATTACCAGTTTTCCATGCCCGACCATGAGCTTCTTTATCTGGTAATTTCTCCCTTTCTTCTCTTTGGCTTAGGCAGGTGTCTTTTCTCTAAAGAGGCAAAAGTTAAGCTGCTTTTTTTCTGGTTTTTAGCTGCTTTTATTCCCTCGGCAATAACCAAAGACGCACCTCATGTTTTAAGAAGTATTTTGATTTTGCCGGCGCCAATGATAATAAGCGCATATGGGGTGGGAGGGATAACAGAAAGAATAAAAGGGAGGTCTTTGTTTAAAGGCCAGCTTCTTCTTTGGGTTTTAATTTTTGCTGTTTTAGTAAGTTTTGTCCACTGGTGGCAGGACTATTTTAATATTTATCCTAAAGCTTATTCTTGGGCTTGGCAATATGGTTACAAAGAGGCGGTTTTGTTTATGAAAGAAAACTACCAAAACTATGACAAAATTTTTGTAACCAAAAGGCATGGAGAGCCTCACGAGTTTGTATTGTTTTATTTTGGCTGGAACCCACAGGATTATCAGAATGATCCTTTAAAAAAGTGGGATTACCATGCCGGTTGGTATTGGGTTGACGGTTTTGATAAATTTGTTTTTCTTAACGACTGGGAAGTTTCCGTTAAGGCAGCTTGCCCCAAAGCAGAAAAATGCCTGCTTGTTACCAGCCCCGGGAATCATTCAAACGGTTGGTCAAAACAAAGTGAAGTAAAATTTTTGGACGGAAAAACAGCTTTTGAAATATTAGAAAAATGAAGTTGATAAAAAAATATTTATTTGTGGCAGTATTTTTGCTTGCCTTGTTTCTGAGGCTTTATAAACTGGGGGAGTTCCCAGTAGGTTTTTTGTGGGATGAGGCTGCTTTGGGTTATAATGCCTACTCAATCTTAAAAACCGGCCGCGACGAATATGGGAAAGCCCTGCCCTTAATTTTTAAATCTTTTGGTGATCATAAGCCTGGTTTTTATATTTATTTGACAGTTCCCTCAGTGGCGGTTTTTGGTCTTAATGAGTTTGCCGTCAGGTTTCCTTCGGCGATTTTTGGCAGTTTGTCTGTTTTGTTTATTTACCTTCTTTTAAAAGAAAGAAACTTAAGAGTTGCTCTTTTTGCCTCGGCTGCCCTGGCTGTTTCGCCTTGGCATTTTTCTTTTTCCCGCGGCGCTTGGGAACTTAATGTGATGACTTTTGAAATTCTCGGAGGCCTATATTTTTTAACCAAGTATTTAACTTTAAAAAAGGTTTTTCATTTGTACCTTTCTGCGCTTTTTTGGGTTATTACGCTTTTTACCTATCAGTCAGCCAAAGCCTTGGTTCCGGCGCTTTTATTTGGTTTTGTTTTCTTTTTTCGCAGAGAGCTTAAAGGAATTTCCCTTAAGCCAAAATTCGTGTTTGCTGCTCTTTTTTTAGCTTCTTTTTTATTTTTTAACTTTCTCACGGCTACCGGTGGACGCTCAGGCAGAATTAAAGTGATGAGCGTTTTTTCTTACCCCCGTTCGCAGGAGGAAACCCAGGCGATTTTAGAACAAGATGAGGGAGACCGGGTAAGTTGGAAACTCTTTCATAATTCTTTGGTGTTTTTTAGCCGCGGTGTCTTGGGGCGATACTTAAACCACTTTTCAGGGAATTTCCTATTTTTTTCAGGGGATTGGTCTAATCCCAGAAATGGGGTTGTTTACCACGGCGTTTTATATCTTCCTGACCTGATTTTTGTAATTGCAGGGCTAGGGATACTTTTCAGCCGTAAAAGAGCACCTTCAGAAAACTTAATGCTTTACTGGTTGCTCCTGGCACCGCTTCCTTCTGCCGTAACCCGGGATATTATTTCCTCAGTCAGGTCTTTTACCATGGTTATTCCTTTTGTTTTCCTTATTGCCACGGGAATGGACGGAATTCTCAATTTGCTTTCTAAAAAAAGATTTAAGATTGCAGGAGCAGTTACTTTTCTTTTAATTTACACTGTATTTTTTGTTCGTTTTCTGGATCTTTATTTTATTCACGATCCAGAAATTAATGCCCAAGACCGCCTTTACGGGTACAAAGAAATGGTGGAATACATAAACCCGAGGGTACATACAAAAAACAAAGTGGTGGTTACTTCAAAATACGGCCAACCCTACATTTTTTATCTTTTTTACACGAAATACGACCCGTCTTTATATCAAAAACAAGCCAGCCTTAAGGAAAGCGAAGTGGGTGATGTCGGCGAGGTTGAGAGAATTGACAACATTGAGTTTCGTAAAGTTTATTGGCCGGACGACCGGGGAAAAGAAAATTCGCTTTTTGTTGACGACGAATTTGGTTTGCCTATGCATGACCTTTTAGGGGAGGAAGAAAAGCATGTTATTCTTAAAGAAATAAAATACCCAAACCAAAAAGTAGCTTTTAGAATAGTGGAAACAAAATAATGATAAAAACAAAATCAGGAAAGATTATTCTTGTTTTGATATTTTTTTTAACTCTATTTTTAAGAACTTTCAAACTCAATGAGTTTCCGACTGGTCTTAATGCAGACGAGGCTGCTATTGGTTACAATGCCTACAGTTTAATTCAAACAGGCAAAGATGAGTTTGGCCATGCCTGGCCTGTTAATTTTCAGTCTTTTAATGACTTTAAGCCTGGTTTGTATTTTTATTTGGTTTTGCCGTTTGTAAAAGCTTTAGGACTTAATGAGTGGGCGGTTAGGCTTCCCTCAGCTTTGATGGGAACTTTAACAGTTGTTGTTTTGTATTTCTTGCTGAAAGAATTTTTTTCCAAAGAAGCAGCCTTGGTTTCAGCGCTGCTTTTATCTTTGAGCCCCTGGCATCTTCATTTTTCCCGGGGCGGTTGGGAAACAAACGCCGCTACTTTTTTCATTGTTTTGGGAATTTGGCTTTTTGTCAAAGCTTTTAAAAAGCCCGGTTTCTTTGTTCTTAGTGTTCTTTGTTTTGGACTTTCAATGCTTGCCTACCACAGTGCCAGAGTAGTGGCGCCGCTTTTGGGATTGGGCCTGGTTTTTATGAATTTTTCCCAGGTTTTTGCAAAGAAAAACTTTAAATGGCTTTTGGCGAGTTTCTTTGTCGGCATTGTTTTTTTAATCCTTTTGGCCTCTTCTTTTCTAGGCGAAGCAGGAGCTTCGAGGTTTTCAGGAGTCGGCATTTTTGCCGACCAAGGGCCGCTCTGGCGGGTGAATGAGCTTAGAGGACAGCACCCTGATCCTTTTTCCACTTTTTCAAAGTTAGCACACAACAAGTTTGTGGAATATTCTTTTCGCTTTGTTGACAATTGGCTGCGCCACTTTAGCGGTAATTTTCTATTTATTTCCGGTGACGAAATCCAAAGAAACAGAGTTCCGGAAATGGGCCAGTTTCTTTTAATTGAACTGCCGTTTTTAGTTTTTGGCTTTTACTTTTTATTAAGAAACAAACCAAAATTTTGGCTGTTTTTTCTTGGGTGGGTTGCCGTTGCTCCCATTGCTTCGGCTTTAACATTTCAGTCTCCCCATGCCATAAGAGCCTTGAATATGGTAATACCATTGATTGTTTTAGCCGGGTACGGAATAACTCAATCATTTTTATGGTTGAAAAGTAAAACAAAACTGTATGGGGCATTAAGTATTATGTATTTGGTATTTTTTGTCTGGAATTTTAGTTTTTATTTACATCAGTACTATGTCCATTATCATAAAACCTATCCGGCAGCCTGGGAGGATGGCTTTAGAGAACTGGCTGGATATGTTTCTGGTAGAAAGGATGACTTTGAAAGAATTTATATCACCAACAAATATGACCAGCCTTATATTTTGATGGCCTTTTATTTAAAATACCCGCCGGAAAAATTCCAAGAGCAAGCAGTGCTGACACCAAGGGACCAATTTGGCTTTTCTACCGTTGACCGCTTTGATAAGTTTTACTTTGGCCCAATCGATTATGAAAGCCTAAGCGGGCAAGAAAACATTATGATTATCGGTTCTTCCGGAGAGATACCCGATTCTGCTACAATAGCCAAGAGAATTTACTTTAGAGACGGAAAGACAGAGGCGTTTAGGATAGTTGAATATTGAACCATGAACAATGAATGCTGAACCATGAATATTGAAACATGAACAAGATTTTGAATTTTTACGACCTAGATGCATGGAAAGAGGGACGCAAATTAGTATTAATGAATTATAAATTAACGGAAAATTTTCCAGAAAAAGAAAAATTTTGTCTGGTTTCACAAATGAACAGAGTGGCAATTTCAATAACTTCTAATATTGCAGAGGGATTTACGAGAATGGGGGTTAAAGATAAAACTAATTTTTATTATATGGCGAAAGCTTCTTTAACTGAATTACAAAATCAGTTTATCTTGGCTAAGGAGTTATCTTATGTCACTCCGAATGAATTTAATGAAACATGGCTGCAGACAGTTATAGTTCACAAATTAATAACAGGGATAATCAAAGGTGTTAATAATTTACATGGTTCATAGTTCATGATTCATAATTCAAAGCCCGAGCTTTCTGTTGCCTTGGCTACCTATAATGAGGAGCGTATTTTGACAGAATGCCTCTCAAGCATTAAGTCTATAGCTGACGAAATTGTGGTTGTTGACGGTTCTTCTCAGGATAAAACAGTAGAAATTGCCCGGTCTTTTGGGGCGAAAGTAATAGTTGAAGACAATAAGCCTATTTTTCATATTAACAAACAAATTGCGATTGACGAATGCCGCGGAGACTGGATTTTGCAGCTTGATGCTGATGAAATTGTTACTCCTGAACTGGCCAGAGAGATAGAAAAAATTGTTAAGGCTTCTGATAATCGATCACTGATGGCCGATAACCAACCCGTTGCTTTTTACATTAAAAGAAAAAAAATGTTTTTGGGAAGATTTATAAAAAAGGGCGGCCAATATCCTGATCCGGTGATCAGGCTTTTTAAAAAAGGAAAGGCTTTTTTGCCTTGTAAAAGCGTTCATGAGCAGATGCAGGTAAACGGAGAAACCGGTTGGCTTAAAGAGCCAATGCTTCATTTGCCAACGCCAAGCTTTAGTGTCTATATTACCAAAGATAACCGCTACTCAACTTTAACTGCAAACGAATTCTATGATAAAAATTTGGCACTAAATGCTCAAAGCTTTTTGACTTATGTTTTTGTAAAACCTTTTTTAACTTTCTTTTCTCTTTTTATTAGGCACCGCGGCTTTGAGGATGGCTTTCCCGGTTTTGTTTTTGCGCTTTTTTCGGGTCTTCACTATGTTTCTGCTTATGTAAAGTATTGGGAAATGAAGAATACAAAAAATAAAGATATTGAAAAAGACTGGAAATGATAAGAGTAGGAATTGACCTAACCCCCCTTAATAACCAAAGTAAATATCGGGGCATTGGAAAATATACCCAAAGGCTGATTGCTTCCCTAAGGAGTGTTAAGGATATTGAGCTTACTTCTTTACCGAACGAAGCCGACATTGTTCATTACCCCTTTTTTGATTTCTTTTTTTTAACACTTCCTTTTGTTAAGCCTAAAAAAACAGTAGTTACCATTCACGACTGCATTCCCCTTGCTTTTCCCGACCAATACCCGCCAGGAATTAAAGGCAGGGCAAAATTTCTTATTCAAAAACAATCTTTAAAAGGAGTAGAGGCGGTTATAACTGATTCTGAAAGCTCAAAAAAAGACATTGTTAAATACCTTGACTACCCAGCTGAAAAAATTTGGGTTGTTTATCTTGCGGCTGATCCTTGTTTTGGAATAGTGGAAGACAAAAAAGAAAAAGACAAAATTAAAGAAAAATATATGCTTCCGGATAAATTTGTCTTATATGTGGGAGATGTTAACTACAATAAAAACTTAAGCAACCTGATAAAAGCCTACAGCCAGGTAAAAGATAAAGCTGATTTGGTGTTTGTCGGCAAATCTTTTGAAAATAAAACTTTAAAAGAGGTTAAGGAAATACTTTTTTTAATAAAAGAGCTTAATTTAGAAAAGAAAGTTCATTTTCCGGGGTATATTCCTGACTCTGATTTAAAAGTTGTTTATAATTTGGCTTCAGTGTATTGCCTTATTTCTTTATATGAAGGATTTGGCCTGGGAGTGCTTGAAGCCATGAGCTGCGGCTGTCCGGTTGTCGCTAGTAAGCTCTCCAGTCTTCCTGAAGCTGCGGGAGACGCTGCCTTGCTTGTTGACCCTTATTCCAAAGATGAGATAGGTAAAGCAATAGGAAAATTATTGGGCAGTAAAAAAGAAAGAGAAGAGTATGCTAAAAAAGGCGTAAAAAGAGCTGGTCTTTTTTCCTGGGAAAAAGTTGCCGAGGAAACAGCGGAGGTTTACAAAAAAGTAGTAAAAAAATGAAGAAGTTTCTGAAAACTAACGGAGAGATATTAAAGTTTGTCTTAGTGGTTTTTTTAGTTTGGCAATGCGCTTTGGTCTCTTTGTCTTTTGTTGCCGACTGCCTGCCAAAAAGACATAATTTTCTCTATAATGACGGCCAAAGAAGGGTAAACCCAAGGTTTTTTTGGAAAACTGCCAATTTTGACGGCATCCACTACCTTCACATTGCCAGAAATGGCTATGGAATGTATGAGCAGGCCTTTTTTCCTTTGTATCCAAACATTATAAAAAAGGCTGCTCCCCTTTTTGCCGGGAAAGATTTGGTTGCAAGTTTGGCTATCTCTAACCTTTCTTTTATTTTCTTTTTGTTTCTTTTTTACAAGCTTATAAGGCTCGATTTTAAGGATGATACTGCCCAAAAGGCAATTATCTTTCTTGTTCTTTTTCCTGCTTCTTTTTTCTTTGGCATGGTTTATACGGAAAGCTTTTTTTTGCTTTTGGCAATCGGGAGCTTTTATTCGGCCAGAAAAGGTAAGTGGCTGCTTGCGGGCCTGCTTGGGGCTTTGGCAGCCAATACAAGGCTTTTTGGCATTTTCCTATTTCCGTCTCTTTTTTATGAATTTTTATATCAAAAAAGAGAAGAAAGGAAAAAACTTAGCTACCTGAATTTTCTGGCGATATCTTTAGTTCCCTTAGGGCTTTTGTCGTACATGAACTTTTTAAAACAAAAATATAATGATCCCTTAATGTTTTTTCACCTTCAACCTCATTTTGGGGCAGAAAGAAGCGGGGGAAAACTTATTCTTATTTACCAGGTTTTCTACCGTTATTTGAAAATGATTTTAACTACTTATTCTGACCCGCTTTACTTTGCCGTTTGGATAGAGCTTTTATCGGCGGTTGGTTTTCTGGCTTTGGGCTATTTTGCCTTTAAAAGAAAAATAAGAGCATCTTACCTTGTTTTTGCCTTGCTTGCTTATTTGGTGCCGACCTTAACCGGCACTTTTTCCTCTTTACCCAGATATGCTCTAGTTCTGTTTCCCTGTTTTATTCTCTTAGGGACAATTAAAAATAAAATATTGGAAAGGTTTTTAATGGCAATTTTTGTTGTTTGTTTTATTATGGCATTACTCTTTTTCTACAGAGGTTACTGGGTAGCATAAATGAGAGCAAAACTTCACCGGCTTTTTTTAGACAACCTTCTTCTAAAGGGTAGTTTTGTGATTTTAATTGGTTCAACCCTGGCTAATTTTGGGGCTTATCTTTATCATCTTCTTATGGGCCGGTTACTTGGCCCTGTAGATTACAGCGTTCTTGAAAGCTTAATTTCTGTTCTCTACTATCTCGGCATTCCCATGACAGTTTTTGGGGTGGTAGTGGTAAAGTATATTTCCGGCGAAAAGGATTCTGAAAAGATTGCCAGGTTTTTTACTAAAATTTTAAACAAAGTAGCGTTGTGGGGGTTTTATGGCTTAATTATTTTTCTCTTACTTTTTCCCCTTTTTAGAAATCTTTTAAAAATAGATTCTTTTTTGCTTTTTTTAGGTTTAGGAATTACTGCTTATTTGGGGGTGTTCAATAGTCTTTTTTCATATTCTCTTCAGGGAGTGATGAAGTTTAAAGACTTAAGTATCTATAGCGTTTTTTCTTCTTGGCTTAAGCTCTTTTTTTCGTTAGTTTTCCTTTATTTTGGTTTTAAAGTTTATGGAGCTTTAATAGGTTTGCTCTTGTCTTCGTTTTTAGCATGTCTTTTTGGTTTAAATTTGGCAAAAAAATATATTAATCTTTTTAAGTCAAACAACATAAGCATTAAGGATTCTTTTGGTAATATTAGATCTTATTCTCTGGCTGTTTTTTTTACAAATTTTTCTCTTATTTCTCTTTTTACGGCTGATATTATTTTGGCTCGTTATTTTTTGCCTTCTGTTGAGGCTGGATACTATGCTTCGCTATCAATTTTAGGAAAAGTTATTTTTTACGCCTCTAGTCCTATTGTTTCGGTGATGTTTCCTCTGGTCTCAAGTAAACATTCGGCCGGTGAAAACTACCAGAAATTATTTTGGATGAGCTTTTCTTTAATACTGCTTACGTCTTTAATTATTTCTATAATATATTTTTCTTTTCCTGAGCTTATGATTAACTTTCTTTTTGGCAAAGCTTATCTTGAGGGCGCTTCAAGCTTGGGACTTTTCGCAGTTTTTTTGACTCTCTACTCACTCTGTTCTCTTTTTCTTAACTTTTACCTCTCAATTTCCCGGACAAAAGCAATTTTTTTAGCAGGATTTTTTGCGGTTGTTCAGGTGATTTTAATTTTTTTCAACCACGGAAGCATTGGAGAAATTGTCAGGATAAATATTTTCACTCTTTCTTTATTACTGCTTGGACTTTTGCTTTTTTATATTAAAAGCTTTAAATTTAAACAATGCAGTTAAATCTTCTCTCGGTCATTGTTCCTGCTTACAAACAGGAAAAAACTATAATTAAAGACCTTAAAAACATAGAGTCGGTATTAACTCAGCTCAACTGTGATTATGAGATTATTTGCGTGGCTGACGGCAAGATAGATAAAACCTTTGAAAAAGCAAAAAAGATTGCTTCTCAAAAAATTAAGGTTGTCGGTTACAGGGAAAATCGCGGTAAGGGCTATGCGGTAAGATATGGCATGGCCAGAGCCAAAGGCGAGGTGGTGGCCTTTATTGACGCCGGCATGGACATAAACCCAAGGGGGTTGCCGATGCTTTTGGAGCATATGAAGTGGTATGATTCGGATGTTATTGTCGGCTCAATCAGACATTCGGCCTCAAAAGTTATAGGCTATCCCCTTAAAAGAAGAATTTTTAGTGTCGGTTACCACTTTTTAACCAGGTTTCTTTTTGGTTTAAGAATAACTGACAGCCAAAGAGGGATAAAGATATTTAAAAGAGAGGTTCTTGAAAAGGTATTGCCTAGAATGATAGTTAAAAAATTCTCCTTTGATATTGAAATGTTAGCCGTGGCTTATCATCTTGGCTTTAAAAAAATTCATGACGGTCCGGTGGAAATGGATGCAAGAAAGTTTAAGTATTCAAGCATAAGATATACAACAGTAAGCTCGATGTTTATTGATACTCTTGCCATTTTTTATCGATTACATCTTTTAAGATACTATTCCAGTAAAAATAAAAGAAAGTGGGTGTATGACCCTGACTTGGACATGAATATAAATATAGGATGAAAAAGCCAAAAGCCTCTGTTATCATTCCCGTTAGAACCATTACCCCTTATGTTAGAGAGACCGTTGATCATCTTTTAAGACAGACAGAAAAAAACTTTGAAATTATTGTTGTTACGGACAAAAAAGAGGAACTAAAAGGGGTAATGGTAATTGCCAGCGGCCAGCCGACACCTTCTTTTAAAAGAAATCTAGGAGCAAAGAAGGCAAAAGGAGAAATTCTTGCTTTTTTAGATGATGATTCTTACCCCTGCAAAGATTGGCTGAAAAACGCTCTTAGAATTTTTAATGATCGCTCACTGAGCGATCACCGGCCACTGACGGCTGTCTGCGGACCCACCTTAACCCCTCCTCATGATAATATTTTTCAGAAAGCTTCAGGTTGTGTTTGGTCTTCTTTTTTAGGCAGCGGAGGAGCAGGGGTTTACCGAAACAGGGTTAAAGAAAGGCGGGAAGTTGACGATTTTCCTTCAGTTAACCTTTTAGTCAAGAAAAAAGATTTTGAAAAAGTATCTGGTTTTGACATTAACCATTGGCCGGGAGAGGATACTAAGCTTTGCCTAGACTTAACTTCTTTAGGGAAAAAAATTATTTATGACCCTGGGGTTTTAGTTTATCACCACCGCCGAGCAGTTATTGTTCCCCATTTAAAGCAAATAAGCCGGTATGCTTTAAGAAGAGGACATTTTGCCAAAATTTTTCCCAAGACTTCCTTAAGGATCGGATATTTACTGCCTTCTTTTTTGGCTTATGGCCTTTTGTTTGGCTTGGGTGCTATTTTACTTTTTCCTTTTTTAGCTTTTTTTTATCTTTCCTTTCTTGCAATTTATTTTATCGCACTTTTCCTTACCGGCCTTGAGGTGCAGATTAGGGAAAAGGATTTAAGAATAACTATTTTGACCATAATTTCAATTTTTTTGACCCATTTAGTTTATGGTTTTCTTTTTCCAATCGGATTTTTGCAAAAGGAACTTAAAACAGTGGCGCATCAAGTTGACGAAAAAAGAAAAGTTTATATAGGTGGTTAGTTTTGGGAAGAGATTTTGTTTAAAACTTCATTAATCCTCTGGTTTTCAGGGTCCATGCTTTTTGCCTTAAGAAGCGCCTCTTTTGCCTCGGAAGTTTTGCCCATGTTAAGGAAAACAATTCCCTTGGCAAAATAAAGGCCCGGGTTTTCCGGACTTATAGAAAGGGCTTTGTCGAGAAAGGAAATAGCAGAATCAAAGTCTTTGTTTTCTGCATAAATGACAGCTAAGTTTTGATATGACTGCCAGAGGTTGGGATTTGCCTTTATCGCCTGTTCGTAATTTTGCCTTGCCAGGTCAAGTTTGCCCATTTGCAAATAGGTGTTGGCCAAGTTATGGTAGGCGTCGCCATAATTGGGAAGAAGCTTTATGGCAGCTTGAAACTCTTCAACAGCTTTTTCAAATTCCCCTCTTCTTGCATAGAGGTCTCCAAGATTATTGTGGTTTTGTGGGCTTGAAGGCGAAGTTTTTCCGGCGGCGATCCAAAGAGTATCCTGATTTTTCCAATCCATATTTCTGTAAACAGTTCTTATGGAAAGAGCAGTTATTAGCAAAGAAAAAATTAGCCAAGAATAGAATTTATCTTTAAGTAACTCTCCAAGTTTAACGATTAAAACCGAAACAATGACAAAAATGCCAAGCGTACCAAAATAGGCGTATCTTTCGGCAATAATCCAGGAGATTTTTATTGGCGTAAGCATGGGCATGAGGCCGATAAAAAAGAAGGCAAGCCAAAAGGAGTAAGTTCTGAGCTTTTTGTTAAAGTAAGTGTAAGCAATGGCACCAAAATAAGCCAAAGTAGTAATTAGCATCATAATATAGCTTGACACAGAAAAAGCCAGCTCAGAGTGGTAGAGGGTAAGTTTTTGCGGCCAGAAAATAAGATAAAAATAATTGGCCATGGCGGTAGGAATCTGGGTTAGAGGATTGTATCGCCCTCCGTCCTGATAGTGAACCGTTTTATGGATATGTTGAATGTTTTTCAAAGTTCCGCCGAAAACAATAAGTGAAATACAGATAAGGCTGATTAGGAAAAACGGAATCAGGATTTTCCAGTTTTTACGCAAATTCCCTTGCGTCAGTTCATAAAAAAACAAAATTCCCGGAAAAGAAACCGCTTTCTCTTCAGTAAAAAGGGCCAAAAGGAAAAAAACGATGGAGAATAAATAATATTTAACCGGTTTTTTTTCTTTTTTGGAAAGCAAATAAGAGAGAAAAGAAAAAAGCAGGAAAAAAGTGTATTGCGAGTGGATGGCTCCCGATATCCAGGTTACCGCTTCACTTAAAAGCGGATGAACAGCAAAAAGCCCGGCAGACATAAAAGCTAAAGGAAAGGAGGAAAAAAGCAAAGAAATGATTGTAAAAATCAAAAGAACCGAGCCTAGGTGAGTAATAATTCCAATCATTCTGAATACAGCCGGATTAAGGCCGCCGATTTTATAAGCTAGCGTTAAAGTAAGAGGTCTTAGAAAAGTAAAAACATTACGGTTGCCTACGAAAGCTTTGGAGAAACTCGATATTCTCTTGCTCTCTTTGATGGTGGCAATATCGTCGGATAAAAACTCGTTATTTAGGGAATTAAAATAAACTCCGATAACCAGGAGCGAAAGAGCCAGCAAAGCCCACCAGTTTTTTTTAAAGAATTGTTTAAAGCAAAAAGCATTTTTTTCTTTTGTCTCGTCTTCCTTTTTTCTATGATTTTCACTTAGATATTTGCTAACCTTTTCTTCAGACCAGACTTCACTAAGATGATTAATTATTTCGTTTTCATCAACTTTAAGTTTACCGGCAAGTTCGGAAAGCGAAAATTTTCTTAAATTCTTTTTTACAAATTTTTTTTGTGATTTGCTTAACGGCATAGCTATTTTTTTAGTTTAGCAAAAGGGCAGAGGTCTGACAATAAAGAAAAAATTTGAGGCAAACTTATGCTACAATTATGCTACTCAAACTATATAGAAAAAAGATGAAAGTTTTAGTAACAGGAGGCGCAGGTTTTATCGGCTCACATGTGGTTGACATGCTTGTTAATAAAGGCCACGAGGTATTTAGTATTGATGATATGTCAGGTGGGTTTTGGAGGAATATTAATCCTTCGTGCAAATTTGAAAAGATTAACTTAGTTGACAAAGAAAAAACTTCCGAATTTGTAAAAAAAATACAGCCGGAAATAATTTTCCATTTGGCAGCCGACGCAACCGAGGGAAGAAGCCAATTTACTCCTATAAACTGCACGGAAAGAAACTATAACGCTTTTTTACACACTCTTGTCCCCGCTATAAAAACAAAGCGGCTTAAAAGATTTGTTGCTATCTCTTCTATGAGTATTTACGGTGCCCAAAAGCCTCCTTTTTCGGAAGAAATGAGACCCTGCCCTGAAGACATATACGGGGTTTCAAAAACAGCGATGGAAGAAACATTAAAAATTCTTGCCGATGTTTATGGCTTTGAATATTGCATTATGAGGCCTCACAATGTTTACGGAATAAGGCAAAATATTGCCGATCCATATAGGAATGTGATCGGAATATTTATAAACCAACTTCTTGGCGGCAGAAAGTATTATATTTATGGTGACGGCAAGCAAAAAAGGGCTTTCAGCCACATAAATGATGTTGCTCCTTACATTGTCATGGCTGGTTTTTCAAAAAACTGCAAAAACGAGGTGTTTAATGTCGGCCCGAGTGAGGAATATTCGATAAACCATGTTTCTGGGCTTATTCTTAAAAGCTTTTTTGGAAGTTTAGATAAGGTCCCGGAGAACCAAAAGCCGGAACACATACCCGACAGACCGAAAGAAGTAAAAAACGCTTACTGCACTAATAGCAAAATAGTAAAAATAATGGGCTATAAAACAAGCATCGGCCTCGAGGACGGAATTGGAGAAATGATTGATTGGGCAAAAAATCTTGGTTATCAGAAGCCTCGTTATCTCCACGAGCTTGAGATTGAAAATCAGCTGACCCCTAAAACCTGGAAAGAAAAATTACTTTAACATGAACTTTGTTGAGTATTACAAAGCAGCAAGAAAAGCAACGGCCAAGTTTATCTTTTGGGAACTTTATTGGACGGTTAGATTTCTTTCTTTAAAAAAATTTTTAAATTTAATCTTAATTTTTTATCAGGATCATTTAAGACGGTCTTTTGAAGTAAGGGGATTTCCGGTTAAATTGACTATTGATCCTACGGCTAACTGTAATCTTCACTGTCCGCTTTGTCCTACCGGCCAGGGCAATAAAGGGAGGAAAAAGGGGCTGATGAAATTAACCGACTTTAAAAAAATTATTGACGAAACAGGGGATTTTCTTTTAGAAGTGGATCTTTTTAACTGGGGAGAGCCGCTTTTAAATAAAGAAGTGTTTAAAATGATAAGCTACACGCACAAAAAGAAAATAAAAGCCAGAATAAGTTCGAACTTAAACTTTTTTCCTTCTGGTTTTGAGAAAGAACTGGTTAAAAGCAAGCTTCATCATTTGGTAGTTTCACTTGACGGAATTTCCCAAGAAACATATTCTCAATACCGAGTAGGCGGATCATTGCCTAAAGTTTTAGATTCAGTTAAAAAAATTGCTCTTGAAAAAAAACGGCAAAGCTCCCCCTTTCCTTTCATAACCTGGCAGTTTATTGTCATGAAACATAACGAGCATGAAGTAAAGGAAGCTAAGAAATTGGTAAAGGAGTGGGGTTTTGACAGAATAGTTTTTCAGAGAAACCGGGGAGATATGGGTAAAGAGCTTTTTAAAAAGGCAAAAAAGCAGTTAAAAACCTGCCATTTTCTCTGGAATCAGTCTGTTATTAACTGGAACGGTTCTGTTTCTCCATGCTGTCTTTACTATGATGAGAAATATGATTTTGGCAATGCTTTTAATGATGGTTTTGCCGAAGTTTGGAATAACCAAAGATACAAAGAAGCAAGAAGGCTAGTAACTGAAAAGAAATGCAATGATAAAAACTTGATTTGTTGGAACTGTATTAAAAATGGTTTTCCTGATTGATTAATGTTTATTAACAATGAATAAATAATATGAACAAAAAAAATCCGTTGGTTAGCGTACTCATTGTTAATTACAATGGCGGAGCGGTTCTTGATTCCTGTCTTGCTTCACTTAAAAAGACCGATTATCCGAATTTTGAGACCATTGTTGTTGACAATGGTTCGACAGATGAAAGCATTAAAATGATAAAAAAGAAATACAAATGGGTTATTCTTTCGGAAGCAAAGAAAAATCTCGGTTTTGCTGCAGGTAATAATTTTGCTTATAAATCTTCCGGCGGTGAATATATAGCTTTGCTTAATGGGGATACTGAAGTTGAACCCGGCTGGTTAAGAAAGTTAGTTGAATTCGCCCAAAAACATAAGGACGGGGCAGCTTTTGCCGCTAAAGTGCTTTTTTTCGATGATAAAAAAACGCTCAATTCGGCTGGCGGGCTTTGTGATTGGTATGGTTTTTCTCCACTAAGAGGAACTTTTGAAAAAGACGAAGGCCAATATGACAGTCCTGACATGGTTTTTTATGCCCATGGAGCCGCAATGATGATTCGCCGTGAGACAATAGAAAAGATTGGTTTTTTTGATGAAGACTATTTTATTTACCATGAAGAGCTGGATTTTTGCTGGCGAGCATGGATTTTCGGTTACAAGGTTTATTATGTTCCCGGATCTGTTGTCTATCACAAGTTAAAGCAAAGAAATTTTTATGCCCCGGAAAAAAGAGCGCAAAGGCAGTTCTTGGTGAAAAAAAACAGGATTAGCACTCTTATTAAAAACCATAAAAGCCTTTCTCTTCTTACAGCCTCCCTTTTAGTAAATTTTATTGTTTCTCTTGGTGAAACCGTTTTTTATTTATCTAAAGGTGACCTGCAAACAATTAAAGGTACTTTTATGGCATACTTTTGGAATGTTAAGCATTTTAGAAAAGACTGGAAAAAAAGAAAGAGAGTACAGAAACTGTATATGGCAGATGAGGTCTACATCTTGAAGAGAATGAAAAGATTTCCGGTGGCAATTGACATTTTTAAAGGTATAATTTCTGGGAAACTATCTCTCCCTTTATAAAATTATGAAAATATTGCTAGCTAATCCTAGTTGCAGAATTAAAATCGGACAGGACAAAGAGAGGTATTTTGTGCGGGCAGGGAGCAGGTGGCCTTTTTCTACCGTTAAAAAGCGGAAACAGCCGCCTGAGTATATTCCTTTTCCTTTTTATCTTGCATATACTGCTGCTCTCTTAGAAAAAGAAGGACATGAAGTTATTGTTGATGACGGTGTGGCCACTAATCAGACAGAAAAAGAATTTTTAGACAATGTTTTAAAATCAAGTCTCAAGGTAATTCTTTTTGAGACCTCAACGCCGACCATAAATTATGACTTAAGGCTGGTAAAAAGAATAAAAAAATTACTCCCCGATACTGTGGTTTGTCTTGCTGGTACTCATGCAACCACTTTTTTTAAAGAAATTTTAATAGAAAGCAAGGGGGTTGATTTTGTTTTTCTTGGTGAATATGAGATAAATTTTTCTAAACTGGTTAATGCTTTGGATAAAAAGTGGAACCTCGAAAAAATCAAAGGCATTGCTTTTAAGAAAGATGGCAAAATATTTTTCTCGGAGCCGGAATTGGTTGAACCCCTTGATCAGCTTCCTTTTCCATCCCGCCATCTTTTTCCGAATAACAAAAACCCTGACCCAACCATTTATTGGGATGGGTTTTGCCAGAATAAACCTGCCATTCAAATGCATGCCTCAAGGGGGTGCCCTTTTCGGTGCAATTTCTGCCTTTGGAATCAAGTAATGTATCGGAACGGAAAGTACCGTTTTTTTTCAGCAAAAAGAGTAGCTGATGAAATGGAAGAAGTGATTAAAAAGTATAAGGCAAGGGAAATATATTTTGACGATGACACTTTTACGGCTAATAAAAAACAGGTGATTGAGGTGTGTAGGGAAATAAAAAAAAGGAAGTTAAAAGTAAGCTGGTCGGTAATGGGAGATGCTATGGTAACTGATAGGGAAATGATAGAGGCAATGGCAGATGCTGGTTGCATCGGTATGAAATTCGGAGTTGAAAGCGGAAACCTGAAGATCTTAAGACACATTGAAAAACCTGTTAATTTTGAAAAATTAAGAGAGTTCACGAACTGGTGCGCAAAAAGGAGGATAAAAACCCATGCCACTTTTACTTTTGGCCTTTCCGGAGAAACAGGGGAGACAATGAGAGAAACAATGGAACTTGCCAAAAGCCTTGATGTGGATTCTGTCCAATTTAGCATTACCACTCCATTTCCCGGAACAAGATACTATGAAGAAGTAAAAAGGAAAAAAATGCTTAAGGCTAAAAAATGGGCTGATTTTGATGGCTCTTCGGCCTCGATAGTAAAATTTGGAAAATTATCAAGTAAGGAAGTCGTTGAATTTTACAAAAGTGCTTCAAGGAGATGGCTTATTCATAAACTTACCAAGCCAAGATGGGTACAGAGACAATTTAAAAATCTGAATAGACTAAGGAAAGGGCAGGGGAGCGGTGTAATTTTTGAGAAAACCTTTAGGGTAATTGGGCTTCTGAAAGGACAATAATGTTAAAGAAAAAGGAAAATAACTCTTTAAAAGCCGCGGTTTTGCTGGGCCAGTTAACGGTTCTTGGGGGGGTGGGAATAGCTGCCGTGAACGAAGTGAGAGAGCTTAGAAAGCTTGGCGTTGATGCCGAGCTGGTTATCCTTTTTAGAAAAAAGGAGTTTAATTCAATTAAGGACTATAATGCCGGCGATGTTCCCATTGTTTTTCTTTCAGATTTTTTGCCTCGTTTTATGAGGTTAAATTTTAAGTTCCCCTTTTTCTCATTTTTTAGCTTTTTCCATATCGGCGCAATTTTTTGGGCGCCTTCTCTTATAAAAAAGCGTAACTATGAAGTAATTTTAGTTCATGAAACATACAACTGCTTTTCTGCCATTGCGGCCGCAAGGGCGAGCAAGGCTAAACTAATTAGTTACCTTTGGGACCCGGTTTCATATATTGTCCCCAGAATTTATGGTAAGAAGCTGCCAAAATTTTTCCTTCCGTTTTTAAAGGCGTTTACGATGTTTGTCGATAAACAAATTTACAAAAGAAGCGATGTTGTTCTGATCGGTTCAAATTTGCACAAAAATACATTTGAAACTTTTAGCCAAAAAAAGCCGTTAATAATTCTTCCGGCAGGGACGGAAATCCTGAAAAATCCGCCAAAAGTCAGAGACAGGGTTATTGTTTCTTTAACAAAATGGGATAGGGGAAAAAACCCGGAATTCATTTTACAAGTTGCTAAAAAGTTAGTTGGCGATTTTGTTTGGCTGATTGCCGGCAACTGGTCAGATCAGGATCAAAAAGAAGTATTTTTAAAAAAAATCAAAGAGATGAAGTTGGAGAAAAAAGTAAAGATAATCGGGAAAGTTACGGAGGAAGAAAAAAGAAAGCTATTTTCTCAGGCAAGGGTACTGGTTCACCCGATTGTGGAGGCTTTTGGCATGTTTGCTCTGGAGGCTGCCGGTTGCGGCTGCCCTTTTGTTATTCCCAAAAACTCCGGGGTTACCGAACTTTTTAAGGAGGAGAAACATGGCTATTTCCCTGGCGAGGGTAATACCGCTTCATTTGTTGAAAGAATTGAAGATCTTCTTAAAGATGAAAAAAAGACTGGAGAAATGGGAAGAAAAGCTTGGGAACAAGCAAAGAAATATTCTTGGAAAGAGCATGCTTTAAAGCTTAAAAAAATATTTGAAAAAGCGATCCTGAAATGAGGGTAAAAAATAAAGAACAAACTTCTCAAATTGGTTATGACTCTTGGCATAAAACTCTCGGGTTTGGAGAAGAGAGGGAATATTATGAAATGCTGGGAGCTCTTCTAAAAGGAAGCAAATCAGTTGATATTGGCTGCGGGTCTGGTTTTATTGAGATTTATTCTCCAAATACTGTTGGTGTTGATTTTTCAAAAGAAGCATTAAAAATTGCAAAAAAGAACGGAGCAAAGCATTTGGTGCAAGCTTCGGCAGACAACCTTCCTTTTAAAGAAAATGAATTTGAAATTTCTTTAAGCAATGGAGTGCTTGAGCACTGCATTAATCAGGAGAAGGTAGTAGAGGAAATGGTCAGGGTTTCCAAAATTCAAATTATTATTGCCCATGCCAGGCTTCCTTACGGTTTGGAACTTATAAGAAAACCTTTTATCGGACTTTTTGGATTAAAAGACCAGCCGGTTGAAAAACCGTTAACATTAAATCAAATTGAAAGAATGCTTCTTAAAAACAGCAGCCGTGTTTTGGTCAAGGGGATATGGAATTATGTTGACTTAAGGTGGGTTTGGAAAAAGATCCCTTATGGCATTGTGAAAATTCCTTCACATCATTTTATTATTGCCATTAAAACAAAACAATTAAATAGGAGGCTGCTTGGCAAAGAATAAAAACTTCAAGGAAAAACAAGCGGAGTACTTCGACAAGCAATCTCAAAAAGCTAGAGATTTTGAAGAGACCAAGGCTTCAAGGTTTGAGTTTGACACGGTACTTTCTTTTATGGATTTGCCTCATGGCAGCGAAATATTGGAACTTGGTTGTGGAGCAGGGAGATATTCTTTAAAGTTTTTACAAGCGGGCTATGATGTTTTGGGAGTTGATATTTCAACATCATCGCTAAGAAAACTTCAGGATTTATATAACATCCAAAAAAAACCTGAGTGGGGGAGACTTAGAGTAAGCCAAAAGTTGCCAGAAGAAGGAAATTTTGACGCTTTAGTTTGTGTGAATATTCTTCACCATACGGAGGAGCCAAGGGAGATGTTGATAAAAGCAAAAAGATTGTTAAATAACAAGGGAAAGATTTTTATTTTTGAGCCCAACCCGTTTTGCCTTCCTTGGTATCTTTTGTTTTTATTTAAGGGGATTTTATCAATTGAAAAAAATATTGCCAAAACCGGAGTTTTAAATTTAAAAAGAATGCTCAAAGAGACTGGGTTTGTGAACATTCAGTCAAGGCCGTATGGTTTCATTCCTACCCGTTTAATTTGCTGGTCAGGGTGGCTTCTTAGGTTTAGTTCTGTTACTTTGGCAAAAATTCCTCCGATTTGTTTTTTTTCTTTTCATAATATGGTTAAAGCGGAAATAAGCTAAATGTTTAAGAAAGCATTATTTATTCTTAAAAATAATCCTTCATATTTTTTCCCTTTAATAGCCGGTTTATTGAGAAGAATTGTTTTGGTGAAAACATTTAGCCGTTTCCTTTACCCCGAGCTTATTACAATCACGGTTACCAACCGCTGTAATTTTAATTGCCCGGGTTGCTCTTCGAACTCACCCTTATATACTCGTAAAAATGGCAAAGTTAAAGAAGTCAGCCTCAAAGATATTAAAAAAGTTATTGATGAAGTGGCCGTTTTTAAACCTTTTATATATTTAAACGGTGGCGAGCCGACTTTAAGAGATGACTTAGTTGAGATAATAAAATATGTTAAAAGCAAAAAATTAGTTTGCTCTTTTACTACAAACGGAAGCCTATTAACTCCGGATTTGTTAGAGAAATTAGTAAAAGCCAAACTTGATTTTCTGTCGGTTTCAATTGACGGGCCAAAAGAGTTCCACGACAAAATTCGTGGCTTTAAAGGTGCTTTTGATAGAGCGGTTTCCGGTTTGGAAAGCTTGAGACTGCTAAAAAATAAATACAAAGTTTCTTATCCACATGTAAGACTGGCCTCAATTATTTATCCTGAGAATATTAATAATTCAAAATATATTATTAATTTGGCCAATAATCTTAAGGTGAATGAGTTGGGTTTTGGTTTTCTTATGTATTATCCAGAAAAAATAATTGGGATGCAGAAAAAGTTTGTTGAAAAAAACAAAACAGGCGGAGAAGAACCGATTGGTTTAAAGATTGACAACAATTACAGATTTAACTTTGACGAAAAGAAATACCTAAATTTTTTGGCTTATCTAAAGAAGAGCAAAATTCCATACTTCTTTGCATATCAAGGCAATCAATATAAAGAGTATTTTGACCCCGGCGTCTTTCCGAGTAATAAATCAGTTTGTTTGACACCTTGGAACAATTTACTTATTCATCCTAACGGAGATTTAGGTGTTTGTCAGGGATTTAGGTTTGGCAGTATTTATAAAAGCAGCATTCTTAAGCAATGGAATAGTGAGGAAATGGTCAGGTTTAGGAAAAAAAGAGCCCAGGGGCCTTTTCCTGTCTGTTTCAGGTGTAATGAGGGCCAAAAAATTAAATTCGATAAATGAAAGCAGTAATTTTTGACATTAACCGCTTAAGTTTTGAAGGAGGGGCGGAAAAGTACTTTACGGAAGTCGGGAAAGAGTTATCTAAAAAAGACTATGATGTTTTTTTTATTGGAGACTGCCGTCCTATTCTGAAGTTCTACATTTTATTAGGGTCTTTACTTTTGGTTAACCCCGTTTGGAAACTGCCTCGCTTGTTTGCAGAGTTGAAGAAATCTTCGGCACTGCCTGCTGGAGCTGATAGGTATTTTACTCACATCGGCTTAAGTCTTTTATCTTTGGTTTCGTTTTCAAGAAATAGGAAAAAAATCAAAGGTATTTTAAAAGAATCCGATTTAGTTTTAATTAAAAATGAATTTATTGAGCTTTTATTTTATTTTTTGCTGGGTGTAAGAACAAATTCTTATGTTTTAGTTTTTAGTTCCATACAATATCAATCTCCTCAAAGCTTAAGGGCTTTTTTGCATAATCTTTCTTATTCAAGTTTTATTTATAAATACTTGCTAAAAAAAATCGGGAAGGCAGTCACCTCAAACTCATTTGATAGAGATTTATTGGTAAAAAACTTTGGACTAAAAAAAGAGAAAATTCACTTAATTCCGTACGGACTGGATAAAAAATACTTTGCCGATAAGAGTGAATTAAAAACAAAAGAAGGATTTAGAGTTCTTTTTGTGGGAAGAATGGAGGAACAAAAAGGACTTTTATATTTAAAACAAATTATTGAAACTATAAATAGTAAAAAAACAAAGGACATTTCATTTTGCCTGGTTGGCAGTGGGCCTTTAGAAAAAATCCCAACATATTTAGCCAGCAGGTATTCTAATGTTGAATACAAAGGCCAGCTTTCCCCCGAACAAGTTCGCAGATTATATTTACAGTTTGATTTAGTTTTAATTACTTCAAAGTGGGAAACATTTAGTTATGTGTGTCTTGAAGCTCAGGCTTGCGGAGTACCGGTTGTTTCTTTTGATATTCCAGGCCCAAGAGATATTGTTTCGTTAACCAAAGGCGGAGCAATTGTTCCAGTCGGAGAAATTGATAAGTTTACGCAGAAAATACTACATTATTATTCTCTAAAAAACAAAAATAAAGACAAGTATCTCAGCTTAAAAGAAAGTATTTCAAAAGCAGCCGATAGCTTTTCTCTAGGCAAGACTGTCGATAGGCTGTCCCGGCTTTCTTAGTGCTACAATTGATTAATGTTGGCCCTGTTTAAGAAAAATTGGCCCTTGGCAGTGATATTATTGCTGGGGCTAGTTCCCTTTTTTTGGTTCCGGCCGGGAAAAATTATTGCGGGCGGGGATAACTATTTATCCATTAACCCGTCAGCGGGTTATTTTGAAAGTTTTTTTAGCTGGAACAGTAAAACCGATGCGGGAACGCCTTCTTTTCAAAAACCGCTAATCTTTCCATATTTTACTTTCTATTATTTTGGCCAGAAGATAGGGATCTCTCTTGAATTTTTGCAAAGAGTTTGGTTGGTTTTTCATTTTACTGCCAGGGGTATTTTTGCATATTTCTTTATCCGGGAAATTTACCGCGGTAAAGAAAAGGGCGGAATTGTTGCCGGTCTTATCGGCGCAGTTTTTTACATGTTTAACTGTCTGATAATGCTTGACATAATGACCCTGGCGAGAACTCTTACCTTTACCTACCTTCCGGTAATGCTTTATCTTTTCATGAAAGGCTTAGAAAAAAGAAAACTTTCCTTAAGATATTGCTTTCTTATTGCCCTGGTTTCAATCCTTTATTCACCGGCAAATGCAAATTTTCCTGTTGTGTTTCCGATCTATCTTATTTTGGCTCTTTATCTTGTTTATTATGTAATTTTTAGCCGAAGAGTCAAGCATTCTTTGTTTTTTGCCTTAATTACCGCAGTTTTTGTTTTGGTTGCTAATCTTTGGTGGGTAACTGATTTTTATTTTTCCCAAATTCAGGCCAGCAAGCAATTTATTGCCGCGGTTAAGGAATACGACTTTATAGAAAGGACACCTATTTCTGAATCTTTTAGGACAATGGGTTTCTGGGCCTTTAGAACTCTTTTAGGGGACAAGCCTCTTATTCCCTTTGCATTGCCTTATTACAAGCTGCCTTTGGTCTTATTAACATTCATGATTCCGTTTTTGAGTTTTTCTTCCCTTCTTTTTAGGTCAGAGAACAAGAAAAAATATTTTTTTGCCTTGCTTGCTTTGACGGGAATATTTTTAGCAAAAGGAGCTAATCCGCCTTTTGGCTTTATTTATAACTTTTTATATGACAAAGTTCCGCTCTTTAGTAGTTTCAGGGAACCTTTTGCTAAATTTACTTTAATTCATGTTTTTTCTTTTTCCGTTCTTTTAGGTTTTTTTACCGAAGACTTATATAACTACATTGCCCAAAAAGAAAAAAGATATTTGAAATATGCAAAAGTTTTTCCTGCAGTTGTTATTCTAACAATCTTAATCATTTGTTATCCTCTTTTTTTAGGTAAAAGCATTCAGGATGAAACATGGTATGGTGATTCAAGATATTCCCTTTTTGTGAAGGTTCCCCAATATTGGAAAGATCTAAGCATCTGGCTTCAGCGACACAATAAAGATGCCAGGATATTAGTCTTTCCAAAAAACTTTTATGGAATGACTTACAATTGGGAATCCGGGGCTTCCTTTGCCGGCCCGGCGGCAATTCCTTTGTTACCTAATCCGATTATCATGCACCCCCCGCGGGTGCCTACAAGCGAACAAAACAGAATGGCGATGTTAATTTACCGGTCTCTTTATTTAGGCGAGAAAGCCGATATTTTCCCTTATCTTGATTTGTTTAATGTTGGTTATGTTTTACAGCAGAATGACGCTGCTTTTAATAATGAAACCGGAGTTTTTGACCCTTTTATAATGAATAAATTGTTATCTGATCAAGAGTATCTAAAACAGGAAGCGGGGTTTGGTCATCTTGAATTCATCAATCAAGACAAAAAAAGCGGCCAAAGAGAAGTGGAAGCGCTTGGCATATTTTCAGTTCGGGGAAATAACAAGAGAAGGTATATTTATTCTCCCCAGGAAGTGATTTTTGTTTCAGGCAGGCTGGAAGACTACTGGGATATTTTTTCTTTTTCAGAATACAGCACTGGAAGCGCTTACATCTTTTCAGGGGACCAGTACGAAAGCATCAACCCCGCCCAATTTTCTGCTTCCCAGATTTTCATAAGCTTAAAAAACAAGCTTGATAGCAAAAACAACGAAAATTATGTTTATAAATTCAGCGTTCCCGTTTCCTCTTTTTTTAGGCTGCTTATTAATAACTTGTTGGTTGGAAAGAGTGAAGAAAGCGGCAGCAAAGATTATTACTTTAAAATTAACGGTATTGATTTGAACAAATCTAGTAATAAGGGTACATGGGGAAGGAGTGAACCTTTATTGCTTGCCGAAGGGCAACACACCTTTGAGACCAATTTGCCTGTTGAAGAAATTAAGGACGAGTATATTACTAATCCCTTTTGGATAATCGAAGAAAAAAAGCAAACTGAGCTTCTAAGTTCTGAGATTATCCCCCAAAAAATTAACCCGGCTAAGTATAAAGTTGAGATAAGCAGGAATAAAGGCGATTCTATTTTAATTCTCAATGAATCATTTCACCCGCAATGGAAAGTCTATTACAAAAACCAGGAGCAGAAACCAATTCATTTTTTAGCTAACGGTTATGCTAATGGTTGGATTTTGCCAGAGGAGTTGTTTAAGGGAAATGAAAAAATCGATTTAGAAATCAGGTACTATCCCCAGGAGGTTGCTCAAAAAGCGGCAGTAGTTTCAGTCTTTTTTGTTTTTACTGCTGTTTCCTACCTGTCTATTGATTTGTTAGCTGGTTTAGTAAAAAAGAGGGAGCAATAAGAAAATGTCATTTTTTATAGCTTTAATTTCACTTATTCTGGTTAACATTTTTTTACTAAAAATAGAAAGCGAATTAATTTATGTTTTTATACCAGTAATTGTGATTTTTACAGAAAAGCACTTTAAAGTCGATGCAAAAATAACTATAGTTTCGGGACTCTTTTTTTTATCTTTATGTGCGGTTTTCATGCTTATAAATGAAACCGTGGCATCTAAGCTCGCTGTCTGGGCGTTTTTGCTTTTGCTTTCCGGAACATTTAAAATGATATTTCAGCAAGAAGAAACTAAAAAATTAAAAAAATGAAGATAGTTATTGGTTATCCGCCGCTTAAGTCAGAGAAAGGTATTCCTCAGATTTCTCAAAATCGCCAATTCCAATGGACAGCAGGCGGTCCGCTTTCTTATTTTATTTACCCGGTTATCCCCGCTTATGCAGCCAGTTTATTAAAAGAAAGAGGTTATGAAGTTTACTGGCTTGATGGTTTGGCCGAGAAAATGACTTACGAGCAGTGGGAAAAGAAACTGCTGGAAATTAAACCTGATATTTTAGCCATTGAAACAAAAACTCCGGTTATCAAATACCACTGGCAAATCATTAAACAACTTAAAAAACTGGTCACTGATCACTGGTCACTGGTTACTGTCTTGATGGGCGATCATGTTACTGCCTTGCCAGAAGAATCATTTTCAAAATGTCCTGTCGACTATATTTTAACCGGCGGTGATTATGATTTTGGCCTTCTTTCCATTGCTAATCATTTAAGCAAAGGCGAGAAGTTAGATTCTGGCATATATTACCGCACCAAAAACGATGATTCGAAGTTCATGGTTCATGGTTCAAAGTTCAAGTTAAATCATAGTCTTGACGAGTTGCCCCTAATTGATCGGGATTTAACAAAGTGGCACCTCTATGCTTACAGAAATTCGAATTTTTACCGCGCTCCCGGAGCCTACACAATGTTTGGTCGGGATTGCTGGTGGGGAAAATGTTCATTTTGTTCCTGGACAACTCTTTTTCCCGGAGAAAAATTCAGAGTAATGAGCGTTAAACAGGCGATTGCTGAAGTGAAGAATTTGGTTGAAAACTATCATGTTAAGGAAATAATGGACGATTCGGGCACTTTTCCGACCGGCGATTGGTTAAGGGAATTTTGTGAAGAAATTATTAAAAGAGGATACCAGAAAAAAATTAATATTAACTGCAATATGCGGTTTAACTGCGGGCTTTCACAAAAAGATTATAACTTGATGGGGAAAGCGGGTTTCAGGTTTATTCTTTATGGTCTTGAATCGGCGAACCAGGAAACACTTGACAAGCTTAATAAAAATCTCAAGGTTGAGCAAATAGAGCCGGCCCTTAGCGCGGCAAAAAAGGCTGGGCTCAAGCCCCATGTAACCGTAATGGTCGGCTACCCGTGGGAAGGAGAAAAAGAAATTCAAAAAACAGTCTCTTTTGTCAAAAATCTTTTTGAAAAAGAGTTGGTTGATACAATGCAGGCCACAGTAGTAATTCCTTACCCCGGAACTCCTCTTTTTGAGGAATGTAAAAAGAAAAAACTTCTTAAAACTTTGGACTGGAATAGGTATGACATGAGAGAGCCCATTATGAAGGCTGGGGTTTCCGATGAAAAGCTAATGTGTGCCGTCAGGGAGCTATATAGCAGTTCCGTTTGGAATAAGACCTTTGTATTTAATACACTTAAGAAATTAGGAAACTATGATGGTTTTAAGTATGTTTCTTTTCAGGGATTTAAGTATTTAGGAAAACTTTTAGAATTCAAGTGATCTCATTTTATGAAATTTTTAAATTTAATCAATAAAAACTTGTTTTTCCATGAGCTTACCCATTTCATCTTGAGTTTGTTGTCTGGATTATTTGTATGGCTAATATTCAGAGACTGGAGACTTTTGCCAGTTGCCATTTTATTTGGATTTTTTATTGATGTGGATCACCTATTTGATTATTTGAATTGGTCAAGGGGAAGTCTTAAACTCTCCGAGTTTTTTACCCCCCGGCTTTATGTCAGGGGATCAAAAAAGGTTTTCGTTCCCCTTCATGGTTGGGAATTTTTACCGTTTGTCTGGATTTTTGGGAGAATAATTGGTTTAAAAATCGGAATTTCCGGATTTCAATGGGCTGCTTCTTTGGCCTATTTTACCCACATGTCTTGGGATCAAATTACAGTCAACCCCAACACACTTGGATATTTCTTTATCTATCGCTTGATAAATAATTTTAAAATGAAAAGCTTTAATGGAAAAAAATAGCCTACCAACAATTTCGGTGTTGATTCCAACTTTAAATGCCGGCAGGGTACTCGAGGAATGTCTTAAATCGATTTCAATTCAGGATTATCCCAAAGACAAAATTGAGATAATTATTGCTGACGGCGGATCTGTCGATAATACTCTAAAGATTGCAAAGAAATATGGTGCAAAAATCTTCGAAAACCCCCTCAAGACTGGAGAAACGGGAAAGGCTGTGGCATTAAAAAACGCAAAAAACGAACTTGTTGCCCTAATTGACTCTGATAATATCTTACCAAACAAAGACTGGCTTAAAAGGATGGTTGAGCCTTTTGACGACAGAGAAATTAATGGTAGTGAGCCTTGGGCTTTTACTTACAGAAAGTTTGATGGTTTTATCGACCGGTACTGTGCCTTGATGGGCATGAACGATCCCTTTTGCTATTTTATCGGCAACTACGACCATTTAAATCTGATTACTAATAAGTGGACAAAATTAAACTTAGAAGAAGAAGACAAGGGCAGTTGGCTTAAGCTAAGCTTGAAGTTTCCGAATGTTCCTACAATTGGCGCTAATGGAGCATTATTTAGAAGGAAATTTCTTATAGAAGGAGGAGTAACTAAGGATTACTTATTTGATATTGATGTGATTCCCAAACTTTCCAGGAGAAGGGCGATTAAATATGCGAAAGTTAAAATTAGTATAGTTCATGTTTCCTGCGGAAGCAGCTCAGTAAGATTTACTTTAAAACAATTGAGGAGAATTACCGATTATTTATATTATCAAAAACGCAATCTTAGGATTTATCCTTGGCAGAAACAAGACAAGACAGGCCTGATTAATTTTTTACTAAGTTGTATTTTTGTATTTCCCTTATTATATCAATCACTAAGAGGGTATATGAAAAAACCAGACCCAGCTTGGCTTTTTCATCCGCTTGCTTGCTGGATAACGCTTTTTGTCTATACGACAAAGGTGCTGTCTGGGTTTGTAACAACAAACATCCAAAGTAGGGAAAAATGGAAACAATGATTTACTCTGATAAAAATTCGTAGATTTTTTTTGAGAGTAAATTGTGCTAATATTTATGCTAGTTTTCTTACCAGAAAAGAGATAGTAACAATTATTAATTAAATATTTAAATGCCTAAAAAATCTTCAAACAAAAAACAGACTCTTCCCTCTGTTTCTTTTGTTATTGCCACATATAATAGCGGTTGGTGTGTTGAAGACGCTTTGAAATCCATTAAGAAGCAGGACTATTCTAAAAATAAAGTTGAAATAATTTTTGCCGACGGCGGGTCAAAAGATAATACTTTAGAGCTGGCTAAAAAATACGGTGTTAAGGTTCTAAAAAACGAATTCAAACTAGGCGAACCGGGTTTTGCTTTGGGATGTGAAGAAGCAAATGGCGATCTTGTTGTTTTTTTGGGCCACGACAATCAGCTTGTTCAGGATAACTGGATTCAGTTAATGATCAAGCCTTTTATGGAAGCTGATGTTACCGTTGCTTTCCCGCATATTGAAAACAGGCCCCAGGATAGTTGGTTGACAAAATATGTAAACCGCTTTACTGACCCATTTAATCATTTTGTTTATGGCTACGCCAATAATCCTTTAACCTTTGATAAGGTTTATAGAGTAATTAAGAGAACTAAACACTGGATAATCTTTGATTTTGATCTTCAAGACCATCCTATTTTAGCTTTTGATCAGGGCTTGATGCTGAAGAAAGAAGGTTTCCATCGTGATAAAGAAACGTGGTACTGTGATATTCTGCCGATTTTGGACTTGATAAAAGAAGGAAAGAAATTTGCCTATGTACCGTTGGCAAGCAACTACCATGTTACCTTAAATAAAGGTGTAAGGCAATTTATAAAGAAGCATCAATGGGCAATTGATTATAATTTAAGTCCTAAAAAAACATTCGGTATTTTTAAACAACCGTTTGGTCTTAAAGCAAGAAAGCAGTATATTTCTCTGAAGAGAAAGATGCGAATGTTGGCTTATCCTTTTTATGGGATTAGTTTTTTTATTCCGATACTTAGAGCCGGTTACATGTTTTTAAAAGACAGGGAGAGAGAGTGGTTTTATCATCCCTTTATTACATTTATTTCTGCTTATATTATATGGAAAGAAGCGGTCAGAGTGCTTGTTTTTAAGAGAGATCCATTAACAGAAAGATATTAATTACTAAAAAGGAGTTATATGAACTACAAGCTTATTTCAAAAGATAAATTTATCGACCAAAGAGGAAGTTTGGCAGAATTTTTAACCAGAAGCGAATTGGAAGAAGGTTTTCCCTTTGGTCACATATACTTTGTCACTTTTGAGAAAAAAGGGGTTATTAGGGGCAATCACTATCATGCTAAGAAGGACGAATATTTTGGTTTGGCTATGGGTAAAGTTGAAATTACAATCGAGGATATTAAAACCAAAGAAAGAAAATCTTTCATTCTTGATTCCGAGGAGGATAAGTTCACAAGACTTCAGATTGGACCTAACACCGCCCACGCAGTTGAAAGCTTATCTGATAAAGCAGTTCTGATTGACTATTTTCCTGAGCCGTACAATAAAGAGGATCCGGACTCAATTAGCTATGAAGTAGTAAAAAAAGAATGAATGTGAGTTTTATTGATTTTAAAAGAGAATATCTAGAAATAAAAGAGGAGATAGATAACGCTGTAAATAAGGTTTTAGAGAGCGGTTGGTTTGTTTTGGGTAAAGAAGTTGAAGCTTTCGAAAAGGAATTTGCATCTTATTGCGGAGTTAACTATTGTTATGGCGTGAATTCCGGTACAGATGCTCTCTATTTATCTCTACGGGCTTTAGGTTTAAACCCAAAGGATGAAGTTATAATTCCGGTAAATACCTTTATTGCTTCAGCTTTAGCAGTCAGCCAGCTTGGAGCGATTCCTGTTTTTGTAGATGTGGACGAAAAAACTGGGAACATTGATCCGGCTAAAATTGAAAAAAAGATAGGTTATGCGACCAAGGCGATTATGGCTGTTCATCTTTATGGTCAAATTGCCGACATGAAAGAAATTCTTACGCTGGCAAAGAGACATCAGCTTTTAGTGATTGAAGATGCTTGCCAAGCTCACGGGGCAACTTATGAAGGTAAAAAAGCTGGTGGTTTTGGTGATATTGCGGCTTTTTCCTTTTATCCAACAAAAAATTTGGGTGCTTATGGTGATGCCGGTGCAGTTGTTACGAAAAATGATCAGTTGGCCGAGAAAATTAAACTTTTGAGAAATTATGGACAAAAAGAAAAGTATTATCATGAAATAAAAGGGGTTAACAGCCGAATGGACGAACTTCAAGCGGCAATTTTGAGGGTGAAGCTTCGATATCTTGATGCGTGGGTAAAAAAAAGAAGGGAAATCGTAGCTCGGTATAATCGGCAGCTAGCTGATTTACCTCTCACCTTACCAAAAGAAAAAGAAAACCGCTTCCACTCTTATTATCTTTATGTTATAAGAACCGCTGAAAGAGATGCCTTAATGGGATATATGAAAGAAAAAGGAATTGGAGCCTTGATTCATTATCCAGCCCCCCTTCACCTGCAAAGGGCTTATCGAGAATTGAAATATAAGGATGGAGATTTTCCTCTCGCAGAAAAATTTTGCAAAGAGATTATTTCTTTACCTTTGTATCCACAAATCAAAGAAGAAGAAGTAGACTATGTTTGTCAGAGCATAAGGAGTTTTTTTAATGAAAAAATTTAATTCGGGTATTGGGGAAAGACTTACCGGTAGGCATAAATATAGTTTTAAATTTTGTGGAAACGTAAAAGGTAAAACAATTCTTGATGTCGGGAGTTCTTATGGTTGGTTTGAAAAATTTGCCGTCGAAGCGGAGTGTAAATCTGTTTTAGGAATCGAACCAGAGGAAAATTTATTTTACGCAGCCCAGAAAGAAGTACCCAAAGCTATTTTTAAAAAAGGATCTGCTTTAAAAATTCCAGCAAAGGATAACTTTTTTGATTTGGTTGTTATGTTTGATGTTATCGAGCACATTCCCCGTAAAACTGAATCAAAAGCACTAAAAGAAATTAAAAGGGTTTTAAGGCCTGGTGGAACATTTGCTATGTCCACTTCACTGAACTTTTGGTTTACTAACATCATGGACCCCATATGGTATTTTGGACACCGCCATTACAACGAAAAGCAATTAAGAAATTTACTGGGTAAAGAAGGTTTTAAAGTGAAAAAGGTTGAGTATCGGGGTGGTTGGGGTGAAATGGCTAGCGCAATTTTACTTTATCCTTTTAAATGGATTTTTCATTGTGAAGTTCCTTTTAAAAAATATCTGGAACAAAAAAGAGATGAAGAATATTTGGTTAATAAAAAAGGATTCATGACAATTTATCTGAAGGCAACAAAATGAATTTATCTATTAATTTGTTTTGTTAGTTTCTGTTATTAGATTAGTACTGAAAGGAAGCAAAATGAAAGTATTATTGTTAAACCCGTATCGAACGACAACTTTCAATCGGAGAACTTATCCCTTGGAACCAATTGGTTTGCTCTATTTAGCTACATATATTCGCGAAAAGCTTTCAAAAAAATATCCATCGATAAAAGTTAGTATTGTTGATACTTATTTTAATGGTCCTCCAGCTTGCACTAAAACCAAGCTAGGTTATAGAGCGGGGTTGAGCGACGAAGAAATTGAGGAAATTCTAAAAAAAGAGAAACCCGACATGATTGGGATAAGCAACAATTATACCTCATACACACCCGACAGTCTGTCGTTGGCTGAGTTGGCAAAGAAAACATGCCCTAAGGCGGTAATAGTACTTGGAGGTGCTCATGCCACAGTGGATCACGAATTTTTAATTACTAAGGATTGTGTTGATGTTGTTGTGAGAGGAGAGGGGGAGGAGACCTTCAGAGAAATGATTTACAACATTTATAAGAAAAAAGGATTGAGGAACGTATTGGGAATTACTTATAAAGAAGGTAAAAGAATTATTTCTAATTCAGACAGACCTTTAATTGAAGATTTAGATGAGTTGCCTATTCCTGACAGGTCCTTTATTAATTATCCGGAATATCTCAAAAAGACTTCCGAAATATACTTTGTGCCTGAAAAGAAGCCTGTAGGAACAATTTTTTCTTCCAGAGGCTGTATGTACCATTGCGTTTTTTGTAGTACCCATAAAGTATGGTCGGATAAATGGCGGTATCGGTCTGCCAAGAATGTCATAAAAGAGATTAACTATCTTAGGAAGAAGTATGGGGTCCGAGAGTTTGCCTTTGAGGATGATCAGTTTTTGGGAAGTAATGAAAGGGTTGTTGAAATATGCAAAATGATTATCAAACAAAAGATGGATATCTCTCTTATTGTACCTCCAGGACTATCCCCATCATTGTTAAAGAAAGAAACCTTGAAATATTTAAAGCAGGCGGGTCTTTATAGGGTATCTTTTTCGGTTGACGCCGGGAGTCCGAAATCAGTTGCATATGTCAAAAAACCGGTTAATTTAGACAAAGTTAGAGACATTGTTGCTTATGCTAACCGTTTGGGATTATGGACTTATGGGTTTTTTGTAATCGGGTATCCCTATGAGACTATTAAAGATCTTGAAGAGGTTAGGGATTACGCTTATGGATTGAAAATGGATTTTATTAGATTTTATATTGCTCAACCCCACATGGGATCTGACCTTTATGAAATATATTTAAAGGAGGGAAAGATTGATAAACGGGCAAAAGAACAACACACTATGTTCGATTCTCTATTCGGAACAGATCATGTTTCCGCCAAAAAACTGTTTAGATTAAGAGAAGAATATGAGAACAGTTATCTCTTATATCATATAAAGAACCATTTACCTTCACTAAAGTATTTTTTTTGGGAGTTTATTCCTAAAATTTCCAGTCCCAAAAAGATTTTTTATCTATTTAGAGTAATGGTTTCTTACACTAAACAGATATCCATAACCCCATCTAAAAAGTAATAAAACAATCTGAATCCTGTATGAAAATTGCATTTTTTACTGCACCCCTTCTGAATCATGGTGGGGGAGTTGAGAAACATTTTATGACTATGGCCAATGAGATGGCAAAGAGAGGACATCAAGTTTCGATTCTCAACTTGAGTGGGGGTTTTTATAAAAAGCTAAGTATTTTTTTGACCCTTTATTATCATTCAAATCAAGTTAACGATTTAAGGTTGAAGGATTCAGAGGTAAAAGAGGGTCTGAAAAATATTAGATGGATAGTGGGAGACCTGAAAAAAATCCAAAAAAACTTAAAAGAATTCGATGTTGTTTATTCTAAAAATGAAATTATTGATCTTTTACCTTTAAAGTTGATGAGAAAGAAGTACCTACCTCCTGTTCTGGTTGGTATTCATACACCAATATATTATCCTGTTAGTAATTCCTACCAAGCCAAATTGCACAATGCTATTTATCTAAGTTTTTTTTACAGGTGGTTATTAAGTATAGCTAACCAATTCAGGGTTCTTAATAGCGATGATAAAAAGTTGCTAAAAAGATTGATGGGAAATTCAAAGAAAATTGTTAAAATAATGAACCCGATTGATACGGAATTTTTTAGACCAGTGAAATCTAAAACTAACTCAGCCAAATTTAAAATTACCTTTGCCGGGAGGCTTAATCAACAGAAAGGGGTTGATCTTTTTGTTCAGATTATTGATAAACTATCCTCATTCGATTTTTTTAATGAACTTTTATTCTCCATTGCCGGTTCTGGTGACGAGGAGCCGTTGGTAAATGCTGTTTGTCAAAAATATCCCAATGTCAGGTACTTAAAACATATTGCTCAAAAAGATATGCTCCAGCTGTATACCTCTCATGATTTGGTTGTAGCGCCGTCACGGTACGAAACAATGCACTGGGTGTCATTGGAATCTCAAAGCTGTGGAGTGCCAGTAGTTGCCAGTAATATACCTGGTCCGAGAGAAATTATTTTAGATAATAAAACCGGTTTTTTAGTCAAGGTAAACCCTGAGGATTTTGTTGAAAAAATTGTCTATTTATATAACTTAAAGAAAAATTCACCTGAAAGGTTTGCTGAATATAAATTAAACGCTAGAGAAAATATTTTGGCAAAATTCAGTTATATTAACATATGCTCAAGGTTAGAAAATGTATTTAAAAAAACCATAACAGATGAACAAAAAGCTTAATCGTCAACAATACCTTAAACTCATTGGGAAGAAAAAAGTTTCCGAAAGTCAATATGCTGATTTTTTAAAAAAGATTGTTGTTAACCCTTTGGGTTATTACAAAAGATTTTTAATTTGTGATTTTAAAAAGGGTGACAGAGTTCTGGATTTTGGTTGCGGATTTGGAGGGTTGCTGAAGTTACTTAAATTAAGATTTAATGATTTATTTTTATACGGTTGTGATATTAATAAAGAGATAATTAAAAACAACAAACAAAACCCCGAGCTTTCTGGTATTAGTTTTTCAGTTGTGCTGGACAATCTTGACACAAATTTTAACGATTCTTTTTTCGACTCAATATTTTTACTTGACGTTCTTGAGCATTCCGCAAAGCCGTGCCTTTTACTAAAGGAGCTGAACAGGATTCTTAAAAGAAAAGGGAAGTTAGTTGTCAATACTCCTGACAAATTTTCGATAGTGTTTGACCCTGCGTTTTATGGGTCAGTTTTTAATTTTTTACCATTTAATTTTAAAAGACTTTTTGGGAAAACCTTTTTAGAATATACCCATAAGCAGGAATATTCATATCATGAGGTTGCAAGTCTTCTTAACCAAACTGGTTTTAAAATTATTAGAGCGAATCGTAATAAAATAATGTCCCAAATCCCCTGGTTTTACCGCGGATCGATTAAATTGTTGGCGGAAAAGGCTTAAATGTTATTAAGACTCAGCAGGAAAATTCAAGTTATTTTGCCGTTGTTTATTGTTATTTTGTTAGGTTTCATTCCCGCATCTTGGACTATTCCTGGGTTGGTCTTTAAAGGAGATCTTAATGTGCCCCTCAATCCCATTATTGTCTGGCAGAATTCTTTGTATCTTTGGAGCCAGCAGCTCTATGGGGGGCAGGGGCAAATGGGTTTTATTAATTTGGCTTATAATTCTTTCTGGGCATTTTTCTCGTCTTTAAATTTTCCCCTAAGGATTGTTGAAGCTTTGTGGTTTGCTACCATTTCAATTGTTAGCGGCTTCTCAATGTATTTTTTCCTTTCAGTAGTTCTAGATAAACAAAGTCGCAATATAAACATCGCAAAAATGATGGGGTCTGTGTTTTATGCTTTTAATCTCTATGTCATGGTTTTGTCGCCCATTACAGTTTCATACGCCTGTCTAATAATGTTTTTACCGTTAATGGTGGGTTTGTTTCTTCAAGGACTTAATGAAAATAGACTGGTTGTTAAAAATGCTTTCTTCTTAGGATTGGTGCTTACTTTATCGTCGGCAGCTTTGTATAACTTTCCGATATTATTGATAATATTTCCTGTTTTGTTTTTTTATCATGTCTTTAACACGAGGAAACCTTTTAAATATTATTTAATTTTTTGTCTTGTAAATTTGTTAATTGTAACCTTAATTAACTTCTGGTTTCTGTTACCAACGGCTCTTTTAGTTACAAATCAGGAGGGGGTAACCTTGTCTGGCCAAACTACAGATTTTAATAATGTAATAGCCAACTCTACCCACACAACAGTGTTACATCTTTTTCAGCAATTAGGCTCTTGGGGATTTTACAGCTATCATCGAGGAGAACCTTATTTCGCCTATGCCCCTTTTTTTCTTAACAATCGGTTGTTAATTGTATTAACTTTTCTTCCCATACTATATACCTTAGGAGTTCTGCTAAAAAATAAATCAAGAGATAAGAACGTTCTGATGTTTGCTCTGCTATTGATTGTTTCCTTGTTCTTGTCACATGGGGTCTATACGGGCAGACCATTTAGTTTTGTTTTTAAACTGCTTTATCGGTATGTTCCCGGATTTATTACTTTCCGAGATCCTAACAAACTGGGAATTATAACCATGCTCTGTTTTAGCTATTTTTTCGCCGCTTTCGCAGTAATTATCAATAATAGCTTGAGAAAGAAAATAAACATTTTTGTTGCCAATTTAGTGCTTTTTATGTTGATATTAGTAACAGTTTGGCCAATGATTACAGGTTCAGTAATCGAGCCAACACGAGGAAAATTACCAGACGAACATGTTCAGGTTCCTAAGTATTGGCAAGAGACGGGTAAGGCTGTTGATGCAAACACGGAAAACTCAAAAATATTTGTCTTTCCAATGGTTGCCGGCTACCTTAGGTACAAATGGGAATATCACGGAAGTGAATTCATCCCAGTGCTATTCAGGAAGCCAGCTCTTTTAGGGGTTCACGGTTATTTTTTCCGAAAAGAGTATTCCGAAGTTGTGAATTTGCTATCTGAGGCACATCTAAGAATGGATGAAGGATTAAAAATTTTAGGAATGTTGAATGTGCGTCACGTTCTTATAAGAAATGATATTGATTCTAGTTATTATGGGATTGAATATGATAAACAGGTGTCTTTAGCCAAAAAGGTTTTAGAAGATAATAATATCGCCCGGATAGGCTCTTGGGGGGAGTTGGAGCTTTTTAGAATACCCGACGAGTACTATCGACCAGTTTTTTATACTCCGGATGAGCAGGTTTATAGCGGTGTGAGGTTAAAAGATTTTTACAGTTTGTCGGAGATTAGTGAATATTTTACTGACAAGCAGGATACTGGTTATTATTTTAAAGATGGTACTAGCGTACCCCCCCCGGAATATCTAAACGGTCCGATTATTCTTAAACCCGAGAATAAATATCTTGAAGATATTGATGACGGAATTTTTATTAATGAACCGGCGGTAAATTATCCAATAGTAAAAAAATTACCCGACGATTTTTGGCTATCTTTTGAATTTAAGCTTGAAGAAATTAATAACCAGGTTAGGGGTGGTGAGGCTGTAGCCAGGATCGACCGCAATTTGCTATATGCAAACAAGAGGATTGTTGAGATTACAAAATTTCATCCTGATTTGGAAACAACCAGAAAACTGCTTCTGGTTTGGGAAAAAAATATTGCGTCGGCAATTGACCCTTTACCTGAAATCGAAGGAGAGGATTTTTTAAAAAACGTTAACAAGGTAAAAACAAACATTGCGAATAACTATAGTTTGCTCAGAAAATGGCTTCCTCTTGAGGAATTAGAAAAAGAGAAAATTAAAGTTGCAGCTCAAGTTAATAGAATTGATTCATATGTTAACTCTAAGTTTAATCCAGAAAATTATCAGCTAGATGTTCCCCAAACAGGCAAATACAAGATACTAACTAAAAATTTGCCGGAGAAAGTTGATAAAACAAAAACTAGCAAACACGAACTCCCTGCTTCTGATATAAATATCGAGATTTCCGGCAGCGATGTACTTTTTGACGAACCTGAAGATATTGGGGGAGGATGGTCAAAAATTGGTTCTACTGTTTTAACTTCGGGCGTCAAGGAAATAACGATTTCCCTTAAAAAAGATAAGAATAATTTATTGGCTTCACCTGATCTTTCCGGAAAAATGGCGATTTCCGGTTGGCAGCCGGGAATATTATATAAATTTGGGGTTTGTCTTAAAGAGAATATACACAGCCTTTCATTAAACTTAATACAGAGTACTGGCAAGGTAACGACAACCTTAATAAGCAATAGTCAATTAATTCCGACTGCTTACTGTGATCGATATTATGATTTTTATGTATTGTCGGAAAATTATACTACTGGTGGCGAAATTCGTCTGGAAGATATCGTTTATAATAACCCCCTCGCCGTAGAAGAAAATGATATTTTTCCTTTGGAAAACTTAACTATCACCCCAATTAATAAATCTGAAATATTTTTTGTTTTGGACCGTGTTAACAGTACTAATAATGTTGTTTCGAACAATCCGGGTATCAATATCAGAAAAATAAACCCTACAAAATATAAGATTAGAGTTGAAGGAGCAAGTAGTAATTACAATCTTATTTTTAGTGAAGGTTTTGATAAAAACTGGAAGATTTATCTAGATGAGCCGAATACTGTCAATAAAATAATTTCCCATTTTTTAAAGTTGGCAGGAGTCACTCCACAAAAGTTCGAGAATGAAGAGGTTTTTTTCGATTCTTTAACTTTTGAGACAATCGGAAGGAAAAATATCGCCGAAGAAAGACACTATCAGGCCAATGGTTATGTTAATTCATGGTTCATTAAGCCCAGTGATGTTCAAAATTTGGGAAATTACGAATTAATTATTGAGTATCGTCCACAGAGATATTTTTACTTAGGAATTGGAATATCATGTTTTTCTATCATCTGTTTATTAACATATCTAGGTTATTCATATTTTTTAAAAGGAAAACTTTATAAATAAACATGAAACTCATTAAAACTTCCAAGCAGAGCTTGATAAAGCATAAAAAATTGTTGTTGTTGATTTTCCTTGGGCTATTTTTTATAGAATTTACATTTATTCGTTCGACCTCCACCTTTGTGGTTTTACTGGTGTTAATTTGTTGGATGGGGGTAGTGTTGGGTTGGCGTTTAAAATCCTTTTTTTCACTAATAAATGCCTTTATCCTAATAATCTTATGTTTGATTTTGTTTATTTTTAACAAAAGAGGACGAATAGACTTATTTGCTTTTTGGGCTTTCTTTTTCCTTTCTTTTGGAGTGTTACAAGAGATTTTTTGGTTGGGAAATAAATATGAGAAAAGGAGAGAAAATAACGAACCCGAAGACCACATTTTAATTTATTATCAAAGATTTAGGAAAGATATTGACACAAAAAACTGTTTTGAGATTCTATGGCTGTTTTTAAAACGCTTTACGGGCTTAGTTTCCAAAGAATTTAAAAAAATTCATAAAATATCGTTATCGGTTATTGAAAGAATAATTAATTACCTTTCTCGTACATTCAATTTTTGGCATTTGGTAATTTTTACCACCGAATTATTACTTGTTATTTTTTATTTTATAAAAGAGAGTATTTTCTACCGATCTTTTTTTGGCGTTAACCATATATACGAATTTTATCACCGATTAGGTTTACCTTTGATTTTGTTAACTGCAGGTTTCTCTTTTTTGTGGTTGATTTTTATACATAAAGATGTGGTGACTAAAAAAATCGCATCGATTTTAATTTTATTGTTTGTTTTAATTAGCCACATTCAGCTATTCAAACTAATAAGGAGTTCTTTTCAAAGCTTGCCTTATGTTATCCAAATAACGCCCGATATTGCTTCCGAATACACAGAAATTAGGATAGAAGGAAGAAATTTCAAAGATCTGCCATTTGAGGGAGAAGTTTTAATTGGAGATACCCCTCAAAGAGTTGTTTATTGGAGTGATAAGGAGATAGTAATTATTACTGATCCTTTCTTTTCTTCCAGCGGTAATTTGGTAGTTGTTAATCAATATGAAGAAAGGAAAATTACAAGTAATCCTGTTTATTTTACCTTTTACGATAAAAACAACACGACCCCAGAGCAACAGGAAAGGTTTTGGAAAGCGATTAAAAATTCTTTAAAAGAATAAAGCGGTATTTTTTGAAATACGAGCGTTAAACAAACTCCCGGCGAAACGATGTTAGTTTTTAAAGGAAGAAAAAAGAGGCTGCTTATGTGGAATTACCAGATGGTAAAGTGGTATATTTAGTCATACTTGAACAGTATATTTATTAGTTATGCTTCAAAGACATAGGAATTATATGGGTTATGATTACTGATAATAAAATTAAAAAGATTTTGAAACTTTTTTTTTCTTTTGATCCGATAATTCTGATTTTATTGATGTCTATTGGGTTTTTTTTGAGAATAAATGGTTTAAAAAGCAACTATTCGTTTTGGACAGACGAAGCTTCTACTGCCAGGTTTAGCCGAGGAATCTTAGAAACAGGATTCCCGAAAATCTCACGAACCAATTATAAAGAAAATACTTATTTCACAACAACATATTTTACCGCCCTATCTTTTAAGATTTTAGGACAAACAGAGTTTGCTGCTAGACTGCCAGAGGTTTTTTTTGGAACATTGGTTATACTGATAGTGTATTTATTAGCTAGTGAATCTTTTAATCCTGTCATTGGTTTAGGAGCTTCACTTTATACTACTTTTTCCTATATCCAAATTGCCTGGTCGAGGCAGGCGAGAGGATACGTTATTTTGGAATTTTTCTTCTTATTAAGTTTATTATTTATTCAGCGGTTTCTTAAAAAGAAGGATACCCTCAACTTAATTGGTGTTCTTCTCTCAGTGATCTTAAGCTGCTTAACCCACCCGCTGGGTTTAATTCTTTTCCCTATATCAACTCTTTGTTTTTTAACTGCTGGCAGAGAAATGCCAAGCTATTTTATTTTTTCCAAAAAATTCTTCGTACTACTTCTTCTTGTTTTTTCCTTTTTGATCTATCCATTAAGAGATAGGTTGCTACCCTTATTGAGCCAGATAATGCCAAGACTGCGAAATGGGGTTAATTATGTTCCATATTATCATTCTCTCTTTTGGCGACAATATTCACTTTTTTCTTTTATGAGTATTTTGGGTTTGTTTAAACTTTTTCTCGAAAGAAGGAAACTAACCTTTACCCTATTCTTTGCCTCTATGACGGTTTACTTTTTTTCCATATGCTTTTTACTATTTGTGCCGTTCGAAAAATATAGTTTAGTACTTTTTCCGCTCCTTTTTATTTTGACATCTTACTTTTTGTTTGAAATTTCAAGTATGTTTACAAAGAATCACCCCTACAAAGAATTTTTGTTTCTCTTTTTAGCAGGGTTAATAGTTCTTAATGGAAACAAATTTACCTTAGAACAAAATAATTTCTACACGCTTAATTATGACATGAAAGAAATACCCGAAATTAATTACCGAAAAGTTTATGAGTTAATTGAAACTAAAATAAAAGACCTAGATCGGACAAGTATTGCAGTAGTTGAATATTCTAAAGACATTCCTGCTTGGTATTTAGGTGAAGGAAATGTTGATTTTGTAATAAGAAATTATGTTCCGCATGAGATTGAAAAAGATCCTGATACTGGAGCTATATTTATTAATACGCTAAAACAATTTGAAAAAGTTTATAACACTTACCCCCGAGGTTTTATTGTTTTAATTGAGCATAATTTTAGATATTATCCAGAAGGTCTGGTCAGTTATGTGAGACGAAATTTGGAATTGGAGTTTCGGGAAGAAAGAGCGGATTTTTCGACGGACCACAACACCTGGCCAATTGAACTTTATTCTTGGGGATTTGATAAATGATAAGAATATCAAAGAAAGCGATTACAATTATCTTCTTTACAGGCTTTAGTTATTTTCTTTCCTTCTTGTTTCAAATATTTTTAGCAAAAGGGTTTGGTGCTGGTGCTACTTTAGATGCTTATTTTTCGGCAATGACTTTACCGGTTTTGTTTACCACAATTTTTTCAGTTGTTTTAAACGCCTCAATTTTACCGGCCTTTTCTGACATATTAGAAAAAAAAGATTTTCAAAGGGAAAAAGAGGTGGCAGCTTCGTTAACAAATTTCTTTTCTTTATTTTCTCTGGTTTTGGTTTTAATTGGAGAGGCTTTTGCTTTTAATATCGTAAGATTAATTGTTCCCAGTATGCCTTTCTCGACCCAAATAATTTCTGCTGGTTTCTTAAGGATTCTTTTGCCGATAATTTTCTTTAGCTGTTTGTCTCAGGTCTTTTCCAGTTTTTACTTGGCAACCAACAATTACATTAAGCCTTCTCTTTCCCTTTTTTGAATAATATTTTTGTTATTACTGTCTACTTGATTTTAAAAGATTACCTTGGTATTTGGTCTATTGCTTGGGCTTCGGTTGCGGGTTCTTTGGTTCAATATTTCTTTTTGTTTCCAATTATCCTCAAAAGAAAATATTTTGCCTGGAAAATATCGCTAAGTAATTCATCCTTTACAAAGGTTATTGGATTGGGATTACCGCTTTTCTTCGGAAGTATTATCTACCGGTCAAATAGTTTAATCGAAAGATATTTTGCTTCTGGTTTTGGGGAAGGAAGAATTACTTATCTTAATTATGGATATAAAATGATTTCATCTTTGGCGGTTGTTGTCATCTCGGGAATTCAAACCATTGGCTTTGTTAAATTTTCTCAAATTTCGGCAAGGAAAGATTATCAGAGGTTAAAAAATCGCCTTTATTTGGCTTTGGGGGTTGGTTTTTCTGTTCTTTTGCCTTCTTTCCTGTCTGTTTTCCTTTTTTCTAACCAAATAATATCTTTCTTTTTGGAGAGGGGAAACTTTTCTCGTGAGGCTTCGCTGAGTACGGCTTTAGCTCTAAAATATTATTCCCCAGCTATAATTAGCATGGCTTTAGGCGGGTTGATTTCCACTGCTCTTTATTCCCTTTATAAAACAAATGTGGTTGTAGTAATAAATATTGTTACAATGGGGGTATATGTCCTCTTAAGTTGGTTATTTATTTCTCGGTTTAATTATCTTGGTTTGGCTATAAGTTACTGTATTGCTAACTGGCTTCAGTTTATCATTTATTTCCTGGTTATTAGGAGAGAGTTAAATAAAAAATTGAAATGAGAGTTTTAATGGTTTCTGAAAGGTTTTTCCCCCTTATCGGAGGGGCGGAAAAACAATGTTTTTTGTTATCAAAGCAACTGGTTAAAAAAGGACTGGATGTGGATGTCGTGACCCGATGGATTAAAAGGGATACTGTGCTGAAAGAGATAGACGGGGGGCTAACAATCTTCAGGGTAGGACTTTTTGGTTTAACCCATTTCTCTGATTATATTTGTGCTCTAGGTTTAGCCCTTTTCTTAATTAGAAATAGAAAGCGTTACCAAATATTACATATTCACGGCGGGATGGCAAATCTTTTTGGGTCAACCGCTATTATTATGGGAAAAATTTTAAATATTCCTTCTTTGGCTAAAGTAGCCACTCCGGGAGAATTTTCTTTTACCGGTAGAGGATCGTTACAAAGCAAAAAGTATGTTAATCCTTTAATAAAATTTAGAGTTCATTGGTCGAAAAAAGCTGATTATTATGTGGCGCAGACTCAGTCTATCAGGGATGAACTGCTTGAATTGGGGATTGAAGAAAAAAAAATATTCACGCAGCCGAACGGAGTTGATGTAGAAAAATTTGTTCCAGCAAATTTTTCAAAGGAGAAAGATAAAGTAGTTTTTCTCTATGTTGGTCGGATAGTCGCCCGAAAAGGGTTAATGGAATTTGTTGAAGTTTGGAAAAAGCTGATTAATTCAAACAAAGGCTTGTTGTGGCAAATTGTAGGAAGCGGAGAAAACCAAAAAGATTCAGTTGAAGAAAAATTAAGAAAACTGATTAAAGAGTGCAAACTTTCCCACTCAGTTGTTTTTCTCGGAGAGCATAAAGACATTCTGCCATTATTAAATGCTGCCGATGTCTTTGTTTATCCCTCAACTCATCCAGAGGGTGTTGCTAATTCCATCATCGAAGCAATGGCCTGTTGTCTTCCAATACTAGCTACTAATATTGGAGGTATCAATGAAATAATTACGAACGGTAGGAATGGTTTTTTGGCTAATAATGAGCTAGAACTTTATAAGTATGCTAAAACCCTAGCGGAATCAAGTACCATTAGGGAAAAAATGGGAGAGCAAGCGAGAAAAGGGGTTATAGAAAAATATGATATTAAGAGTGTAGCGGTAAACTATTCTAAAATATATGAAAACATTCTTAAAAATTAATTTTAAGATAATTATCATACTATTTTTGAGTTTATTTCTTAGATTGGCAAATTTAAACCAATCTCTTTGGCTGGATGAGGCAGTTCAGGCGATAACAGCCAAGGAAAGCTTTGGTTATATTTTTCAGGAAATAGTTGGAGATTTTCATCCTCCGTTGTATCACTTTTTAATGCATTTTTGGGTTAGAGTATTTGGCAGCTCTGAAATTGCCCTAAGAATACCTTCTGTAATTTTTGGAGTATTAACAGTTTGGGTAGTTTACAAAATAGCCCAGGAGTTATCGGTTATCAGTGGTCAGGGGTCTGTAGGCGGAAAAATACCGACAACCGTTAATCGATCACTAGCCGCTATTGCCGCTTTGTTTATGGCAACCGCGCCTTTCCATATTTATTACTCTCAGGAAGCAAGGATGTACAGCATGACTTGTTTTTTTGCTTCTCTTTCGATGTATTACTTTTTAAAGGTAATCGGTGATCGGGTATCAGCGACCAGTGAAAAACCGATTACCAGTAGCAGACTCCTGATGGCTGAATATTTAATTTCCTCAGCCTTGCTAATTTATTCTGATTATTATGGCTTTTTAATAGTTCTGTCTCAGGGAATTTATTTATTAATAAAAAGAAAATATAAATACTTAATACTCAACACCTTCTTCTTAATACTAATTTTTGTGCCTTGGTTGCCTATGTTTTTAAAACAAGTTAATGCAGGGATAACGGCTACTCATATTCTTCCTGAATGGGGGGAGCTGGTAAACCTTAGTTTTTTTAAGGCCTTGCCTCTCACTTTTGTTAAGTTTAGCCTTGGTAGAATTACGATTTTTGACAAAAGGCTTTACTTTGCAATTTCTTCTCTGTTGGTTGGAATTTATGGCTTTTTTATCATAGGAGGCTTTAGTTATCAGTTATCCGTGATCAGAGATCGGTATTTAGCTATTGAAAAAAAAAGACAGATTACTGGTAACTGGTCACTGATTGCTATTTGGACTTGGTTTTTTGTGCCATTAATTTTAGCTTGGGGTGCATCTCTTTTTGTGCCCAACTACCAGCCTTTTAGATTACTTCTGATCATTCCTGCTTTTTATCTTCTTTTAGCTTTTGGCATAAGCTCTTTTAAAAATAAAACTGTTCAAATAGCACTTTTTAGCTTTGTTGTTATAACGAACCTTCTTTCGGCTTCTTTTTACTATTTTAATCCCTTTTTTCAGCGCGAAGACTGGAAAGGAGTGGCGGATTATGTGATTAGAAAAAATGCCTTGGCGGTTCTCCCTTCAGAAACATCGTTTTGGCCCCTTAGGTATTATGATTCCCAGAACAAAATTGAGATTGCTTTTGGGAGCAGGGGGATAGAAAAGGTTGGAAGTAAGCCTTTAAACATAGCTAGTTCAGAAAAAGTTTTCTATATTAGATATCTGGTTCCGCTCTTTGACCCTCATGAAAAAATCCTCAAACATCTTGAAGAACTTAACTATAGTAAAATTAAAGAAACTAGTTTTAACCAAATTCCCGTTTGGGAATACCAAAGGAGTAACCAGTGACCAGTGATCAGTTGTCGGAAAATATAAAAATAAGAAGCTTTCGAGATTTAGAAATCTGGCAGGAAGCTCACAGTTTGGTGGTTGAAATATACAGAATTACTAAGAATTTTCCAAAGGAAGAAATTTATGGGCTGAACTCACAGATTAGGAGATCAGCTTCTTCTGTTGCTGCTTGTATTGTTGAAGGACACAGCAGGAATACGACAAAAGAGTTTATCAAATTTTTGTATGATGCAAGGGCTTCGGCAGCCGAGACGGAGTATCATTTATTGCTTTCAAAAGACCTTAACTATCTGAGTGTGGAAATTTGTGAAAATTTTAGCAGCAGGTATCAGATTCTAGGTAGAAGGATAAATGCTTTAATAAACAGTCTTGATAAAACCGGCCACCGATAACTGGTGGCTGATTACTGAAGTGAAAATAGGAATAGATATTAGCCAAATTGCCTATGAAGGAACCGGGGTAGCTACTTACACTCGCTGTTTGGTTGAGGCGATAGTCAAGCTTAACCGGGAAGATAATTTTGTCCTTTTTGGCTCTTCTTTAAGAAACAAAAAACCTATTGTCGAGTTTGTAAAAAATCTTGAAGCAAAAAATGCTAAAAAGAAGCTGTCCTTTTTCCCGCCAAAACTGCTTGAGTTTTTGTGGAACGGTATTCATGTTCTTCCCGTGGAGACAATAACCGGACCCTTGGATGTTTTTCATTCCTCCGACTGGCTGGAGCCTCCTACCAGGGCTGCGAAAAGAGTAACTACGGTTCATGACTTGGCAGTTTTTAAGTATCCGGAAACTTTTTCCAAAAGAGGCGGGCATGACATTGTTAAAAATCAAAAAAGAAAACTATTTTTTGTTAAAAGACATTCCGACCTTGTGATTGCAGTTTCTGAGACTACAAAAAAGGACTTAGTGGAAATCCTTAAGATTCCGGAAAAGAGGATAAGGGTGGTTTATGAGGCAGCAGAGCCGGTTTACTATCCAAGGGGGAAAGAGCAGGCAAATGAAACGAAAAAGAAATTTGCCATTGAGGGAGATTATCTTTTATGCGTCGGCACCAGAGAGCCGCGTAAAAACCTAGAAAGGGTAATCAGGGCTTTTGCAGAAATTACCGCAGGAAACAAGGAAATTTCTTTGGTTATTGCCGGAAAATATGGTTGGGGAGAGGACTTTGGCGGTGATCAGTTATCAGTGATCGGTAATCGGATAAAATTGCTTGGCTTTGTGGAAAAAGAAGAGCTGGCCAGGCTTTACAGCGGAGCCAAGGCTTTTTTGTACCCTTCGCTTTATGAAGGGTTTGGCTTGCCTATTGTTGAAGCAATGAGCTGCGGAACTCCGGTAATTACTTCTGAGGTTGGTTCAATGAAAGAAATTGCCGAAGGCGTTGGGCTTTTGGTAAACCCTCAAAGTGTTGAAAGCATTGCCGGGGCAATTTCTAAAATTACCCGCAGCGAGAAGCTAAGAGAGGAGCTTAAAGTAAAATCTTTGAAAAGAGCAGGGGATTTCAGTTGGGAAAAAGCGGCTTTGCAGACAATGGAAATTTATCGACAAGTTGCTTCGTGATGGAAAAAATTAAAAAATATTTTACAAGTGAATGGTTTTGGTTTGGGCTTATAATATTAATTGGTGCTTTTTTAAGGCTTTATAAGCTTGAAGAGTGGCAGTATTTTACCTACGACCAAGCCCGGGATTACCTTATCATTAAAAAAATGATAGTGGACGGAAAACTGACTCTGGTTGGTCCGACAGTAAGCATTGCTCCCGGTTTTTTTCTCCCCCCTTTTTATTATTATTCACTAGCCCCTTTTCTTTGGCTTTTTAAGTTTAGGCTTCTTGGCCCGGATTTATATACTACCCTTTTCGGCATTGCTTCAATTTATGTTTTTTATCTTTTAGTTAAAGATTTATTTAATAACAAAGCTGCCCTTTTCTGCAGCTTTGTTTTTGCCCTTAATCCCTACATAATTCATACTTCCCGTCATGCCTGGAACCCAAACACAATAATTTTTTATATTTTACTTTTTGCTTTCGCCGGGGAAAGATATTTATTCGCAAAAAAAAGGAAGTATTTGCTTCTTGTCTCTTTCTCTCTTGCCTGGGCTATTTCTCTTCATTTAACCGCAGTGGTTTTTACCCCTTTTTTGTTTTACCTATTTTATAAAGATATCAAGGCTAAAAAAATAAACCTTCTAAATACTTCATCGTTAGCGCCGTTTGTTATTTTTTTTCTTCCATTGGTAGTTTTTGATTTACGGCATAGCTTCCAAGTGTCAAAGGCGGGAATCTCTTTTTTAAAAAATCAAAGCAGTGGTTCTCCTTTGTTGCCGGAACTTATTCATCGCGGTTCACAGTTTTTTTATGATTTACTTAAAGTTCCTATAATGTTAATGACGGGATTTTTTCTTGAGAGGAACATTACTGTTAGGCCGTCTGATATTTCTCTATTGAGCGACATAAGATTATCGAATTTCTCGGGAAGTCTCGATATTCTTAAATTTGCATTGTTAATGTGTGCAGCCATCGGTTTGGGTATTTCTCTTAAAAGTCTTAAAAAAGACAAAAGGGTTATCTTTGTTTTCTCTTTTGTTACTTTAGGTTTTTTAATTCGTTTTCTATTTCCCATAACCTACTTTTTCTTTTACTATTATCTTTCCTTGTTTCCATTTATTATTTTACTTTTGGGGTTTTTATTTGAAAGCTGCCAAAGAAAACCACTTTTAATAAAAAAACTGCCTGTCTTTTCTGTGGCTATTTTATCTGTTTTGTCTCTTTTTCCAAACTTTGTAAAAACCGATACCCGAAACGAGAAATATTTTTCTGAGGCAGTAAAAGCTATTGCCAAAGATTATGAATCCGGGAAGACTGTCGCTATTGCCGCCAATCCTAACGATAGAGGCAGATGGGAAAAAAATGGGCTCGAATACCGTTTCTTTTTAGAATCCAAGTATTCTCTGCCCCTGGGAGGCTGGGAACCGGTAGACTATCGAGAAGCGGAAGTTTTGTATTTGATTGATGAGGGAAATCTTTCTGACCCGCTTACACTTAAAGGAATGGAAATGGATAACTTTGGAGCTAAAAAAATTGATGGAGTTTGGATAACAAACAAAGGCCAAAAAATCTATAAAATGGTAAAGTAAATTATGTTTATTAAAAAACACTGGCAGACTATTTTTCTTTGTCTTTTTGTGATTGTTGCGGCCGTGCTCCGATTTAACAACATTTTAAGCCTTAGTTTTTTTACTTACGACCAGTCTAGGGACGCTCTTTTTGTAAAAAGAATGATTGTTGATAGGGAGTTCAGGTTGCTTGGAACCCAAACTTCTCTTCCGGGCATGTACCTGCCGCCTTTTTATTTTTATACCATAACCCCGGTTTTATGGCTTTTTGGACTTAACCCTGTAGGCATAGATGTGTATTCTGCTTTTATCGGCGTTCTTACTATCCCTCTTATTTATTTTATTGCCAATAAGGTTTTCGGCAAGCCGGCAGGGATTTTCAGCGCCGGTCTTTTTACTGCTTCGCCCTTGGTGGTGGAGCTGACAAGAAGAGCCTGGAACCCCAATACGCTTCCCTTTTTTGTTTCAATCGCTTTTTATTTTCTCTACCGATACTTTAAAGAAAGAAAAACAAAAGACTTTCTTTTGGCTTTTGGCTTTTACGGATACTGTCTTTCTCTTCATTTTGGAGCTTGGACGCTTTTCCCTCTTTTTATTTTTTCTTGGTTTTTCTATTTGCTTAAAACAAAAGAGGCAAAAGGGCTTTTTGCTTCAGCAGGTTTGATTTTATTTTTTGTTTTGCCTCTTTTGTTGTTTGAACTTAGGCATAATTTTTTGCTGTTTAACCAAGCAAAAATGTTTTTCTTTGACGGTGGGCACATCGGCCCAAGCGGCGGGAATTTTATCGAAAAATTTGTCACCTCCCTAACGGCCATATTCACCATTCTCATTTCAGGAAAAATATTTGTCGGCTATGGAGCGCCTTTGGAATTTGACGGCAGGCTTTCTGATTTTATCTCCCTTTCCCAGCCTATTTCTGTTGTTGCCCAAAAACCTTTTTCAATTTCTTTTCAGTGGTGGGGAACGCTTTTCTTTCTGCTGATAATTGCTATAAGCGTGGTTGAGATTCGCAAAAAGAAAGAAAGCTTTCTGCCCATTCTTATGCTTTGGGTCTGGATATTATGGGGAGTTTTTGCCTCAAGGATGTACAGCGGCAAGTTTTTCTTTTTTTACTACTTATTTCTTTTTCCCGCTCCGATTCTTCTTTTTGGCTTTAGCCTTAAAAAGCTCTGGGAAAGAAGTTATCTAAAGCCCGTGGTGCTTCTTATCTTCGGTTCAATCATGGTTTTTCACCTCCGTTTTTCGGTTGCTTTTCAGAAATCCTGGAGAGACATTAATGACTTAAAAAAAGCGGCTGAAATCATTGCTGAAAACTCAGATTCTAATTCTTTTAACATTGCCACTATTCAAAGAGACATTGACCGTTGGGACAGAAATGCAGTGGATTACCGTTATTTTGTGGAGGCTTTTTATGATAAAAGAGCTTTAGACTGGTACCCTCAGGATTATGAAAAGGCAGAATATCTCTTTGTTGTTGACGAAACAGGAGAAGCTGACCCGGTATTATCCAACATTATGGAAATTGAAAAATTCAACCCTGAAGAAACCGTAGGCGAGTGGGAAGCGACAAAAGGCATAGTTATTTACAAGCTTTCAAAAAAAACAAACCAATGATAATCGGAATTGACGCTAACGAAGCAAACCAAAAAAACAGGGTCGGAATCGGGCAGTTTGCCTTTAATGTCGTTAAAAATCTTGAAAAGATTGATGGAAAGAATTCTTATATTGTTTATTTAAAAGAACCGCCTCTTTCCGACTTGCCCAAGGAAAGAGAAGGATGGAAATATAAAATCTTTGGCCCGGGTAAACTTTGGACCCAGATAGCTTTGCCGGTTAAATTATTTACCCAAAAAGAAAAAATTCAACTATTTTATTCTCCAAGCCATTACGCTCCCAGACTTTCGCCCTTTCCGACTGTTATTTCAATTATGGACCTTTGGCATCACCGCCATCCTGAGCAATTTGACAAAAAGGACCTTTATCAGCTAATTCGGTGGGAAAAATATTCGGTAGAAAAAGCAAAAAAAATCATTACCATTTCAGAATTCTCTAAAAGCGAGATTATAAAATTTTATGGTGTTAAGGCGGAAAAAATTTCAGTTGCTTATCCTGGCTTTGACAGTTTTGAATTAAATGAAAAAGAGGACATGGTGAAAAAGGTTAAAGAGAGGTTCGGTATCAAGAAGGATTATCTTTTATATCTTGGCACCCTTCAGCCTAAAAAAAATATTGAGGGAATAATTCAGGGTTTTGCTCAAGCAAAAAACACAAAAGACAAACTATTGATTATTGCCGGTAAAAAGGGCTGGCATTATGAAAGAATTTTTGAGTTGGTGAAAAAGCTGAAAATCGAAGATAAAGTAATTTTTCCGGGATTTATTTCAGAAGAAGAAAAGCCATTCCTTATCGCCGGAGCAAGTGTTTTTGTTTTTCCTTCTTTTTATGAAGGATTTGGGATTCCGGTTTTGGAGGCAATGAGTTTAAAAGTGCCGGTAGTTACTTCCTCGGAAGCCAGTCTTCCGGAGGTCGGCGGGAAGGCGGCGATATACTGTAACCCTTATTCTATAGAAGAAATTGCTTTTGCTTTTGACAAGGCGCTGGGTTTGAATAAAACCAAAAGGAATGAGATAATTGCTTTAGGCTTAGAACAAACAAAAAAATTCTCTTGGGAAAATTGTGCACTCACAATACTTAAAACCTTTGAGAATATTTAGATGTTTTACACAGATAACATTCATTTTGATAAAAAAGGGATCACTCTTACAGACAAAAACGGCCGGTTGTTAAACCCAAAGGAGGCAAGAATAAAAGTAGCAAACAGAGTGAAAAGCTGGTTTTCTGACATTTTGCTTTTTAAGGTTGATCTAGTAGGTTACTGCCCGTTTTGGTTTTTTAGAAAGTTTGTTTATCAATTGGCTGGCCTTAGAATCGGCAATGGTTCAAAAATTCATGTCGGAGCCAGATTTTTTGAACCTAAGAATATTTCCATCGGAGACGATACCCTTGTCGGAGAGTTTTCTTTTCTTGATGGCAGGGCTGCTCTGACAATCGGTAGCCATGTTGACATTGCTTCCCAAGTTCTTGTCTATAATTCTGAGCACGACATTGACAGCGAAGACTTCAAAGCAATTAACGAGCCGGTTACAATTGAAGACTACGCATTTATCGGACCAAGGGCTATTATTCTGCCTGGGGTAAAAATCGGCAAGGGTGCGGTGGTGGCGGCCGGAGCTGTGGTCACTAAAGATGTGGAGGCTTTTTCCGTTGTCGGCGGCGTTCCTGCCAAAGAAATAAGAAAAAGGAAAATTGGAAATCCGTCTTATAAGCTTGGCAGGTCAAGACTTTTGCAGTAACTTCATTCAAATGAACAAAATAAAAATACCAAAGGTACTCTTAATTTTTTATCTTTTTTTGTTTGCGGTCGGCACTTTTTATTTGCTTTTGCCTGCTCCTAAAGATTTTCCCGCCTTGCCTAATTCAGTTAAATCAACTGAGCCTGGAGACACGGTCCAGATTACCAATGTCTCGGCTTATTACACCGATATGCCCCGGGAGGAAGTGGTGAAATTTTACTATGAGTATTTTTCAAAATCTCCTTTTTTAAATATTCCCCTGCCGACATATAAACTTAATCATCCTCCCGAAAGGATAAGAGAGGTGTTAAGGGAAACCCAACAGTCCACTTTTGTGGAAGAGATTGTCCACCCTTTAAGGGAATCGGTTTTTGTTAATGGTTTTGAGTGGGACAACGATCCTTTTACCCCGCCCGAAAGAAGGGCGAAAAATATTCTTGTGGTTAACGGAAAAACCTACCAATTTAAGATAACTCTTTTTTATCAGGAATCTTTGCCATGGCAAAGGCTTTTTGTCTTTTATTCAATTCTTGTTTTGTCTTACTTGGTTTTTCTTGCTTATAAAGGAATTATTGAGCGATGGAAAAAAGAGAAATAAAGCTTTCAATAATTATTGTTAATTGGAACACAAGAGAACTTTTAAGAAAGTGCCTTGAGTCAGTTATCAGCGATCAGTTATCAGCGATCAGTTATCAGCGATCAGTTATCAGTAAAAACAAAAAACCGGTAACCGATAACCAATCACTGATAACCGAGATAATTGTGGTTGATAATGGTTCAACCGACGGAAGCGTAGAGTACTTAAGGGAGCTAATAGATAATTCACTGACTGCTGATCACCGATCCCCGATCACTCTTAGGTTAATTGAAAACAAAGAAAATCTTGGTTTTTCCAAAGGCAATAATATAGCCCTTCGACAAGCTCAGGGTGAATACATCATGCTTCTTAATTCAGATACGATTGTTAAAGAAGGAGCAATACAAAAACTGGTTGAGTATTTAGATAATAACCCCGAGGTTGACATAGTTGGCCCGAAGCTTCTAAACAAGGATGGAACTCTCCAGGCCAATTGCGGCAGATTCCCTAATTTGGATGTTGCTTTTGTCATGCTCTTTAAAGAACACCTTGGCGGCAGTGAATATGTCCGCTGTTCTCCTGAAAGTTCAGGTCCTGTTGACTGGCTGATGGGAGCGGCTTTCGTGGCTAGAAAAAAAGTTTTTGATAAAGTCGGCGGTTTGGACGAGACAATTTTTATGTACATGGAAGAAGTAGAATGGTTTTACCGGGCTAAAAAAGCAGGTTTTAAAGCCTATTTTCTAAAAGAGGCGGAAATTATCCACCTGGGAAGGGGGAGTGCTAAATCAGGCAAAAAAGACCCGATTTTAAATATATACAAAGGCATGATCCATTATTATAAAAAGCATAAAAGCTTTCTTGAGCTTGCAATTCTTAGGTTAATGCTTAAACTAAAAGCTCTGGCAGCTTTTTTATTGGGATGCCTGAAAAATGACAGTTATTTAAAGGAGACTTATGGCGAAGCTCTTAAAATCAATTAAAGACAACTTTTTTTATTTGGCTATCGGGTTTTTGCTGTTTTTTATCCCTCTTTATCCAAAATTCCCTTTGTTTGCCGTTTCCGGCACATATGTTTCCATAAGGCTTGAGGACATTTTTATTGCCGTTATTGTCGGGCTTTTTGCTTTAAGACTGATAATTAAAAAGGATTTCTCTCTTTTAAAAGACAGCCTGGCAAAGCTTATTCTTCTTTATTTTGGCGTCGGGCTTTTGTCGGTTATTAGCGCCGTTTTCATTACTAAAAACATTGTTCCCCATATTGCCTTTCTTCATTTTATAAGAAGGATTGAATATATTTCTCTGCTTTTTGTCACTTACTGCTCAATAAAAAATATTAAACAGCTTAAAGCTTACGGCTGGATTGTACTTTTGGCAACTTTTGGAGTTATTGCTTATGGTTTGGGCCAGAAATTTTTTGGCTGGCCAGTGGTTTCCACCATGAACAAGGAATTTTCAAAAGGTCTGATTCTTAAGCTTACTTGGTGGGCGCGGGTAAATTCCACTTTTGCCGGCCATTATGATTTGGCGGCTTATATGGTAATGATATTGAGCCTTACCGTGGCTTCTCTAATTTTAGTAAAGAACAAATTAAAGAAGGCTGTGGTTCTTTTCATTGGAGTTCTTGCTTATTATATTTTGCTTTTAACCGCTTCAAGGGTTTCTTTTGGGGCTTATTTAATTGGAACGGGTTTTGTTTTATGGTTCAGCAATAAAAAGTGGTGGTTGATTCCCTACTTTATTTTTTCGATTTTAGGCATGATTCTCTCAGATGATTTAGGCCAGAGGTATGCGGCCACTTTTAAAGTTGATTTAAGTTTTTTGTCGGGGTTAATGATTTTAAAAAGAACTGAACAGGTTATTGCCCCGACCCCAACCCCCGTTCCTGAAATTTCTCCCACTCCAGGAGTAGGGAAAAGACCAACGCCAACCCCAACTCCGACTCCAACCCCGACCATGGCCGAAGAAGAGCCTGAAGCAACTGAATCAGGAGAGCCGATTGAGCCAACTGCTTTGGCAGTCGGGCGCTCTACGGACATAAGGCTAAAAGTTGAATGGCCAAGGGCGATAAGAGCTTTCTTTAAAAACCCTGTTTTAGGAACCGGCTATTCGTCAATTTCCTTGGCAACGGACAATGACTATTTAAGACTTCTTGGAGAAATTGGATTTCTTGGAGCTCTTGCTTTTGGGGCGGTGGTTCTTGAGATTGGCAGAAGAATGATTCTTTTTGTTTTTAGCAGCAAACCAACCAGAGAAGAAAGAGTTTTTATAATCGGAGTGATAGGAGCCTCAATAGGGTATTTTTTAAATGCCACTTTTATTGATGTTTTTGAGGCTTCGAAAATTGCCTTTTTCTTTTGGATAATGGTAGGGGCAGGGCTTAAAGTTATTGACCTTTCCAAAAAGAAAGAAAAATGAAAGCAGTTCCAAAAATAGCTCTTTTTTTAATTTTGGCCCTAGCCTTTGTCTTAAGGCTTTATAAATTGTCGGCTCCCTTGGCAGATCATCATTCTTGGAGGCAAGCTGACACTGCGGCTGTGGCAAGAAACTTTGTTAAAGAGGGCTGGGATTTTCTTAGGCCAAAAATTGACAACATGACACCGCTGCATCCCGGCAAACCAAACAGCGAAAGGCTCTTCTTAGTGGAACCGCCGGTTTATAATTCCATTGTGGCAGGTGTTTACAGCTTAACCTCAGTCAGGGTTGAATATGCCAGGCTTGTTTCAATTTTCTTCTCTTTAGGATCACTTATACTTCTTTATCTTCTTACCTCAGAGCTTCTTGGCAAAAGAACCGGGTTGCTGGCAGCTTTTTTCTTTGCCGTGCTACCTTATAACATTTTTTATTCAAGGGTGGTGCTGCCCGAGCCAATGATAATTTTTCTCAATTTGGGAATGTTTCTTTTTGCTTTAAGATGGCTTGAAAGCAACTCAAAGCTTGATTTTAGCTTTTTCACTGTTTTTTCAATGCTTTCTTTTTCCCAAAAAGCCTTCCCTCTTTTTTTATTGCTTCCTTTGTTTGTACTTATTTTTAAGAGGTTTGGTTTTGGCTTTATTAAAAGAAAAGAACTTTATTTATGGCTTGTTTTCTCTTTTCTTCCTTTTGTTCTTTGGCGGCAGTGGATAAGCCGTTTTCCTGAAGGTATTCCTGCCAATCTTTGGCTTTTTAACCAAGGCGGGATTCGCTTTAAAGGCGCTTTTTTTCACTGGATATTTGCCGAGAGGATCGGAAAACTCATCTTAGGCTATTTTGGCCTTCCGCTTGCCTTTTTAGGTCTAGTTCTAAAACCCAAAAAAGAAGGGCTCTTTTTTTACGCTTGGCTTTTTTCAATTTTTATCTATATTGCTGTTTTTGCTTCAGGCAATGTTACTCATGATTATTACCAAATTCCCTTAATTCCGATTTTATGTGTCTTTATGGCTAAAGGAGTAGATTTTTTATTGTTTGAAAAAAGCGCTTTTGGAAAGGTTATAAGTACCGTTTTGCTGGCTGCTTCAATTGCTTTTATGCTTGCCTTTTCCTGGTATGAAGTAAGGGGTTTTTATCATATCCAAGGAGGAGTGGACTTGGCCGGCGCAGCTGTTGACGAGCTTACCCCCAAAAACGCTCTGGTTCTTACCGGCGACAGTAATGACGCCACCCTTCTTTATAATACTAACCGCTTAGGTTGGACCGGAGGTTTTGCTTCAAACTTTCCCAATTCCAAGGAATCAATTGGTAAAATTAAGGAAATGGGAGGAAGCGTTTATGTGACTACCAAGTTTGACCGTAATTCTGAGTTTGGAAAATACATGCTAGAAAACTTTAAGGTGATTAAAGAGACAGACCAGTATATTATTTTTGCTCTATAATTTCTTAAGATGAAAATTTTAATGCTTACCCCTTATCTTCCTTATCCGCCTTCTTCGGGTGGCCAGGTCAGATCCTATAACCTGATAAAAAACCTGGCTAAAAAAAACGAAATCACCCTTTTTTCGCTGATTAAAAACAAAGAAGAAGAAAAATATGTTGGCGAGCTTGAAAAATACTGCAAAAAAGTCAGGGTCTTTAAGCGTTCGACTAAACCTTGGACTGCCTTAAATATTCTTAAAACCGGCTTTGGTCTGTTTCCTTTTCTGGTAATCAGAAACTTTTCCAAAGAAGAAAGAGAGGCTCTGGTTTTAGAGCTCAGAAAGGAAAAGTTTGACCTTATTCATGCAGAAACCTTTTATGTAATGCCTCATTTGCCGGAAACTGATATTCCTGTTCTTTTGGTAGACCAAACCATTGAGTTTCAAGTTTACCAGCACTATGTTAGAAACCATAAAAAAGCTTTTCTTAAGCCTTTTTTGTACCTTGATGTTTTAAAAATAAAATATTGGGAACTTAAGTTCTGGGAAAAGGCTAACAAAGTAATTGCCGTTTCCGAGTCAGACAAAAAGAAAATGGCAAGTTTAGTTAAAGGGCTGGATGTCGGAGTGGTTCCTAACGGAGCGGGCGAGGACTTGATGGCAATGATTGAACAAAGAAAGCCGGAAAAAACGCCGACTGTTTTTTTTCAAGCGAATTTTTCCTGGCTTCAGAACATTGAAGCTGCTCAAAATTTAGCGGAAAAGGTTTTTCCCCTGGTTAAAAGAGAAATTAAAGATGCTCAATGCTGGATCGCCGGGCAAGTGGCAAAAGAAAAAATCGGCCATTTAAATAGCAAGGATGTAAAGGTAATTGACCTTGATAATTCCGATATTGAAGGGGTAATGGATGTTTACCGCCGAGCTACTGTCTTTGTCGCCCCTCTTGAAGGTCCGGGCGGAACAAGGCTTAAGATACTGGGAGCAATGGCAGCCGGGGTGCCGGTGGTGACCACCAAAATAGGAATTGAGGGTATTGACGCTACGGATAAAATAGATTTTTTTATGGCTAATAAGTGGGAAGAAATGGCAGAAAAGACAGTTTTATTAATAAAAGATAAAAAAACATATCAAAAAATGCTTGAATCAGCTAGAAAGCTGGTTGAGGATAAATACAGTTATGAAAGCATTGCTAAAGTGCTTGATAAGTATTATCGGGAGGTAGCTAATGCCAAAGCCTGAACTCTCAGTAATTATCTTAAGCTACAATACGAAGGAGCTTTTAAGGCAATGCCTGGAGTCAGTTACCAGTAACCAGTTACCAGTGACCAGTAAAAGCAAAAAACCGACCACTGATTACCGATCACCGATTACCGAAATCATTGTTGTTGATAATGCCTCAAAAGACGGCAGCCCGGAAATGGTGGAAAAAGAATTTCCTCGAGTAGTTTTAGTGTGCAATAAGGAAAATATTGGTTATTCTGCAGGCAATAATGTGGGGATAAAAATTGCCAAAGGAGATTTTCTTTTGTTTTTAAATTCCGACACAAAAGTTTACAAAAATGCTTTAGCGGAAGCTGTTTCTTTTATGAAAGAAAATCCCAGGATAGGGGCTTTGTCTGCCAAAACCCTTCTTCCTTCAGGTAAAATGGATCCTGATTGCCACCGGGGATTTCCCCACCCTTGGGCCTCGCTGACTTATTTCCTCGGTCTGGAGAAAATGTTTCCTAAAAGCAGGCTTTTCGGCCAATATCACAAGTCTTATCTTGGTTTTGACGAAAACCACGAAATTGATGCCGGAGCAGGGGCGTTTATGCTTGTAAGAAAAGAAGTGGTTGAAAAAGTTGGCACTTGGGACGAACAGTACTTTTTTTACGGTGAAGACTTAGACTTTTTTTACAGGATTAAAAACGCTGGTTTTAAGGTTTACTTTTTTGCCAAGCCTCTTTTGACCCACTACAAAGGAGCAAGCTCTGGTTTGAGAAAGGAATCAAAAAAAATTAACCGAAATCCTAGGGAAAACAGAATAAAAGTGGCTCAAGCGTCAGTAAAAGCAATGGAAATTTTTTACCGTAAATTTTATAAAAATCTCTACCCGGCTTGGGTTACCAGCCTTGTTTTAGGCGGTATAAAACTTAAGGGTTCCCTAAGGGTGTTAAAACACCGCCTAACCTAGATTGCTTATGAAAATCGGAATTGATTGCAGAATGTATGGTCTTAAACATGCCGGCATTGGTCGGTATGTTGAAAACCTGGTAACAGAAATCCTCAAAAAGGATACCAAAAACAGCTATGTCCTTTTTGTCAGAAAAGATGACCATAAAGCTCTTTCCGAAAAGCACAAAAATGCCAAAGTGGTTCAGGCGGATATTGCCCATTACTCATTAAGGGAACAGGCTGATTTTCCTTTAATTATTGCCAAGCAAAAGCTTGACTTAATGCATTTTCCCCATTTTAATGTTCCGGTTTTGTACTCCGGCAGGTTTGTAATTACCATCCATGACCTTATTAAGCACAGCTCAAGAGGAAAAGAAACCACCACCCGTAACTTAAGTATTTATTGGCTTAAATATTTTGGGTATAGAACAATTTTTGAGCATTCTGTTAAAAGAGCTTTAAAAATTATGGTTCCAAGCAATTTTGTTAAAAAAAACTTGCTTGATAACTACAAAATTCCAAGGGAAAAAGTAGAGGTGACTTACGAAGGAGTTGACAACCTTGGCTGCGAAAAGAAAAGCCAAGAAACAGAGAAAATTCTTTCGAAATATAAAATTAAGAAGCCTTATCTTCTTTATGTCGGTAGTGTTTATCCACATAAAAATATTGAAAGGCTTATTAAGGCGGTTTTACTTCTTAGGGAGGAGGGGGTTTTAGTTAACCTGGTGATAGTTTGTGCAAGAAGTGTTTTTTGGCAAAGACTCGAAAAAAAGGTAAAAGACCTTAAAGCAGGTAAAATTGTAAACTTGGCTGGTTTTGTGCCAGACGAAGAGCTTTCTTTAGTCTATAAACAGGCTGAAGCTTTTGTTTTCCCCAGTCTTTCTGAGGGCTTTGGCCTTCCCGGTCTTGAGGCTCTTTCTTGTAGAACTCCTTTGGTTGCTTCTGATATTGCGGTATTTAAAGAAGTTTACAAAGAAGCGGCAGTTTACTTTGACCCATATAGCGAAAAAGACATTAAAGAGAAGATTAAGCTTGTTTTAGAAGATAAAAAGCTAAATCTTGAACTAAAGAAAACAGGGGAAAGGGTTTCCAAAGAATTTGATTGGAAGAAAACTGCCGGAGAGACGATAAAGATTTATGAGAAAGCCTTAAAGACTAAAGCCAGAGCATGAAAGTTGCTTTTGTTTATGACCGGGTTAACAAATGGGGCGGTGCCGAAAGAGTACTTCTTTCCCTTCATAAAATCTGGCCGGAAGCACCGCTTTTTACCTCTGTTTATAATTCCAAAACAGCAGCCTGGGCTGATTGTTTTAAGGTTGTCCCTTCCTTTTTGCAAAAAATTCCTTTAGCAAGAACACACCATGAACTTTTTCCTCTGCTAATGCCTCTTGCATTTGAAAGCTTTGACTTTAGTGAATTTGATGTGGTTATTTCTGTCACCAGCGAGGCAGCAAAAGGCATTATTACCAAGCCGAAAACACTTCATGTCTGCTACTGCCTAACCCCAACAAGATACCTTTGGAGCGGTTACGACCACTACTTTGACACCAAGTTTAAGAAAGTGCTTTCCGGTCCCTTGACAGCCTACTTGAGGGTTTGGGACAAAATTGCAGGTAAAAGGCCTGATGAGTTTTTGGCGATTTCAGAAACCGTGAAGCAAAGGATAAAAAAATATTATGGCAGGGAAAGCAGCGTCATTTATCCGCCTGTTGACCACAAATTCCAAACTCCGAACCCTAAATCCCAAAATTATTTTTTGGTTGTTTCAAGGCTGGTTAAGTATAAAAAAGTGGATTTAGTAGTTAGAGCCTTTAACCAGCTTGACTACCAGTTAAAGATTGTTGGCACCGGCTCAGAAATGGCCAGTCTTCGCAAGATCGCCGGGAAAAATATTGAATTTTTGGGCCAGTTGACAGACAAAGAGCTTTTGTCTTACTATCAGAATTGCCAGGCGGTAATTTTTCCCCAGGAGGAAGATTTTGGAATTGTGCCGCTTGAAGCACAGGCCAGCGGAAGACCGGTAATTGCTTTCAGGGCAGGAGGGGCAACGGAAACGATAGTAGAAAAAGAAACCGGTCTTTTTTTTGACAGCCAAAAAGAAGAAAGCCTGCTTGAAGTTTTGGGAAGGTTCAAGCCTGAAGAGTTTAGCAAGGAAAAGTGCTTTCTTCAGGCTGAGAAGTTTAGAGAAGAAAGATTTTTAAAAGAGTTTTATAATTATATTAAAGACAAATGGAAGAGTCATACAAAAACCACTTATATGTTTTAATCCTTTGCGGCGGTGGCGGTACTAGGCTTTGGCCCCGGTCGCGCCGGAAAACACCAAAGCAATTTTTGACTGATTTCTTTGGCAAAGAGACTCTTTTCAGCCAGACAGTTGAAAGAGCAAGATGGCTCACTTCTGACGACAAAATTTTTGTGATTACCAACAGTGATTATGTTGATGAGGTTCTTGCCCAAGGAAAGGTAATTTCACCTCGGAATATTATTGCCGAGCCTAAGGCCAAAAATACAGCCATGGCTATGGGTGTTGGCGCTGCTTACATTCGTGCGGTTGACCCGCAGGCAATAATTCTTAACTTTGCCTCAGACGCGGCCATTGGCGATAAAGAGGTGTTTGTTGATCAAATGCTTCTTGCTGCTAAAACCGCGGCCCAAGGAGATTTTCTGGTAACTGTGGGGATACAGCCCACTTTCCCCCATACCGGACTTGGCTACATTGAGGCCGGGGAAAGAACCGGCGGAGAAGCGGTTTTTAAAGTAACCTCTTTCAAAGAAAAGCCGGATTTGGAGACGGCAAAGAAATTTGTCGAGTCTGGCAACTATTATTGGAACGCCAATCTTTATGTCTGGTCGGCGACTTCTGTCTGGGGAGCCTTTGAAAAGTACGCTCCTGGAATTCATAAGTACCTTGAACAGATTACGGAAGCAATTGACAAAGAAAATGAAAAAGAGGTCTTAGACAAAAGCTATGAAGAAGTTGAGAGCGTTGCTGTTGATTATGCCATTTCAGAGAAAGCGGAAAATTTGCTTTTAGTGCCAGCTACTTTTGCCTGGAGCGATGTGGGTGACTGGAAGGTAACCTATGATCTTTCTCTTAAAGACAAAGACAACAATGTAATCCAGATTTTTGGTGAAAAAGGCCAGCATTTGGGTTTTGATACTCAAGACTGCTTGGTAGAAACAGAAAATCGCCTAGTCGCTACTGTCGGCGTTTCCGACTTGATCATTATTGAGACAGACGACGCTACTTTAGTTTGCCACAAAGACAAAGCTCAGGATGTTAAAAAAATTGTTACTGAGCTTAAGGAAAAAGGCAAAGAAGAATTTCTGTAAAAAATGTTTTACGAATTTGCCAAGAGGACAATCGACATTATTGGTTCTTTAGTCGGTTTGGTTGTTTTTTTTCCGGTTTGCGTTATTGCGGCAATTGCCATTGAGCTCGAATCTCCGGGTCCGGTGTTGGCAGACACGCCAAAAAGATCGGGTAAAAACGGCAAGCAATTTAGGTTGCTTAAGTTTCGCTCAATGATTCCAAACGCCCACAATCTTTTGCATTCAGACCCTCGTTTTAAGAAACTCCTTGAGGAATACAAGAAGTCAAGCTATAAGCTTCATGATGACCCCAGGGTGACAAAAGTGGGAAAATTTATAAGAAAGCATTCGATTGACGAAATCCCTCAATTTCTAAATGTGCTAAGAGGAGAAATGAGTTTAGTCGGGCCAAGGGCATACTATCCTTTTGAACTTGAGGAGCAGCAAAAAAAATATCCTCACACCAAAAAGCTGGTGGAAGAAGTGCTTAAGGTTAAGCCCGGAATTACCGGCGAGTGGCAGGTTTCAGGAAGAAGCGAAATTAACTTTGACAAAAGGATAGAAATGGACGCCAACTATGCTAGAAAAAAATCGATTTCTTATGATATGATGATTATCGCCAAAACTCCGCTTGCGATGATAACCGGCAAAGGAGCAATATAATGGAAGAAATCCAAAAGATTGAATTACCCGAAACACCATTGGGGGAAAAACCTGAAGAAAAATCTCTTGAAACAAAACCTGAAGTTAATAACAAACCGGCAAATAAAATGAGAAAAAACAGGCTTAAAACTTTTTTTATTGTTTTGGGAGTTTTAATTTTTGTAGCCGCTTCTTTGGGAATATTTCTTTTCAGCGTTGCCAAAAACTTAATGGCTGAAAGGGGGCCGATTGAGAGCAACATGGCCAATCTTAAAAAAGCCGTTAAAGAACAAAACCTTTTAGAGGTGAAAAAATCAAGCAGCGCCTTAAGTTCAGACCTTAAGAGAGTGCAGGGAAAACTGGAAACCTACAAAATTTTCGGCTCTGTTCCGATTGCTAAGAATTATTATGCCGATGCCCAGCACGGGATAAATGCTGGTTTGGCCGGTCTTCGTGCCGCCGACTTGGTGGTTGATGCAATTGCTCCTTACAGCGATATCTTGGGTCTTGGCGGTAGTGAAAGCGTGTCTACGGGAAGCGGAAAAACAACCATGGATAGGGTTACCTTTTTAGTCACCACCTTAGATAAAATCAGGCCGGAGCTAGATAAAATCGGCAGTGAACTTGATACTGTCAGGAACGAAATTGACCAGATAAACCCGAACCGTTATCCTGAGGAAATTAACGGTATTGAGGTAAGAGAAAACCTTTCACTGGCAATTAGCACCATTGACCAGCTTTCGGATTTAGTTAACGACGCCAAACCCTTGCTTGAAGTAGCTCCTGACCTTTTAGGGGTTAATTCTCCCAAGTATTATTTTGTCCTTTTCCAGAACGATAAAGAATTAAGGCCTACTGGCGGGTTTATGACTGCCTACGGCATTCTTAAAGTTGACAAAGGCAAAATAACGCCGATTCTTTCAGAGGACATTTATGCTCTAGATGCCAATTTCAGGAAAAGGCTGCCTGCACCGGAGCCAATCAAAAAATACCATAAGAATGTTTCCTACTTTTATTTAAGGGACATGAACCTTTCTCCTGATTTTGCCGAGTCAATGGGGCTTTTCATGGACCATTACCAAAATAATGTTTCCGGAGCAAGAAAAGTCGATGGCGTTATTGCCGTTGACACTCATCTTTTAGCAAGTTTGGTTAAAGTGCTCGGTTCAGTTGGCGTGCCTGAGTGGGGTACTTTTTCCGCGGAAATTGATAAAAGATGCGATTGCCCGCAGATTGTTTACCGGCTTGAGGAAATTGCCGATAAACCAGTAAGCGGCACTAAGGTTAACAGAAAAGCGGTGATAGGGCCCTTGATGCACTCAATTCTTTCCAATGCTTTTAACAGCCCGAAGGAAAAAGTGGCTGAGCTTTTTAATGTTACCCTTACCGGCATTCAGGAAAAACATGTTCTTTTTTATCTTTTTGATGAAAAATCACAAAAAGCAGTTGAAGCCTTTAACCTGGCGGGAAGGGTAAGAGAATATGAAGGCGATTACCAATTTTTGGTTGATACAAATTTTGGTGGTGCCAAATCTAATATGTTTATAAAACAAAAAATCGATGAGAAGATTCAAATTTCTCCGGAGGGCGAAGTAACAAAAACAATCACCGTTACTTACAACAATCCCTACAAAGCTTCTGATTGCGGCCTTCTTTCCGGCGGTCTTTGTTTAAACGGCCTTTATAGAAACTGGTTCAGGCTTTATGTTCCCAAAGGAAGCGAGCTTATTGAGATGACAGGGTCTGAAATAAAAGCCAATGTTTACGAAGAACTCGGAAAAACTGTTTTTGAAGGTTTTTACGGCGACGAGTATCCTTTAAGGCCGGAAAGCCAAGCTAAGGTAAGCTTTAAATACAAGCTTCCTTTTAAGGTGAAAAAGGGAGATGAATATAAATTACTTATTCAAAAGCAGCCTGGAATAGAAAAGTATGATATGGTAATCGAAATAATCGGGAAGAAAGAGGAATTCGAGTTAAGAGGCGATAAAGAGTTTAAATGGCAGCTTTAAAGGCCGCAAAGCTTCTTTAATGAATACCTACAAAGCAGAAGGAATTGTCCTAAAGACAATCAATTACCAAGAAGCCGATAAAATTGTTTCCATCTACACCTCAAAGCGCGGAAAGGTTAGTTGCCTTGCCAAGGGCGTAAGAAAACTGACTTCAAGAAAAAGGGGCAGCCTTGAGGTATTCAATCAAATAAGTTTTTTTGCCACAAGGGGAAAGGGATTTGACATCATTACCGAGGTTGAGTGTTTGGATGATTTTAATGAATGGCGTGGCAATCTTAAAAAAGTAGCCTCAGCTTATGAAATCTCTGAAATAACAGACAAGCTAACAGCAGAAGAGGATGAGCATGGAGAAGTTTACGAAATCCTTGTTTCTGCATTGATAAAGCTTAAGTTTGCTAAAGCAGAAGAACTTGACTTTCTGGTAGAAAAATTCGGTGAAAAGCTGCTTATGGTTTTGGGTTTCTGGCCCAAGGAAAAGCCTTTCCCTGGAGAGCTCAGCGTTTTTCAAAAGATTGAGGAAATTATTGAAAAAGAGCTTAAAAGCAAAAATTTTTCTGAAAAGGTTAAGGATTAGCCTTATTGAAGCATTAAGAGCAAGCTGATATACTCTAAAGATAAGATGGATTTAATGGACAAAATCATTTCTCTTTGCAAAAGAAGAGGTTTCGTATATCCGGGCAGCGAGATATATGGAGGTTTGGCCAATACTTGGGATTACGGTCCTTTAGGGGTTGAGTTAAAAAACAACATAAAAAAGCAATGGTGGAAAAACTTTGTTCAAAAGCGGGCAGAAATTTACGGGCTTGACGGCGGCATTCTTCTAAATCCCAGAATTTGGGAGGCTTCCGGCCATGTTCAGGGTTTCATTGATATTTTGGTTGAGTGTCTAAAGTGCCACAAAAGGTATCGGCTTGACCACCTCAAGGGAGCCAAAAAATGTCCTGAATGCGGAGGCTCGCTTTCCGAGCCGAGAAGGTTTGTGCCGATGTTTAAAACCTTTATTGGCCCGGTTGAGGATACGGCTTCAGTTGCTTTCCTGCGGCCGGAAACTGCCCAGGCAATTTTTGTTAACTTTAAAAACATTATTGACTCTTTCCACCCTCGGCTTCCTTTTGGTATTGCCCAAACGGGTAAAGCATTCCGCAACGAAATTACTTTAGGCAATTTCATTTTCAGAAGCCTTGAGTTCGAGCAAATGGAGATTGAGTATTTTATCAGGGAAGAAAACTGGGAGAGTCACTTTGAAGAATGGAAAAAAACGATGGAAGACTGGGTTATTGATTTAGGGGTTAAAAAAGAAAATCTGTCCTGGCGCCGGCATGCGGATGACGAGCTTTCCCATTATTCAAAAAGGACCGAAGACCTTGAATTTAATTTTCCTTTTGGCGTCAGGGAACTTTACGGTTTAGCTTACAGAACAGATTTTGACCTTAAAAACCACGCCAAATTTTCAGGCCAGGAACTTTCCTATCAGGACCCGGAAACAAAAGAAACTTATATTCCCCATGTAATTGAGCCTTCAATGGGGGTAGAGAGAACTTTTTTGGCGGTTCTGCTTGACGCCTATGAAGAAGAAAGCGGAGAAAAAGGAATAAGGACAGTGCTTAAGCTTAACCCGAAAATTGCCCCTTTTAAGGTAGCGGTTTTTCCGCTGGTGGCAAACAAAGAAGAACTTGTCGCCAAAGCAAGAGAAATTTATGAAACACTTATGGTCGAGTTTCCGGTTGCTTTTGACGACAGGGGCAATATTGGCAAAAGGTACTTTTCCCAGGACGAGATAGGAACTCCTTGGTGTGTTACCGTTGATTACCAAACCTTAGAGGACAATACTGTTACCGTGCGCGACAGGGATACCACCAAACAAGAAAGAGTGGCGGTTGACAAACTCCTTGAGAGGTTTTTAAATTATCTTAAATGAAAAAGATTCTTTTTATTGGCCTCCCCATAGTTTTACTTGCTGCAGGGCTTATTTTTTTTCTTTCTGCAAAAGAAAAAAAAGAAACCGAGCCCACAGGCAATCCCTTTTATGAAGAGCCGACTCCAATTCCGACCCGACCCATTGAAGAGTCAATGAACGAAAGGCCGTACCTTTCTTTGGTTCCCAGCAAAGATGGTCATTGGGTTGATTTGGCAATAAAGAGAATTGACAAGGGTTTTTCGAAAATCGAATATGACCTTTTGTATTACGCCGATTCAGAGGGAAGCAGAATTGAAAGAGGTGTTAGCACGGGAGGAGTTCCGGTTGAACTTTCCGGCCCGGAGTATTCTAAAAAAATCCTTTTCGGCAGCGCCAGTTGCACTACCGGTACTTGCAAATACCGCTATGACGAGAATGTGAACGAAGGTTCTTTTTCGCTTAAACTTATAGGCAGCAGCGTGGAAAAATATGACACTGTTTACAGAATCCAAAGCCAAAAAGAAGTTCAAGAGGGTTTTACCGCCGGTGATGGCAATTTTACCTTTGAATCAAGCTCGATCCCCTCAGGGCTTTATTTAACTGTTTCAACTATCGGCATTCCAGCACCGCTTCCTAGCGGGTTAACGGCAAAGAGTGTTCCATACGGAATTTTCCCCGCAATTTCTGCTAAAGGAATAGTCACTTTTAAGACAAGCATCACGGAAGGCAATATCTATTCTTATAACGGCAAAAGCTGGCAGAAACTTAACACAAAAATTGCAGACGGCGAGGCTGTTGCCGACACTTCAGGAGCTTTCCTTTTTATCCTGACCCAATAAAGATCCTTTTGTTTCCTCTTTTTTTCTTTCTTTTGCTTAATTTTTACAATCGTGGGCCTATTGTCTATTGACAAAGAGTTTTTTCCGGCACATAATGGAAAAAAGTGGTGTAAAGTGGTGAAAAGTGGCACATGTTAGTCGGACAATATCGCTCAAAAATTAGCCCAAAAGGAAGAATTGCTTTCCCTAAGAAGTTTAGGGATGAGCTTGGTGACGAGCTTATTGTTACTCTTGGTTATGAAAACTCTTTAATGGTAGTGTCAGCCAAAGAATGGCAGTCGCTTATTGAAGCGACAAAAGACAAGTCAGTAGTTTTGGGCTCTGCCAGGGATACTAATCGTTTTATTCTAGGAGGAGCAAGCGAAATTGATCTTGACGAACAGGGAAGGTTTGTTGTTCCTTCTTATCTTCGCGATTACGCCAAGATAAGAGAGGAAGTGGTGTTTTTAGGTTTAAACAAATACGTTGAAATTTGGGATAAAAACGCTTGGGACGAATACCAAGGCCAGCTCAAAGAAAACATTGGGGAAATTGCCGAAAGGTTAAGCGAATTTAATGCAGATAAAAGGTGAATACCATATTCCCGCTCTTTTAAAAGAAACGATTGACTTATTAGAAGTAAGGCCAGGAAAACGCTTTATTGACGCAACCTTGGGAGGCGGAGGCCACAGTAAGGAAATCCTTCTTCGGGGAGGTGAGCTTCTTTCGATCGACAGAGATCCGGAAGCAGTAAAAAACATGGAGGATTTTCTTAAAGCCTGCCCATCCCCCGCCAAAGGCGGGGGAAAATTCCGTCCTCCCAGGCTTGTGCAGGCTAATTTTTCTGATATTGACAAAGTTGCTCAGGAAAACGGCTTTACTGAGGTTGATGGCATACTCTTCGATTTGGGGGTTTCCAGCCATCAGTTGGAAACGCCGGCCAGGGGCTTTTCCTTTAACCTGGAAGGGCCTTTGGACATGAGGATGGATCCGAACCTTTCCGTAACTGCCAAAGACCTCGTTAACGGCTTAAACGAGGGTGAGCTTGCAGAGCTTTTTTCTAAGCTGGGAGAGGAAAAATTCAGCAAAAGATACAGCCGAGCAATTGTCAAGGCGAGGCAGGTAAAACCAATTGAAACCTGCAACGAGTTGGCAGAGATAATTTTAAGAAATTCTCCGCCAAAGGGTAAATTTGACCGGACACACCCGGCAACCAGAGTTTTCCAGGCTTTAAGAATTGCCGTTAATGATGAACTTAATGCTGCCAAGGAAGCTTTTCCCAAAGCCTTGGGCTTGCTTAAAAAAGGAGGGAGGCTGGCGGTTTTAAGCTTTCACTCATTAGAAGATGGTATTGTCAAGCGTTTTTTTCTCGAAAATGAGCAAAAAGGAATTATAAAGGTTATCACCGAAAAACCGGTGACACCGACACCTGAGGAAGTAAAACAAAACCCGAGGGCAAGAAGCGCAAAATTAAGGGTGGCGGAAAAGATTATTAATAGTTAAAAAATAGTAGGAGAAATGAAAAAAGTATACTTTTTAATAGTTATATTTTTAGCAATTCAAGTTCTTTTTATGAGCAAAGGTATTGCCTACGGAGAAACTGCCTCAAGCCTCGAGGGGAAAATTAGTTCCCTTAAAGAAGAAAACCAAAGTATCGAGCTTAAAATTGCCACTCTTGTTTCTTGTTCCAATATTGCCCAAAAAGCCCTAGAAAACGGTTTTGTGCTTGTTTCCCAAGCCGAAAACACCGGCAACCACACGCCGGTAGCCTTTAAAAGATAAAATGGAGCAAAGGTTAAGATTTGTTTTATACTTTCTTCTTATTTGCTTTTTTTTGGTCTTCGGAAAACTCTTTTATTGGCAAGTAGTTGAGGGAAAAAAACTTTCGACCCTCGCCATAAAACAGTATTACACTTGGCATGAAATTCCCGCAGAAAGAGGAAAAATTTATGCCAGCGACAACGCTCCTCTGGTTATAAATCAAAACGCTCATCTTCTTTATCTTAATCCCCAGCGCTTTGAGATAACTTATGCCGAGCTTGAGGAAAAACTTAAGGATTTGGTATCTTTGCCGGAAATTGATCTTGACGGCCTTAAAAAAAAGAATGTTGTTTGGTTCCCTTTAGCAAAAAACCTAAGCGACAAAACTAAAGGTCAAATTGAAGAGATGCAACTTAAGGGTTTGGGCTTTGAGGAAAGTGAAAAGAGGTTTTACCCCGAGGCTTCAATGTCTGCCCACCTTTTGGGGTTTGTTGGAGAAGACGCCGAGGGGAAAAGAAAAGGATATTTCGGGATTGAAGGGTTTTATGATAATGAGCTTAGAGGCAAGTCGGGCACAAGATATTTTGAACAGGACGCCATGGGTAGGCCGATTCCGTTAGTTGAAGAGCTGGAAGAAAAAACTCTTTCCGGAAGAAATTTGTCTTTAAACCTTGACCGAAAACTTCAGTTCTTGGCCGAAAAACACCTTAAGGAAGGAATTGAAAAGTATGGAGCGGTTTCAGGTTCAGTTTTAGTTATGGATCCTGAAAGCGGGGCGGTGTTGGCAATGGCTTCTTTTCCTTCTTATGATCCGGGTGAGTATTTCAAATTTAATCAGGACTTTTTTAAAAACCCTGTTATTTCTTCTGTTTTTGAGCCAGGTTCTATTTTTAAGGTGGTAGTCATGGCCTCAGGCCTTGATTCCGGAAAGGTCAAGGCTGATGAAGTTTGCAGCAAGTGCAGCGGCCCGAGAGAAATTTATGATTACACAATAAAAACCTGGAATGATAAATATTACCCGTTTTCAACGATGACCGACATCATCGTTCATTCTGACAATGTCGGCATGGTTTATGTAAGCGAGAAAATGGGTCTTGATAAATTTTTAGAATACTTAAAAAAGTTCGGCTTTTATGAGGCAACGGGAATTGACTTGCAGGGTGAAATGGCGCCGGTCATCAGAGAGAGGAAAAATTGGACAGAAATTGATTTGGCTACTGCTTCTTTTGGCCAAGGAATTGCTTTAACCCAAATTCAAGTTCTTAGCGCAGTCAATGCGATTGCCAACGGTGGCAAGCTTTATCAGCCTCAGGTAGTTAAAAAAATTTTTGAGGACGATAAGTCAATAGTTGTTGAACCGGTTCTTAAGGCAAGACCGATTTCTGAAAAAACAGCAGAGGCGGTAAAGGACATGATGATTGAGGCAGTTGAAAAAGGTGAAGCTAAATGGGCAAAGCCTGAAGGCTACCAAATTGCCGGCAAAACCGGAACTGCCCAGATTCCAATTAAAGGCCATTATGATCCTGAGAAAACAATTGCTTCATTTGTTGGTTTTGCTCCTGCCGACAACCCGAGATTTTCGATGCTTGTAACTTTAAGGGAGCCAAAATCTTCACCTTGGGGGTCAGAAACGGCGGCCCCTTTATGGTTTGATATTGCCAAAGATATATTCAGGATTTGGGAGGTGAAAAAGTAAGATAAATTGCCAATAAATGGCCAAATTTTAGCTTTTTTGGCAAAAAAATACTATAATATATAGCTTAGCAAGCGATGAGTATAGAAAATTCAATGTGTTTAAGAAAAGCAATACCGCAGCAAGCAGTGAATTATTTCAAGCATTTACCTTTGGCTTTACTTTCACTTGTTTTTTACGGTTTTCCCGCAAAAAAGCTTAAAGTCATTGGCGTTACCGGAACTGATGGTAAGACTACCACCGTTAGCCTTATCTATCATATTCTTCAAAGTTTAAACTTAAAAACAGCCATGGTTTCCACTGTCTCGGCAAAAATTAATGATGAGGAAATTGATACAGGTTTCCATGTTACTGCCCCTGACCCCTGGCTTCTTCAGGGTTTACTTGGAAAAATGGTTAAAAAGGGCATTAATTATGCCGTGATTGAAGCCACCTCACATGGTTTAGATCAGTTCAGGCTGTTTGGAATTAACTTTAATATTGGGGTTTTAACTAATATTACCCACGAGCACCTTGACTACCACAAGAGTTTTGAAAATTATCGCGAGGCTAAAGCAAAGCTCTTTTTAAATTCACAAAACATTGTCCTTAACACCGACGACAATTCTTTCAGCTATTTAAAAGAAAAGCTGAAAGGAAAAAAAATCATTACATATGGTTTAAAAAACAAGGCTGATTTTACTCCAGAAGACCTACCCCGTACTCTTAGATTGAAAGGAGAGTACAACAAATATAACTATCTTGCAGCCATGGCTGCGGTGAGTATTTTGGGTATAGGAAAAGATGAAAGTAAAAAAGCGCTTGAAACTTTTAAGGGGGTTGAAGGCAGAAGACAGGAAATCGAAACCAGCCAAGATTTTCGGGTTATTGTTGACTTTGCCCACACCCCAAATGCTTTAGAACAGGTTCTTAAGAGCCTGAAAAGCGAGTTAAAAGGAAGGGAGAGGTTGATTGCTGTTTTTGGTTCAGCAGGGCTAAGAGACAAAGAAAAAAGGCCTAAGATGGGAGAGGTGGCCGGTCGTTTGGCGGATTTGGTAGTCTTAACTGCCGAAGACCCGCGAACCGAAAAGGTTGAGGATATTTGCGCAGAGATTGCCAGGGGTTGCCAAAAAACAAACTGCACACCGGTGATTATTGACAACCGAACTGAGGCGATAGAATTTGCCGTTAATGAGGCAAAAAAAGGAGATGTGGTTGTTATCTGCGGCAAGGGCCACGAAAAGTCAATGTGTTATGGAAAAAAGGAATACCCCTGGTCAGACACCGAGTCTGCCTTGGAGGCTATTAAAAAAAGAAAGGAGAAAAAATGAAGCTATTTTTCAGCGAATTCAAAGCTGATTATTCAAAATATCATTTTCCTTACCAAGTTTGGCTTTTGAAAGAGGAAGGTGACAGTCAGGAGCAGCTTTACAGTTCCGGTTTTTTGCCGATGAGAAACATCCCCAATGTCTATTATCTTTCAAGAAGCGTAAGAGTAGGCTTAAAAGGTTTTGAGATTTCTAGCGAAAACAGAAGGATACTTAAAAAAACAGAAAATTTTAACTCAAGGCTCTTTGCTTTAAATGAGTTTGAATATGGTCCTCGGGTACAAAAGATGTGCAAGGATTATGCTAACCAGAGGTTGAGGGGAATTATTACCAGCGCTTCAATTAAAAACATTTTTTCCGGAAAGGTTTACAGCCATGTTTTTGTTTTTGAAAATAAAAAAAACAGGGAAGAAGCAGGCTTCGCGGTAGTCAGAATTACGGAAAAGATTATCCAGTATGGCCACTCTTTTTATGATTTGAGCTATCTGTCGGACAATCTTGGGGCAAGAATGATGCTTGAGGCGGTGATATGGGCCAAGGAGAACCAAAAAAGCCACATTTATTTAGGCACTTGTTATAGTCAAAACGCGCTTTACAAAACAGAATTTAAAGGCGTTGAGTTTTTTAACGGATTTGAATGGAGCAGTGATCTTGAGGAACTTAAGTACTTGGTAAGAAGAGAAAGTGAAGAATACCTTTTAAAAGACCAGGAATATTTAGAAAAATTTCACGAAAATGATTTTCACAGGATATTGGATAAAAAGGGTATTCGAGTAAAATTATAAAACAATGAGAAAAAAGAAAGCCTATTTTATTGGTATTGCCGGGAAAGCAATGAGCGCTTTGGCAAATTCTTTTGGAGAACAAGGTTGGGAAGTTTTAGGTTCTGACCATAAGGGGATCTATCCACCGGTTTCCACCTATTTACAAGAGAAAGGTCTTAAATACACTGAAGGATACTCTGAAAAAAATTTACCAAGTGAGGTTGATTTGGTGGTGGTGGGAAGAAGCCCGCTTATGATTGATCCTCAAAACCCGGAATACTTGAAAGCAAAAAAACAAAGGTTTACAGTCAAGTCCTATCCTGAGGTGGTGAGAGAATATTTAGTCAAAGAAAACTCAGTTGTTGTTGCCGGAACTTACGGAAAAACAACAATCACCGCACTTTTATCTTATATCTTGGAAAAAGCGGGATTAAACCCCTGTTTTTTAATTGGAGGAATTCCTTTAAATTTTGAGAATGGAGTAAGGATTACCGATTCAAATTTCTCCGTAGTGGAAGGAGACGAGCCGCCAGCCCTTTTTAAAGGCGATCCTTCAAAATTTATGTTTTATAAACCCAAATATCTAGTTTTAACGGCAACAATTTATGACCATCCCGAAGTTTTTAAAACAGAAAAAGAATACCGGCAAGCTTTTATTGATTTGGTAAAACTGCTTCCCAAAGACGGCCTTATTGTCTATAACAAGGAAAATACCTCACCTCGGGTTTTAGAAAATTTTTCAGGTAAAAAAATCAGCTATAGTTTTAACGACCCTTCCTGTGATTATTTTGTCAGCGAGGTTTCCTTTGGACAAATGACAAGCTTTAAAATAAAAGGAGAAGTCCTTAAGACTTGTTTGCTTGGAAAACATAATCTCGAAAACATTTGCGCTGCTTTTGCTCTTGCTTCTGAGCTGGGAATAAAAAATGAGATTATTGCCGAAGCAACCGCTCAATTTAAAGGAGTGAAAACCAGGCTTGAGTTTTTGGGAACAGCCGGCGGCAGGATTTTTTACTGGGATTTTGCCCAACACCCAGCTAAAGTTAAGGGTACGCTTGAGGCTTTAAGAACCCACTTTCCGGATAAAAAGATTATTGGCGTTTATGACCCTAAAACAACAGGGCTTAAGTATAAAGAAAGCCTTGGCTGGTTTAAGGATTCCTTTAAACAGGCGGATGAGGTTATCGTTGCCAAAGTAGGCTTTATCAAAGATGTTCCTGCAGAGCAAAGAGTTTCCGGCAAAGACTTGGTAGAGGCAATCTCTCGGTCTCAAAGAAAGTGCTTCTATGAACCTTTTAGCGAAAAAATAACCGAATATTTGATAAGCAACACCAAAAAGGGCGACATTGTTGTTTTTATGTCTTCAGGGGGAATGGATTTTACCAATTTTATTAAAAAAACTGTTAAAGAGATAAATAAAGAATAGAAAATGAAGGAAAGCTACCAAAAAATAATTGATGAGCTTGGAAGCCAAAGAGTTTTAAAAAACGAGAGGCTGGCTGACTATACGACCTTTAAAATTGGCGGCCCAGCTGATTTATTTTACGAGGCGAGAACAAAAGGCGAGATTGTTATGGCTTTAAAGACAGTAAAAACGTTTAATGTCCCTTATTTTGTTTTGGGTGGAGGCTCAAATGTTCTCTTTGCCGACAAAGGCTTTAGGGGGCTTGTTATTAAGCTTAAAATAGAAAGCTTTAGCGTTAAAGGAGAAAAAATCACTGCCGGAGCAGGTATGCTATTAAGCAAGCTTGTTAATTTAGCTTTAGAGAATTCTCTTTCAGGTCTTGAATTTGCCGTTGGCATTCCGGGCACAGTTGGCGGAGCCGTAGCTGACAATGCCGGAGCCTGGCAGCAAAGCATTGGTAATTTGGTAGAGAAAGTAACTATCCTTAATGAAAAAGAAGAAGTAGCCTCAGTTAATAAAAACGAATGTCTTTTTGGGTACAGAAGCAGCTGTTTTAAAGGCAAAAATAAAGTTATTTTGGAAACAGAGCTGCTTTTGAAGAAGAGAGACAAAAAAATCATTGAAAAACAAATGGAGGAATACCTTGATAAACGAAGTAACCAGCCTAAAGAGCCGTCGGCAGGGTGCATTTTTGTAAATCCAAAACCTGTTTCTGCTGGAGAGCTTATTGAAAAATGCGGGCTAAAAGGAACAAGAATCGGAGATGCAATGATATCAGAGAAACATGCAAATTTTATTGTGAATTTAGGCAAGGCGAACGCCAAAGATGTTTTAGAACTTGTTTCATTAATGAAACAGAAGGTAAAAGAAAATTTTTCAATTGATTTAACAGAAGAAATTGTTAAAATAGGAGAGTTTTAAAGGATATTTATATGGATAAATTTATTATTCATGGTGGAATTCCCCTTAAAGGCGAGGCAAGCCTTTGCGGTGCCAAAAACTCAGGATTTAAACTGATGATCGCTTCTTTGTATTCTAATGAACCCTGCACAATTCACAATTTTTCTAAAATTGGTGACATTATTTCCACAGCAGAAATAATCAGGGAACTTGGGGGAGAAGTAGAGCTTGGCAAAAACCATATTATGAAAGTGGACGGAAGAGGGCTTAAAAAACAAGATGTTTCCGATTCGGCAGGAAAGCTTTCCCGCGCTTCGACATATTTTATTGGCCCGCTTTTGCATCGTTTTGGCAAGGCGGTTATCCCGATTCCAGGAGGTTGTAAGATTGGTAAAAGACCGGTGGACCGGCATCTTGAGGGGATAAAAGCTTTGGGTGCAACAGTGGAAACTGAGGACGACTTTTATGTAATTACGGCAAAAAAGCTTAGGGGTGCTGACTTTGTTTTTCCCAAAAATACCCACGGCGGTACGGATGTAATGATCATTGCTGCGGTAACGGCCGAAGGAAGGACAATCCTTGAAAATGCCGCAGAGGAGCCTGAAGTTGATGATCTTATCTCTTTTCTGAATCTTATGGGAGCAAAAATTAGAAGAGAGGAGCCGAGAACAATTGTGATTGAAGGGGTGGACAAGCTTCACGGAATAGATTATACCGTGATGTTTGACCGAAATGAGGCAGTCACTTTTGCCTGCGCTGCTTTGGCGACAAAAGGCGATGTTTTTGTCAGGCAGGCTGACCCTAAAAACCTGGCGGCTTTTTTAGAAGCGGTCAAAAAAGCCGGAGGTGGTTATGAGGTTGAGAACCGCGGCATACGTTTTTTTTACAAAGGAGACTTAAAAGCACACGATGTAACAACTGGTCCTCACCCTGGTTTTATGACAGACTGGATGAGCCTTTGGGGGATTCTTATGACCCAGGCAAAAGGAGAGTCTATTATCCATGAAACAATTTTTGAAAACCGCTTTGCCTTTGCCGGCGTGCTTAAAAAAATGGGAGCGGAAATCGATCTTTTTAACCCAAGGGTTGAAAATCCGGACGAGATCTATAATTTTAACCTTGAAGACGACAACCCTCTTTATTTCCACGCCGCCCGGATTAATGGCCCTACTCCCCTTAGGGCAGTGAAAGAAGAAATTACCGATGTCAGGGCTGGCGCTTCTTTGATTTTAGCTTCACTTATTGCCGAGGGGCAAAGTGAGCTTTCGGGAGTTGAACATGTTGACCGTGGCTATGAAGATCTGGATGTAAGGCTCAAGGGATTAGGGGCAGATATAAAAAGGACAAAAGAAGAATGAAAACGGGTTTTATAAAAAAAAGCTTTCACGGTTTTAGAAGAACACTTGCTAAAAATTGGCTGGAAGTAAACTCGCAACTAAAAATTGTCGGTGTTACCGGAAGCTACGGAAAAACAACCACAGTTACTGCCATTTCCAAAGTTCTTTCCTCGGAGTTTTCTGTAAACAAAACTGACACGAATCTTGACACTGTTTACAATCTTCCCATTACTATTTTAAAGACAAAAATCTGGAATAACATTTTGGTAATGGAGTATGGGGTTGATCATGTTAATGAGATGGATTTTCACCTTTCCTTGGTGAAGCCAGATGTTGCTGTTTTAACAGGGATTACCCCAGTCCATGCCGATAGCGAACACCTGGGCTCTTTGGAAAGAGTAATTGCCGAAAAGGCTAGGCTTGTTAATGCTCTTCCTGAAGACGGGCTGGCGGTTTTTAACTATGATGATCCAAACGCAAGGAAGATTGGAGAAAGCCATAAAGGAAGAAAAGTTTTTTACGGGATTAGTAAAAATGCACAAATTCGGGCAGAAAAAGCAAGCTTTCTTCCAACAGCGACAAAATTCACTCTCAAAGAAGGAAAAGAAAGCTTTGAGGTTGAAACCGGCCTTTTGGGATATCCGGCTGTTTATGCTTGTTTGTGCGCTTATGCGGTTGGTCGTGAATTTAAACTGTCTCCCCAAAAAATCAGCCGAGAGCTTTCTGGTCTTAGGCCTCTCTCGGGCAGATTCAGTGTGGAAAAAGGGCCGCTTGGTTCAGTGCTTGTCAATGATGCCAAAAGGGCGAATCCGGCCTCAACCATTGCGGGTCTTAAGTCGGTTTCCGAATTTGCAGGCAGAAAAATTGCCGTTTTAGGAGAAATGGGAGAGTTGGGTAGGTATGAAGAGGAAATGCACCGGCTGGTGGGCAAAGAGCTTGCCCGGTTGAAAATTGACATTTTGGTTGGAGTTGGGCCTTTAACCAAATTTATTACCGAAGAAGCGGGGAAAGAAGGCTTGAAAAAGGAAAACATTTACTGGGCCAAAGATGTCAAAGAGGCGGCTGGTATCTTAAGAAAAATTATAAAAAATGGTGATGTTTTATACCTTAAAGCCTCACTTTTAAGGCATCTTGAAAGAATTATTTATATTCTTGAAGGCAGAAAGGTCGGCTGTGAAAAAACAGTCTGCCACAATTACCAGCCTTGTTCATCTTGTTCAAAGCTAAACTAATATGTAAAATAATAAAAAATGACTGCACTTTATTTAGGATTGGTAATTTTTTCTTTTTTGATAACCAGTATTTTGGTGGTTCCTTTTATAAACCTCCTATACCGGATGAAGTTTTTGCGAAAAATCCAGCAAACCAAAGACGCGGAAGGGAATCGGACCAAAATCTTTGACAGGTTTCATAACATTAAAGCAGGCACTCCGGTTGGCGGAGGCTTTCTAATCATTGGAGTGACCTTCTTTTTATACCTTACTTTGTTTCCTCTTCTTTCTTTTCTGGGGGTCTATATCACAACGGCCTATAAGATAAGTGACGAGCTCAACATTCTTTTTTTTACGTTTATCTCTTTTGGCTTTCTTGGCCTTTACGACGACATAAAAAAGTTTTTCGGTTTTGAAAAGACGGGTTTTTTTGGCTTAAGAATGCGGCATAAATTCATTATTCAGTGGATTTTGGCCTTAATTGTAAGCCTGCTTATGTATTTTAATTTGGGAATAGACATTATCAACTTTCCTTTTTTAGGGATTTTAAAGCTTGGGCCCTTTTTTGTTCCTTTTGCCGCTTTTGTGATCGTCAGCTTTGCCAATGCTTTTAACATTACCGACGGCTTAGACGGCTTGGCATCGGGTTTGCTTTTGATTTTTCTATTTGCCTTCTGGCTTCTTTCGAGCACTGTATTGGATACACCACTTTCTGTATTTATTGCTATTTGGATAGGAAGCCTTACTGCTTTTTTGTATTTTAATGTTTTTCCAGCAAGAATATTTTTAGGCGATGTCGGTGCTCTTTCGTTTGGAGCAACTATGGCAGTGGTCGGCCTTCTGATTGGGAAAACGGTGGCTTTGGTGATTATTGGCGGGCTTTTTCTTTTTGAAGTAAGTTCAAGCTTGATCCAAATTCTTTCGAAAAAAATCTTAAAAAGAAAAGCTTTTGCCGTTGCCCCTCTTCACCTTTGGCTTCAGAATAAAGGTTGGGAAGAGCCGAAAATTGTTATGAGGGCCTGGCTGGCAGGGATTATGCTTGCCGTTTTGGGGCTTTGGTTAGCTTACATGTAATGGAAAAAGAAAATAATAACAAAGAAACTTCAGAAGCGCTGATAAAAACCCTGGAAAGTTACTCCAAACTTTCTTTGGGCGGAAAAACAGTGAGGGCTCCGTACTGGATGAACAAACTCAAACTTGGTATTTTTGGGCCTTTCGGCGGCAAAGGCAGGCCGGAGGATCTCATAAGCTCAGTTAAAACTGAGGCGGAAAAAAAGGGGATTAAGCTTGAAAAACTGTCGGAAGAAGAGATTCTTTCTTTTATGAAAAGAAAAAAAATTGGGGTTGACTGTTCAGGCTTTGTCTTTTGGATGCTTGATTCCCTTGACCGGGAAAGAGGCGGCAACGGAATCGCCGATGATATTCCCGGCAGCAAGGGCAAGTTTTTGTCTTCCCGGGCAAATGCACAAATGTTGACCTCAAAAGAGGTTGTGGTTCCGGTAGAAAAGGTCAAAGACATAAAGCCAGGAGACGTGATCAGGCTTCGTGGAGGCCAACATCTCGCCGTTGTTGTTTCTGTAACCAAAAATGGAGGAAAGGTGATAGAGGTTGAATATGCGCACTCCTCTTTTTTAAGCAAGGAAAAAGGAGTACATCTCCAAAGAATTGAGGTTACTGATGAAGACAAGGGAATCGGAGAACAGATTTGGCTGGAACAGACGGACAAAGGAGAAAACTACAAAGAAGCTTATTTTATGCCTGAAAAAGGTGATGGTGTTAAAAGGCTTAAAATTTGGTCTTAATTATTTTTCTTCTTCAAGAAGATTGACAACTATTGGGTTTGTGGAAAGAATTTCAACTTCTGCGCCACATTCCGGGCACTCAATAATTTCGCCGGGTTCAGCGTCAATGGGGATATTTATGCAACCGACGGTATCTTCAGGTTCGTTTGCCTGGCAGTCCGGGCACTTAACTGTTCTTGTCATTTATTAAGCCTCCTATATATAATATAAAAAACTCCATCAAAATAATATTAAAATCTTAAGACAATAAGTGATAAAAAGCAAGCTCAGGATAGAATTGCCCGAAGATAAATCCCAAAAAGGTATTTGGAGATTTGCTGCCTTCTTAAACCCGGTGCGCCAGGACTTCCGTTTAAGCTTGGAAGAAGGGGATACTAAGGCGGAAGAAATTAACGGCCTTATTCTTAAACGCGAGGACCAAAACCCTACGGGTTCTGCCAAGGACAGGGGAATGGCATACCTTGTTAGTAAAGCCTACGAAGCCGGGCACAAGAATTTAGTCCTTTCTTCATCCGGGAATGCCGCCATTTCCGCTTTAAGCTACTGCCGTTTAGCCGGAATTAGGCTTTTTTTGTTCATTTCTCCCAATACTGAGGCAGGGAAAAAAGAGATGATTGAAAAAATGGGAGGGGAAGTGACAGTTTCAAAAAAGCCAATCAGCGACTCTCTTAAATTTGCAAAAAGAAACAATTATTTTAACCTTAGGCCTTCAGTTAACCAATTTGGGCCTGAAGGTTTTCAAACAATTGCTTTTGAACTGGCAAAAAAGGGATATTTTGAAGATATTTTCATTCCTGTTTCAAGCGGAGTCACCTTAACCGGTGTGGCGAGGGGTTTTTTAAAGCTTGGTTTTTCTCCCAGAATTCATGCTTGTCAATCTTCTTTTCTCCACCCGATTGCCGGGAAATTAACCAAAAACTTTAAAGAGGAGGATCAAACCCTGGCTAAGTCTTTAGTTGCTAAAACTACCTCTCTTAAAGATGAGGTTATAAGATTGGTTAAAGAATCGGGGGGAACCGGCTGGGTTATTACTAACCAGGAAATGCTTGAGGCGGAAGAGTTTCTTAAGGAAAAAGGCGTTGAAACTTCCTACGAGGGGTGCCTCTCTGTTGCCGCAGCAAAAAAAGCAGGATGTCCTGGAGCGGTGTGTTTACTCACCGGCAGAAAGTATTAAATGAAAAAGGAAATTGCCAAGATAAAAGAACCGGTTTTTTATATTACTAACGATGTTTCAAGGGGAATTGGTTTGGAAAAAATTCTCCCCAACTACCACATTATTTGCTTGGACGAGCACCCCTTGGTTGATTATCTTATAAAAGAAGGAGTTTCCGTTTTTTGTCTTGAAAGAGAGCTGGGCAAAAAAAACGAGATATTAAGAAACGCAGGGACAATTTTAAGCCACTCTTTAGTTTTGGACTTCATAAAAGAAAAAAGCGAAGGCCAAAAGCCAAACATTCTCTTTTTTAAACCGCAGAAAAAAATTGAGCTGATTGCCAAAAAATATCATTTTAACCTTATCGGCAACAGCGCTGATCTTAGTCGTTTTTTTGAGGACAAAATTAATTTTTTAAAAATTTGCCAGGAAAATGACCTTAAAGTATCTTCCGGAGAAATCATCCGTCTTGGCAAGGCAAGCTACACGGATTTGCAAAGACGTTTTGGGGAAAAACCGGTAATACAGTTTGGACGCGGTTGGGCGGGGAATTCAACCTTTTTTGTGGAAAGCGAAGAAGAACTTGAAAATTTAAAAAAAGAAAACGGCAATATTGAAGTAAGGGCAGGCCGATTTATAAACGGGATTACCGTTCTTAATAATGCTGTGATTTATGGGGACGGCTTTTTTATAAGCCCTCCGGCTGTTCAGGTAAAAGCCGAACAAATTTTAACCTCAACTCAGGGCGGAACTGGCGGCCGTCAGTGGCCGGCGCAAATTTCTTTAAAACAAAAAGAAGAAATAGAAAAAATAACGGCTAAAGTGGCCGGCATAATGAAGAAAAAAGGCTATAAAGGGCTTTTTGGCCTGGATTATATTATTGAAGAAGAAACAGGAGAAGTCTTTTTATCGGAAGACAATGCCAGGATTACTGCTTCAATTCCTTTTTATACAAAACTCGAGCTTTCTGAGGGGAGCTTTCCCTTGCTTGGCTTTCACCTTCTTGCTTTTTTAAAGCCCGGGGAGAGGATTGATTACCAGGGCCCGGAAGTCAGCGGAGGAGAAATTGTCGCCAGAAATAACCGGAAAAAAAGCATGGTTGTTCAAAACGAGGTGAAAAATGGAATTTATTCAAAAGACCTTAGCTTTTTAAGAGAATCATACTTCCTTGATTCAACTAACAAAGAAGAATTTTGGCTTGAAACTGCGGCGCAAGGAAGAGTGGTTAACCCTGAAATTGAGATTATTAAGCTTAATACCAAGGACGAGGTTTGTGATCGAAAAGGAAGGCTTAAAAGCGAATACTCCCAAATAATCTTTTTGCTTAAAGAAAAACTTGGTTTAAAATGCATAAGCTAAAGACAAAACAAAGCCTAAAAGGGGACAGGCTCCTCTTTTTTTTGCCAATAGCCCTAACTTTATTCGGCCTTTTTATGATTTTCTCAGCTTCTTCGGTGGCTGCTTTAAGGGATTTTAACGACAAGTTTTATTATTTAAAGCACCAAGCGGTTTGGGTTCTGGCCGGGTTTTTTCTTTTTTTCTTTTTTTCTAAAATTAACTTAGAGGTAATAAGAAAATATTCAGTTTTATTTTTTTTAACAACTTTACTGCTTTTACTTCTTGTTTTAATTCCCGGTATTGGCGTTGAGGTTTATGGCGGCCGAAGATGGATTGAACTGGGAGTGTTTCGCTTTCAGCCGGCGGAATTAGCCAAGCTTTCCCTGATTATTTATTTCTCAAACCTTTTTGAAAGAAAAAAGGACATTATTCAATTTGCCACCATTACTGGGCTGGTTCTTTTTTTAATAATGCTTGAGCCTGATTTGGGAACAGCGGTAATCATTACTTCAATGGCCTTTTGCCTTTATTTTGTTTCCGGTGCTCCCCTGGACCAAGTTGCCAAGATAGCAGGTGCGGGTCTTGCCGTCGGCCCTCTTTTGGTTTTTGCTTCTGCTTATCGCCGACAGAGATTAATGACTTTCCTTAACTCTTCTTTTGACGCTCAAGGCGCTTCATATCACATTAGGCAAATATTGTTTGCTTTGGGCTCGGGCGGAATTTTCGGGAGAGGATTGGGGCAATCAAGGCAAAAGTTTCTTTTTTTGCCCGAAGTTACTACTGATTCAATATTTGCGGTTATTGCTGAAGAGTTTGGTTTTATTGGCGCCTCGCTTCTGATATTACTGTTTGTTTTGCTTTTGGCAAGAGGCATAAAGGTGGCTTTTTTAACAAAGGAAACCTTTTCCAGGCTTTTGGTTACAGGCATAGTCTTTTGTGTTGGTATCCAGGCAATAATTAATCTTGGAGCAATGGTGGCCCTGGTTCCTTTAACCGGGGTGCCTTTGCCTTTTATTTCTTATGGAGGCTCCTCTCTTCTGGTTTGCCTTTCGGGAATGGGAATTGTTTATAATGTTTCTAGGTCCACTCAAAAATGGCAAAAAAAATAATTATCTGCGGCGGCCATCATAACAGCGCTTTAGTGATAGCTGAGAGCTTGCAAAAGAAAGGCTATAAAGTCTTTTGGTTGGGACACAAGTTTTCAATGATAGGCGATAAAAAGCCGACGGCTGAGTTTTTGGAAATCGGGAAAAAGGGAATTCCCTTTATTGACATAAAAGCAGGCAAGTTCCAAATAAAACACCGTTTTATAGAAAACCTTTTAAGAATTCCTTTTGGTTTTTTGCAAAGCTTTCTTGCAGTGTTAAAAATAAAACCGGCAGTTGTCGTTTCTTTTGGGGGCTACATTGCCCTTCCGGTTGCCTTTAGCGGCTGGCTTATTGGCGTTCCGGTAGTGACTCATGAGCAAACCGCTGTTTCTGGAAAAGCTAACAAACTTATTGCCAAAATTGCCAGAAAAGTTTTTGTTTCTTTTCCCGAATCGGTAAAATCTTTTCCAGAAGAAAAGGTCGTTTTTTCTGGACTGCCTATAAGAAAAGAAATTTTTGATAAAAGTAATAAATTTTTCCAAAACAAAAAAAAGACTATTTACATTACTGGCGGCAAACAAGGGGCCCATGTTATTAATGAGTCTATTTTTAAAATTCTCCCCGCTCTTTTAGAGAAATACAATGTTATTCACCAGTGTGGTTCAACCTCTCTTTCTAATGATATCGGCAAGGCTGAGGAGCTTAAAAATAACCTTAAAGAAAAAGCTGAAAATTACCTGGTGAAAGAATACTTTTTTGCTGAGGAAATCGGTAGAGTTTTTGGCTCTTCGGATTTTGTTGTTTCCCGGGCGGGCGCGCATACAGTTTATGAGCTTTTGGTTCTTAAAAAGCCGGCAATTTTAATTCCCATTCCCTGGTCCAGCAATGACGAACAGGGAAGGAATGCTCAGATTTTAGTGGAAAACGGTTTGGGGAAAATTCTTTCCCAAAAAGAGCTTGAAGAGGGGAAACTTCTAGAAACAATCGAAGCTTTTGAAAAGAACCTAGCAAACTATAAGCCCAAAAGAGAACTCAATCTTGAGAAAAAAGATGCGACTGGTGTGATCTTAGGGGAGATTGAAAAGATTATTGCCTGACTTTTTCGGCAATGCAGATAACCGAAAGGCCAAAAGGAAAAGCAATTACCTTGTCGATAAGCTGCGTCAATCCTGAGACGGCGTTCATGGAAAAAATAAATGGTTTTGGAAAATATGTTCTTTTCCGGACTTTAAAATTATAAAACCAACCCAAAGCTCCAAGTTTGTTGAAATAGTTAATTTTAATAATCTTAAAGCCCACCTTTCTTAGCTTTTCCTGTACTTCCCTTAGGTTGTATCTTCTTTGGTGGCCTACTTTGCAGTCATAGTCAGAATAAAGGCACATGTGGCTGGGAACAAGGAGAATAAGCTTGCCCCCGGGTTTGAGCAGTTTTAAAACGTTTTCTAAGGCCTGTAAGTCATTTTTAATATGTTCAAGGACATTTAACATAACCACGGAATCAAACTTTTGTGCAAGATTTTGGGGAGGATTTTTAGCAATGTCAAGGAAAAGGGCATTGCCAAACTGCAAGCTTAATTTTTCCAAACTTTGTTTATCAATGTCGCTTGGTACAACTATTCTTTCTTTTTTAACTAAAAGCCGGGTAATATTGCCGATGCCGCTGCCAACTTCAAGAACACTCTTCCCGAGGTGTTTTTCAAAGAAAGAGACAAGAAGATTTGAATAACCCTGACACTGAGAAAGAATTTCCAAAGCTTCTTTTTGCAGTTTTTGCCTTTCCTTCATTTTAATAGCTTGTAAGCTTTATCAAAAAAAACAAAATAAAATAAAGGAGAAATTTGCAGCAAGACTCTGTCAATTGAGGAAGAAACATATGTTTCAGGGCTGATCGAGGAAAAAACATAGGTCAAAAAATAAAAAAAGCTTATCAGTATAAGCGGCTTTAAAACTTCGTCTTTGGTCTGCCTTTGCATCTCCGGGCCAAAAAAAACAACCAAGCCAAAAAGGGGCCAGAAAATATACCAGTTTTTAAAATTTAAAAATTCTTTAATAAGGAAAAAAGAAACGGTCAGGATGCTTCCCGGCAGCTGGTAAAAAGGAATGAGTCTGAACCCAAAATCATTTGGAATTCTTGAAACAATGATTGTGCTTTGCCATGCCAAGAAAGGCAAAAATCCAAGGACAAAAGGGAGGATTTTCTTTTTAAAGCCAGTTTCCACAAAAAAGAGCAAAGCTAACATAAATACTCCCTCTGTCTTTATTTGAGAGGCAATTGCAGCAAGCAAAGCCAGGAAATACAATGTCTTATCTTTGTTTTTAAAAGAGACGATAAGGTAAAGCCCAACCCAATATAAAAGCGTTAGAAGGATATCGGCATTACCGGCATGAACTCTTCCTCCTTGGCCTAAAAGAGGAGAGAAAACAGCATATCCAAAGGAAAAAATTAGGGCACAAAAAGCGCCAGCTCTTTTTTCTAGGGTTTTAAAGGCAAGGAAAACTATAGAGAGGTATAAAAAGGGATAAACAACTAAAACCGCTTTTTCATTTATCGAGCCAACAATTTTATATATAAAAGAAAACAACAAAGGAAGAAGCAGGGGGTATTGTTGATGGGAGAAAGAATACCTCTCTGAAAAAAGCATTGTTTTTGGGAAAAAACCTTCAAGGTAAAAGGCTTTAGCTTTTAAGAGCCAAATGCCGATTGTATCCATGCTTTGCATTGGGTAAAAAAATACCCCTGAAAAACAATAAAGAAAGTTGGCCACAATCAAAAATACAAGCAAAAAAGAAATCAATTTTCGCATCTTGCCCCCATGTTTCTGTATTCCCAAAGATGAGATTCTTCCTCGCTTAAGTTCGCAGGTTTAGGCTGGCAGGGCTTTATTTGGGGAAAATGGTTTTTGATAAGGTTTGGGGAATGGATAAAAGAAATAGTCTCGGCAACAGTCCTTTTTAAGTGGATAAGCGATTTTGCTCCAGCCGCGAAAATCCAGAGCAAAATAAGAAAATAGAGAAATTTGTTGGTAACTTTCCTTTTAGTCATAACAAGCGGTTGTTTGTAGTTTACAACATGGCACTTAAAAGTTTAATATTAAGAAAATGAATAGCCTGATAAAGTGCCCTAACTGTAACTTCGAAATTGAGATTTCAGAAGCAATAAGAAGAGAGTATGAAGAGGAACTTTTAAAAGCAAAAAAGGAGACTGAGGAAAAAGTTAGGAAAGATTTTGAAGAAAGAGTTAAGCTTGAAGTCGCTGATTTAAAAAAAGCTTCTGAGGAAAAAGACAAAAAACTCGACGAGTACCGTGAGCAAGAACTTAAGCTTCGTGAAGAAAAAAGAAAGCTTGAAGAAAGCAGAAAAGAAATGGAAGTGCAGCTGCAAAGAAGGATGGAAGAAGAGAAAAAGAAAATTGAAGAAGAAGTTTTGAAAAAAGCAGATGAAGAACATCGTTTCAAAGACAGAGAGAAAGACAAGAAACTCCAGGATGCAGAAAAGCAAATTCTCGAGCTACAAAGGAGGATTCAGCAAGGCTCTCAGCAAACCCAGGGGGAGGTGCTTGAACTTGACCTTGAAGAAACGCTTAAGGCCTCTTTTCCAGCAGATTTAATAGAGCCAGTAGGAAAAGGGGTTAAGGGAGCTGATATCAGGCAGACAGTAAGGAGTCAAAGCGGTATTGTTTGCGGGGTTGTTCTTTGGGAATCAAAAAGAACTAAAAATTGGTCTGAGGAATGGATTGCCAAACTTAAAGAAGACCTTCGCGCTGAAGTAGCCAACATTCCTGTAATTGTCAGCGAAGCATTGCCCAAAGAAGCGGAAAACGGTATGGGCATTAAAGACGGAGTTTGGGTGGTCAGCTATTCGCTTTTTATTCCTTTGGCGGTTTTACTGAGAAAAAACCTTCTTGAAGTAGCTTATCAAAAAGTGACTTCAGCAGACAAAAGCAGGAAGGCTGATCTTGTTTATGAATACATAACCGGCCACGAATTCAGGCAGCAGCTTGAGGCCTTGGTTGAGGTTTACCAACAGATGCAGGAAGAGATTAATAAAGAAAGGGCTACCTTTGAAAAAGTTTGGAAGGTAAGGGAAGCCCAGATAAAAAGGCTTATTTCCAGCACGGTCAATGTTTGCGGAAGCGTGCAAGGGCTTGTTGGACCTGCTACACTACAAGTAAGAGGACTTGAGTTTTTAGAACTTGAAGAAGGGAAATAATTTTATGGAAGAAAAGGACATCGAAGAATTAAAACAAGAGGAAAAAGAACTTTTAGAATCAGCAAAGGAAGCAGTCAGGAATAGCTATAATCCGGTGACTGGAGTTTTGTTCGGAGCTGCTATTTTAACGGAATCAGGCAAAGTTTACACAGGCTCAAACATCTACCACTCGTCAACAGGAGCGAATTTATGCGCCGAAAGAATTGCGGCTGCCAGTGCTTTTTCTGACGGCGAAAAAAAGATAAAAGCCTTAGCCCTTGTCAGCGAGGATGGTGCGGAAGGAAAGACCTTTTTTCCTTGCGGCATTTGCCGGCAGTTTCTTACTGATGTATCTGAAATTTCCGGTAATGACTTTCCGGTGATAGTTAAAGCCCTAAAGGCAAAGAGAGTGTTTGTTACCAGCGTGCTTGAGCTTTTACCTTACCATTATGACAATAGTTTTAAGATTGAATAAATAGGGAAAAACTAAATGAAATGAGAATTTTGCCTTCGATCACTACCACAAGAAGAGACCACAAGCTGAAACTAACAGAAGCCGGAAAGATAGGGCTTGAGGAGGTTTGTTTTTTTGCTACCGGCCTTTTGGCAGAAGCAAGAAAAGAATTTTACGGTCTTTTGGGAAAATCAAGCATAAAAAAGATTCCTTTTGTTCACCTTCGTTCTGATATGGAGCTTTGGGAGCTTGATTTTTTAACCGAGAAATTTGGAACAGAAGTCTTTAATTGTCATTCGCCTAAAGAATACCCGCTTCAGCACGACCTTTCTAAATATAAAAACAGAATTTTTGTAGAAAATACAGTGCCTGTTTTAACAAAGGAAGACCTGGAGGGATATGCCGGGATCTGCCTAGATATTGCCCACCTTGAGAACGACCGCTTGTTAAGGAAGGAAAAGTATGAGAAAAACCTTGAAATGATGAAAAGCCACAAGATTGGCTGCTGCCACATTAGCGGGTTGGGAAAAAACAAACAGTATGATCCGGTTTTAAAGGTTGAGTACTATGACCTTCATTTCATCAGCAGATATTCGGAGCTTGATTATTTAAAGAATTATTGCGAATATATTCCTGAAATTACCGCCATTGAACTTGAAAATAGTCTTGAAGAACAGCTTAAGGCAAAGGTTTATATTGAGAAAATTTTAGGGAAAAAAGGCAAAGAGGCATTTTCTCTTAAAAGATTTTTATTTAAAAATGACAAGCTATAATTTAGCCTCAAAGAGAGGCAAGCTCTTTACTTTTTTCTAGAGAAAAATATAAAATTAGCTGACTGTTTTAAAAAATGAACAGAAATAAAATTGTTGCAGCCATTGATGTAGGCAGCACAAAAATTGCCACTCTAATTGGTCAGGTAAGCGAAGGCAGCGAAAAAATAAATGTTGTCGGCGCTTCTTCGATTCCCTCAGCCGGAGTGAGAAAAGGCCAAATTGTGAACATAGAGGAAGCCTCTGATGTGATTGTCAGAAGTGTTGAAGCGGCGGAAAGAATGGCGGGTCTTTCTCTTTCAAAGACTTTTGTTTTGATCGGCGGTGCCCATATTTGTTCCCAAAACTCACATGGTGTTGTTGCCGTGGCAGAACCACAGGGGGAAATTACACCCGAAGATGTCAGAAGGGTAATTGAAGCGGCTCGGGCAATCTCTCTTCCTTCTTCAAGAGAAATTGTTCATGTTATCCCCAGAACTTATACTGTTGATTCTCAAGACGGGGTAGCTGATCCGGTTGGCATGAGCGGAGTGAGGCTTGAAGTGGAGACGCACATTATTACCGGATCTTCAACGGCAATGAAAAATTTGGCCCGTTGCGTTTCTGAAGTCGGTGCGGATATTGAATCAATGGTTTTTGCCGGAATTGCTGCTTCCAACGCGGTTTTAACAGAAACGGAAAAAGAATTAGGAGTAGTTTTGGTTGATATCGGTGGAGGAACTACAAACATTGTTGTTTACATTGAAGGCGCTCCGGCTTACACTGCGGTTCTTCCCATTGGCGCTAAAAATGTTACCAATGATTTGGCCATTGGGTTAAGGCTTTCCCTGGAAAGCGCGGAAAAGCTTAAGGTAGCCCTCTCGGACAAGAAGAAAATAAAACAGGCAGAAGAAGGTGCTGATAAAAAAACTGAAGACAAAAATAAGGACGACGAAATCGATTTAGCCAAAATAGGCATTTACGAGGAAGCAAAAAATGTTTCTCGAAAAACCATTATTGAGGGGATAATTAAGCCCAGGCTCAATGAGATTTTTGGAATGGTTGCTTCTGAAATTCAAAAAAGCGGTTTTGCCGGACTTACTCCTTCGGGGATCGTTCTTACCGGCGGAGGGGCAATTACGGTTGGAGCAGTAGAAACCTGTAAAAGAGCACTTTCTTTACCCGTAAGGATTGGGGTTCCTGACCGGGTAAGCGGTTTAGTTGACGACATTATGGATCCCTCTTTTTCCGCCTCGATCGGCCTTCTTGTTTATGGCTCTAAACATTCGGAGAGTTCATCGTTCTCTTCTTTGCCTAAATTTGGCGAGATTTCCAAAAAAATTCCCATAAAGGGTTTTGCCGGAAAATTTGCTGATTTTGTCAAGTCTTTCCTGCCTTAAATTGGGTTTTCCCCTTGTGGTATAATCAGCTTAAATTAAAAGACTTCTTTTAGATCCCGACGATATGAAAGTTAGCAAGAAAGGAAAAAACAGATGGCTTTAGTCAAACCGGAAGTTGCTCGTTTTGCAAAGATAAAAGTTTTAGGTATCGGAGGGGGCGGCGGCAACGCCATAAACACCATGCTTTCTGCTGACATGATCAAAGGAGTTGATTTTGTCGCCGTTAATACGGATGCCCAGGCTTTGCTTGCTAATCAGGCCTCAGTTAAGCTTCAGATTGGTGATAACCTTACCCGGGGATTAGGAGTCGGCGGTAATCCTGAGCTTGGTGCTCAGTCGGCCGAAGAATCAAGGGAAAAGTTAAAAGAGATTCTCATGGATACAGACATGGTTTTTATTACCGGCGGTATGGGTGGCGGAACAGCCACAGGTGCCTCTCCGGTAATCGCTGAAATCGCCAAAGAACAAGGAGCTCTTACCATTGCCGTTGTTACCAAGCCCTTTCTTTTTGAAGGCACAAGAAGAATGGTTAATGCAGAAGAGGGAATTGAGAAGCTCAAGGAAAAAGTTGACGCTTTAATTGTCATTCCTAACCAAAAACTTCTTGATTCTGTGGACCGCAAAGTAACTTTGGTTGAGGCTTTTAAAACAGTTGATTCAGTATTGGCCCAGGGGGTCCAAGGCATTTCTGATGTTATCACAATGCCAGGCCTTATTAATAGAGATTTTGCCGATATTAAGTCGATTATGAAAGATGCCGGAAGCGCTTTTATGGGAATTGGTACCGGGATTGGAGAAAATCGGGCCCAAGCAGCGGCTAGGTCAGCAATCTCATCACCTTTGCTTGAGGTATCCATTAATGGCGCGAGGGGAATTCTTTTCACCATTTCCGGTGGCCCTGACTTGACCATGGCAGAAGTGGAAGAAGCTTCAAAAATTATCACCGAGCACGCCGATGCTGACGCCAATATTATTTTTGGCGCCACCATCAATGAAAAAATGACCGATCAGATAAAAGTCTCAGTAATTGCTACTGGTTTTGACGAGTCAAGAATAAACCTGCAGAGATTTGTGCAAAAGCCGTCAGTTTCGCACCGCCAGGAAGAGGAAGAATCTTCTCTCCCGGTCAACGGCAAAGATACGCCAAAAGAGGAAAACCTTCCCTCAGACGAAATGGGTGAGGAATTTGAAGTTCCTGCTTTCCTAAGGTTAGGCAGACAGCAATAAGCGTTGTTTTGAGGCCGCAAATTTGGTATAATTTTTTAACAAAAACTATAAAAGACGCTTGAGGCGTTATCAGCGCCGAGTCCTTTGAAGAAACCCAGGTGTTACACCGGGGAAGTAGAACAAAGCGGGCAAGCCCGTAATAGCAGTAATAAGAAAAACAAGGTGGTACCGTGATCCTGAGTGTGCCGAAGGACTCACCCTTTAAAAAAGGTGAGTTTTTTGTTTATTAAAAGTATACTTAACATATGTTTGAAAAAGTTGATCCTAAAGTTAATTTTGTTGACATTGAAAAGAAGTGGCTTTTGTGGTGGAAATCCAACAATATCTTGGCAAAATACTTAGAAAGAAACAAAGACTCTGACAAAAAGTTCTTTTTTTTGGATGGGCCCATAACAGCCAATAACCCGATGGGAGTTCATCATGCCTGGGGAAGGACATATAAAGATCTTTGGCAAAGGTTTAAAAATATGCAAGGTTTTAAGCAAACTTTCAGGAACGGATTTGACAACCAAGGCCTTTGGGTTGAGGTTGAGGTGGAAAAACAGCTTGGGTTTAAATCCAAAAAGGACATTGAGGAATTTGGAATTGAAAAATTTGTTGAAAAGTGCAAAGAAGCGACTCTCCACTGGGCAGGGGTTCAAACAGAACAATCAAAAAGACTAGGCTACTTCATGGATTGGGACAACTCTTACTACACCATGAGCGATGATAACAACTATACCATCTGGCATTTTTTGAAGACCTGCCACAAAAAGGGGCTTTTATATAAAGGTGTGGATTCTGTTCCCTGGTGTCCCCGCTGCGGAACTGCGATCTCCCAGCACGAGATTTTACAGGAGGAATACCAGGAGCTGGTTCATGAATCGGTGATCATAAGACTGCCTTTCGGAAAAACAAGGGAAGAAATCTTTAAAGATGAGTATCTTTTGGTTTGGACTACCACCCCCTGGACAATTCCGGCTAACGCTTTAGTGGCTCTTAATCCAGAACTTAAATATTCTCTTGTTTCCTTCGAAGGTAAAAAATACTGGCTTGCATCTAGCCGGGTAAAATTTGTTTTCAAAGGTGAACATCAAGTTCTTAAAGAAGTGTCCGGAAAAGAGCTCCTCGACATAGGTCGCTACTATAAAGGCCCATTTGACGATTTGCCGGTAATTTCTAAAGCAAGGAAAGAAAATCCTAAGGCTTTTCATCAGCTCGTAGCTGCGCCTGACTTAGTAAGCGAAGAAGAAGGTACGGGGCTTGTTCATATTGCTCCCGGATGCGGGGCAGAGGACTTCAGGTTGGCAGTAAAAGAGCTTAATTATCCTGAAATGGTCATTTCTGCCATTGACGAGTCAGCCAATTATCTTGAAGGTTATGGCGAACTAAGCGGTAAAAATGCAAAAAACGAACCTGGATTAATTTTTGAGGCTCTTAAAAAAATTGAAAACGGAAAATATCTTTTTAAGACAGAAGAATACACCCATCGCTACCCGGTTTGCTGGCGCTGCAAGACAGAGCTTGTTTGGAGAGTGGTTGATGAATGGTATATTAAGATGGATCCCTTAAGAGAGCCTTTGAAAAAGGTGGCCAGGCAGGCGACATGGAAGCCTCCCTGGGCTTTGGAAAGAGAAATTGATTGGCTTAACCACATGTCTGACTGGCTTATTTCTAAAAAGCGCTATTGGGGGTTGGCTTTGCCGATTTGGGAGTGTGAATGCGGCAACTTTGAAGTGATTGGTTCCAGAGAAGAGCTTAGGGAGAAAGCAGTTGAAGGTGTTCAAGAGTTTGAAGGCCACAGCCCGCATCGACCCTGGATTGATGAAATTAAAATCAAATGCAGCCGGTGCGGCAAAAAAGCCTCAAGGATTAAGGATGTTGGCAACCCCTGGCTTGATGCCGGCATTGTGCCTTATTCAACCTTAGTTGATCCGGAAACTGGAAATGTTAGTTATCTGGCTAACAAAGAGTATTGGCAAAAATGGTTTCCGGCAGACTTTATCACCGAATGCTTTCCAGGCCAATTCAAAAACTGGTTTTATTCAATACTGGCCATGTCTACTGTTCTTGAGAATAAAGCTCCCTTCAGGACCCTGCTTGGCCATGCTTTGGTCAGGGATGAGAAAGGTGAGGAGATGCACAAAAGCAAGGGAAATGCAATTTGGTTTGATGATGCGGCAGAAAAAATGGGAGTTGATGTGATGAGATGGATGTATGTTACCCAAAATCCCGAGATGAACCTGAATTTCGGTTACGGTCTGGCTGACGAGACCAGAAGACGGTTTCATCTTTTGCTTTGGAATGTCTATAACTTTTTTATTACCTATGCCAGAATGGATGGGTTTAAGGGCAAGGGTGAAGACGAAAAGAAAGAAAGCAAAAACATTCTTGATAAATGGATTCTCTCCCGAGTAAACAACCTGATTTTGCTGGTAACAAAATCTCTTGAAGATTATGACGCCTTCAATGCTTCGCGGGCAATTGAAGGTTTTGTAAACGACTTTTCTACCTGGTACATAAGAAGATCAAGGTCGCGGGTTGGAATTGCGGCTGAAGACCGTGGGGACAAAGACAGTTTTTATGCAACGGCGCATGAAGTTTTGCTTATATTATCAAAGCTTCTTGCTCCTTTTAATCCCTTTTTTGCTGAAGAGATTTTTAAAAACCTGAGCCCCAAAGAATCGGTTCACCTTGAAGATTGGCCGAGTCCGGAATCGGCTGCGGTTAATAATGATCTTGAGGAAAAAATGGCTTTTGTAAGACAGGTAGTGGAATTGGGTCATTCAAAAAGAAAAACGGAGAACCTGAAAGTAAGGCAGCCCCTAAGTGGACTTGTAGTTAAAAATTCTTCTTACGAACTTGATGGACAGTTATCCGGACTTATTAAGGACGAGCTGAATGTCAAAAAGGTTGAATTTATAAAAGGAAAGGGTGAAATTTCAGTTAAGCTGGATACAAAAATTACTCCAGAGCTTAAGGAAGAAGGTGAAGCAAGGGAGATTATAAGGAAGATTCAAGAGGCAAGAAAGGAAATGGGCTGTGGGCTTGAGGATAGGGTAAGGGTTGGTTTGCCGGCGTGGCCGAAAAAATATGAAGAGGAGATTAAGAGAAAAACACTTGCAGACAATCTTTACAAAGCTGAAACTTTAACCATAGAGAAATGCTCGGAGTAAAAAAGTTTGATTTTTTTCTTCTTCTTCCCGTTATCTTTCTTTTGGGTTTTAGTCTCGCTGTAATTGCCAGCGTTGCTCCCGAGAATACAGGCACACACCTTTTTTATATCTTGATTTCCTTTGCTTTTTTTATTTTATTTTCTTTTCTGGATCTTGATGTTCTTTTTCCTTTAAGCCCCATAATTTATGTTTCCAGTTTGGTTTTTCTCTTGCTGCCCTTTTTAGTAGGGACAGTTACCAGGGGCTCGGTCCGCTGGATACCTCTTGGCAGTTTTACTGTTCAGCCGTCGGAGTTTGTTAAACCCTTTTTAGCCTTGCTTTCTGCATGGTATTGGTCCAAGGAGAACTTTTCTTTTAAAAGATTTTTTTATTTTCTCATTCTTTTTTTGCCGGTAATCGGTTTAATTTTCGTCCAGCCTGATTTGGGCAGCGCCTTAGTTGTTTTAAGTATTTTTATAAGTTCAATTCTTTTTTCAAAGATCAGCTTTAAGCAATTTACTACTCTTTTGCTTTCTGCCTTATTACTTATCCCCCTTTTTTGGTTTCTTTTGCATGATTATCAAAGAATGAGGGTAGTTCATTTTTTGAATCCTTATTCCGATCCGTTAGGCGAAGGCTATAACTTGATTCAGTCTAAAATTGCTGTTGGTTCGGGCGGCTTTTTAGGTAGAGGACTGGGCAGGGGAACTCAAAGCCACCTTGCTTTTTTGCCGGAAAGGTATACTGATTTTATATTCGCCTCGCTTGCCGAGGAGCTGGGGTTTGTCGGATCTTTGACTCTAATTGTCCTTTATTTAATCCTCTTTTTAAGAATGCTAAAAATTGCCTCTTTGTCTAAGGAACGGCCGTATTTTCTTTTGGCCGTATCAATATTTTTTTATCTTTTTTTTCAGACAATCGTTAATATTGCAATGAATATCGGTTTAATGCCGATAACTGGTATTACCTTGCCCTTGGTTTCTTACGGCGGAAGTTCGCTGGTAACAACCATGATAAGCCTTGGTATTTTGGAAAATATCTCAAGAAAGAACTCGCCGGATGTTTTTTTAGAGATTAAATAATTGCAATATTTACCTTATTGAAGTAAAATACTAAAGCTATGAAATATGCTGTTATAAAAATAAGCGGAAGCCAGTTCAAAGTTTGCGAAGGCGACGAGATTGAGGTATCACGGCTTTCCGATAAAGAAGGCGACAAGATTGAGTTTAATGAGGTTTTGCTGGCAGCGGCAGATAATAAGCTTAAGTTGGGAAAACCGGTCGTCAAAGACGCCAAAGTTTCAGGCATGGTCTTAAAACACATGCTTGGAGAAAAGGTTCATATCTCAAAATTTAAAGCAAAAACAGGCTACAGAAGAAAAATCGGCTTCAGGCCCAAACTGTCTCTGGTGAAAATCGAAAAAATCGAGGCGTAGAATCCCTTGACACGCGTGAAAAGTTTATATATATTGGTGATATATGGCACACACTAAAGCGGCAGGACGAGCAAGACAAGGAACTCCAAGAAAAGGCCCAAGATTAGGGGTCAAGATTTTTGGTGGCGCAAAAGTAGAAAACGGTCAAATTATTATTCGCCAGAGAGGGTCAACATTCCATCCCGCCTTAGGAACAAAAATGGGTCGAGATTTCACCATTTTTGCAACAAAAGGTGGAAAAGTAAACTTTAGAACCCTTAATGGAAAAAAATTAGTAGAAGTAATATAAAAGAAAATAATGCCTGACAGCGACTTAAACGGTATCATTGAGATGCCGATAGACCAGTTGCAAGCAAACCCCCTTCAGCCCAGAGGTGTAATTTCCCCAGAAAGTTTAGTCGATCTCGTTGATTCAATAAGAGAGCATGGTATTTTAGAGCCTTTGGTTGTGGCTAAAACTCCTGCCGGTTACCAAATTGTCGCTGGAGAAAGAAGATGGCGTTCTGCAAGAATAGTCGGCCTGGCTACCGTGCCGGTTATCATTAAAGAAACTTCTCCGCGCGGCATGTTGGAAATGGCAATTGTGGAAAACCTGCAAAGGGTTGACTTAAATCCCCTAGAGAGGGCCAGGGCATTCCAAAGATTGATTGATGAATTCAATCTTTCTACTTCAGAAATTGCCAAAAGAGTTGGTAAAAGTCAGGCCTATGTTTCTAATTCCCTTAGGTTGTTGACTTTGCCGGATGCCATTAAAGACGGTGTTCTTTCCGGACTAATTACAGAAGGACATGCCAGAGCTTTGGCGGGGATTGGTGATCCTAAACTTATGGTTGAGGCTTACAAGATTGTTTTAAGAGAATCGGCTTCGGTAAGAAGAGCAGAGGATTTGGCCAGAAGGATGAAACAGCAGCAAGGAATTACCCCAACGAACAAAGTGAACAGAATTGTTGACGAAAGCATCGACAGAATGAAGGAGGATTTAGAAAAAGCTCTTTCTGCGCTAGACCAAAAAGAAAATAAAACTAAGGTAAAGCTAACTCGGTCAAGAGTAGAAACAAGAGTAACCATTTCCCTTTTCGGGAGCCTCGAGGAAACAGAAGAAAAACTCCAAAAAATCTACAAAAGCATCTGTAAGTGAGTTTACTTTACTCCCAAAGCATAATTTTCATGATCGATAATACCGACTTTGTTAAAAGGCCAGTACCTAAGCCATGCTTTGCCAACGATTGACTCCCTTGGAACTGGGCCAAATTCGCGACCGTCCCTTGAGTAAGGCCGATTGTCGCCAAGGGGGAGATAATACCCGTCAGGAATGACTTTTTCTACTCCTTCGGGCAAAAAAGAACCGGTATTTGTTTTTAAAGTTGCGGCAAGGTATTCTGATTCAGGCAATGATTCGCCGTTAATGTAAATTTTGCCTTCAGAGATTTTTATTCTCTCTCCCGGCAGGGCAATGAGCCTTTTGATGTACTCACACTCTATCTCAGAGCAGGGCTCTGATTTTGGAGCTTTAAAAACAATGACATCCCCTCTTTGCGGTTCCTCAAAGCGGTAAGAAATTTTGTTTGTTAAAATAAACTCACCGTCTTGGAATGAGGGGTACATGGAGCTTCCTTTTACCTGGTGGGGTTGAAAAAGGAACAGGTAAAAAATGATAAAAATGGAAAAAGCCAGGACAATTGCCTGGATAGTGTCGAGTAAAAATTGGGCGAGTTTTTTAAGAATGGACATAAACAGCCTCAGTTAAGTTTAACTTTTGATATAATTAGTGTCAAGGAGAATAAAGAAGTTTTTTTGGACCCGTAGCTCAGTTGGTTAGAGCGTTCGGTTCACATCCGAAAGGTCAGAGGTTCGAGTCCCCTCGGGTCCACCAAAGAGGACAGGGTTGCCGCAGACGGCGGAGCGCTCGCAGCGCCCCCACACGCGGCGAGCGCGGAGAAAGCGAAATTCAGTTCCGCGGAAAG
>JAGVBK010000005.1 GCA_020059745.1 Candidatus Shapirobacteria bacterium
CGCCATTTAAGGTGAGGAGCGAGCGAAGCGAGCGACGAACCCGACGAGGGACTAACAGTTTTCTTGAAAATAGGTTCGAATTTTTTTGTAAACGTCCACAAATTTGCGAGGCTTAAATTTATATCCTTTCAATTCTCAGGGAGAAAAACTCTTTTGAGTTTGGTTTTATCTCCACTCTTTCTTTGGGATTAAAAATTGCATTTGGCTTGCCTGTCCAAGGTTCAATGCAGACAAAAGGCTTTTCAGGCTCAGACCAGACTGTCCAGTTGTTAAATTTTCCTTTAACGCTAATTCTTAGATCTATTTTATCAGTCAGCGACAAGTTGATATCCTCTTTAAGAGGAAGGCACAAAGTAGAACACCAGTCGTATTTTTTAGGATTAAAGCCCTTTAAATTTGTTTTTATATTTTTCTTTTTTTCAACAGGGATAGGAAAATAAGGATGAAAACCAGGAGCGACCGGCATTGTTTTATTTGAGAAGTTTTCAATTGAAAGAAGAATATTAACATAACCCTGACCTAGGCTTACTTCCTCTGTTAGTTTAAAGTCAAAAGGAAACATTCTTTTTGTTTCTTTGTTTGAGGAAAGGGAAAAACAAGCCCGAGAGCCTTTGTTTTCTTCTGTTTCCCAGGCCATGTCTCTGGCGAAACCATTTTGAGGCAGGGTCATTTCTTTCTTTTCTGTTATTGATCCGGCATTTGGAAAAAGGATAGGGATTCCTCCTCTAATTTTTCTTTTGCTTTCAGCATATTCAAACCTGAGAGGATAAAGAAGATCATTTCCTTTAAAAGAAAATTTACCCAAAGACGCTCCGGTTTTAGGATAAATCAAAGCTAAATAGTCTCCGGAAGAAATGGTTACTTCGCTGTCCATTCCGTTGGTTAGTTATAAAGGTATTCCTCGTATGGGGTAAAGAGAACATCACCCGGAACCTCGAATACCGAATTGTCAATAAGCCCGGGACTGCAGTTTTGTTTTTGGAATTCAACCCTTTCTATTATTTGTTCAGGGTTAATGATAATTTTTTTCCTGGGAATTTCGTAACCACTGTAATCAATGGAAAGATCAAAGATATAGCCCTCAGAAGCTTCTTTCAGCCAGACCCATATTTTATTGTCTTTTGAAACAACCGTGCCGGGTTTGTCATTGTAAACTGTGCCGCCGTCAACTTTATACCAATCGTCTTTGAAAAAGGCGTTGACACTGTTCCCTTTTTCGTCGTAATAATTACACTGAACGCTGGGGGAAGTGTCAATCTTGCCTTTGAGAAAACCAAGAACATCAAATTTGGAAACCGAGCATCCTGATAAAAAGAAGGGGCATAGAAATAAAAGTGTAAGGAAAAATATCTTTTTTGCAAATTGAAGCATTTCAATTACAGTTTATCCATAAGTGTGGTTAGCTGTCAATGTGGGCTATAATATCTATATGGGAATGAAATATGGTGGAGTTGTCTGGACTGACCATGCCCTGCAAAGGCTTAAAGAGCGGGGAATAAAAATTGAACATGCACTTACCACCCTAAACAATCCCCAAGAAAGCCGTTATGCTAAGACAAGGGGGGCTTGGATTTACTACCGCACTTGGGGGAATGACCGTATTGAGGTTGTATCCGCTCAAAACAAAGAAAAAGAATGGGTAGTTCTTTCAGTTTGGTCCAAAACTGTTTTCGGCCCTAGTCAAGCAAAATCCGAATCATGGTGGAAATATGTGCTAAGGCAAATATTTGGCAGGTAAACCCATAGATAACCCGAATTTTCTTGACTTCTTTCTCTTGGGCCATGCTATAAAAAGCTATGGCCTTTAATCCTAATGCTGTTTTTATCTCGCCTTCATCATTAGGAGATTTTGAAAAATGCCCCCAACTTTACTATTACAAGAGTGTTTACAGAAGCCAGAGAGGTCTTAAAATCCAAATCATTAACCCAAGTTTGGCTGTCGGCCAGTGCGTGCATGACACCCTTGAACAGTTTTTGAAAACTTCTCCTTCCGGTCGTTCTAAAGATGAGCTTTTTCGGATTTTCGAATGGAATTGGAAAAGCTTAAGCGGTGAAAAAGGCGGTTTTACTTTAAAAGAAGAGGAAGATGGTGCAAAAGAAAGGGCTTCTTCGATGCTGGAAAGATTTTTTGGAAACAAACATTTTCTTGAAACAGAAGCTGTCAAAATTCCCAGCTTTCCCAAAGTTGACTTAGGGGACGATCTGATTTTAACCGGCAAGCTTGATTGGATAGAAAAAGAAGACGACTATTATCATATCATTGATTTTAAAACCGGCAAAAATGAGGAAAAAGAAGACTCTCAGCAGTTACCAATTTACGCTCTTTTGGTAGCTAAAATTTTGGGGACGGATAAGGTTAAAACCAGCTACTGGTACCTTGACAAGGACGACGACATAAAACCGTTTCCTTCCGCAGACATTAACGAAACATTTAAAACTCTTAAGCAAAAAGGAGAAATCCTTAAATTGGTAAGGCAAACTAATTCGTACCGTTGCCAGTCGGGGAATGAGTACTGTTGGGCCTGCAAAGACATGCATGAGGTAGCCCACGGTAAAGGGAAACTTGTTCACGTTGATCCGGTAAACAGAAAACAGGAGATTTACATTCTGGTAAATGAAGCAATCACTGAAAAAGAAACAAAGGAAGATACAATTAGTTTTGCCGACGACTTACCTTTTTAGTTAAAGGGCCACCTCTTTTTCCTCCCATTTAAAAAGTTCTCCCAGCGATTTTCCGGTATGAATCCTTTTAATAACTTTTGCAAGCAAAGGAGCAATAGATATTATTTCCATTTTGGGAATAATTTTTTCTTTAGGGATATCGATGGTGTCAAGAAGCAAAACTTTTGAGGCAGGGGATTTTTCAAGCTTCTTTACCGCTTCTCCGCTCAATATCCCATGCGAGGCACAGATTATAATTTCTTTAGCGCCTTTCTTTTTTATCTCATGAGCAACATTTGCTACTGTTCCGGCTGTGTCAATCATGTCATCAACAATTACAGCTGTTTTGTCTTTGACATCACCAATAATAAAAGTAATTTCGCACTCGTTGTGTCTTCTTCTTCTTTTATCCGCTATCACTAAAGGAGCGTGAATAAGATTGGCCATTTTTCTTGCTTTTTTTGCTGATCCGACATCCGGGGAAACAATGGCAATGTCTTTATATCTCTTTTTTTTGAGGTAGTCTGCGAACATTGGGTAACCGACCAGATGGTCAACGGGGATATCATAGAACCCCTGAATTTGGTCGGCATGCAAATCAACGGAAATTACCCGGTCGGCTCCGGCTTTGGTGATAAGGTTAGCAACAAGTTTGGCAGTGATTGGTTCGCGGGAGTCCGCTTTTCTGTCTTGCCGGCTATAGCAAAGGTATGGTGAAAGCACATTTATTCTTCTTGCGGAAGCCCTTTTTAAGGCATCAATCATGATTAAAAGTTCCATTAAGCGCTCATTGACAGGGCTTGAAACGCTTTGAATAATGTAAACATCTTCATTTCTTACCTTTTTTTCAATCCTGACATAGATTTCACCGTCTGCAAAAGTTTTGATGTTTACTGGAGTGAGGGGGATTCTGAGAGCTTTTGAAACTTTTTTGGAGAAAGGGAGGTTTCCTCTCCCGCTGACGAGGTGAATATTTTCCATTAACCATAGATTAGCATAAGGGCAAGAAAAATCAAGAGTAAATTATTATCTCAAATTATTAAGGCTTTCAAGATATTTAAGGTTAATTTGCTTAACCCTTTTTAGGTTTGAACTTTTATTTAAAAAACTTTTTAGAATTTTGTAAATTTCTAAATCAAAAGAGGTTGTTTCTTTAATAAAATCAACACAGTCGTCTAAGGTTTTAACAGTTCCCACAAAAGTCCATTTGTCAAAAACAAAAAGCTCGGCAGAGTTTTCTTCTTCTTCTTTTATTGCAATCGGGCCTGGAAAAGGCCACTTTCTTATTCTTAGTTTACCTAAGGCTTCAAGGAGCCTAATGTTATAGCTTTCAACCGATTCTTTCCCAATACAAGCCCCTTTACAGAATTCAAGTTGATGTCCAAAACAAGGTCCTTTTGTCTTTTCCAACCCTAAAAGCTTATTGCACAATCCAAACTCTTTGGCAAGTTTAGCCAAATGATCTTTTGCCTGTTTTTTTGATTTAAAAATGCCGGCGATGTTTTCAAGTTCGTAAACACTAAGGTTTTGAGTGTCTTTAGAGACTATTTCAAGATAACCGTCTTTATTTTTTTCTAAAAATGAAACAAAGAGTTTTTTTGAGTGGCGGCTGCGGCGATTGTAAACCGGGAGCAATTTTTTGATAAGCTTAGATTCTTTAATAAGCGCACCCAGTTCGCCTTTTGTTTTCACTGTTTCGATGCTATTTATCTGTCTGGAAATTGCAGCTTCTTTTGTTGAATTTGTATCCGAGCTGAAGTGGGACAAAACTCTTTCTTTAATATTAATGCTTTTGCCTACATATAAAGGAGCTCCGTTTTTATCGTAAAAAATATAAACGCCGGGACTTTCAGGAAGCTTTTCAATATCCTTTTCCGGCAGGTTAATTGGCCTGGCAATTGTTTTGGTTACTTTTTTGTAAGAATTAACCAGTTCTTCTTCGGGGAAAGACTTAAGCATTTTCTGGTAAAAGTCGTAAATAGCGTAAGCGTCGCCAAAAGCGCGATGCCTGTTTTTGCAAATAAGATTATGTCTTTCAATTAAACTGTCCAGCCCATGAGAGCGATATTGGGGAAAAAGGGCCTTTGAAAACTTGGCTGTACAAAACTGTTTTGCCCGATAGTTAATTCCCTGGTCTTTAAAAGACCTTTTTACAAACGAGTAGTCAAACCTTGAGTTGTGGGCGGAAAAAACACATCCCTCAAGCATCTGGTAAATATCTTTTTTTATTTCCCTAAAAGTGGGAGCATTTTCCAATTCCTTGCCTGTGATTCCGGTTAAAAATTCAATTTCGGGAGGCAGGTGCTGGCAGGGATTAACAAGCGAAGAATAGGTTGAAAAAATTTCATTTTTTTCAATCCTCACAATGCCGATTTCAACTATTTTGTCATGAGTAAGACTACAGCCGGTTGTTTCGATATCAACAAAAGCAATTTTTTCTGGAAGAGAGCTTTTCTTCACACTAAATTATATACCCCAATAAAAGCCGAAAATCAACCCTGTTCTATGATTGAAAAAGAAAAAAAACATGGGTAAAATGGTAATTCCTACATAGTATTTATTATTTCTATTTTTCTAAAAAGGAGGGGAATATGTCACCTGAAAGGGCAAATGTTTTTATTGCCGAAGATAACAAAAGGGTATTGGGATTCATCCAAGATGAACTTGAGGCAGCAGGCCATAAAGTTGTTATTGTTGAGGAAGCTTTTGAAGAAGCTGTCAAGGCAGTTGAAAGTTTTAAGGAGAACGAGGTTGATGTTGCCCTTCTTGACGGCAACCTGGCTAACGGTTCTGAGGAAAACCATGGCAGAAAGTTGGCAAAATTAATTAAGGAAAAAGCTCCATGGGTAAAGACTATAGGAATAGGAACAATGGAAGTTGAGGGAGTTGATGTTAACCTGACCAAAATGAGACTGGAGGAGATAGTGGAAACTGTTACAAATATTTGATTTCTCTTCAAGGCGTATTCAAGGACTCATTCTTACAAAGTTCTATGTTTGACAAAGTAAAAATTTTTTGTTTGAATTGAGCCCTAATGCCTAACCTGCCCAAATCCATTAAGGTTTTAGCATTTTTACTTTTTCTTTTTGCTTTTTCAGCAAGCGCTACCTTTGCTTCAACATCCTATTACTCGAGTTTTTCCAGATTTTTGCCTTCATATTTATTAAAAAGGCTTGAAAGCAAGCTAGGAGAAAGGCCAAGAATTTCCTGGCCTGCTGAAACCCCGCAAATGCCTACAACCAAGCTTCTTCCGACCGCTGCTCCTACAGGCGTGCCTGTGTTTCCGACGGTAACTCCACAGCCGACAGCAGCCCCCTTGGGAGACTATAAAAAAGAATACATCATGAATGCCATTAATGAGTACCGCCGCTCAAGGGGGCTTTCCGAAGTCAAGACAGATCCATATACCTGCTCTTTTGCCAAAGAGAGAGCCCGGGAAATATCTGTAAACTTTAATCATGACGGCTTTTCGCAAAGAGTAGCAAATAAATCTCTTCCCTACCCCGGCTATTCACTAATTACGGAAAACATTGCCATGACTTCAGACTATAAAAGAGTGGTTGAACTTTGGATTAATTCCAAAGGCCATGCTGAAAACATGCAGAAGGACACACCCTTTGTCTGTGTGGAAAGCTACGGCAACTACTATGCGTATGAAGGCTGGAGGCCTTAACCCAATTGCTTGAAACAATCTTCAAAATCCTTTATAATGAAGTTATTATAGGATAACTTCAGAGATAGTGAATGGTTGATAATCTAAAGATAAGAGATTTAATATCGGCATTTAAAGACATTCCCAAAGCAAAGCCCCAAGACAATTTAGGCTCAGCGCTTGATTCTACTGAAAGCAGTCATGAACCGGTTTTTGTTTTTAATAACAGTAAGTTTTTGGGATTGGTTTCTGTTCATCGGTCATTGTTTCATAACAAATATCCTTACACAACCGAACTTCAGCATGTTTTAATTGTTCCTCCGCATATATTTCCGGAAACTTCTGTCTTTGACGCGGTGGAGCACATGCTTTCGACCAGGTTTTATACTCTGCCGGTTTTTAATAAAAGTTCAAAGATAGTGGGCCTTGTTAGGGCAGGAGACATACTCAAGGAGATTGCCAAAGATGAGAAATTGTTGGATGAAATTGCCGGAAAGGTTAATCTTGGTAAGCCAGAAATTTTCAACATTAATGCTCCGGTTAGAAAAATCTACCACTTTCTAAAAGATAAAAATTTTGCCAGAATTGTGCTGACTGATGATAACGGAAAATTAGTGGGGATTGTTGCAAGAAGGGATGTTAAGCACGCTTTTATCAGGCCAACACAAAGGATAAGGTTTTCCAAAAAAGAGGGGCGTATAAACAGTTACTCTTTTGATGAAGAAGAATTAAGAAGGGAGGACAGGAGTATAAGAAGCTACTACCAGAAAGATGTTTTTACCATTGAAGAGAAATCAGGCAAAAAGGAGATTATCAAAAAATTGCTTGGCTCGGATAAAAACAGCATTGTCGTTGTTAACAGAGACTTTAAGCCAGTAGGCATTGTTTCGGTAAGGGATGTGCTTAAGGGCATTATATCTCTAAGACCAGAGAGAGAAATACAACTTATCATAAGAAGTCCAAGTTCTAATGTAGGTGAAAAAGAAACAGCTAAGGCATATGAGTTAATTAAGGAATTAGGGAAAAAAATTAATAAAAGGGAAGCGGTGCAAAAGATTGAAATAAGTTTTGAGGAGCCAAAATCTTCAGCCCATACAACGGTAGTTTTTAACACCCTGCTAATCTTTGATTTCTATAACGGTGAAAGATTGGTAGCAAAAAGCCAGCAGCACGAGTTTATGGATTCAATAAGAGGAGCCATAAACGAGATAGAAAAGCAACTAAGAAGAAAGAGTAAATAATCTTGCTTTTTTTGTATGAATTGCTATAAAATAGATTCGTGGCAGTAAAAGAACAACTTCAACCCTCAAACAAAATAACTGCCGCTAAAAAAAATGAACCAGAAGGCAGAATTGATTGGTCTGGAATATCAAGTGCCATTTCCGGTTCAATGTTTTCTTTAGTGCCGGACAATGTTGGGCCTTCAATGGAACATGCGTTTTCCTTATCACAAGAAAGGAAAGAGTCGAAAAAGGGAAAAACCCCAAGAAAAAAATAGGCCTATAGAATTGATTTTGCTTCAAAAAAAGAGTATATTTCTTCCTTAAGAGCAAGCACAAGCGCTTGTTTAGTTCTTTTAAAACAATCGGAGGAGAAAGGAGGGGTTTCTTGGGTGGAGAAGCAACCAGAATTGACCATGACATTCCTCTTAAGAAAGGACAAGGTATTTCATGTTAGTGCTCATTGCCACATTCATAACGGGATTTTTACTAACCGGTGTTGGCTTGGCCACAGAGGGAGATGGCATTGGACAAAGAGGAAAAACGATCTTAAAATTCTTTGGTCTTGTCATGTTCATAGCAAATCTTTGGTTGGTCCAGATACTGACTTCCTCCCCGCTTTTTTTGTTCATATGCTCAGTTATAATGATATTTTGTTATATAGCGGGGGCAAGAGGAACAATGCGATAACTCGCAAGCCCTTGGTGGTTTTGGAGAAATCCATAATTGCCGAGGGCTTTAGTTTTACTTCAAGAAATTATTTATTCTTTTAGAATCCAAAAATATTTCCCTGGCACTTTTAGCATAAACTTCAGCTTCACAATAATTTCCATAGTCGAAATTAACTATTGCCCTATTTAATTTTTCTTCAGCTTCAAAAAAGATAAGTCCGGCAATCCTAACGTCAATAATCTCTGAAAAATCATTTTTAATATTATCTGTTTCGTTAATAAGTTCTTTAGATTTTTGTTTGCTACATTTACTTTTTTCATCTAGGAGGAGAATTTCTAAAAGATTATGAAGTTCAAGGTATTGGTCTATAATTTCTTTTAATTTATCCTCATTGGTTAAGCTTACAATCTGCTTTGATAATGTTTGTTTTCTAGCTAACGAGGAGTACAAAATAGCCTTTTTGGGACTATTTATACTTTCTTTAGTTCTATTAATAAAATTAGTAATTTTTTTCTTTTCTTGTGGTTTGACATCTAATAGATTGACTTTTTCTTTAAGTTCTTCAAGGGTTGTGAGTAGATGTATATTGTGATTTTTTAAGTAATTTTCGTTTTTAAGTAGAGGGTTATCTTGTGGCTTGGTTGTATTTATGTATATTTCATATTTATTCTCTTTGTCTTTTTCTGTTTCTAGTTTGTAGTCGTTCCACAATACGGACTCTCCATATATTTGTCCTATGGATAGTTGATATAAAGAATTTTCAAGACCTTTGACCTCGAGTGTGTAAATATTATTTTCAGGATTTGGAAGAATTATTAATTCATTCCCCAGAACATTGTATTCACTTAATCCTTCGATGGAAATTTCAACGGGAGAATGAACAAAGATTACTAAATAATTTTCTTCTTCGTTTAAACCTTGGTAATTTTTATCTTTTAAGTTATTGTCTAGAATTTCAAGGATTTTGTTGATTACTTCTTTTTGAGAGATAATACCGTTATGGTCTAGATTAAACTGAAAATTGTCAACACCTTCTTCGTCGAACGAAGAACTTAAAGACAGAACAGTCCTATCTCCTTCTGGGGAGACATATTTTTCTATCGGTTTTCCGTCAGTCCAATAACCAAGAGTTGTCTCGAGCCTGCTTGGATTAATAACTTTTAGTGAACTTATGGTATTGTAACCAACTCCATAAATATTGCTAAGCTTGTTCTCTAGTAGAGAAATATTTGATAGATGGGGAAGCAGAGAGTTTTTTACGCTGATTTGGGGCCAAGATAAAATTGCCCCATTTTTATAAATATAGTCAAATTGGGGTAAAAGGTCATATAGAGAAGGTGTTAATCTTAAAATTGTATCTTTTTTTGTTTCCATTGGCTTTTTATGGTAATGAATCAGTGTTTCGAGAGCTAGTTTGTATATTCCTTTTCTCCAAATTTGACCTCCTTCAATTATTGGGTAAACATCCACTACTCCCAGGTGGGGGGTACTTATGGTAATAAGATTTTCAACATAGCAATTATTTTCAGATGTTTGGACACAAGTTCTTGCCACTAAACCGCCCAAACAGTGTCCAATCAAATTAACCTTACCACCTTCGGGTTTAACGATATCTTTAATAAAGTTATTTAGTTTTTGGGCATTATCAATAGTCGGTTTTCTCCAATCGTAAAGAAATAAATGTAAGTTATTACCAAATTCTTCTTGAATATTTTTATAAACATTTGCTCCAGGTGTCATTATCCAATCGTCGGCACTATCTTGATTGAGAAAAAGGCCTTTAAAGCTAAAACTGCCTCCTAAACCAGGAATAAATACAACTGGAATTGATGTAGGTTCAGTTTCTCCTAAATCCGTGACAACAATATTATCAAACCAGGTATATAGTAGAGGCCATCCTCCGGTTGAAACTCCTATTGCAATATTAGAATTTTCAATATAGGGAGGGCTATCCTCAACATTAATAGCAACAGGATATCCGTTTACATAAAGATTGATTGTTCTTATTTCGTTTATTGTTTTATATTCGACTCTAAAACGGTAAATATTGTTGGGACTCTTTGGAAAGCTAGGATGCCAGTTCGTTAAACCAACTCCATTACCATTAACTGTTTTATTTATGTAGACACCATTTTCAAAAATTTGCACCCAGTAATAATTGTTAGGATCTTTATACTTAAAAATAAATTTTCCATCGAATACAAATGGATAGTTCACATAAATATCTGACTCATAAACATAATTATTTTCATTTAACCCTAGATAAAAGTTATTGGGTACTAATTCAGCGTTGCAGTTATAATTATTAACATCAAAAACTAGTTTTTCTGAAGAAAGGTCGGGAGTTGAGCAATTATTTCTAATAAATGTCCAGTTATCGAGATTCTTTTTACTAAAATCTTCTTTAAATAAAATTTTAGCATGTACAAAGTTTGTCGAAGAATATAGAATAACTACGAAAGACAAGAAGAACAAAAATTTTTTAGTGAATTTGTTCACTAAAATATTATTAGCAATAAATAAGTATAATTGTCAATATATGACAGACGAACTATATGAAAAATTTCACTCAAACATAAAACTGCAAAAGAGAATAATTTCAAAAAGAAGTATAACATACAGAGATATTGTTAGGGTAATTAACAAATATAAAGATCACTGTGTAGGAAATAAAGCATTAGATATTGGGTGTGGATGTGGTGCTTTATCTTTTTATTTGGGTAGTATTGGTTTTGATGTAACTGGTATAGATATCTCGAAGAAGGCGGTAGATATCTGTGAACAAAATAAAAAAATGTTTGAATTGCATGGTTGTCTTAAATTCTTTAAATTAAATTTTCCACAAGAGAACATCAAAGGGAGGTATGATTTAATTATTTGCTCAGAGGTTCTTGAACATATTGAAGACCAAAAAAAAGCCATTAGATATATCAAAAATAAACTTAACAAAAACGGAATAGTAATATTTTCTTTACCTTCAATAAAGTCTCCTCTTCATAGGCTAGGCTTATCAAGTAAGCATGATATAAACGTTGGCCACTTAAGAAGATATTCAATGGATAGTATCTATAATTTAATTAATTTTTCTGGCCTCAGAACCATTGAACTAATTGAAACCGAGGGAATACTTAAAAATTTTCTCTTTATTATTGGATTTCCTCTCAATAAAATTTTAATAAGACTTTCTAATCGTTTTTTGTTCATTTCTAGTTTTATCTTTTTTATTGACGATATGCTTCTAAAATTTTTTGGAGGTTCTCAAATAATTTTAGTTTCTAAAACAAAATGAAGATAGGTATTGATTGTAGGTACGCTGAGGATAACTTGACAGGAATTGGGAATTATATCTTTAATCTCTCAACCAAAATAGCAGAAGAAAATAATGAATTATATTTATTTTATTCAAGAATTCCAAAAGTAAGAATTCAAAGACAAAATGTTAAAACGATTGTTTTTAAAACTAACAATCAATATATGTTTGAACAATTGTTTGTTCCTAGATTTCTTTCGAAAGAAAAAATTGAAATTTATCACGCACCTGGCAACGTGGGGATTTCGGCCTTTGTTCCATGCCCTTCTTTGGTAACAGTGCACGATATTATTCCGCTTTTAATGGAAAAGTATTTTGATAAATCAAAATTTCCTCTACTATCTGCATATTCTTATATCTTCAGATTAAGAACGACTCTGTTTTATTCCAAAAAAATTATTTCAATTTCTAATTACACAAAGAAATGTTTAGTGGAAAAATTATCAATAAACCCAGAAAAGATAGAAGTCATAGGGCAAAGTGTCGAAGTTGCCAAGAGTATAAAAGAAAAGAAATTCTTAAACTATCCATACATTATTTGCAATAGTGGTATTTCAGAAAGAAAGAACTTGAAAAGACTTATAGGCTGTTTTAAGAATGTAAGGGAAGTGTTCCCCGCATACAGATTAGTTATTACAGGTGAGAATTTATCTCTTAAGAATGAACTTATTGAATTTACTAAAATTTTAGGAATCGAAAATTACGTTGTTTTTACAGGATTTCTTGATATCCAAGAATTATATTCGCTTATAAAAGGAGCACGACTAGTGTGTAATATTTCCAATATCGAAGGATTTGGACTACCCTTATTAGAAGCTTTTAGTTTAGGAATTCCTGTTATATGTAGCGACATTCCTAGCTTTCGAGAGGTAGCGGGAAATTCGGCGATTTTTGTTAACCAATATAACGAGAGGGACATTACCAAGGTTTTAATTAATCTAATTAGGGATAGTAAAAAAAGACAAGCTTTAGTAGACTCTGGATATAATCAACTAAAAAAATACTCCTGGAAAGGAATAATCAAAAGAATATTAGAAACATATAAGGAAATTACTGGATGAAAATATCGCTTGTTGTTACTGTTTTGAATGAAGAAAAGACAATTGAGCCCTTTTTGAATTCTGTGGAGAAACAAACCTTGAAACCCGATGAAGTGATTATTGTCGATGGGGGGTCTGTTGACTGGACCTTGGAAATTTTGGCTGAAAGGAAAGAAAAAATCAGAGTTCTTATTATGAAAGGAGCCAACCGCTCTCTGGGAAGAAACAGGGGAGTTGAAGAAGCTACGGGAGACATAATTGCGTTCACTGATGCAGGTTGCGTTTTAGACAAAAACTGGCTTTTGGAATTGACAAAACCTTTTTCAGACGAGAAAGTTGAGGTGGTGGCTGGATATTACAATGCTATTACAAAATCAGCATTTGAAAAATGCGTTGCTCCCTATGCATTGGTTATGCCGGACAGAGTTAATCCCAAAAACTTTCTTCCTGCTTCCCGTTCCATGGCAATAAGAAAGGAGACATTTAACAAAGCTGGGGGGTTTCCTCTAAATTATTCGGACAATGAAGATTATGTTTTTGCAAACCAGCTTAAAAAGATGGGGACAAAGATGATTTTTACTAAAGATGCAATTGTAAGCTGGATGCCAAGAACTACCTTACGCAGTTTTTGGAAAATGATTTACCGGTTTGCCAGAGGTGATGCTAAAGCTGGCTTAAGAACACTTAAGGTGCTATCGGTTTTTGCCAGGTACGGGCTTCTTCTTTTATTGCTTTTTTTATCAAAATATTTTAATAACTTCCTTCTTTATTTTTCCTCAATATTTTTTCTCTATCTTTTGTGGTCTGTTGTTAAAAATTACAAGTATGTTAAGGACTTGAGGGCTTTTTATATATTACCCCTTCTTCAGCTAACTTCCGACTTTGCCGTTATTTCCGGTACTATCGTTGGCCTTCTTTCAAGAGAAATCTAATGAAAAAAGATAATTTTAAGTACAAAGATATTCCTTGGGAAAAAGAAGACCCAAAGGAAATCATTTTTGAATTAATTGAAAATAATTCTAAGGTTCTTGATTTGGGTTGTTGGGCTGGCCGGTTTGGAGAGAAACTTAAAAATGAGAAAAACTGCTTAGTTTATGGAACAGATATAAACAAACAGGCAATTAAACTAGCCGAAAAAAGGCTTGACTTGGCTTTTTTAAGCGACTTAAGCAAACCGGAAACTCTTAAAGAAACACTTAGAGAAGAAAATTTTGATTTTATTACAGCAATTGAAGTGCTTGAGCACCTGGCTGAACCGGAAGAGCTTTTGCTGGAAATAAAAAAATACTTAGGCAAAAATGGCAAATTAATTGTTTCAGTCCCAAATGTTGCCAATTATGCCGTCAGGCTAAACTTGTTGGCAGGTAATTTCAGTTATGAAGACCAGGGAATATTGGATGAAACGCACTTAAGATTTTTTACCCTTTTCACAATAAAAAAATTAATTAACGACTCTGGTTATAAAATTGAACAAATAAAATATACAAGAGCAAAAAATTTCCCCACATTTTTTGCCACCCAGTTTATCCTTGTATGCAGAAAATGAATAAGCCTCTTCTTTCAATAATTATTGTTGACTATAAAAGCGGAAAGTACCTAGAGGGTTGTCTTTCCACGATTGGCAAAAACCCAAATTGGGAAACTATAGTTATTGATAACAATAAAAATAACATTGGTTATGGAGCAGGTTGCAACAAGGGGACGAGAACTGCAAAGGGAAAATATCTGCTTTTTTTAAATCCCGACACAATTGTTTTAGATGGCTCTTTAGAGAAAATGGTTATTTTTATGGAAGAACACCCTGAAATTGGAGTTTTGGGTTCTCGGCTTTATAATAGTGAAAAAAAAGACAACCAGCTGAGTTTTTGTCGCTTCCCCGGGCCGTTAACTTCAATATTTGTTTTCAGCCCTCTTAAAAACTTTTGGAAAAAGAATCCATTCTGGAAAAGATATATTTACTCAAAGAAGATAAATTCAAACGAGCCGGTTGAGGTTGATACTGTTTCAGGAGCCGCCATTTTGGTTAAAAAAGACATTTTTAAAAAAGTGAACGGCTTTGATGAAAAGTTTTTTTTGTTTTTTGAAGAGAATGATTTGTGTAAAAGAGTGAAGAAGGTAGGGAGTAAGGTCGTTTTTTATCCAGATGCTGAAATAATCCACTTTGGGGGGAAAAGCATGGCAGAATTTAATGAAAAAGATAAGGTTTTCAAACAAAGCAGATTCAAATACTTTAAAAAACATTATCCCTTTCCTTTTTATCTATTTACGGAGGGGGCGATAAGATTACTGGAAAAGCTTTCAAAACTTAAATGAAAGAGGAATTGTTTAAAAACCTTTTTGAGTTTTTTAAAGCAGCCGAGAAGCTAAAAGCAGAAATCCGCCACGGACACACCAGCAATGTCAAAAGAAAAGAAAGCGTTGCCGAACATTGTTGGCTTTCTTCTCTTGTTGCTATGGTTTTAATGGACAAGCTTAAAGTTAAACTCGACGAGATAAAAGTTTTAAAAATGGTAATAATCCACGATTTGGGTGAAGCAATTGCCGGGGATATTCCTTCTCATGAGATTTCCGAAAGGCAGAAAAACAAGCATATAACTGAGAAAGAGGGATTAAAAAAGATTGCCAAGATTTTGAAGGGCAAAAGGGGCGGGGAAATTGTTAAACTTTGGGAAGAGTTTGAAGAAAAAAAGACTCCCGAAGCTTGCTTTGTCGATGCTATCGACAAATTTGAGTGTATTTTTCAGCATTTGCTCGCAGGGGTAGAAACTTGGGACGAGGCAGATTTCAGGTATGCTTTTGTTGATAAACAAGACATGCCTTTTGACTTTAATGGGTTTATGCGCGACCTCAAAGACTATCTTGATAAGGTTACTTATAGTGAATTAAAAAAATCCGGGAAGCTTTTAAAAGTCCCCAAAGAAAATTTAGAAAGATTAAAATAAGAGCTAAAGACTGGCTCTTTTGGTTATTCTCCTTTGGTTAACCCCATAGTGATTGATTTAATCACATTAATTTGGTATATTTTAGCCAAACAATCAAAAGGTCTACAAGCAGACCTTTTTTGTCTTTGTTTGAAAATTTAAGAAAAAATCCTAACAGGCAGGGTACAGGGAAAGAAGAGGAAAACGAATGTCTAAGTACATTTACAAGGTTGTGTTCTTGACTGGGGGAGACGGAGTTTTTTTTGAGACAGAGGAGGCAGCAAGAAGCTACATCCGAGACGGACAGCACCCGTTCTTATACTGTCTCATTAAGGTTCCTCTGTATAGCTCTTCGGAGGAAGCAAGAACTCACAGTGAAGAGCAGGTTGAGCTGCCTGATCGCCGGTTGGCCTCTCTGAAAAGTCTTTTAGGTGGAGGGTTTGATCTTAAGAGCAAGAAAGAGCTTAAGAACAAAATCATCAGAAGCCCGACCGAGGAGGCATGATGAGAGAGCCGTATGTCTACGCAGTGGTCTCGGCGGATCAGCCAGAGCAGGTCTTCTTTGGAGATATGGATTTAGCTTTAAAGTTCGCGAGAGAGATTCCCGGCAGCAAGGTCCTTGTAGCCTCGATATGCCTTACTCTGGAAGAGGCCAGAAGGATCGGAACGTCTCGAGTGCAGATACCAGTGGATTAGTCTTGGTCATTGGGCGCCAAAGATGGATAATACTCCATATCTGCGGCGCCCTGCTTTCTTTTATAAAAGCCAGTGCAAGGCTCTTTTGAGGAGAAAGTAACCGTGTTTGGGGCTTTTTATTTTGGTTAGGTTTTTAAAAAGAATTTTCGGTCTTTTAAAGTAGAACCTTATAAAAGCTTCTTTTTGCAGCTTAATAAGTTTTTTACTGTTTACATTTCCTTCGAATGAGGGCTCAGTAAAGGTGAAGTTATCAAAATCAAGTTTTTTAAGCTTTCCATCTTTATCAAGCTCTTTATATATGGGAGTCCCGGGAAGGGGGAGGAAAATAAAATAATTTGCTCTCAGCAACCCAAGCTCAAGGGAAAATTTTATTGTTTTTCTTATTTCTTTTTCAGTTTCACCCGGATAGCCAAGAATAAAAAAACCAGCCGTGTCCAGCCCGGCTCTTTTTATAAGATTCACCTTTTCTTTTATCTGTTTGGTCATTAGGTGCTTGTTCATGAGTTTTAGCACTCGGTCTGAGCCAGATTCAATTCCTACAGAAACAAGATAAAAGCCAGCCCTTTTCATTAAACTTAAAATTTCCTCGTCCAAGGTATCAAGCCTTACGCCGTTAGGAACTGCAAAAGAAGCCTTCAAGTTAAGCCTGATAATTTCCCGAAGAACGCTTTTGGCAAAAGCTTTATCCAAAGTGAAATTGTCGTCAATAATATGAAATTCTTTTATTCCATGTTTGTAATAAAGCTCTTTTATTTCTTCAATAATTCCGCCGACACTTCTTTTTCTGAAAACAGAGCCGGTATTAAGCTTACCTGCACAAAAAGCGCAGTTAAAAGGGCAGCCGCGGGTAGTAACAATTGGAGCAATTGGAAAGTTTTTGAAAAAAGCGCCATGCTGGGCTTCTGGGTATGTTTCAGGCCTAATAAGTTCCCAGGCAGGCATGCCGAATTGGTCAATGTTGTTTTCAAATTTTGGCGGATTTGCAATTGTCTTTTCTTTTTCCCTATAAATTAAGCCGGGAATTTTTTTAAATTCTTTTATTCCTTGTTTTACCTCATTAATAAGCATGGGCAGGCTTATTTCTGCCTCGCCCCTGAAAGCAAAATCCAGGCAGTTTCCGAAATAATCCAGTATTCCTTCAGGTGAAGCAGAAGGATGCGGGCCACCGATAAAGGTTAAAAGTTTAGGATTACTCTTTTTAAGAGCAGATAAGATTTCTTTGGTTTTTTTTAAGTTTACGCTGTATACTTGCAAGCCTATGCAGTCTGGCTTAAGTTTTTTAATCTTTGAAACAAGGATTTTTTGCTTTAGCCTTTCTTTGTTGGCATCAATAATTACCGGCTCAAAGCCGTTTTTTTTAAGCGAAGAGGCTAGATAACCAAGGCCCACCGGGGGTTGAATGTGATCCGTCCCTTCATAATATGGGTTTACCAGAACAACTTTTTTCACAAAATTTAAGAGGGCAGTTGCTTTGTCTGGCTATTTTATCGCATAATTGGCCTTGATGACAAATCAAAAAGCCAAAAGCACATTAATTTTGGCAATAATCTTAGGGCTAGGGCTTTTTTTAAGGATTTATCGTCTTCCGGAACTTATGGTTTTCGGCGGTGATGTAGCCAGAGATTTTATTGAGGCAAGAAATATCACTACAGAAGGGAAAATTCCACTGCTTGGCAGCCCGACCAGCGTTCCCTGGCTCCATCAAGGAGCTTTGTACACTTATATATTAGGAGTCGTTCTTTTTTTGGGAAAATATAACCCCCTGATCGGAGGGTATTTTGCCGTTTTTGTCGGAGTTTTAAGCATTTATATTCTTTTCAGACTGGGAAAACTTTTCTTTTCTGAAAAAGCCGGGCTTTGGGCTTCTTTTTTTTACGCAGTTTCTCCTTTGACGGTAATTTTTGACCGCTACCCCTATCACCAAAACTTGATTTCAATTTTTACAATGTTATTTTTTGCCAGTCTTTATCTGTCTGCAAAAAAGACAAGGTTTTTTCCATTAAGTGCTTTTATTTTGGGCCTTCTTCTGCAGATTGAACTTTCAAATCTGGTTTTAGTGCCTGCTCTTTTGGTTTTAATCTTGGATTACAGAAAAAAGACAAGTTTTAGGGCTTTGCTTTTTTCCCTTGCCGCTTTCGCAATTACTTGGCTGCCAAAGCTTATTTATGACATTCCCACTGGTTTTACCCAGACTTTAGGTTTTGCCGCTTGGTTTTTTCATAAGATTCTTCCCGTTGACCTTGTTAATCAGGGTTCCAGCTCTTTGCCTCTGACAGAAAGATTTTTAAGGCTTTTCACTTATTTTTCAAGAATTGTTTTCTGGCAGAGCGTTTTTCTTTCGGCGATTTTGGTTTTTGGCGCAATTCTCTTTTTAATAAGTAACTTTAGTTTTAGAAAAAGGAAAGAGAATCTTTCTCTATATCTATTAATTCTTTGGTTTTTGTTTCCTTTGTTGGGATTTGTAATCCAGGGCTCGCCCTCTGAATCTTATGTGCCGGTTTTATTTGCTTTTTTTCCTTTGGCTTTCAGCTATCTTCTTACCAATTTTAATCTTTTAAAGCCGCTTTCCTTTCTTTTCCCGTTAGCCTTAGCTTCTTTTTCCATGTTTACACTGCTAACGAATGATTATTTTGTCCTGACCGGGAAAGAGACTTTGGCTAAAACCTACAATTTCGGTCCTTCTTTTAAGTTAAACATGGAAATGGCCAAGCACATAGTCAAAGAGGCGGGAAAAGAAGATTACAACCTTATGCCTTTGGGGGTTTTCAGCCATTTTCCTTCTTCTAAGCTCAATCTGGTTTATCTAACCTGGTATCTTGGACACCCTCCTTCTCTCAAAGAAGAAAAGCTTAAGTTTTTCGTATATGATAATAGTAACAATTATTCTTTTTTTGGTTCAGAAAACATTAAAAAATTTAATAACCTGACCATTGCTAAAAAAGATGAAAATTAGCGCTGTTGTACTTGCCAAAAACGAGGAAAAAAACATCAAGGAATGTCTTGACGGCCTTAAATGGTGTGATGAGATTATTGTCATTGATGATGATTCGGTTGATAAAACTGCTGCAATTGCAAAAAAACAAGGCGCTAAAGTTTTTAAAAGGCAGCTTGAGGCCGACTTTGCTTCCCAGCGCAACTTTGGCTTGCAAAAGGCAAGTCATGACTGGATATTTTTTGTTGATGCTGACGAAAGAGTGGGAGAAGACCTGGCAGAGGAGATTAAGGCAAGGCTTAACCAGGGCAGCCTCCCTTCGGGTTTTTTCATTAAAAGGATTGATTTTTTTGGCGGCAAATTCCTTAAGTATGGAGAAACAGACTCAATAAAACTTCTAAGACTGGCAAGAAGGGGAAGCGGAGAGTGGAAAAGGGCGGTTGATGAAACCTGGGAAATTGGAGGAGAGAAAAGCGAGCTTAAAAGCCCATTAAGACACTATTCTCACTTAAGTCTAACTGATTTTTTGACCAGCATAAACGAAAGGTCCACCTTAAACGCCAGGGTTTTTTACAACGAAGGCAAAAGAGTAACCTTCTTTGAATGGTTGAAGCCTGCTGCTAAGTTTATTAGAAATTATTTCTTTAATCTTGGTTTTTTGGACGGCACCGCCGGTTTTGTTTTTGCCGTTTTAATGAGCCTCCATTCTTTTCTTGTAAGGGGCAAGCTTTACCTTATTTGGAGAAGGGAAGGGGGTTGGAAATGAAAAAAGGGGAAATTGCTCTTTTAGCTTGGGTGTGTTTTGTTTTTGTCTCTTATCTTATTCAAGTAATTTCAAAAGGAATTTCAAAGTGGCCGAAACTGCAATTTTAACCGGCTTTTTTTCTTACCTTATTTTTTCTCTCGGGCTTTTAGGCTTACTTTTGCCAAACACTCTCAAAATTGTATTTTTTGCTTATCTTTTTTCTCTGGTTTTTTTATTGTCAAAGAAAAGTTTTTTTTCAAAGATTAAAAGTGTGCTCACTGAAGAAAAAATTGGCAAATTAGGGCTTGTTTCTTTTTTCTTTCTTTTGACAGCTTTTTTGGTTAATTTGATTGGCGCTTTTGGTCCGGAGCTTGGGTTTGACAGCCTTTGGTATCACTTAACTTTGCCGAAAATTTACCTTCAAGAGCAAAGAATTTTTTTTATTCCTGGCGGGCTTTTTTACTATAGCGCCATGCCTAAGCTTGGAGAAATGCTTTATCTTGCCTCTTTGACACTTGCGCCTTCAGGAATATTGGCTAAACTTATCCATTATTCTTTCGGAATCCTTAGCGCTGCTGTTACTTTTAAGATAGGGAAAAAATACCTTAAGAAAGACCAGGCATTACTTGCCAGCCTTGTTTTTTACTCAACTTTTGTGGTTGGTTGGCTTTCAGGAAGCGCATACATTGACTTGATAAGAACATTTTTTGAGGCCGTAAGCCTTTATCTTTTCTTAAATTGGTTGGAAAGGGGAAAAGAGCTTGACTTAGTTGAAAGCGGAGTGGTTTTGGGTTTAGCTGTTTCTTCAAAACTCATTGCTTTGGCCAGTTTGCCGGTCTTTTTGATTATTATCTTTTTGAAATCAAAAAATTTAACTAAAGCGCTTAAATTTACCCTTTCCGTAATTCTTGTTTCATTTCCTTGGTTTTTGTTTTCTTATATTAACACCGGAAATCCCCTTTACCCGGTTTTTAGCGGCATTCTTGACCAAAATCACTCGATAGTATGGCCAAATTTATCAAGAATGGCAAAAGATTTTTGGCAAATATTTTACAAACCTGACGACCTTGTCTCGCCTGTTTTTTTGGCATTTTTACCTTTGGTAATTTTAAATGTCCTTAAAGAAAAGAGAATAAAAGATTTAGCCATTTATTTTTTTCTTTCCCTCTTTTTTTGGTATCTGACTCCAAGGACAGGCGGAGCCAGGTTTTTGCTTCCCTATCTTCCCGCACTCAGTGTTCTTATCGTTTTTTTTTCCTTAAGAGAGGGGAAACTTGTCAAAAAGATCTTTATTTTCTTAGTTTTTGCCTCAGCTTTTATCAATATCGGCTCAAGGATTATTGCAAACCAAAAATATCTGCCGTTTGTTTTAGGCAGGCAAACAAGACAGGACTTTCTTGAGAAAAACCTTAACTTCAGCTTTGGTGATTATTATGATGTGGATGGCGTTTTAGGGAAAATAATAAAAAAAGACGATCGGGTTTTGGTTTACGGCGGGCATAATCTTTTTTACCTTGACTTTAACTTTAGCCACGCCTCCTATCAGCAAAACCCCTATCTTTTTGACTATATTTTAGTGATTGGCGAAAATATCCCCAAAGAGATTATAAAATTTGAAATGGTGGCAGAGAATCCAAAAACAAGATCGATTCTTTTTAAGCCTCCTAGCCAAGGTATTTAAAGTTATAATAGTTAAAATGAAGCTTCTTTCAAAAATCATATTTTATCTTATTTTGGTAGTTTTTCCTTTAGGTCAGCTTTTAAGGATTAACCTTCCTTTTTTAGGGCCCGATGCCACTCTTCAGCCGATTGACGGCTTGGTTTTTTTCTTTTCCCTTTTCTGGCTTGGGCACATTTTCTTAAAAAAAAAGGATGTCAACCCGCCGCTTTTTTTTAAAGAATTTTTAATTTTTGGCGCTATTGCCGGGTTTTCGCTTTTGCTAAAGCTTGATTTTCCTGCAATTAAGACAGTGAATGTTTTCTTAAGTAATCTGACTAAAAATGAGATAAGAGTTTTATCCTTTGGTGAATTTATTCCGCCGCTTCTTTATTTGGCGAGGTTTTGGAATTACATTGTCTTTTACTTTTGCATTACAGACTTTTTTCGTGAAGAAAGAAAATCAAGCTCAAAATATTTTATTTTTGGTGGGCTGGCAATTGCTTTTATTGCCATTGGCCAATATGCCTTTTTTCCTGATACCAGGATCTTAAAATACATTGGCTGGGATGACCATTATTTTCGGGCAATCGGTTCTTTCTTGGACCCGGGGTTTACCGGCGTTATTCTTGTTTTGTCGCTCATTGCCCTTATCATTGATTTTTTGGATGAGGAAAAAAGTCTGCACCCTAAAATCATTTTTGCAAGTTTTATTTTGCTTCTTGCCACTGGTTTAAGCTTTTCCCGGGCATCTTACATTGTTTTGGTTATCGGCATGATGCTGACTTTTTTCTTTCATAAAAGGCTTAAGGCCTACATGATTCTTTCAGTTGTTTTTGCTGCCATTATTTTCCTTATTCCCAAGCCCGGGGGTGAAGGGGTTGATTTACTGAGAAAAAGCTCCATTTTTGCAAAGTCAGACAACTATAAGCAAATTTGGGAAATTATTGAAAACAACACTTGGCTCGGAGTGGGTTTTAATGCATACCGATACGCCCAAAGGGATTATGGCTTTATTTCCAACCGCGATTGGCAATCGACGCATGCGGGAGCCGGGGCTGACAACAGCTTTCTTTTTGTCTGGGCAACTGCCGGTTTTTTGGGCTTTCTCTCTTTTGTTTATCTTTGGTGGAGGATTGTTATTGAAAGCTACTACTCAATCAAGCGTTCAAAAACCAGCTTGCTTGTCTTTGTGGTTTCAATTGTATTGGTTATTTCTTCAACCGTGATTAACTCTCTTTTTTATCCCTGGATACTTTTCTGGCTAGTTCTTCTTTTATCGGAATTTACGGTTGAAAATGAATTACCCACTCAAGTTCAGTCTTGTTCTGAGCCGGATCAAAGCACACAATCTTAAATTTATTTTCTCCTTCATTAAGTGTAGCTGGATAACTGAAGTTTAAGTTTTCATCAATAATTACCAGATGGTCGTTAATCATTACCTTTGAGGTTTTAGCCCTTACTTCTCCTTTAATGGTTACTGAGGCGTTTCTTTTAATCAAAGTTCCGTTTTGGGGCTCGTGGACCTGAAGGTAGGGTGGATCTTTTTCGTAAAAGACAGTCCAGGTTTTTGATGGCTCGCTTATTTGCTCATCATGGGTTTTGGTAACCGCGTAAACGGTATTAATTCCCAAAGCAAGATTGATTGAGCCTTTGAAGATGCCGTCTGCGTTAGTGTCAAAAGTTTTAACATTAAGATCGTTTAAGTAAATCTCCACCGTCTCGTTGGGAATTGCGACTCCCTCAATTTCAATTTCTGAATTGTTTGTAGCCTCAACAATGGGGTAAAGCCTGGGAGCAGGAACAGATTCTTTGTAAAGATTGCTTTCAGAAATAGGTTTTTGGCCTTGAAGAAATTCGGAGAGACCAACCGCAGCTTTTATTCCAAACTTGAAAATAACCATAATAAGGGCAACCGTAAGCAGGGAATAAAAAATGCCGACTTTGATATTTTTTTTGTTATTCATTGGAGCCGATGGGTGGATTTGAACCACCGACCGTTACTTTACGAAAGTACTGCTCTACCGCTGAGCTACATCGGCTTGCAGTACCATTTTACCAAAATAAGCATAAGTTAACCACGTTTTCAGGCTCTTTTCCGCTCGTTTTTTCATTGTTTCCTTTTCCCTTATGGTTTAACTTTGTTGAGCTTTTAGGATTTTCTGCTGAATCTCGTCTAATTCTTGATCACTCATCTTGGGACCTTCAACCGTGGTTAAATAGCCAACATACTCAGGATAAAATTCTTTGTGGCTGCTCCAGACATCTGTTTCAGAAGCAAGCTTGCCGCAAAGAGGGTAGAGCTTGGCATGGACATAAGCCACGCCGGTACCTTCAAAAACCATGGCGATTCTCGGGGTGTTAAAAGCTTTTTCAAGGATTTTTGCCACTTTTTTGGCTGCTAAAAGCAGGTCAGAATATACTTCTTCAGAAAGAGAGAAAACATAATCTCCTTTGTTTTCTTTTGGAATAACGATAGTTTGACCTGGGGTGTTAGGAAAAGGAGTTAAGAAAGCAATATGTTTGTCGTCTTCCCAGACCTTCCATGATTTAATTTCACCTTTTAGAATTTTATCAAATATGGTTTCAGGCATAGAAGAATTATATCATTAGAAGTTTAACTATTTCTTCAGGTTTGGATACTAAGAAATCAGGTTTAGATTTATGTAATCTTTCTTTGGAGTTAAGCCCCCATGTTACCGCTATAACCGAAATTCCTGCTCTTTGGGCAGCCTCAATGTCTCTTACTTCATCTCCGATGTAAATTATCTCTTTGCTGTTTAATTTTTGCTTTTTTAGTAAATCTTTAATTACTTTTGCTTTTCCCAAGAGATTGCTTTCAGAGTGAATAAAATCTATTTCTGAAATTGCATGATGTTTTAAAAAAAGTTGTACGTTTTCTTTTGAATTAGAAGTTATTATCCCAATTTTTTTTCCTGATTTTTTTAGCTTCTTAAAGACATCGGTCATCCCTTTAATAGGGGAAATTTCATTAAGATGTTTTTTTGTTTCTTTTTGTACTGCCTTGACTATTCTTATCAGTTTCAAAAGAGGAATTTTTTGCTGTTTTATTAGCTCTCTCGCGCTTTGGTTTCTAAATTCTTTTTTTTGAGAAGGACTTAAGGGGGGTAAGCCAAAATCAACAGAAATTTGGTTAAAAATCCGAAGAGAGGTTTTGAGACTGTCGGCCACCGTGCCGTCAAAATCAAAAATAACAGTTTTGTACATCAACCTTTTTATTTATCACTTCTGGAGCGGGATACGGGAGTCGAACCCGTCTTTTCACCTTGGGAAGGTGACGTTGAACCGCTCAACTAATCCCGCTTTTTCAAAAAAATCAACCTCAGAACAGCTTTTTTGACGGACTGTTTATGCACAATTATTTTACTACAAAACCTGTAGCAAATTAACTACTAATCAGATGAGCAGCAATAAGCCCTTTCCTTGAAGAGAATACTTAACGGGGTAAAACTAGCTTGTTTCCCGGATGGATTAAATCTGGATTTTCAAGGTTGTTTACCTTGGCAATTTCTGTCCACCGGTAGCCGTCTTGGTATGCCCTGACGCTAATATCCCAAAGGCTGTCGCCTTTTTTAACAATGTATTCTTCGTTGTTTATTGCTTCGCTCTCACCAACAGTAACTTCCGTGCTGGCTGCAGCAACAGTTGGTATTCTCGGTTCAACTGCGGGAACAGTGATTTCCTGTCCTTCCACAATCAGGTTTGGGTTTTCAATATTGTTTGCCTCTTTAATGTCAACCCAATTGTAGCCGGAGTTATAAAACTTTTCGCTTATTTTCCACAAAGTATCACCGCTTGCAACCACATAAGTTGAAGGAAGGTTATTTTGATTTTTTTGAGAAGCTTCCTCGCTGATTTCACCTGATTCAGAGTCAAGGCTTTCGTTAAATGGCTTGGTTTTAAAATAGTTAAAAATTAAAGCGCCAATAGCGATAACAACGACAACGCCAAGCAAGGTGCTAATAGAAGATTCAGCTGATTTAACACTTTTGAGTAAATCTTTTAAAGTCATTTTTTATACAAAAAAACCTGCTTTCACCTCCTTTCTTTGTGGATTTGGGCAGGAACAATCGATTTCTTTATTCAAAAAGTATTTTGAATGATTTTGTAAATTTTTGCAAGTATTAAAAGCTTATAGAAGAAAGAAAAGAAGCTGTAGTGGTTTTAAAAAACTGTCTTGTAAGGAAATTTATCCATTAGGCGGGATTGACGGGGCTCGAACCCGCAACCTGTCCGATGGACATCGGACTGCTCTAGCCAGTTGCCTTTTAGTTTTTAGGCGGGATTGACGGGGC
>JAGVBK010000004.1 GCA_020059745.1 Candidatus Shapirobacteria bacterium
CAAATCCAAAAAACCAAATAAATTTCAATTATTAAATTACAAATTCCAAATTTTTTATTATTTGAAAATTGTAATTTTGAAATTAATTAGAGTTTAGGACTTAGTGCTTAGAATTTCCTCGTGCAAGGCACGAGATATCCCGCATTTCTACGGGATGAGTTTCCTCATTCGGAAACCGCCGGATCAAAGGTTCTTGGCACCTCCCCGACGAGTATCGCCGCCATGTGCGTCCTTCCTCGGCTCCTTATACCTAGGCATCCACCACTAGCTTTAGCTGTAGTTTGCGATCAAACTCTCATCATATTTTTCTTCACTTTTCAAAGAACAAGACTGCATTTCTGCAGAGTGGAGCCAGCCGGACTCGAACCGGCGACCTTCTCGTTGCAAACGAGACGCTCTACCAGCTAAGCTATAGCCCCTTTTAAGGTACTGTTTCGAGAATAAAAAAACTGGCCGAAGCCAGTCTCCCTAGTGTTCAGAAGAAGCTATCTATCCTTGGCCACGATAAGGTGGTTTTTTCAGAAAATTTGTTATTTTGCTTCTCATGAAATTTGGAATACTGTCTCCTCGAAACGTAGCCCCATTATACTTAACAGGGAACTAGCTGTCAAGGCTTTTGAGCCTTGTTTTTCTAGAATCTATAAAACCTTAAAGAGAGCTTTCCGCTATCACTCCGGTAAGGCAGTGAATTCCTCCACCAGCTTTAGAAAACTCAGATACATCAACTTCAACTGTTTTGTAACCATAAGAATCAAGCCTTCTTCTAAAATCTTTGTTTCCCGTCTGGATAACGGCATGATGGTCTGTCAGCAAAGAATTGGCGGCAAAATTGAAAGCTTCCTTCTCTTCAAAAGGTACTAAATCAGGAACTTTTTTTCTAAGTGATTTAACAGATATCGGGGAAAAAGCTTTTGGATAATAAAAAACAGTTTCCTTGTTTAATGGAAAAAGACAAGTGTCAAGATGATAAAAAAAGGGGTTTATTAGCTCAAGTGAAATTACTTCAACTCCTAAAACTTCCTTTAGCCTAAAGGAGGCCTCCTTTGAGTTTCTTTGCCCTTTTCCCACAAATAGTTTATCTTCCCACCAAAGGCTTTCTCCTGCTCCTTCAAAAAAACAAGTTTCCGGCATTTTCTTTACCTCAAAGTCGTTTTGTTGGTACCAATTTTCATAGTAAGGAACTTCTTTTCTTCTTTCCTGATAAAGAAAATTACTGCAAATTACGGTTTTTTCTTTCACCAATCCCTGGTCTGCGCTAAAAACCATGTCAGGCAAGCCTGCCTGTGGCTTGATTAAATCAACAGCAATTTCAAGCTTAAGATAAGTTTCATAAAGACTAACCCACTGTTTGCCTGCATTTTTTTTGTCAATTGAACCAAGTTTCATCCAGGGGTTGATTTCGTATTGAACCTGGAAAAAATGAGGTTCACACATTAAAACCTTCTTAATTACCCTGCTCATTTAAAGCAAAAAAAAAGAGCCCCTTGGCTCTGGTAAAATTAATATATCTTTGGGTACCTTCATTCTGCTAAATAGAAATTTTGAAATAACTAAAAAGAAATGTCAAGCCCTATTGATGAAGAAAAATCTCTTTTTTTTCTAAAATGATTTCTCCCCCTTTTTTAAGAACTGTCACTTCAAGGTATTTGGGGGACTCAAAATTTCTAACTCCGGTAATTGCTCCAACCACACTAGTTGTAAGACCATTATAAGTATAAAAAGAAGAAGCATGGAGGTGTCCGGCAAAAGCTTCTTTAACTTTATTTTCAGTCAAAAGTTTAACAAGTCTCGCCGCCTGGCTGGCTACCATAGAGTTTTCCTCACCCATAACATAAATTGACTTGGGGTGATTGAGAGGAATGTGCATAAAAACAAGGCAATAAAAAGAAAGGCATTCTGATACTTCACCGGAAACCCATTCTTCTTGTTTTTTATCCATGCCCTGGTAGCTGCCGTTATTCATTAAAATAAATTTTATTTCTCCTTCTTTGAAGCTTTGATAGTCAGGTCCAAAAACCTGGCCGTAAATATCGGTTTTAAGTTTTTCTCCTACCCAAAGGTCATGGTTTCCCGGGATGGCATAGTAGCGGAGACTGCTTTTGTCCAAAAGCTTTTTTACTTCTTTCAACTCCTCCTCTTTACCCAAGGAAGTTAAATCACCGGTAACAATAAAAAAATCATTTTCTCCTTCTTTTATTAATAAAAGCGCTCTTTGGAGATTGTCTAAATGGGAATGAATGTCTGAAATAATGGCAAATTTTACTAACCGGGTTTCAAGACTTTGGGAAGATTCTTTTGAAGGGCTTTTATTGAGAGCAAAAAAGGAAATTCCAAAAACAAGAAGTGCAATAACAAGAAAAAAACTTCTAAATCTCTTCACTTTAGGAAATTCTAACAGAAATCCTTGCCCTCGTCTTTATGGCGTTCGCTCCGCTCACTGAAATTTGTACCTTGTGCACCTGGATGGAATCGAACCATCGACCTATTCTTTATCAGAGAATCGCTCTACCACTGAGCCACAGGTGCAAATTTTCAAAGACGCACTGATAGCCAACTGCGAAGGAGGAGGCTATGCGTCCAAATCCAGGAAAATTGTAACATAAACCTGGGCACAATAAAAGATTTTATATATGAAAAGCCCCGGATTTCTCCGAGGCTTTAAAATTTTTAAACAATCCTCCTAGTCTTCGCACTCGGCTTTTCAATTCTATTCGAATACGCCTCGTGCCAAAACTTTAGGAGGACCTACGGATTCGCTTTGCTCATCCTTCGGCAACCAAAAAGTGGTAGGAAGCGGCACTGATAGACTTTTTTCAGTACCATAGTCAATTTTGCGTCTGACCAAGACGGCTTTTATTTATGCGTGTAAAAACTCCTTAGAAAGGAGGTGATCCAGCCGCTCCTTCCAGAACGGCTACCTTGTTACGACTTAGCCCCCATCGCCGAGCTCACCTTTAATCCCAAAAAGGAATCTTCAAGTGCTCCCGACTTTGTTGACTTGACGGGCAGTGTGTACAAGACTCGAGAACGTATTCACCGCGACCTGCTGATCCGCGATTACTACCAATTCCAACTTCATGAGGGCGGGTTGCAGCCCTCAATCCGAACTGAGGCGAAATTTCAGAGATTTGCTTGCAGTTGCCTGCTTGCTAGGCTCGTTGTTATTCGCCATTGTAGGATGTGTGTGGCCCCGGACATAAGCGCCATGCTGACTTGACGTCATCCCCTCCTTCCTCCCCGATGAACATCGGGGCAGTCTCTAGTGAACATTTAACACAAGATGGGGGTTGCGCTCTATGAGGCACTTAAGCCTACAGCTCACGCCTAGAGCTGACGACAGCCATGCAGCAGCTGTCCCGCCTTTCTTGCGAATCATCCGGTGTTTCCACCAGACTAAACGGCGGGATGTCAAACCCGGGTAAGGTCTTTCGCTTCGTATCGAATTAAACCACATGCTCCACTGGTTGTGCGAGTCCCCGTCAATTCCTTTGAGTTTCAACCTTGCGGCCGTACTCCCCAGGCGGCCTGCTTAACGCGTTAGCTTACGCCACCCACCCCGCCGAATCGGCGGGACGACCAGCTAGCAGGCATCGTTTACGGCTAGGACTACAGGGGTCTCTAATCCCTTTCGCTACCCTAGCTTTCGTTCCTCAGCGTCGGTTGAGGTCTAGATGTTCGCCTTCGCCCTTGGTGTTCTTCATGATATCAACGCATTTCACTGCTCCACCATGAATTCCAACATCCCCGACCTAACCCCAGCCTATCCATCTCTTGTCCCTTTCCTCGGTTGAGCCGAGGGCTTTAAAACAAGATGTGATAAACCGCCTACGAAACGCTTTACGCCCAATAAATCCGGATAACGCTTACTTCCCACGTATTACCGAGGCTTCTGGCACGTAGTTAGCAGAAGTTTATTCTTCCCGCACTATGCGGGACAAAAGGAGTTTACAATCCGAGGACCTTCATCCTCCACGCGGTGTCGCTCCATCAGACTTTCGTCCATTGTGGAATATTCCTAGTTGCTGCCACCCGTAGGTGTAGGGACCGTGTCTCAGTTCCCTTGTGGCTGACCGACCTCTCAGTCCAGCTACCCGTCATTGCCTTGGTGGGCCATTACCCCACCAACAAGCTGATAGGACGCAGGCTCCTCCCTTGGCGGACAGTTACGTCCTTTACTCTTACGAGACTATGGAAAATTACCCCGCCTTTCGGCGAGCTATGTTCCTCCAAAGGGTAGATTCCTACGCGTTACTCACCCGTTCGCCGCTGAGCGCGCTCTGCGCGCAAGATAGCAAGATTACAGTGAACAATGAACAATCAAAGACTATTCATTAATTCCTGTTTCCTGTCATCCTGTGTGCAAAGCACACCCCGCTCGACTTGCATGCCTAAGGCACACCGCCAGCGTTCATCCTGAACCAGGATCAAATTCTCAAAAAAAATTGACTTCGTCAATTTTTTGCAGTCCTACTAAATCCGCTCTTTAAGCCGCAGTAGAAATCTACTAAGGCGAAAAGTAAGGATAAGAGGACAAAAAAATCAACAAAACTCAATTTGGTTTTCCTACCACTTTTTGATTGTCAAAGTACCAGAAGAAAATAAAAAACCCGCCAAGTTGCGGGTTAGTTTCCCAAACTTTGGCAAAGCTTTCTACATATCTGTCTGAAGGATACCAAAACCCAGCTTCAAAGTCAATAGTATAAAACCAAGGTTTTAATTACTTGCCAAGGGTCGAGGTAAAGATACCCCTCCCAATAAAGTAGTTGTTTTTTGAAGAGAGTCTGACAATGACTCAACTATTCCTCTCTTAGCTGAAACTCCATATAGCACAACCTTCTCTCTCGCTAGTACTCGCCTCTGATTAGTCAAAACCAAAGCATCTTCTTCACCTGTCTCCTCTTGTTTAACCACGGGAATTTTTATTTCCCCATCTATCCCCGCGACAAGTGGGTATCTATCTCCTTGTCTGTTCGGGAGACTCAGCCCTGAAAGAGAACCGTTTTCTCTATCATATAGATATACACTTCCGTCAGGATTTATTACCACAAAATCTTCTCCTATATTCCTTCTAAGTCTGGTGAATACCGGAACAATAAAGTTTTTTCTCTCTCCGCTTTGTTCAATTAGTCCTATTTCCAGAAAACACCGACTGGGAGTTCGCCAATGATCTCCTTCTTGTTCAAAAGGCTCTATTTGCTGAAAATCCTTAGATCTCCCATATACTTTTCTTGCTCTCCTTTGGTATTCATATAAAAAGCTTTCCAAAAGGCGGTCGTAGTTTACGCCTCTTTCTTTAAGAATCTGGTCAGTAATTGGACTAACCGTTTCGCCCTCTAAAGGAACCATTTTTACCCCCTTAATAAATTACTTATTATTGTATGTTATTTCGACAATCCTGTAAAGAACAATGCCCAAAGACACCATCACCCTTCGACTTGGTTCAGGGTAAACTTTCCAGTATTTTATATAAAACTATACCTAAACTTACCATTACGTTCAAGGAAATGTTAACCCCAAACATAGGCAGCTCAACCACTAAGTCTGACATTTTTAAAACTTCTTTTGAGACTCCACTGGTTTCGTTTCCCACGACAACGGCTAAAGGAAAACTCCACTCGGCTTCGGTATAAGGAATACTTTTTTCACTTTGCTCTACGGAGACAATTTTTAGGTCTTTAACTTCTTTTTTTAATTTTTCTAAAGCTTCTCTGGCTGTTTTCTCATAGCGCCAGGTTACCCATTCGGTTGTATTTATTGAAGCTTTTTTTATTCTGGTGTTAGGCGGAATCTCGCTCTCGCCGCAAATAATCACTTCCCGGGCAGCGACCGCGTCAGCCAGCCTAAAAATGCTGCCAATATTATATGTATCTAAAACATTGTCTAAAATTATATAAATTGGGTTTCTTTTTATTTTTTTGGCTTTTTTTAAATCAGCCGGAGTTGTTCTTAATTGCTTGGCATTAAGCTTAATCATGAGGCAATTTTAACATGAAGAAAGTTATTTTATCTCTGAGATTTTTTCTTCTAAAGGAGTGCAAATACCCTCAGGCTTACTTTCAGTCAATTTACAAATAATTGCAGTCAAAGCTTCTTCTTCCAATTTTTTTGATCCCTCTTCTGTTGCTCCAAGCTGTTCTCCTGCTCCAACACGAACATATTTGCCGCCTAAAACCAAAAAGGGAATATAGCCCGGGTTTATGTCAGAATATTTGGCAAAAACATCCTCATCTGGAGTTTCATCATAATTCTCTTTATAAACAATCTCGCCTTCAAATTTTTCCGCTACTTTCTGGACAATCGGCTTTTCCCAGGTACAATGCGGGCAAGAGGCAGAACCGAAAAAATAGATCACCGGCTTTTCGTTCTCAAAAATTACTTCTTTGTCTGTGATTAAAAAATTTCCAACTGTTTTAGGATAGTTTGGAGCCGGCTTTACGGTAGGAGACGGCTCAATCTTCTCTCCCCTAACTTCACCATCTCCCGATAAATTATTTTTTGTCCATAAAAAGCCCGCCGAGGCTGACGCTGCAACTAAAAACAAAACTGCTAATGTTTTAATGTTTTTGTTCATGTTGTTATTTTATCAATACTGTCAATTGCCACAACCACCACTGCTAGGAGCAGTTTCACTGCCTAAAACTGTCTGGCATTCTTCCGGAGGGTTCTCAAAAGCAAGGCAAATTGCCTTTTTATAATCCTCGGGGGAACGGCCACCATTATACAGGGTGTCATTTATATAAACTGTCGGTGAACCTTGAGCATTATATTTAGTCGATTCTGCAATCTCTTTGTCTAAAAGCTCTTTTGTCTGAGACTGGACACAGGAAGCAATTTGTGAAGTATTAAGACCTGCCTCTTCTGCCTGTTTCGTCCAGCAAGTATCAGCATCCTTGTCACTGCAATTAGTGTTAACCAAAGAAATAAATTTCCACCATTTGTCCAGAGCATTAACTGTTGAGGCAAGCCGAGTTTGAGCTAAGGCACAGATTTCTCTCACATTTTGGTTAAGCTCCTGCTGGCCGTGAAGGGAAGTATATGTGCCTGCTTTTAGACCGGCACATTCTTTTTTAAGGCATTCATCGGCCGACTCATAAGGAAAGTATTTCTTGCAGGTTTCCATGTCGCTGACTTGCTTGTTGTTGATTGCTTCCTTGCAACGAGCCTCTGCTTCAGTGTTAAAAACCTTGTAAGAACAAGACTGCTCGCAGCTTGATTTTTGGTCATTGACAATATATCTTGGCTGCCAGTTAACTTTGTCTTTTAAAAGCTGGTAAACCGGCTCCAGGCCTTCTTCCGCCTGATTGCCATAAGGGCAAAAGCTCATCACAAAAAACTTAACATCAGGCTTGTCGTTTTTCTTTGGCTCAAAAGAAGCCGTGTTTTGGTTTTGCGGCGAGTTTTCAGAAGGCTCGTTAACAACCTTGGTCTCTCCGGTTGAATATTTTACCTTGGCAACCGTTGATCCGGCCAAAAAAGAAGCAATAAGTAAAAGAAAAACAATTATAAATGAGGTTTTTTTGTCCATTTTATTCAGCCCAGGAAATTACTTGTACCGGGCAGGAGTCAATTGCTTCCTGGATTTTTTCTTCAGTATCTTTCGGATCCTCTTTCACCTCACTCTTACCCTCATCGTTAAGGAAAAAGGTTTTTTCAGCAACAGCCACACATAAACCGCAACCAATACAGTTTTCTTTATCTACCTTTACCTTTTTCATAAGTGCGAGAGTAGCATTTAATTTTCCTTCTGTCAATAACAAGGGCCAGCCTTAGAAAAACAGACTGGCCCCTTTTGGCCTAGCTAACGCCGCCGTGGCTAAACGCCCACAAGAAAGACAAACAAAGCCAACGGCAGACCAATCAGCGGCCAATTGCTGACTACAAAACCGGAAAGGCCTCCCGTCTTTGCTTTCCGGCTTAAGAACCGCATTACCAACCACTCCAGGCAAAGAACGGCAAGAAGAGCAGCGCCGATGCCACTCTCTCCGCCTGCCAAGGCACCCCCTGCCCCAAGGCCAAGATATATTGGCCCGATACCCAAAAAAAGATAAGCCAAAAAATATAAAAGGAACTCAAAGAAGCCAATGACTTCGACAGCAAAGCGTGTCATGATGCCCTCCTTTTCTTTTTGGCTGACCTGGCTTATTCTAACACACTATCGGCTTTTCTAGTAGATTTTAAGAAGTTCTCTTCTTTTATGGTTAATTTTTTTAATTACTGAGTCAATAAATTCCCAGGAGTAAAGAATTTCGTCTGATCCCAGAAAAACGCTGCGATCATCTTGGTAAAGGTCGAAAAGAGCGTTTTCGTAAGCATCTTTAATCATCGCCTCAGACTCAAGAAAACTAAAGCGAAGACTAATAGGCTTTGGGCATTTCTCTGAATCAGGAACAGAATTAAGCTGAAAATTAACACTATATTCGGGCTGGATATTGATTGAAAGTTTGTTTTCCGGTGGTATTAGGCAGTTACCTCCCCAGAGGTGCTTTTCTTCTGATTTGAATTCAATCTCAATATCGCTTGTTTTTTCCTTGAGTTTTTTGCCGGTAAAAAGATAAATCGGAACACCGCGCCAACGCTCTGTGTTAACCTCAACAACTAGTAAAGCCTTTGTCTCGGTAAGAGAGCCTTTTTTAACATCTTTTTCATTTCTGTATGATTCGTACTGGCCGATTTCTATGTTTTTAAAGCCCTCTTTTTCAAAAAGCCTTATTTTTTTAAGGATTCTTGCTTTTTCATCATGAATTGAGGCTGAGTTTAAATCCTCGGGCCGGTCCATTGTCACTAAAGTCAGAAGCTGAAGAAGATGGTTCTGAATAACATCTCTTATGGCTCCTGTTTGGTCGTAATATTCCCCTCTTTCTTCTATTCCTGTTTCTTCTTTTAAAGAAATCCGAATTGCTTTTATGTACTTGCTGTTCCAAACAGGTTCAAAAATCAGGTTAGCAAAACGAAGAACAAAAAGATTTTTAACCAAATCTTTAGCAAGATAATGATCAATCCTAAAGATTTGTCTTTCTTCAAAGTGTTTTTCCAAAAGAAGGTTAAGTTTTTGCGCCGAAGAGTAATCGGTTCCGAAAGGTTTTTCTAAAACAATCTTTGCGTCTTTATCAATCAGTCTGTTTTCTTTTAATCCTGAAAGAACTCTTTTAATCAAATCATAGGTAATTGGAATTGCCATATAATAGGTAACCCTAAACCCCCGGATTTCTTTTTTAAGTTTTTTTACACCTTCTTTATCATAGCTGCCCTCAACATAGCTGAATTTTTTTAGAAAATCCCTTGCTGTTTCTTCATTCCAAATTTTTTCAGGCAAAGACCTTTTAACCAGATTCCTGAATTCCTCATTGGAAAAAGAAGTTCTGCCAAAGCCAGTATAATCGCAATAAATTCCTCTTATAAAAAGCCGGTATAGTGCCGGGTATATTTTACTGGTTGCCAAGTTTCCGCTGGCCCCAAAAATAATGAATTTTCTTTTTTCCATTCCCTTCCTATATACGGGGTGCGTTTTTGTTCTTTATATATTTGAAAGCAGAGGCCGCAGCAATTGCTCCCTGAGCGCAAGCAGTAATCGCCTGGGACATAATAAGGCCTTGGGTAGTGAAGTCGCCAGCAGCAAAAAGACCGGGAACGCTTGTTTCCATTCTTTCAGAAGTAACCACAAAATTGTTTTCGTCAAGAGAAACACCCAAGCTTGATAAAAGCCCGCTTTCGGGAATACCGCCAATCTCCACAAATATTCCGTCTATTGGTATCTTAGAGCCGTCAACTTCCTTATCAATCTTAATTGCCGTAACTTTATTGCCATCTCCTATAATTTCCAAAACCTGAGTGTTAAAAAGAACTTCAATTTTTTGGTTACTTAAGGCATCTTCTACCCAGATAGGTTCTGCTCTGAACTCGTCTCTTCGGTGGATAAGAAAAACCTTACTGGCAAAACCGGCCAAATGAACAGCTCCGGAAACAGCCGCATCTCCTCCGCCAACAACCGCCACTTTTTTGTTTTTAAAAAAGGGAGCATCGCAGTTTGTACAGTAAGAAACTCCTTTACCCAAGTATTCTCTTTCACCGGCAACACCAAGTTTTCTTCTTTCTGTTCCTGTGGTGACAATCAGCGTTCTGGCCTCATACTGTTTTCCCGTTTCTGTAATTACTTTAAAATGCTTTTTGCCGTCAGTAAAAGCCATAATTTCAACCTCAACCACCTTTTCGGCCACAATTTCCGCTCCTAAACCCTTAACCTGCTCGGCAATTTTTTGAGAAAGCTCAATACCTGAGATAGAGGGAAAACCGGGAAAGTTTTCCACTTGATGGGCCAAGGTGATAGTCCCGCCCAAAACCTTACCAATAACAATATTGGTCATTTGGTAACGGGAAGCATAAATTGAAGCAGTTAAACCAGCCAAACCTGAACCAATAATAACAGTGTCATAGACCATTTTTACCCGATAATCTCTTTTATAATATCTTCTTTGCTTCTGAAACCAACCATTGTTTTTGCAATCTCACCTTCCTTAAAAAGAATTAAAGTCGGGATGCTCATTACCCCATACTTTTCCGCAGTTTCAGGGCTTTCGTCAACATTGATTTTTCCCACCTTAACCTTACCTTCGGTTTCCTTGGCAACCTCTTCAACTACCGGCGCCATCATTTTGCAAGGACCGCACCACTCGGCAAAAAAGTCAACCAAAACCGGCTCCTTAGCTTTTATAACTTCAGCTTCAAAGTTATCGTCAGTAAAAGTGTGTTCCATTTTTAACCCCTCCTTCCAAGGCACTTTAGTAACTTCCACAATTTTATCATCTTACGATATTTTTTTGAAGCAGAAATTAACCTTAAAAATCAGGGTGGTTGTTTGGAGGTCTGAAATAGACTCTAGGAGCCCAAGGGTTAAAAGCAAGTACTATTTTATGGATTTTCTCTCCGTGTTTTTGCCTGTCGACCCCTTCCAAGCTTTCTTTTAATTCCAAGGCTTTATGATAATTCACCTTGAAACGCAAGGAATCCATCTTGGTGAGATCCAAAAATCCGGGCAGCTTAAGCTCGTTTAGCAATTTCATTCTTTCATTCTCTTTTGCAACCCCAAGAGGATTGTAGCTATAATCATCTATCATTTCCTTTTGGATAAAAGAGCCAAACTCCTCGCCTGCACTTTGGTACATAATTTGCTGAATTATTCTTCCTATTTTCGCTTCTGATAATTCTTCGTCAAAACCAGACAACTCTATTCCTTTATCTTTGAGTATTCTGATAACCTCAGAAGCTGGAGCTCCAATTACCGACGATCTAATAGCCATTGTTTTTGAAAGAATCTGAAGGTCAGGAACTAAGATTATTACGGTAGCCTTTCTGTCCTGTTCTGCCAGTTTATGAAGAGCTGTTCTTCCCATATCTACCCAAGAAGGACCAACCCCGGGAATCTCACTGGTCACAATTTGGATGCGTTCTTCTGGTAAAGGATAATTTTTTCTCACCTTCCAAGCTGCCATTTTATTTCTATTTTCTCTGTTTTCCCTACTTGCTTCATGTAATTCTTCAACTAAAGCTGAAAATAAATGCTGGTTAACTGGGGCAAGAAGATCACGGACTGCATTCTTGTCGTGATAATCAATATCTTGAAGCTTTATTTCCCTTGCCGCCACTTCAGCATAAAGGGCATCTTCATAGGACCATTCTCTGCTAAAATCCAAAAAAGGATCTATTTCTCTTCTTGTAAATTCCCTAAATTCTTTCAAAACACTTGACTTACCGGCAAAAGGAACTCCTGAAACCACCATTAATGATGACTCTGTTAAAAAACTTCCCGTTACCCTAGATAAAACATTCTGACCTTCGCTTGTTTCCAAATCTCTAAGTCCAATAATAATTGGATATTCCCTAGCTAATCTTTTGTTTTCCTCTTCAAGATAGCCTTCAATTTTAAAGTAAACACCGGGGTTAATTCTCTCTGCCATCTTTTTCCCCAAGACAAGGCAAACAAATTTCTGCTGTAGTGCCTTTGTTAAATTTAGAAAAAATGTTTATTGCGCCGTTGTGTTTTTCGATAATCTCCTTGCTTAAAAAAAGCCCCAGCCCCATGCCGTCTTTGTTTGTCTTGTTTCCTTTATAGTATTTATCAAAAATTGAAGCAATTTCTTTTTTGGGAATGCCTCTGCCTTTATTTTTAATACGCACAATCAGGCGTGAATCATTAGCTTTAAGCTTAACCCTAATTTCTGAACCATCTGAAGAAAATTTGGCTGCGTTTTCAAGCAGATTATTCATTACTTGAAGAAGCTTCTCGTAGTCGCCTTTAATTAAATCAGAGTTATTGCCGATTTCATCCTCAAAAATAATCTCCCTTTTACTATTTCCAAGCCGAAAATCCCTTATTGCTTGGTTAACCACAGTTCTTAATCTGCACTCTCTTAAGTTAACCGGGAGTTTCCCCGCTTTTATTTGTTCGACATCTAAAAACTCATTGACTAGGCCAGTGATCCTATCCGCACCTTTTTTAATTTGCCTGCTCCATTCCGGATCAGGCGGATGTCCGCTTTCCATTCTTTTTTCGATAAGCTGGGAATAAAGATTAACTACGGTTAGCGGCGTTCTTATTTCGTGGGCGACAATTGAAATAAAAAGGTCTCTTGAGTCAAGAGCCTCTTTTGTTTGGATATAAAGCTTCGTTTTAATAATCGCTAAACTTGCCATTGAACCAAAAAGTTTTAATATCTCAAGCCTTTGCCTGGTAAAAAAATTCTTTCTGTTTTTGCAAAAAAGGTTAACGGTTCCGATTGATCTTTTATTATAGTGAAGGGGAACAAAAACACAGTAATTAAAGTCAAATTTCTCGGCGTCTTTATGTACTTTAACAACTTCTTTTTTAGAAATAACAAGAGGCTCTCCTGTCATAGAAGCTCTCTTGGTAAATCCTCTTCGGCGCGGGTTTTTAGGCTTTTCCATTTTCGGAAAAGTATAAACTGCCTCAAGGCTGCCATTGTTTTCAAGAAAAATTGCGACTGCTTCGGTTTCAACCAATAACCTAACCTCCTCAACAATAGTCCGGTATGTGTCTTCTGAACTTAAAGGAACGAGGAATTTAAGAGCAGATTTATAAATGTCACCAATCGCTTTTGTGTTATCCATTCTAACCAAAAAATATCTAGCTTAGATTACCAATCCAAGTTTGAATAATCAAGCAATTCAGCTAAGAAGTTTTGGGAAGGTCTTTAATAAAGATGATACCTCTTTCCAGATAAAACTGCTTTTGTTTTTTTGAAAGCGAAGTCAGAGAAGTAACCGGATGCAGGCCGCTTTTATCAACAATTTCCCTTAAGCTCTTTGTTTCCGGATAATCCCATGAGGTAATTTCCATGCCAACACAAGCACTGTAAGCCCTAACCTCCTGGGTTACTTTGGTGTTAGTGATAAGCCAAGGTATGGCAAAACCTTTGTCTTTAACATCCAAAAAACGGGCATAAGAGTAAAGAGCTGTTTTTATTTCCGTTTTACCGCCATGCTGATTGTGGAACTTACACTCAATCATATAGGTTTTTTTGTCCCTTCTGGCAATAATATCTATCTCATGAGAAACACACCTACCCATAATAATTTTATTTGTTTCAACCTGAAAACCATTTTTTTCCAAAACACCGGCCACAAACTTTTCAAAAGGATAGCCGGAAGGACCAAGCTCCATAATCGCTTCTTTGAGATTGTAGCGGTTTGCCACCTCTTTTTGCTCTTTTTTGAGAGCTTTCATCACTGATGAATAAATCTGGAAAGTGGGAATATTGGGATAAAGGTGTGGCTTAATTTTTGTCACAATGCTTTCAGCAAGCTTAGGTGAAGCACCAGCTCTTAAAAGCGACTCTACCACTTTCTCTTCCATAAAGGGTTCCACTGTTCCGTCTGCTTTAATAACATTAACCACCTTGCCCATATGAAGAATCAAAGCCAAAATATTGTTAATACTAGAAATAGGGTCGTTGCCCCGAGAAGGTAGATATCAAGATATCTTTCTTTAGGAACACCCCTTACCTGCCAGAAAAGCCAATCAATAAGACCAGCTTTTCCTTTCTTAAAATAGTCAAACCACTCGTCTTTTAAAAGATGAAGGTTTACGGACATTATTAAAGCAGAGCCAAATATACTTCCTCCGGCAGAAATAATGTAAAAAGCAAGGACAAAAAGAATAACCTGAAAAGTGGCGGTATGAAAAACCAGACGGGTGTGGGTATGGTGCCATCCCTGCAAAAGACCATAAAGGGCTTTATAGTTTTTTGCTTTATAAAACTGCCTGGCCTGGATTGAATCTTCTTTTTCAGGGTGGGTTAAAAACCAGTAAACCAAATGGTCAAGGTCTAAAAGAAAGGTTCCAAGCAAAGCTCCCAACCAAAGCCAAATTATGTTTAAGTCAAATCCTTTAAAAAGGGAAACAAAGATAAAATAAACAAAAGTAAAAAGAAGATGAGAAACTACTTCATTTCCTATCATAAACAATATTAAGTATGACTTATTGCCAGTTAAATTTCAATTAAGATGAAGATTTTTTTGAAGAATCAATCCTTAGCTGTCTAAGTTTCCACATAAAAAGCCTGGGTTTGCTTTTGGCCTTGGCATCCTTAACAAAATACCTTGCCTTTTCAAGGATTGGCCGGGAAACGGTTTTGGCCAACTTAATATAAAGGGCCTTATGCTTTAAATCTCCAAGCTCAACTGCCAGGTCATAACCGTATTTTTGAAACTCACGGGAAATATACTTATCTTTTAAGGGGTCAAACTTTTTAAGAATGTCGCCAATTGTCTGCGGCTGATTTTTATCATCCGGCATTTAACTCCTTGCCCTTTTTGTTTCAAGCGCCAGTTTCTCGGCTGTTCTTAAGTCCTGGTAAACAAAAAACAAAAATGAACACCCAAGCGCCGTAACTGTGCCCACAACCATAAAAAGAAGATCAAAGCCTAAACTTTCCGCCAAAAAGGCCCCTAAAGCACCGGCCAATGCAATTGAAAAACCAACCAAGGTGTTACAAATTGCCCATTCCTCTGCTTCCCGGTCATGATCAATGTGCCTGGTAAATATTGCCTGCCAGCCGGGCAAAGACATTGCCCAGCCTAACCCCATTATGGCCTGAAACAAAAGAAGATGAACCGGCTTATCTGCCCATACATGTAAAAAGGGAACTAAAGAAACAAGAACCGAACCAATTGCCGTTATTACAAAGTCGTCCATTTCTCCTTTTTTTCTATCAATGAATCTAGCAAAAGGAAGCTGGAAGACAGAACGGGTCAAAAAATTTGCGGCGGTGGCAAAGCCAACTAACTCCAAAGTTCCACCCTCAATCTGTTGAGTAATAAAAATGGCAAAAATCGGGGCGATAAAACTCCAGCCTGAAACCAGGAGAATATGCACCAAGGTTAAGTATTTTATTAAATTATTGATTCTCATTGGTTATAAAAACTGCTGGCTTTTTCCACTCCTTCTTTAAGAATCATTTCCACTGCTTCAGCTGCCTTTTTTATTGTTGTTTTCAGCTTTCCTTTTTCCGCTGACAAAAAAGGCTTTAAAACAAACCTTTCAGCCGGAGTTTTTGCGCTTTTTCCAATCCCGACCCTGATTCTTACAAAGTTTTTACTGCCAACGGCACTAATAATTGACTGTACCCCCTTGTGCCCGGCAGAACCTCTGTCTATTGATATTTTAATCTTTCCTAAAGGAAGATCCAAATCATCATGAATCACATAAAGACCAAAAGGCGGAATTTTATAAAAATTTAAAATCGCGGAAACAGCTTTTCCCGATTCATTCATAAAACTTAATGGTTTTACCATAATTAAGTCGTTAACTTGAGCAATTTCTGAGTTGAATTTGCTGCTTTTCTTCCACAAAGAATCATTAACCGCAGTCATTTTTTTTAAAAGATGGTCAAGAATCATAAACCCGATATTGTGTCTACTTTGTTCGTAATCCTTACCCGGATTGCCTAAACCGACTAAAATAATTTTCTTATCTTCTTTCATAAAAATCCACAAACTTCCTGATCCGAAGGCTGATTAAAGTTCTCATAAAATTGATCAACGCTAAAAAACATCTCCGGTGCTTCAAGGTAGATAATCTTGTCAGCTATATTCTTTATTTCCGAAAGCAGGTCAGGAGCAATTACCGGAACAGCAATGATAATTTCCTTTGGAGAGTATGCTTTCAGCACCTTTATCGCTACCTTCATTGTCTCTCCGGTGGCAATGCCGTCATCAGCTAAAATCACAGTTTTACCCAGAAGCTCAAGCTCTCTTCCGTCTGCCTTAAAATCTTTAGCTTTTTTCCCAAGTTCTTCAATCTTTTTTTTGACAATGTCTTGTTTGTACTCAGCCGAAACTCTCAGTTCCTCGCAAAGCTTTTCCTCCCAAACAACTACTCCTCCTTCCCCAACTGCTCCTATGGCCAAATCCTCACTTTGAGGAGAAGGAACCTTCTTGGTAATAAATGCTTCCAAAGGAAGACTAAATGCTTGAGAAATTTCCCGACCAACCAATACCCCGCCTTTGGGAATTGCTAAAACAACTGTTTTTTCAGGATCAAAAAAGGGCGTATCTTCCTTAAGTTTTTCTACAAGCTTCTTTCCTGCCTGAGTTCTGTCCTTAAACATACTAAACTTTTCTCTTTGCTAATTTTTCCGCGTAGTCGCCAACCAAAGGAAGTTTAAATCTCTCTCCCTGATAAGCTTTGACAAGTAAGACAATCCAGCCAATAAGGCCAATTAGAAACAAAAACGGACTAAGAGCCCAACCGATTACCGGAACTATGCTTAAAAGAGTTAAAGCGCCGAAAAATATTATTGACTGGCTAGCGTGGAAACGGATATCGCTGTCATCTTTTTCTGCCAAAAAAAAGACAAGCCCGCTCACCCAAGCCAAAAGGTATGTTGCTGCTGCCGCAATATTTTTATCTAAGCCAAAAGTGCTTTTTTTGTTTTCAGCCATTTTTTTATCACCTCCTCTCCTTTATAGTGAGGATACAAACTAAGCCTAGGTGTTGTCAATCTAATTCTTAAAAAAGGCCTTCCTGGAAAGCTGTCTTTTTTTCCTCTTTCTCCGGCCAAACCTTAACCTTTCCATATTCTCCGTCAAAACCAGGTCTTATGTAAATATCCCCTTTTCTAACTTTAGTAATTCCCTCCGCCAGTTTTTCTCCAGCGAAGGTGGAAATGTCTTCTGCTCTTGTTTTGGTCAAAATCAAAAGTTCATTGCCGAATTTTCTTACTAGGTTTTGATATATCGAAAGAACTTTTTTTGACGATTTTTCCAACCCATTTGCTTCAGCAATAATTTCAGCCAAAGGAACCAAAGAGATAAAAGGCGGTCTCCCCTCGTCCTTTACCCATCTTAAACCAACATCATCTTCTTCATATTTAGGCTTTTTTATTTCTCCTGAGAGCTGCTCCACCCGATGCATCACTCCAATTGTTAGTGGCTTTCCGCAAACAGGACAAATTGTACCAAGTCTTTTAGTTTCTTCGGGTTTTTGTATAACCCTACAGTTTCTGTGGCCAGTATAATGATATTTGCCTTCTTCGGGATAAAACTCAATTGTATTAGAAATTCCTGCTCCGCCTGAAAGCGCTTGGGCAATTGAAGAAAAATCAAGCTTATCAACCTCAACAACAGTAAGCTCACGGCCAAGATTTGCAGGCGAATGGGCATCGGAGAAAGAAACAATTCCTTTACCTTTAAGGTCTTTAAAAAACCAATTCATTAAAGGGTCGCTGGAAAGTCCGGTTTCCACAGCAACAATATGTTCCGACATGTCTCCAAAGCACTCAACCAAAGAGTCAAAACCTGAATTGGCGCCAAAAAGAGAAAACCAAGGTGTCCAGATATGGGCGGGAATAAACAAACCCTTTTCATCAATTTCTTTAAAAATTTTTAAAAGCTCGTAAGAACTTAAACCGGTTATAGGCCTTCCGTCTGAGAAAAGGTTGACTTTTCTTTTTAAAAGCGCGGCGTTAAACATTGCTGCTTTTTCAAAAGAAGAAGCCAAAAGAATATTGTGAACTCGGCGAGTTCTTCCTCCCTGAGAGTAAATGCTAGAAATTTCTGCCGAGAGCAAAAAAGAAACCGGAATGTTTTTTTCTTTTATTTTATAGATTCCGTTTTCACCGGTAAGATTTTCTTTAAGTTCCTTAAACCATAGAGGATGAGTAAAATCACCAGTTCCCAATATGTCAATTCCCTTAACTAAAGCCCACTCTGCCATTACCGGAAGCGTCATTTGTGAAGAAACTGCCCGTGAATACCGACTATGAAGGTGAAAATCGGCAGTCTTTTCCATAACCCCTTATGGTTTTAAAAATTCAATTAAAACAAAGGCTAAATAGATTAAAACCAAAACCCCTCCCTCCCACCTTTCCAGTTTTCTTTTGGAACGGACAAAAAGGTAAAAAGCAGCTGACAGAATCATAAAGACAAAGGTCGCAAGCAGGTATTCATTAAAAGCCATGATTTTGATCGGAGAAACCAGGGCCACGATTCCGATGATTAGAGTTCCGTTAGCAACTATGGAACCTAACAGATTGCCAAAGACCATACCCGCTTGATGGTTTTTTACCGCTTTTATTCCAAAAACAAATTCCGGTAAAGTGGTCCCCAAAGAAATTAGAATTAAACCAATCACCAGCACCGGCACATTTAAAAGCAAGGCCAGCTTGCTTGAAAGGCGGACAATAATATCAGCGCTAAAAAGAAGAATGGCAACCCCTAAAAATATCCAACCCAGTTCCCTTTTAGTTCCGTTGTTATTTAAGCTGTTAAGCCGTCTAAGAATCCGGTGGATAAGATTCTCCTCGCCTTCAACCACATGGCGGTGCTGCTCCTTTAGCACTGCTGCCTGATAAAATCCGTAAATCAAAACCAAAATTATTCCGTCAACCCGCGACAAAGACTTATCATAGAGAAGAATTAAAGGCGCCAACCCCGCCATGAAAGTGTAAAAAATGTCCTTGGTTAAAAATCCGCCGTAAACATTCACACTACCGCTTATCAAAGCCGCGCCGCCAATAACAAAAGACATGTTGGCAATATTGGCACCAATTATGTTTCCTAAAGACAAGTTGGGTGCTCCTTTTATCGCAGAGGTAATGCCAACAAACCCCTCCGGCAAAGAAGTGGCCAAGGCCAAAACAAGCCCGGTAATGGCAAATTTTCCCACTTTTGTCCTAGCCGCCAAAGCGTTCAGGTTAATCAGTAGAATGTCCGTTGCCTTAATTAAAAGGTAGGAAAACAAAGCAATTAAAACAAGGTATAAAGCAATCATTTTTTCTTAATTAAGACTACCAAAAAATGCAAACCAAAATCCAGAAGCACTTATTTTGTCTTTTATTTTTGGAGTTCAAAAAGTTTTTCTGTTTCCCGAAGAGTGGTTGCCTGGTTTTGCGTTTTATCGTCTCTGAACCTTACCAGCCTGGGAAAGCGTAAAGCCAGCCCGGCTGTGTGAATCGGACTTTCCGTAATGTTGTCTGCCTGAATTTCCACCACGATTTCCGGCTTTACCCAGGTGTCAGGGTAAAGGTTTTTATCAACAGAATATTCTTCAGGCTTTTCTTCCGTTTTAAGGGCTTTGTTTTCCGTTCTTTTATAAACTTCACGCCATTGCTCATCGCTTAGACCGGTTCCAATCTTGGAAACTGTCACAAAAACATCGTCTTTTTTAACTCCAACAAGAAAAGCCCCCACTCCAAACCCAGCTCTTTTCCCCTTCCCTCGGTATGTTCCCATAATGACGCAGTCCAGTGTATCAGCCAACCCTCCACCTTTTTTTGTTTCTTCCTGTTTAAACTTAACCCAGGTAAAACCACGCCTTCCCGGCTCATATGCCGAGTCAGCCTTTTTAATCATAGCGCCTTCCAGTCCTCTTTCTATTTGTTCCTGGTGAAATGCCCTTATCTCCTCAGGATCAGAAGTTATTATCTGGGGAGATAAAACCAGGGTGTTAGCTTTGTGCTCAATAGCCTTTTCAAGGATTTCCCTTCTTTTTCTTAAAGGTTCTGAAATCAGACTTTTACCATCTTTATAAAGAACGTCAAACAAATAACACTTTAAGGGAATTTCTTTCGCCTTGTCTTCAATACCATATTTTCTTTTCCTTTTAATGGTTTCCTGAAAAGGAAGATAACCTCCTGTTTTTGGGTCAACCCCAACTCCCTCGCTGTCAAAAATGATTTCTTCGGCCTTCACCTCTTTTTTAACTGCTTCCACAATCTCAGGAAACATATGTGTCACATTTTCAAGATTTCTGGTAAAAACTCTGACACCTCCAATACTTCGGCCAAAATGAACCTGAAGCCTGGTACCGTCATACTTTGGTTCAACCACCACCTCGCCCATTTTTTCAACCATTTCTTCAACCGTAGGAAGCCTTTGTGCTAAAGCAGAAAGAATCGGAACCCCTAAGGTAACTTTTATTTCTTTAATGCCCTTTTCGCCGCTTTTTTTAAAGGTTTCAGCGATTTTACCGATATCAGCCACAACATTAAAAGCGCCTTCAAGCTCAGGCCTTAAGCTTTTATCTCCTTTTCCCATCCAGGAAAGTCCATCAAGTAAAGTCATCTCCGAAAAACCAAGTCTTAGTTTTCCTAAGGGAATTCTTACCACAAAACGAACAGCCAAGGCTTCAATTTCAGTCAGCAGCGCCGCCATTTTGGTTATTTTCCGGTCTACACTTCCCTCCCCTTTTTCTTTGGCAATTTCCATTAATCTTTTGTAAACTTCTCCTACGCTTAAAATTTGCTTTTTGGGCTCCCCAAAAAGGCTTTGCACCTGAGCCCCTTTATAGCCCCTAGCCTTTAGTTCTTCAGCCACAACACCCAAATCTCCTTCTTTTTTGTATTGTTTTTGTACTGCCTGGTCTTCAATTCCAAAAGCTTTAGCTACCGCCCTAACCAGCATCTTTTCCGCCATTTGAAATTCAAGACCCTCATACTGAGGCAAAAGCCTGCCTAAAGAAAGGTAGCAGATTTTCCCGATCTCGTCTTCTTCTGCTTCCTTAAAAAGATTGGCAAGGATTTCCGTGATCTTTAGCCGGGAAGATGTCTTTTCGAGTTCTTCAAAATATTCAGAAAGCTTTTTAAATGTCATTTTCTTATCTTATTGCATACTTAGCCGCTTTTCTCGACCCTTTCTTTTTTATCAGTTTCTGTTTCATCAGAGAATAAATTTCGCGAAGAATTGTATCCTCGGAAATATTGGGGAGCAAAGGCTTAAGCTCCCTCATGGCTGCCTCGCCTCTTGATTCGATGTATTCCATGATTGCCATTTGTCTTTCATTAAGACTAAGCTGTTTGCCGCCGAGTTTTTCTTTTATCTTTCCGTCTAAAGAAACCCTTCTTATCTTGTCTTTTACCCGAGTAAGTTCAATTGCAAGCGCCTTAGTGAAAAACTCAACCCAACCGGTCAGGTCTCTGTCTTCAAAACTGGATTCATTGGTTAAATCTGTTTTTCTTAAGGAATCATAATACTCAAAAGCATTTTTATCAAAATACTCTTCAAGCGAAAAAAGTTTTTTTATGTCATAGCCTTCAGCAAAAAGAATCAAGGTAGCAAAACCTCGGGCAGTTCTGCCGTCTCCGTCGGTAAAAGGGTGGACCGAAGAAATGACATAATGGGCAATGGCGCTTCTAAGCACCGGATGGACTTCCCTTCCCTCAGAGGAATTAAGCCACTTAAAAAAGTCTTCCATTAGGTATGGAACTTCAGGAGCCGGAGGCGGTCTGAAAACAACTTCGCCCGTTTGGGCATTTCTTAAGATTACCTGAACTTTACGATATTTACCCCTTTGTTCCTCCGGAACGAGTTTTTCAACCGCAAAAGAATGGATTTTAAGAAGTTGCTTTTCGCTGTAAGAAAAGTGCTTATCATCCTTTTTTTGGTCTTCGCTTAAGGTTTGGTCTAAATATTTTAAAACATTCCTGTAGTTTATAACCTCTTGAATATCTCTTTCTCCGGCAACAATTTCCTTTCCCCCAAGCACACCTTCCGCCTGGGTAAAAGAAAGCTCATTTCCTTCAATGTGGGTGCCGTGGTGAACCGAGGACAAAGCTGCCTCTTCTTGAAACTGTTTTTCGTAAGAAGGAATTAAAGGCGCATTATTAACCACTTCCCTGCAGGCTTCTATTGCCCCGATATTTTGAAGAATCTTGTTGGTTATAATGTACTTAGGAGAATACATATGCTAAGTAAATATTCGCATTTTTTCCGCAAAATTTCAATAGTGCTTTTTCAAAGATAATTTTTATTGCTATAATCTCCTTATGGAAAACCCTATCTTTAAAACCCCGAAAGAAATCATAAGAAAAGGAAAAAAACAAGCCCAAAGATATCAGCTTGAAGTTGTGAAGCAAATGGTTCAGCTAACAACCGCTGGTTTTGGCTTGGTAGCCGCTCTTGCCTGGAACCAGCTTATCAGAACCGCGATTGACACTTATGTAAAACCCAGGCTTGGAGAAAGCTCGGAAATATTTTCCTTGATAATATACGCTGTTGTAGTCACCCTGCTTGCTGTTTTTGTTACCCTTCAGCTCGGAAGACTGGAAGCAAGAATTCAGGATGACCTAAAAAAAACTAAAGGCTAATTAACTTAACATCCTTAAGCCAGCTTGTTTCCACCATTCCTAAATCAGCAGTTGTGATTATTGTTTGTTTTTCAAAAGTTACATCAAAGACAAGTTTCCTGTGTTCCAGATCAAGTTCCGAAAAAATGTCATCAAGCAAAAGAATCGGTTTTTCGCCTGTTTTTTCCTCAATGAAACCCAGCTCGCCCAATTTTAACCATAAAATTGCCAGTCTTTGCTCGCCCCTTGAACCATAAACCGAAAGGTCTCTTTCTCTGTTTTCAAGACCAAAACTGCCAACGCTTTTAATAATAAAATCGTCGCGATGAGGGCCAACTAAAGTTGTTGCCGAGGCAATTTCCTGCTGAGAGTATTGCTTTAGCCTTTCCTCGGAAATTGTACTTCTGTCATAAAAAAGGCTAAAACGGGGTGACTGCCGTTTTTCTTCTCCGCAGTTTAAAAGCTCTGAATTTTTGTTTAAAAACTCAATGAATTCTTCTCTTTTGAGAGTAATTATGTTGCCGTTTTTTATAAGAAGCTGGTCCCAGAAATATAGTTTTTTTCTTGAAGCTCCAACGCTTTCGGCACTACTATCTGTTTCCTGTAATTCCCTAATTTTTTCAAGAATTTTGTTTCTTGTTTTTAGTCCCTTTTCATAAGAGAGCGAGGCCCGGGCGTATTCACTGTCAACTTGCGACAAAACCGCATCAAGGTATTTTCTTCTTAAACTGGGTGAGTCGGTAATAAGCTCAAGGTTTTCCGGGCCAAAATAAACTGCCCTTATATTTCCCAGAAAATCAACCGTTCTTCTGGCAATTTGATTAACTAAATATTTTTTTTTAGAAACTCTTTTCCCAAAAAGCTCTCCTTTGGTAAGGATAATCTCAAGGTTGCATTTTTCTGTTTTGGCCTTAATATTTGCAATTTCTTCTCCGTACCCGATCATTTCGCTTTCAACCCCTTTTACCCTTAAACTCCGGCCGCTGGCAACAAGATAAATTGCCTCAAGAAGGTTTGTTTTACCTGCCGCGTTTTCGCCGGCAACAAGCGTTGTTTGGAGAGAAAATTCAAAAAAAGCGTTTTTGTGATTTCTGAAATTTTTAAGGGTAATGCTTTCTAAAATCATTTGTTTATCTTAAGTATTAAGGAAGAGTTTGTAAAGAAAAGTTTTAACTAGTTTTGGCATTCTTCGCAGAAAAAGGTACCTCTGCCGCCTAAGCTTATCCTTTTTATCTTTCCTTTGCAGCCGGGGCAATCTTCACCGGCTTTTCCGTAAACCATTAGGCAGTTTTGAAAGCTGCCCTTTTCACCGGTTATCTGACGGAAAGCTTCATCTTTATCTGAAGTTCCTTTTTTTTCAATCGCTTCTTTTAAAACTGAAATAATTGATTCTCTCAGTTTCTTTATCTCTAAGCCCTTAAGAGAACTGGAAGATCTTGAAGGTAGAATACCGGCTTTAAAAAGAGCTTCATTGGCGTAAATGTTACCTATTCCCGCAATTTTTTGTTGATCCATAATTATAATCTTTACCGGTCTTGAGGTCTTAGCAAGTACTTTCTTTAAATAGTCAAAAGAAAATTCTTTTTCATCAATTGCCTCAGGTCCTAACTTTTCACCTCCAACCTCTTCAAGACTTTTTACAATTTTGATCCAGCCGAACATCCGCAAATCATTATAAAAAAGGTTTCCTTTATCAAATCTAATAATTACCCGGGTGAATTTATTGGGAAGTTCGCAAACAGCAAAAGGACCTTCTTTTTGATCACAGAATTTCTGCTCTTTTTCTTCTTTTTTCCTAAAAATAAGCTGGCCGGTCAACTTAAGATGAATTGCCAGGTAAAGGCCGTTTTCAAGCTCAATAAATGTAATTTTCGCTCTCCGGCTTACTTTCTTAACTTTCTGGCCTTCTATTTGTTTTTGGTCGCCTTGGAAACATTTAGGGTTAATTACTTTAACCCTCTCTATCCTTAATCCTTTTAGGACTACATCAAGCTGTCTCTTTATAGTTTCAACTTCCGGCAACTCAGGCATTTTCTACTGTCTTTTTAATTTTTTCTTTAAATTTCTCCTTGCTGAATTTTTCCGCTTGATTTCGGCAATCTTCTTTTTTGTATTTCTTTTCATCAAATGAAGCAAGAGCTTTTTTAAGGCTTTCTTTATTAATGTCTTCAAAAAAAGTTCCGGTTTTCCCTTCAACCACTGATTCCAAATATCCCCCTCCTTTGTAAGCAATTACCGGCGTACCCGCTGCCATTGCCTCAACCGGAGTAATGCCAAAATCCTCATCGGCCGCTGCCACAATAAATGTCTTACACTCCGATAAGAGCTTAAACTTTTCTTCATCTGTCACCGTTCCTAAAAACTCGATGTTTTTCCCGGCAAGAGAACGAAGGTATTCCTCACTTGTGCCTTTACCGAAAACTTTAAGACTTAACCCCAGCTCATTACACGCTTTAATTATCAAGTCAAAGTTTTTGGGCAGTTCCAACCTTCCTCCGGTTAAAAAGAAGTCTTTTTTAGAAGTACTTTTATTATTAAAACTAGGCAAATCAACCGGTGGGTTAATTACCTCACTCTCTCTTCGATAAAACTTTTTAATTCTTTTCTGAACTTCTCTACTGTTGGCCACAAAAAGAGTCACTTTTTGGGCTCTTTTAAAATCATAAAGGCGCATAAAATGGTTAATTAAAGAAGCATAAACTCTTAGAAAAAAATTCTTTTTCCAGTTTTTTGAAGTTTCGTATCCATAAAGATACCGGGGAGGCGTATGACAATAGCAAATCTCTTTAGTTTTTCCCTCTGCAAAACCCTTGGTTATAGCCCAGCTAGCAGAAGAAATTACCAGGTCATAATCTTTAAAATCAAAACCTCTCCAAATTAAGGGAATTAAAAACCTTAAAGGACTTATAAGCTTGTCTGAAAAGGGAAGTTTGGCAAACCAGCTTTCAATAATTTTAGCATTTTTAAATGCTTTTCCGGCTGCTGAATTATTCTTACAATAAATTGTGTAAACCGGCGCTTCCGGCCAAATTTCGTGTAAAGCAAGAAGTACCCGTTCTGCCCCGCCGTTTTCTTTTAAATAATCATGAACTAAAGCAATTTTCATTTAGTTGTTGACAAGAAAAAAAATGTCTGTTAATATCTCCAACGCTGATAGAAGAGATTATATTCTATAACAGCGGAGGCGCCAATTTGGCGCCTTCTTTTTTAAAAAAGCTTTTGCTGGTCTCCTTCTTTTTTTTCATCCTCTTTTTTCTCTTCTCCGGAGATCCTGGCAACTAAACTTCTAAAGTTAAGCTCCTTAAAAAGAGCTAACACTTTCTTCTTATCATAATCTGAGGCCAGGCATTTTTGCAAATGCAGTTTAACCGGTGCCTCAATTGAAATCCTGGCTAGTTTTTTAGAGATAAAGGCGCTTTCTTTACCCTGTTCAAGTTTTTCCTTTATGTTTTTGCTTTGAATTTGGTCAAGATTTTCATAAATTCCTTCTATAGAGCCAAATTTTTCCAAAAGATCTGTCGCTGTTTTGGGACCGATACCAGGAACGCCGGGGTAATTATCAGATTGGTCACCTACCAAACCTTTGTAATCAACAACTTTCTGGGGAGAAATCTGCAGTTTTTCTTCAACTTCCTTAACCCCAACTTCGCTGGCCTCAGAAAGGCCCCTGGTTGGCATGTAAAGCTTAACTTTATCGCTTACAAGCTGCATTAAGTCTTTATCCCCGGTTACAATTAAAACCTCAAGATTTTTTTCTTTTTCGGCTTGTTTGGCCAAAGTGCCAATAACATCATCAGCCTCATAACCGTCAACCTCTAAAATGGGAATATTAAACGCCCGCACCAGCTCATGTACCCGGTCAATCTGGTTTGCTAGTTCTAAGTCCATTTTTGGCCGGTTGGCTTTGTAGCCGACAAATTCCTGATGCCGGAAGTTCGGACTGGCCGTGTCAAAAGAAACTGCTAAATACTGGGGGTTAAGCTCTTCAATGATTTTTAAAATCATGAGTGAAAAGCCGTAGACAGCGTTAACCATTTCTCCGTTTCTGGTGGTAAGCTCAGGCAGGGCATGGTAAGCCCGATGAAGGATTGCGTTTCCGTCGACCAAAACTAATTTTTCCTGATCCATGGCTTAATTCTACCATAGGGTTTTACTTCATTAACTCTTCAAACTCTTCTCCGTCAAGAGTCTCTCTTTCAACTAATTTCCCGGCGACTTTATCAAGCTTGGCGCGGTTTTTCCTTAAAACTTCTTTTGCGTTTTTGTAAGCAGTTTCAATAATTTTGTTAACCTGCCCATCAACTTTTGCCTGCATTTCCGGAGAAAGCTGGGCTGGTTCATACCAACTTCTGCCGGTCTCTGAAGTCTCCCTTTGCGGACCAAGGTAAACTGCTCCCAAGTCGCTCATGCCAAAATCAACTACCATAGCCCGGGCAATTTTTGTAGCCTGGGAAATGTCGTTGGCAGCCCCGGTAGTCATTTCGGAAAAGATAAGCTCTTCAGCCGCCCGGCCACCAAACATTACGGAAATTTGCTCCAAAAGCCTTGTTTTAGTTTCTTGAAAACGATCTCTAACCGGCGGAATTAAAGTGTGACCAAGGCTAATACCGCGGGCAACAATGGAAATTCGATGAACCGGGTCTGCGTTTTTTGAAAAAAAGCTGACTAAAGCATGGCCCGCTTCGTGATAGGCAGTCATTTTTTTGTCTTCCTCAGACTGAAGCCTTCTTTTTTCCGGACCAAGCTTAACCTTAATGGCTGCTTCTTCTAAGTCGTTGGTGTCAATTTCTTTTTTGCTTGTTCTGGCTGCCAAAATTGCCGCCTCATTAAGCATGTTTTCTAAATCAGCTCCGGAAAAGCCGACTGTTCTTTTGGAAATTTTATCCCAGTTTACTTCTTTGACAAACTTCTTTCCGCGGGCATGAATTGCTAAAATTGCTTTTCTGCCTTCAATGTCAGGCACATCTAAGGTAACTCTCCTGTCAAACCTGCCCGGCCTTAAAAGAGCTGGATCAAGCAAGTCGCCGCGGTTAGTGGCAGCAATTACCATTACATTATCATTTGGAGTAAACCCGTCCATTTCCACCAAAATTTGGTTTAAAGTTTGCTCGCGCTCGTCATGACCGCCGTAAAGGCCAGAACCTCTTTGTCTGCCAATAGCATCAATTTCGTCAATAAAAATTATGGCTGGGGCGGCTTTTTTGGCATTGTTAAAAAGATCCCTGACCCGGCTGGCACCAACACCAACAAGCATTTCCATAAACTCTGAGCCAGCCATGGAGAAAAAAGGCACTCCTGCTTCTCCGGCCACAGCCTTCGCAAGTAAAGTTTTTCCAACGCCGCTTGGCCCAACCAGCAAAACCCCCTTAGGTGTTCTTGCTCCTAAAAGGCGGTATTTTTGGGGGTGTTTTAAAAAATCAACCACTTCCTGCAGCTCTTCTTTGGCTTCATCTACTCCGGCCACATCGGCAAAAGTAATCGCCTGTTTGCCTTTATTAAAAAGTTTTGCTTTTGACTGGCCAAAAGAAAAAATATTATCCTGAGCGCCCTTCGCCTGTCTGAAAATAAAAAGGAAAAAAGCACCCATTAAAAGAAGGGGCAACAGTGTTCCTAATATTCCTGAAATTACCTGGGCAAAAGACTGATCAATAATGTTTATGTTAACCGAGGTTGGGTCAATGTCTGCTGCCGAAAAAGTTTGCATCAGGCTTTCGTTGGCTTCTTTTCTGGTAATGAATCTTGACTCGTCTTTATAGGTTAAAAGAAGCCTGTCACCGTCAACCGAGATCTCTTTCACCTTGTCTTCCCTCACGTCCGTTAAGGCCCTGGAAAGATCAATCTCTTCTGCTGCTATTCCCGGTCTTAACAAAGAGGACAAAAAAGAAAGACCAAGCATAATGATTAAAAACCACACCAATAAATTTTTAGGCGAGAGATTAAAACGAAGCTCGATCTTTTTTTGTCTTTTTTTGTCTTGACTGCTCTTATTTACTTTTTCCATTTAAATCTGAAAAAGAGGATTTTTACTTGCTTTTTCTGGCTAATTTTACCATCTTTTTAAGCGTTTCACAATAGCCTCAGATTAGCCTCGGAAATGCCTGGAAACTGCTCGCTTAAAGGACCCATTTTCTTTATCCTCTCCTTGCCATAACTCTTCAAGGCGTTACAGAAAAATAACTCTTACTGTCTTCATACACCGCTTTAATTAACCTTTTTTTGAAAAATTATAGTTTGACCCTGCATGAGGAAGGAGGTGAAAAGATAATGATAAAAAAAAGGCTTCTGATAAGTCTGGTGGGGTTTGTCATGATTATTGCCGCTTTTCTCAGCCCAACCTTTGCCGCAACGCCAGTACAAGCTCAAGACCTCACTTATGAGATTTTAAGAGGTATCCCTGTTTTACCTCATTGTCCAAAACCTGGAGGAGAGCTGATTGTAAGCCATGACGAAGGCTTTCACCAAATTCCCGGCAACGGACTCTTGGAAGGCTCGGACCAGGTTTTCCGGGTCGGAGACAGACTGTTCGTGCAGTGTTATTGTCCTCCCGAAGAATCGGGAATTACCACCGGGATTGAGGCTCAGTGGATTCATGAATCTTACCTGACCCCAGAACAAGAACAATTCGTGCAAGACCTTGGCTGGATAAGGATTGAAGACGGCACCCAATGGGGCCTTCCCGCCGGAGTTTATTTTGTCAACAACAGTTTCTTTAAGTGTAAGGAAGAAAAAGCTTGTCCAATTATTGACGACAAAATTGTTGAAAAGAAAGAAGAGGTAAAGGAAAGAGTTGCAGAGAGAAAAGAGGAACTTAAAGAAAGACTGGCCGAGAGAAAAGAAGAGATTCAGGAAAGAATAAATCAAAGACTAAGTTGGCAAATGTAACTTAAGTCAAAAAATGTTAAAACCCCCTTCCCTGGGGGTTTTAACATTTTTGCAGGGGCGGAGGGAATCGGACCCCCGATAGGGGTTTTGGAGACCCCTGTTATACCACTTAACTACGCCCCTTAATAAAAAATCCGCCTTGCTGGCGGAAAACAAAAAAGAAGTCCCAGCCATACTTCTTTCTATGATAATTTTAACTATTTCCCTTTCTAAAGTCAAATAGACAGTCTTGCTTTTTAGCCTTAAAAATTGTAAATTCTAGCCATGGGTTTTATTAAAAGAACCGAAGATTTTGTTTGCGAAAATTGTGGCGCTTTGGTTAAAGGAAACGGCTTTACCAACCACTGCCCTAACTGCCTTTTTAGCAAGCATGTAGACAAAGAAACTCCCGGAGACAGGAAATCTTCCTGTCTTGGTTTAATGGAACCTGTAGCAGTTGAAACCAAAGCCGGAAGCTTTAGTGTTGTTCACCGCTGCCTTAAATGCGGGAAAACCATTAAAAACAAAGCTGGTGATAAGGATAATTTTGAGGAACTTTTAAAACTCTCTCAAAAGGGTTGACCTTGAAGCTATTTAAAGCTATAATATAGTGTATACGCGCGGGGTAGTGTAAAGTCGCACGCGAGGCTCATAATCTCGCAGACCAGGCGCAATTCCTGGCCCCGCAACAAAATAAAGCTCCTTAAATTGTTTAGGGGCTTTTTTATTGATATAATCACCTTACTTTTTTAAGGCAAGGTAGCTCAGTCGGTCAGAGCGCGGCACTCATAACGCCGAGGTCGAGGGTTCGATCCCCTCCCTTGCTACTAAAATCTTTTTAAAAAAGGGTGCATTTTTTTAGCTTCAAATTAGCCTCAAATTAATGATTGACTTTTCTTTACTTTTTTTTCTTAATTATTAATGTAAAATACTATTTTTTTTGCATGGCTGACAGTAACGACGAAACACTAAAAGAAGACAGCAAGCCTCCCGGTTTGGACTTTATCTGCTCTTTTTTTAATGCCCAAACAATCGAACCTCTGGAAAGTAACCTCTTGCAAGTAAAAAGGCAAAATGTGGTGGTCAGGGTAGAAACTAACCTTGAAGTCTGCCGTCAACTTTTTGAAAAATTCAGCCCTAAAAAAACCCTTTTTGAGCTTTGGGGTTTTCGTTACGCTTTTTACCTTGGCTACAAAAACCAGCCTGTTTTTCTTATCTTTGAAAAAGCCGGAGAGCCTTTAGGCTTACTTCCTTTGTGGTATGAGAAAGACAAAGACGAGCTTAGGTGGTTCGGCTCCTGGTGGCAAGAAGGTAACACTTTCTGGTTTAAGGATAAATCAATAATTCCCCTTGTTTTTTCCCTTTTTGAACAAAAAGTGCTTTTAAACGCTTTAAGCATGGGGGTGAAAACCGCCAGAAGGCTTGGCCTAACCAGCGATGACCCCAAGTTTTTGTTGTCCCTGGAGCAATACCCTTCTCTTGACTCCTTCCTTTGCCGATTTAACAGAAAAAAAAAGTACAATCTTAACCGCGACCGAAGAATTATCCTAAGCAAAAACCCTAAAACTATCTTTAACCGTTTCGAAGATATTGAGAGGCTTTTTGAACTGAGCATTAAAAGGTTTGAAAATAAAGACCTTTCTGCTTTTGTTCAAGAACAAAGAAAACAAACCTTTAGAGAGATTATAAGACAAAAAGGAGAATATGAAATTAGAACAGTTACCACGGAAATTAATAGTGAAGTTGTGGGGGTTGATTTAATTGCCCTTCACAGGGGCGTTTATTATGCCCTTAATGGCGCCTATGATATTGAAAAACATCCCGGCCTAGGAAACTACACTAACCTTCTTTTAATTCAGGATGCCATTGACCTAGGTATGAAAGCGGTTGATTTTCTCGAGGTGTCTTATGGTTGGAAGGAAGATTGGTTTAAGCCAATACCTCTTTTCCAGTTTAATAAAATTGAACCTAAAGCTTCTTAAAAACCAAAATATGAAAGCCATTTTTGGAGATTCGAAGGCTCTTTTGGTGCTTCTTTGGGAATTTCCGTAATAATTGGGTCAAAAGTAATTTCGGCTGCACCACTAGCATCGCCCACTCCTAAAAGCTTTCTTGCCTCTTCGTCAAGAAATTTTGGACTTTGAACTTCTTGAAGCCTTACTTTTAAAGCTTTATTTTTTTCTTCCAGGCTTTCAAGCTCTTTTTCCTTATCAACAATTTTTTTAGATATTCTTAAGTAAACAAAAACATGTCTTAAACTGCCTATGGCCAGACTAACAGTTATGATAATTAAAAAAAGAGGGTATATTTTTTTTGCAAAGGAATTTGTTGACATCAAACTTGTCTGATGATATTATGGGACAGTATAAATGAACAATTCTATAACCATTAAAGATGCTTCGGAAAAATTTTCCGAATTTTTAAAAAACCAGAAAAGAGCTTCAGCTACAATATTAGCATACACCAATGATATTGCGCAGTTGGCGAAGTTTCTTGAAGGAAAAGGAGTAGCGGCAACCACAGCCGTTAATCAGCCATTGCTTGAAGAATTTAAAGAAAACCTAAATTCAAGAGGCTATACTGCCAAATCCGTTTCCAGAAAAATAAACTCCATAAAAACTTTTTTCCGCTTTCTTAAAACAGAAGGCTATATTGAAACTGACCCGGCTGTTTCCGTTGCCCACCCAAAATACGAGGTAAAACCGCCAAGAGTCCTTTCAAAGCTAGAATACCGAGCTTTAAGAGATGCTTGCCGCGGAGATGCCAGAATTTCTGCCATTGTTGAGTTGATGCTTCAAACCGGAATCAGGATCGGTGAAGTGGCAAACCTGAATTTAGAAGACTACAAAGGAGACGAAATTGTAATTAAGCCCTACGAATCACACGAAGGCAGAACTATTCCTCTAAACAAAGCTGCCAAAGAAGCTTTAGAAAAATATTTAAAAGAAAGGCCGGAAGTCAAAGAAAATGCTATTTTTGTAACTAAAACTGGCAGACCTTTTCTTATAAGAAACATTCGCTCTTCTATTGAGCGCTATTTTGAGCTAGCGGGAATCAAGGACGCAAAAGTAAATGATTTAAGGCACACCTGGGTTTACCATCATTTAGCAGCCGGTACCCCCCTCATTACCATCTCCAAATTGGCAGGACACAAAAGACTTTCCACTACAGAAAAATACCTGAAACTTCTTGGCGAGAAAAAAGAAGGCGCCGTTAAACTTGAAGAACTATAAATTTTTCATCTTATCAAATTAGACCAATTTGTCTAATTAGACTAATTCGTTCTTCTTTAAGAATTCTCGTCTCTTTCTAAACAAATTCTCTCTAAATCCCCCCTCCTCTACAAACTTTTTCTCTTGAGCTCTAAGTAATTGATCCAAAAGAAAGGTTTCTTTATAAATCAGGCAAATCATTAGGTTTGCAAACCCTTCGGGCTTTTCCAAACTCAAATTTGCCCAATTAGACAAATTAGCCAAATTAGTCTCTTTATCAGTTGTCTCTCGGAAAGCTCTAATCTTCAAAACCCTCTACTATCATTCTTTGACCAAAGGGAAAGTTTTCTTCTCCTTAGAAAGTCCTTAAAATCTTCGAGAAGTTCACCATAACTGGCCCTCGCCACCCCGGTAAGTTTAATGTTCCCTCAAAACTTTTTTCAAGAGAACCTTCAACAATATTCTGTTTACCTGATCTTGAGGCCTGGATCATTTGTTCAACCGTCCTTTTTTCAGAATATTCAGGGAGAAATTTCTGACAGAAGAGGATTGTTCCGTCGTCAATCGTTACCGCCAGCCTATAAACAAGTAAGCTTTCACACCCTCCCATGTTTCCAAATTAGACAAATTTTTCCAATTAGTCAAATTAGTGGACCAGCTTGGATTCGAACCAAGGACTTCCAACTTATAATTTGCTTCGCAAAATATACTCTTTGGACCTTGTGTGGACGCGCCTGGAATCGGACCAGGGACCTGTTGTTTATAACGCACAAAGCGCGGTATACCGAATTTGGATGGTGGAGCCAGATGGACTCGAACCATCGACGGCTACTTTATAAGAGTAGTGCTCTACCACTGAGCTATGGCTCCAAATTCGTTATAAGACAACCGCTCTAACCACTGAGTTACTGGTCCCTACTTTAGCCCAAAAAGCTTGTATACTTACTTTCCCTATTATACCAAAACCCAGCCTTGTTTTGGGTTCTGAAACGGTCAGGGAAAATCGGTTTTAGCCAAGCAGAGTGGTGCTCTTTAGGTATTTGGTGAAAAGATAAAGATAAAGAGAGCTCTTCAAAACTGTCTGCCGGCATAACGGCAACTGACGGAACAGCTCTTTTTTCCTCTTCGTCTAAAAACTGCTGGTAGGTCGGGTCAACCGCAAAGACCTTATCCTTATAAGGCAGCCTCAAAAAAACATGTTCTTTGTAAAAGCCATTAGGATAAAAAAGCCTGGTATAAACCGGAGACAAAAGAGGAAAAGCTCTTCTTAGCTTTTGCCTCATCGCCCATACTATGGAAAAACATTGCTCTGAATCAGGGCCGACTGGTTTTTGCAGTGTTTGAGAAACAAGAAAAAAAGCTTCTGAAGCCGCCTTGTTGATGCTTGCACCAATTCCCGATTCATCGCTTTGGTTTACTCTTTCAAGCATTAGAAAGATAATATTATAACCTGGCTCTTTTGGCAATTTCCGCTTCAACCAAAGACCGTTCTTTACCGTACTTAAGCCGGGAAAGCTCTTTTATCTTTTCTGAAAGCTCAGGGCTCATTTCTTTCCAAATTGGTGGCATGTCGTCTTTCATGCTAACTGAAAAAGAAGGTACAGGCTCGTTGTTAACAATGGTTTTTATGTAAGCATTAAAAGCCTCAATATTTAAAAGATCGCTTTCTGAAAATGTGGGCGAAAACTCATGCTGTAAATACTGGGCATCAGTTACTCCCACCCTAAAGGCAATTTTTGTTCCTACATTTCCGAAAACTGCATTTTTCACCTCTTCGTCCATCTGGCCAATAAATTGGTTGGCCACACAAAGGCCAAGATGAAATTTCCTCGCTTCAGAAAGGATCTGGGCAAAATCAGGAGTGGCAAAGTTCTGAAACTCGTCCACATAAAGATAAAAGTCTTTTCTCTGAGCTTCAGGAATATTGGAACGGCTCATTGCAGCCATTAAAATTTTAGGAACAAGGATCAAGCCTAAAAAGCTCGAGTTTTCCTCGCCGATCTGGCCTTTGGCAAGATTAATGATAAGGATTTTCCCTTCATCCATTACCTTTCTAAAATCAAAAGCGCTTTTTGACTGGCCGATTATATTCCTTATCATTTTATTGGTGACAAAACGGCCGAATTTAGAAACAATGTAATCAAGGGTTTCTGATTTATGAAAATCAGAGGTTTGGGCAATCTGGTCTGTCCAATACCTTCTTACCACCGGATCCTGAACCTTAGGAAGAAGTTCCTGAACATATCTTGGGTCAGTTAAACAGCGAACCACCTCAATAAAAGTGCTTCCCGGCTCAGACATTACCGTTAACATGGCGTTTCTAATTGCATGCTCAAACCTAGGACCGACAATTCCGGTCTTATAAGGGTCAAAGAGCTTATACATGAGGTTAATAATTGCCGTGGTAATGAAATGCTTTTGGTCCTCTGTCTCTGCCTCAAGCAGATTAAGGCCAATCGGCCGGTCAATATCAGCCGGAGAAAAGTAAATCACATCATCCGCCCTTTCCGGCGGAATAAGCTGCATTACCTGCTCAAAAGTATCATGAGGATCAATAAAACAAAAGCCCTTTCCGGCCTTAAGATCTTGGTGCATCATTTTTACCAAAAGCTGTGATTTGCCTGTGCCGGTAGCGCCAATAATATAAATATGGCGCATCCGGTCAGAGTCACCAATATGAACCGGTTGCTCAGTACCCCTGAAAACGCTTTTGCCTAAATATATTCCCTGTTTGGGAATTTGCTGGGGAGCCGGCGCTCTTTTGGCATTAAGCCAAAAAATATGAGGTGTTTCCACAGTTTTATTGGGAAAGTGAAAAATAGTAGCCAGCTCTTCACTGCTTAAAACAATTTTGTTGCGGTTAAGATAAAAAAGAGGCTGGTAGCGGTAAATAAAATCAGTCATAAAAAGCTTGGGCAGTCTCACTTTATAGCTCTTAAAGCCATTTTGATCACCTGAAAGCTGTTCAAAAGCTGCTTTTATATTTTGCAGATGGGCTTTGGCGGAAGCTAAGTCGGTAGAAGAGACAACAATTCTTATGTTTGTCTCAAAGTTGGGCTTTGAGCACTTGTTTTCGATTGCTTCCATTTGTTTGGGGTCAACTTTATAGCTTGCTTTTTCAGGATCGCTCTCGTCTTTTTTCACTTTTGAGATATATTTTCTGCCCGCAGAACGGTTGGTGTTTCCTGCCGGAGAAATAATCATCTGAATGGCTGCCCCTTCCCCTTCTTTCATTTTGGCCAAAGCCGAGGTAATTGAAGCAAGCGGATCAGTCGGCAAGTCTTTGTAGACTTTTATCGGCATATAGGAAGAAGACCTGAATTGAAGGTCGGTATAAGTTACTTTTCCTTTTTCAGAAAAAATGTTGTACTCGTTCACCTCTTTTATGTCTGCTCCGGGGTAGGTGCCGTGAATTTGTTTTTCCACCATATCCCTTAAATTTTTAGGCATGGAAACATAAAAGCGAATATCTTCAGGTAAACCCACAATTTCAAAAGAAATGTGGTCCTGAAGTCTTAAAAAAGAAAGCTTCCCGCCTTTGTGGAGTGAAGAAAAAGAAGAAATCATCTGCTCGGCCGCGTCAATTTTTACTTCGTTGTCCCGGGGGACCGCTACTTGAAGAAGTACATACTCAAGCGATTTCTCTTCCCTTTTTCTGTTCCTGTACCAAATCACTAAAACCTGGCCTAAAACCAAACCAAAAAGAGCTGTTAAAGTAGCTGCTAAAGCAGCGTTAATAAACAATCTTAAGTTGCCAATCAAGTCAATTAAATTAGAATTCATTAGTTTTCTTCTTTCCTAAATTCCGCTCTTGTTCCAAATATTTTTATAACTCTTAAACACCATTCCGTAAGCCAACGGATTGATTCTGTCACTTTTTGAGTTAACCCCCTGGCATACTGAGTATGGCTGATTGGTAAGACAATGGTCGGATGCTGCGGTGCCGGAGGAGAAACCAAAGGTTGGTTATTATCATCCGTAATTGGTTGAGAAAGATAAATTTCTTTTTCTACCTTTTTTATTGCCGGCTCAAGTTCCGGGCTTAACTCTGGTTCTTCTTCAATTTTTACCGGATAAGTTTCGCTTTCTTCTTTAAAAAGCTGGTTTAAAATTTCTTTCTCGGGCAGCTCAGGCATGGATACATTATACAGCCAAAGGAGACAGGAGAAAAGTTATTGTTTAATACACTCCTCTTAAAAACACCTTAGAAAAGTGTTTTTTAAAAACCCCCAGGAAGTTTTCCATTTCTTCTTTGGAGAAAGGTTTAATTTTTGTAAATTCAGGATCAAGACAACTGGTAGGACGAAACTGTTGAAGATACCAGCTAAAGTTATCTTCTTTAAAATTTCCGGCTGATTTTACCCATTTGGCCGTTTTTTCAAGACCTTCACGGTCGTGCAAAGTAGGAACAAGAGTAGAACGAAGTTCAAAAGGAAGGTTGCTTTGAAAAATCAAGGCCAGACTTTCTTTAACTGGTTCAAAGCCAAAGCTAACTCCAGTATACTTTCCATAATTTTCAAAATCTCCTTTAATGTCCATGCAAAGGTAATTAACCAGAGATCCTTTTATTAGTTCTTTAAGCATCTTGGGGTTAGTACCGTTGGTATGAACCATGGTTTGGTAGCCAATTTTTTTTAATTTTCCCAAAAACTCCGGTAAATCCTTTTGCAGGGTTGGCTCGCCACCGGTAATAACTACGGCATCTGCCCACTTTTTTCGTGCTTTTAAGTCTGAAATAATTTCTTCTTCCTCTTTTAAAACAGGCTTTGCTCTTTTTTCTACCAGTTCAGGATTGTGGCAAAAAGGGCAACGAAAATTACAGCCAGAAGTAAAAATAACCGAGCTGACCAACCCCGGCCATTCAATAAGCGAAGTCTTAAGGTAACCAGCAATCTGCATTTTAAGATTTAAAGGTCTTCCTTATGGAGAATTCCGCCTGTTTGCCGTCATTCCACTGTGATACCGGCCTTAAATAGCCGACAATTCTTGAAAAAACTTCGCAGGGTTGCCTTTTTAAAAAAATCTGTTTGGACATTCTCACCTCCTTTAGTTTTCAATAATAACTTCAAGTCCTTCTTTCTCAAACTTTTCTTTCTTTCTTTCAAGCTCTTCGTCGCACTTCGGGCAGAAAAAATGCTCTCCTGAAAGATATCCGTGAACCGGGCATATACTGAAGGTGGGGGTTAAAGTATAGTAAGGCAAATGAAACTTGTCGGCAATCTTTTTAACTAAGTTTTTCAAGGAATTAATGTCCGGCATACTTTCCCCTAAAAACCCGTGGAAAACCGTGCCGCCTGTATAAAGGCACTGCAGGTCATCCTGATGCTCTAGAGCTTCGAAAATATCGGAAGTGTAGTTAACCGGCAGCTGGGTTGAGTTGCTGTAAAAAGGCTCTGCTTTGCCTTCTTTAAAAGCACTATCATTAGCAAAAATTATGTCCTTAAAGCGCTTTCTGTCTTCTCGGGCAAAGCGGTAAGAAGTTCCTTCTGCCGGCGTGGCCTCAAGATTAAAAAGCTGGTTTGTTTCTTCCTGATATTTGCCCATTTTGTCGCGCATAAAGTTAAGTATCTCAAGAGCAAATTTTCTAGCCTCAGGCGAATAAATCGGCTTGTTAAGGAAGTTAAGACAGGCTTCATTCATACCTAAAAGGCCAATGGTGTTAAAATGGTTTTTCCAATATTCGCCAAACCGTTCCTTTATACCTTCAAGGAAATACTTTGAATAAGGATAAAGTCCTTTTTCGGTAAAATCTTCAACTACCCTTCTTTTAATAACCAAACTTTCCTTTGCCAAATCCATTAAATTTCCAAGCCTTTCTTTAAAATCAGTTTTGTTTTCAGCTAAATAGCCGATCCTGGGAAGATTAATTGTCACTACCCCGATACTGCCGGTTAAGGGATTGGCTCCAAAAAGACCGCCGCCTTTTTTTCTAAGCTCTCTGTTGTCAAGCCTCAGACGGCAGCACATGCTCCTTGCGTCTTCAGGCTTCATGTCAGAGTTTACAAAGTTTGAAAAATAGGGAATTCCGTATTTTCTTGTCGCCTCCCAGAGGTTTTCAAGATAAGGGTTTTCCCAATCGAAATCCTTGGTAATATTTATGGTGGGAATCGGAAAAGAAAAAACTCTGCCTTGGGCATCGCCTTCAAGGTAAACTTCTCCTAAAGCTTTATTAAAAATATTTATTTCCTCTTGAAACTCGCCGTATGTTTTGTTCTGCGGTTCCCCGCCGATTATAACCGGCTCTTTTTTCATCATGTCAGGAACTACCAAGTCAAGGGTAATGTTTGAAAAGGGAGTCTGAAAACCAACCCGAGTGGGCACATTCATATTAAACATAAACTCCTGCAAAGCTTGTTTAACTTCTTTATATGAAAGCTTGTCATAATAGATAAAAGGCGCAAGCAGGGTATCAAAACTGGAAACAGCCTGAGCTCCGGCTGTTTCTCCCTGAAGAGTGTAAATGAGGTTTGTCAACTGTCCTAAGGCTGTTCTTAGATGCTTGGGGGGCTTTGAATAAATTTTTCCCGGCACCCCGCCAAAACCTTTAACTAAAAACTCTCTTAAATCCCAACCACAGCAGTAAGCCGCCAAAATCGCCAAATCATGAATATGAAGGTCTCCGCCGACATGAGCTTCGCCAATTTCTCGAGGATATATTTGGTTTAACCAGAAATTTGAAGTAATTAAGCTGGAAACATGATTGTTAAGGCCTTGGAGAGAATAGGTCATGTTACTGTTTTCTTTTACCCGCCAGTCAAGCTTCTTAATATAGTTGTTAACCATCTCGTCACTATCAACCAAGCTGTTTATGTCTCTTATTTTTCGGTGAAGCTCGCGGTAAAGAATGTAGGCCTTGGCTACCGCCACTTGCCGGTTTTTAATGAGCACCTCTTCAACAATGTCCTGAATTTCCTCAACGCCGGGAACAGTATGGCCGTCAAAACGCTTTTCCAAAAGCTGAACAACCTGGTCTGTCATTGTTCCTGCTTTCTCTTTATTAGCCTCTCCGACTGCCCTCATTGCCTTTAAAACGGCAGCTAAAATCTTTTTTTCATTAAAAGAAACAATGCGGCCATCTCTTTTTTTTATTCTTTTAACGGTAAGTTCGTTTTCTTTCATCTATACAGAAATAAAAAAATTAATAGATAAAAAAGTAAAAACGAGCGAGGGTTTTTACTTAAAAGTGAAACCATTATCACCCAAGCGATAGAAGGCCTGTCAACCAGCAATTTTTATATCAAAATAGGTCAAGAGTGGTGAAACGCCTCGATTTTTTGGGAGAATTTTGGTAATCAGTGGAATTTTTTAAAAAAAAGGTTTAAAAAGATTGTGCTAATTATTTCTTCAATTTGTAAAAAGGATATGGAAGAGTGGTTTAAATCCCGTTAAGTTTTGCCTTTACCGGAGACATATATTTAAGAAGGTCATCAACTGCTTCTTTGCCTGAAGAATCAACCCTTTCTTTAACTTCTTTTAAAACCTCCTCATGCTTTAAAGAAGCTTTCCTGAGCGTTTCCCTAAACTCAGCTGTCTCTATTCCTTGGGCTTTTGCTTTTTCCGTCTCAAGAATGGCTTTTTCAAAGTATCTTTCCGCCTTTACTAAAGTGGGAATTCCCATCTCAGGTTTTCCTCCTTCAACTAAAACTTTTCCTGCCCCCAATCTTTTATCAGAGTAAAGCAAGAACAAGCTCGCTCTGTCCAGAGTTTTCCTGACAAGCCAAATTTTAACCCTGTCTCTTATCATCTTAATTTTATAAAGAGGGTTATCGGGCAAAATCCCCGGATAGGCGAGGAAATAATCAGATTTTGGAACAGCCGTGGGGGTTGCTTCCGCCGAAGCGCTTGATTCTTCCGAAACAGTAAGTTTAAGAGAGGTTACGGCAAAACTGCTTGGAGCACTAATGGTGGCGTTTTTAACGGAAACAAAAAGAACGCTAAAAGCAAAGGTAAAAACCAAAACCAGGGTTAAGACTCTTTTCAGCATCGGTAAATGCAATTATACACCCAGGCAAGCGATTGTTGTCAAATATCAGGAAACAACGAAGTTAATAAGCTTTCCGGGGACAAAAATTGTCTTTTTAAGTTCTTTGTCTTTAAGATATTTTTCCACTTTTTCGCTCTTTTTAGCCCTTTCTTCAACTTCATTCTTATTTTTAGCCAAAGAAAAATCAATTTCCAAAGTCTCTCTTAACTTACCGTTTATCTGCACAGCAATAACCACCCTCTCCTCTTCAATCAATTTTGGATCATGCTCCGGCCAAGAAGTAGCGTGAATTGAAAAAGCCTCTCCCAATCTTGACCAAAGCTCTTCGGCTAAAAAAGGAGCAAAGGGAGCCATAGTCTTTAAAAAAAGCAAGGAATCACTTCTTGAAAGGTTGCCTGATGCTTGCCAGCTGTTGGCAAATTCCATCATTGCCGCCACGGCCGTATTATATTTAAAGTTACCGATGTCTTCCCCTACCTTTTTAATTGTTTGGTGGAGTTTACGCTTAAGCTTTGCTTCAGTTTCCTTTTCAGAAACCTGGTTTAAAAATAGGTTCCATACTTTTTTTAAAAAGCGGTAAACTCCTTCCAGGCTTTCCTGACTCCAAACCATGGTTGCATCAAAAGGACCAATAAACATAAGGTAAACTCTCAAGGCATCAGCGCCAAAAGCTTCCCAAATTTCATCAGGGTTAACTACATTACCTCTTGATTTACTCATTCTCTGGCCGTCTAGGCCCAAAATCACACCGTGCGAAACCCTTTTATAATATGGTTCTGGCTCTTCTTTGGGAACAACACCAATATCCCACAAAAACTGGTAAATAAACCTTGAGTAAAGAAGATGTAAGGTATTGTGTTCGTCTCCGCCGATATAAATATCAACCGGCAGCCAATACTTAAGCTTTTTTTGATCAGCCAGGCTTTGATTATTTTTTGGGTCAATGTATCTTAAAAAATACCAGTCACTTCCGGCCCAGTTAGGCATGGTGTCTGTTTCTCTTCTTGCCTTCCCCCGGCAAGAGGGGCATTTTGTCATTGTCCAATCTTTTATTGAAGCAAGCGGCGACTCGCCTGTTTTGGTTGGTTCATATTCCTCAACCGGAGGCAGTCTGACTGGTAAATCTTTTTCCTCCACTGGTTGCCAACCGCACTTCTCACAAAAAACCATGGGAATAGGCTCACCCCAATAGTGCTGTCTGGAAAAAATCCAGTCACGCAAATGATAAGTGGTTGCCTTTTTGCCAATTGATTTTTCTTCCAAATACTTTATCGCTAGTTTTATCGCCTCTGTTGGCGTAACTCCATTCCAAAGCTCGGAATTAACAGTCGTTCCCCGGTCAGTCTCGGTATAAGCTGATTTAGAAAAGTCCCAATCATTTTCAGGCGGTTCTATCACCGGGATAACCGGAAGACCGTATTTTTGGGCAAAATCAAAGTCGCGCTCGTCATGCGCCGGCACGCCCATAATTGCACCTGTACCGTAAGAAGACAAAACAAAATCGCCGACCCAAATCGGAATTTCTTTTCCATTGATGGGGTTTATGGCAAAGCTGCCGGTAAAACAGCCTGTTTTTTTCTTGGTGAGTTCAGTTCTTTCCAGCTCTGTCTTTTTCTGGGCCTGGTCAATGTATTCCTCTACCGCCCTTTTTTGCCCTGGCAAGGTTAGCTCGGAAAGAGAAGAAAGTTCTGGCGCTAAAACCATAAAAGTAGCACCGTAAAGTGTATCCGGCCGGGTGGTAAATACCCTTATTTTTAAATCTTTACCTTTAACCGGAAAATTAATGTGTGCGCCTTCTTTTTTACCAATCCAGTTAATCTGGGCTGCTTTTACCTTTTCCACAAAGTTAGTTTTTTCAAGGCCGTTTATCAACCGGTCCGCGTAATCTGTAATTTTAACAATCCATTGCTCTAAGTTTTTCTTTGTTACTTCTGCCCCACATCTTTCGCACTTACCGTTAATAACTTCCTCATTAGCAAGACCAATTTTGCAGCTGGGGCACCAATTGATCGGCATTTGGGCTTTGTAGGCTAAACCTTTTTTAAAAAGCTCAATAAAAATCCACTGGGTCCATTTATAGTAGTCTGGGTCTGTGGTATTAATTTCTCTTTCCCAATCAAAAGACAAACCCATTCTTTGCATCTGCTCTTTAAAGCGGGTTGTATTTTCCCTGGTAATTTCCTGAGGGCGGCGCTTTTCTTTAATGGCATAATTTTCTGTCGGCAGACCAAAAGCATCCCAACCCATAGGAAAAAGAACATTATAACCCTTCATCCTGAAAAAACGGGCTAAAACATCTCCTCCGGTAAAAGCAAAGGCATGGCCAACATGAAGACCAAAACCGGAAGGATAAGGAAACTCAACCAAAACATACTTTTTTTGCCTTTTATCAAAATCAGAAGCTTTGTAGGTAGAAGCTTCCCGCCACTTTTCTATCCATTTGGGTTCAATCTCACGAGGATAATATCTTTCTTTTTTTTCTTCTGCCATTTTAGTTATTAAGCTATTATACAAAAAAAGCCCCTCAGGGGCTTTGTTTCTTCACTTTTCCAAAGCCCTTTTAAGGGTTCTTAGGGAAAAGTAAAAGGTCTTTTGTCATTATGGTCATTTTAAAAAATTCCGCTTTCAAAGTCAATTAGATTGCTGGCAAATTTCCGGTTGCCAAAAGAACGATAATTACGGCTGCTCCAATAAGGGAAAAACCGGCAAAGCCAACTGTAAACATTAGTACTGCCCAGAAGATATTTTTTATACATTTTTCCGTTTTTGCCGACATAGAGGTATTATATACCATTCCTTCAACTTAATTTTTTGAATAAAGAAAAGGGAAAAGGTATAATTTTTCCATGCCCGCAAAAAGAAAAAAAGGACGAAGAACAAAAAGAAAAACCAAATCCTTGTCTTTTTTAAAATCAGTAAGAATAAAACGCGCTTTAATCTTTGGATTTATTTGCCTCATTTTAATTTACTTTTCCATCCTTAAAGACCTGCCTTCTCCGACAAAGCTTTCCTCTCCCGACAGCTTTCCTGTTTCCACTAAAATTTTTGACCGCAATGGCAAGCTTCTTTATGACATCTATGTGGAAAAGAACCGCACCCCGATTACACTTACCGATCTTCCTGACTATGTAAAATATGCTACCATCGCCAGCGAAGACAAAAATTTTTACAAACATAAAGGTTTCGCTATTACCGGTATTATCCGAGCCGGTTTTAACACTGTTTTCAGGCGCAAACTTCAGGGAGGTTCCACAATCAGCCAGCAGCTGGTTAAAAACACTCTTTTAACCCAGGAAAGAACCCTAAGAAGAAAAGTCCGCGAAGCTCTGCTTACCATTGCAGTTGAAATTATCTATCCTAAGGAAAAAATTCTTGAGATGTATCTAAATCAGATTCCTTATGGCGGCACTGCATACGGCATCGCCTCAGCCAGCCAAATGTATTTTGGGAAAACCCCGGAAGACCTGAGCCTGGCTGAAACAGCGCTTTTGGCAGGGCTGCCCGCCTCACCAACCCGCTATTCACCTTTTGGCGCCCAGCCAGAACTGGCAAAAAAAAGGCAGGAATATGTTTTAGACGAAATGGCTAAAAATAACTTCATTTCAGAAGAAGAAGCCGAAAAAGCCAAAGAAGAAGAGCTTGCCTACGCTGAACACGGCAAAGGCATAAAAGCACCTCATTTTGTGATGTATGTCAAAGATCTTTTAGTTGAAAAATACGGGCAGAAAATGGTTGATCAAGGAGGCTTAAGAGTCCACACTACTTTGGATCTTGAAATCCAAGAGCTTGCCCAGGAAGCAGTTGCCACTGAAGTGGCTAAACTTAAAAGAGAAAAAGTCTCAAACGGTGCCGCTTTGGTCACTAACCCCCAAACAGGAGAAATTTTGGCAATGGTTGGGTCAAAGGACTATTTTGCCAAAGACATTGACGGCAATTTTAATGTCACCACCGCCCTAAGGCAACCCGGTTCTTCCATAAAACCACTAAACTATGCCCTGGCAATTGAAAGAAAAATCATTACCCCGGCAACCGTGATTCTTGATATTCCTACTTGCTTTAAAAATACCGGCTCAAAAGCTTACTGCCCTGACAACTATGACAATAGTTTCCATGGCGTTACCCAAATCCGCTTTGCCTTAGGAAATTCTTACAATATTCCTGCGGTCAAAGTTCTTGCCTTAAACGGACTTGAAAACTTCATTGCCAGCGCCTCAGCCATGGGCATTACTACTTTTAAGGAGCCGAAAGATTACGGCCTTTCTTTAACTTTAGGCGGAGGTGAGGTAAAGATGACAGATTTAGCTTCAGCTTTTGGAGTTTTGGCCAATCAGGGAAAAAAGCAGCCTCTTTATGCAATTCAAAAAGTAGAAGATCACACCGAAAAGGTGCTTGAAGAAAAAAAAGCCGAAGAAGGAGAACAAATTCTTTCTCCGGAAACCGCCTACCTTATTTCCCACATTCTTTTAGACAATAATGCCAGGCAACCAATGTTTGGAGCTTCTTCATATCTAGTGGTAAGAAATCATCCTGAAGTTTCCGTAAAAACAGGGACTACTAATGACAAAAAAGACAACTGGACTATTGGCTATACCCCCTCGACCCTAGTGGCAGTTTGGGTCGGCAACAATAACAACTCTTCCATGAGCTATGTAGCCTCAGGTGTAACCGGCGCTTCCCCGATCTGGAACAAAATTACAAGAGCAGTATTGGAAATCAAAGACAAGGAAAACGGTAAAACCACTCAGGAATGGCCGGTTAAGCCAAATGGCATTATCGGCACCTCGATATGCAGTATAAGCGGCCTTCTTCCCGGCGACTCGGGCTGCACTACCAGATATGAATATTTTATTGAGGGTACAGTTCCCACTGAAACCGAGTCCTTAAGAAAGCAGATTTTAATTGACAAAACTAACGGCTCTCCTGTTCAGCCAGGGCAAAATATACCGCCGGAGAATATAGAACCCCAAGAGCATCCGGCAATTGTCGACCTTACTGGCTCAATTTTTTGCTTGGATTGCCCGATGGCCACCAGTTCAGCCTGGTTTGACGCCAAAAATCTAAAGCTTCCTTAAATAATAAAAAGATCTATTTTGATATCTTCTTTTTTCGGCCTTTAGCGTTTAAAATAAGGCTATGACTGAGAGGACAGGCAAAGTCAGGCAGAGAAAAAAGGTTAAAAAGCTCTCTTCTGAGGGTAAAATTCTCTACCAAAAACCCTCAAAAAAACAGGTAATAATTACCACGCCGCTAAGACAAATCGGAAAACCTATATTTAGGGGTTTTCTTTTTTTAGGCTACGGCTTTCTTTTACTTATCTCCTTTGTCAAAAAAACACTCGGCTTACTGTCGCAGATTAAAAATAATGTAGAGAAAATTTCTTTACCAAAACCAAACTTACCTTCTTTTTCTTTTCCCAAAATAAATCTCCCCCGCCTTTTTCTGCCTAAAATCACTCTCCCAAGACTAACAATTTCTAAAAGCAAGGAAGAGAAGTCGGTAAAAAAAGAGGCTCTTCAAAAAATCAAAGCAAGCTTTGTGGTTAAGGTCACTTCTTTTACTCTCGGTTCTTTTTTTGCCATGTTTTTAATCTTTTACTTTTCTTTCGTGGTTTTAAAAGATCTTCCTTCGCCTGAAAAACTAGCCAAAAGAGACCAAAACATGACTACCAAGATTTTTGACCGCAACGGCAAGCTTCTTTATAAAATTTATCAGGAAAAAAATCGTACCCCTATTTCTTTACAAAAACTGCCAACCCACCTTATTCAGGCCACAATTTCCATTGAAGATAAGGATTTTTATCATCACCAAGGACTTTCTTTCCGCGGCATTGTAAGAGCTGCTTACAAAAACATTTTTAAAGGAGGCAAAACCGGCGGCTCCACCATTACCCAGCAACTGATTAAAAACGCTCTCCTTTCTCCAGAAAAAACCTGGGAAAGAAAAATCAAAGAAGCGGTGCTTGCTTTGTTGGTGGAAAAGAAATACTCAAAAGACCAGATTCTTGAGATGTATTTTAATGAGGTTGGTTACGGCGGTTCGGCTTACGGAATCGAGGAGGCTGCGCAAAAATACTTTAATAAGCACGCCAGTGAACTTAGCTTGGCTGAAGCAGCGCTCCTGGCAGGACTACCGGCTTCACCAACCCAGTTTTCCCCTTTAGGTAATAATCCTCATTTAGCCAAAGAAAGACAGGCTTTGGTGTTAAGAAGAATGGTCGAAGACGGATATATCACTGAAAAACAAAGAGAGGAAACGCTTAAGCAGGAAATAATCCTGGCCCCGCAGATAACTGAAATTTATGCTCCTCACTTTGTCATGTATGTTAAAGATTTTTTGATTGAAAAATACGGCGAAAAAATGGTCGAGCAGGGCGGGCTTGAGGTAAAAACCAGTTTAGATCTTGACCTGCAGGAAAAAGTCCAGGAAATTGTGGCAGAGGAAATAAATAAATTAGGCCACTTTAACATCTCAAACGGTGCCGCTTTGGTCACTAACCCCCAAACAGGAGAAATTTTGGCCATGGTTGGGTCAAAAGACTATTTTGCCAAAGACATTGACGGCAATTTTAATGTCACCACCGCCCTAAGGCAACCCGGTTCTTCCATAAAACCGATTAATTATTCCATTGCTTTAGAAAACGGTTTCACTCCTGCAACCTTAATTGACGACACTCCTATTACCTATAAAATTCCCGGGCAGCCGCCTTATTCTCCAAAAAACTATGACAACCGCTTTCATGGTAAAGTTACTCTAAGAACCGCCTTAGGCTCTTCCTATAATGTCCCTGCTGTTAAAATTCTGGCTTCTTTTGGAGTTAAAAGAATGGTGGAAAGAGGCAAAGAAATGGGAATTACCACCTGGGAAGACTCAAGCCGGTTCGGCCTTTCTTTAACTTTAGGTGGAGGCGAGGTAAAAATGACGGATTTAGCAGTTGCCTACGGCGTTTTTGCCAATAACGGCATCAGGGTGGATATTAACCCAGTGCTTGAAATTAAAAACAGTGAAGGGAAAATTATTGAAAAAAATTATCAAGGTAAAGAGACTCCGGTTTTAAGCCCAAGCATTGCTTTTCTGATTAACGACATTCTTTCTGACAACCAGGCCCGCTCCCCTGCTTTTGGCTTTAGCTCTGTTTTAAATATTCCCGACAGAAAAGTAGCAGTTAAAACCGGCACCACCCAAAACATGAGAGACAACTGGACTATTGGCTATACCCCCTCAACCCTAGTGGCAGTCTGGGTTGGCAACAACGATAACTCTCCCATGAGCTATGTTGCCTCGGGCATAACCGGCGCTTCCCCGATTTGGAGAAAAATTACAGACACCTTACTTAGAAACAGGCCGGAAGAAGTCTTTATCAAACCCGAAGAAATTAAAGAAGTAGCCATCTGCCAATTAACCGGAACTCTTTTTTGTGAAGGCTGTCCCTCGCCTAAGAAAGAATATTTCGTTGCGGGTACCGAGCCTAAGTTTTCCTGCAATGAAGAAATTCTTAGAAACTCAACCGCTACCGCAGAAATAAACCTGCAGCGCCGTTAATTCACTGCGAAAGCTCGTAAATTTTGGCGGAAATTTCAGGAAGGGCTTTTTTTGCTTCTATCTCATTAACATCCTCTGAAAGAATCACCAAAATAAAGGGGTTATCGCTAAAAATAATTCCGGCATCAGATATCACCCTAAGTTCGGTGCCGATTTTGTGAGAAACCTTTATTCCTTCAGGAATTCCGGCAGGGATCCGGTCTTCCCAAATAGTATCTGTTAGAACAGATAATATTTCCTCCTTGCTTTTGTCAGTCAAAACCTTTCCCCGGTAAAGCCTTTCAAAAAAGAAGCCAATATCCTCAGGGGTTGTTTCGTTTTCTTTAAAAGAAGTGCTTCTCATTCCCAAAGCCTCAATAGTTGCCTCTATTTTTTCTTTTCCTAAAAGCCTGGTAATAATGGTGTAGGCAGTATTGTCTGATTGTTTACCCATAAGTTCTGCCAATTCCCGATAGGTAACTTGGTAACCGGTTGGTTTATTGCCAAGAGAGCCGGCCCCACCGGTTCTGTCGCTATCTTTTAAGCTATAAACTGTATCTAAATCCACCCTGCCGGCATCTGCCTCACGATACAAAGTCAGCATAACCGGCAGTTTGATTAAGGAAGCGGCCGTAAAAACTTCCTTGCCGTTTATACTAAAAGATTCATTTGTTCCTAAGCTCTGAAAATAGACTCCGTAAACACCCCGTAAGGGAGAAAGCATTTCCTCAACGCTTTTTTTAAGACCGGAAAACTTGGGCGTTGGTGTTGCGGAAGGAAGTTGGTTAAATTGCTGGGAAACTACGGTAGCTGAACCCCCCATTTCTTTAAAAAACCTCGGTACTTCCCGATAGGCAATAGCAAGAACTGTCAAAAGAACGGTTAAACCAAACAAAAAAAGAACGGTAAACCTTATTTTTTTCTTGTCTTCCGAAGATTTTTCCTGATGAAAATCTTTTAAGAGGCTGTTTTTGACTTTCTCGGCCATATCAATATTGTCGCCGTTTTCGTTAAAAAATCAATGATTAAATACTTTCTCTATTTGAAGCTCTCCTTTGGGCCAACGACTAAGTTCGCTTTCCAAAAGAATTCCTTTTTTGGCGCCAACCCGGCTTACCACACTAGTGGCGTTTGCAGAAGCAAGATGCAAACACTCTTCCGTGCTTTTTCCTTTTATGAACCCGGTGACGAGCCCTGAACCAAAACTATCTCCGGCTCCTGTTGTTTCTTTTCTCGGCGATTTTTCGTAAATGCCGGCATGCCACCAGGTCGCTTTTTCTCTTTCCCAAACATAAGAACCTCTCCTGTCGTCGGTTACCACAATAAACTGGCAAGGCAGTTTTTGGGCCATTTCCAATAGTCCTTTTATTTCCTTAGGCTTGCCTTCGTTAAGTAATTCCTCCATTTCCTCTTTATTGACATTAAGCTGGGTAATATTGGGCAACAGGGAAAGGAGTGTTTCTTTTTGACTAAGTTCCCGGCTTCCCGGGTTCCAAGCAATTTTTGCCTGGGGAAAACGGGAAATTATTTCTTCTACAATTTCAAGGTTGCCTTCAAGCGAAGAAAGGTAAAACCACTTTGTTTCCAGTTTTTCCCAAGGAACATCTTTTTTCTCAAGTCTGGTTTTGCCTCGATAGATTAAAATGGTTCTGCCTCCGTCTTCGGCCCAAAGAACGGTTGAGTAATCGGTGTGGCTATTTTGGACATTAAGAAAAGAAGTTTCTACTCCTTCTTTCTTTAAATCAGCAGTAATTTTTTCTCCGGCAAAATCATCTCCTATTTGCACAATTGAAGCCGCTTTAAGCCCCTGCCTGGCAAAGGTCACTGCCGAGTTGGTACCTCCACCGCCTGATTCGAAATATATTTCATTGACCTCTATTTTTGCTCCATAGCGAACACATATGTCTTTTTCTCCGTTTTGGGTTTCCACATCCAAACCGGTTGACCTTAAAAAAACATCTAAAGTGGCTGTTCCAAAGGAAATCACATCAAACATTTTTCTGTCCCCAAATAATTTCCGACAAGCTGCGGCTAACAAGCAACGGCTCCTTAGACTGCCAGATGTTTCTGCCTACGGCAAAACCAATTGCTCCGGCAGCCATAATTTCTTTGGCTTTAACCAAAAAGTCTTCTTCCGCCTCTTTAGAACCGCCCATGGCAACCACTTTTGTCTTTCCCGCACTTTCCACTACCCAGCGAAAGCTTTCAAGGCTGTCAGTATAACGGACCTTGACAATGTCTGCCCCAAGCTCCAAGCCTGCCCTTGCTGCATAGGCAATCACCTTGGGGTCTGATTCACTGTTAACATTTCTTCCCCGGGGATACATCCAAGCAATAACAGGCAAGTCCCTGTCGTGAGCCTCTTCCTGGATTTTTCCGAATTCTGCAGTCATAAAAGATTCAAACTCAGAACCAAGATAAATGGTGTAGCCAACAGCCGAAGCGCCTAGGTCCAACGCTTCTTTTATCGAACAAATCTGCGGGGAATACGGATCTTCGTCTTTGACAAGATTTGTTTTGCCGTTAAGTTTTACAATTAAAGGAATCTTGTTTCTTTTTTTGTCGTAGTATTTTTCCGCCACCCCTTTTTGAAAAATTATCCCAGTAAAACAACCTTTTTCTGCAATCTCAAGAATTCTTGCCGGATTGACATTTGAGTCATTAAAATCAGTGGGGCCGTGCTCAATTCCCTGATCATAAGCCAGAAAAAGAGCCTTCCCCTGTCTGGTAATTTTTTCAAGATTTACTGTCATTCTAAAAAACCAAGTTTAAGGGTTTTCTGCCGTTTAAGGCTTCAACAATGTTTTTAGCTGCCATAATGGCCATCTCGTCTCTTACCGTGCGCACTGAAGAAGCAATATGGGGAGTTAAAACCACATTCGGCAAACCACAAAGTTCCGGGTTAACCGCAGGCTCATATTCGTAAACATCAAGACCGGCGCCTTTGACATGGCCCGAGCGTAAGGCCTCAACCAAAGCCGCCTCGTCAACCACTTTTCCCCTGGCAGTATTAATAAGGTAAGCCCCTTTTTTCATCATTCTTAATCTTTCGGAATTAATTAAGTACTCGGTTTCTTTTGTTAAAGGCACATGCAAGCTGACAATATCAGCTTCCCGAAGCAAGTTCTCCAAAGTCATGTATTCAATTCCCAGGTTTTTTTCCGCTTCCAAATCCCGGCTTCTTTTGTTATAAATTACTCTTAAGCCAAAAGCGCGAGCCATTTTTGCCACTAAAGAGCCGATTTGCCCTAAGCCGATAATACCCAATGTTTTTCCTTCCAGGTTTTCACCTAAAAAAATCTCTGGCTTCCAACCTCCAAAATGGCCTTTGCGGTTAAACTCATCTCCTTCTACAATTCTTTTTAAAACCGTAAAAATTAAAGCGATTGTAAACTCCGCCACTGCCCGAGCGGAAAGATCGCTCGGAGTATTTGTAACCAAAATCCCTCGTTTTTTAGCAACTTCAATATCAATATTGTCAAAGCCAACGCCAAAATTGGCAATGATTTTGAGATTTTCACCAGCAGCTTCAATTACCCCCTCGGTAATACGGTCTAAAATAAGGCAGTAAAGGCCGTCAGCGCCTTTGACAAATTCTTTTAGCTCCTGTTCGGTAAAAAGCCTTTCAGTGGGATTGCCAATCACCTCAAAACCAGCGTCTTCTAAAACATCAATTCCCACTCTTGGGATTTTGGTGGTAACAACTACTTTCATTCTCTTTTGATTTTAAAGACTTTTTGCTTCTCTGGCAATATCTTCAGAAGTCAGACCATATCTTTCAAGAAGTTCACTATAGCTTCTGGCCGACTGGCCAAAGCTGTCGGCAATACCCATCATTTTCAAAGGTACCGGATCTTGTGCCAAAGCTTCCGCTACTGCAGAACCCAACCCCCCAAAAATTGAATGCTCTTCTACGCTTAAAACTTTTCCAGTTTTTTTAGCTGAGTTTAGTATTGTTTCTCTGTCAAAAGGTTTTAGGGTGTGCAGGTTAATTACTTCAGCGTCAAGCTGTTCACCTACCTTAAGGCAGTTATAAACCAAAGAGCCGCAGCTTATTATTGTAAGCTTTTTTCCCTTTCTTAAAACTTCTGCCTTGCCAAAGGAAAATAAATCTTTTTCGTTTGTAAAAACCGGAGTTTCGGCCCGGGAAAGCCTAAGGTAAACCGGCCCCTCGATCTTGGCGGCGGCAAAAACTGCTTTTTTAACTTGGTTGGCATCTGCCGGGCAAATTATTTTCATTTCCGGCAAAGCCCGCATTAAGGCCAAATCACAAACACTCTGTGCCGTAGCGCCGTCGCCGTAGTTGCTCAAACCAGCATGAGAACCTACCAATTTAACGTTTGCTTTGTTCTGGCAAACTGATACCCTTATTTGATCAAAGCACCGGCCCGGTAAAAAAACTGCAAAAGAGGCAGCAAAAGGAATAAACCCCTCCAAGGCCAAACCCACCGACACACCGATTAAGTTTGCCTCAGCCACGCCAACATTAAAAAATCTGTTTGTAAATTTTTCGCCAAAAGCTTCAAGCCTAACTGAAGAGCTTAAATCAGCAGTAAGGCCAAAAACTCTTTCGTTTTTTTCTGCCAGCTCCAGCATGGCTTCGCCAAAAGCATCTCTCATTGATTTTTCCATTTTTTACCCCTTTACAAGCTCATTAAGAGCACGCTTGCATTCTTCCTCGCTTAGAGTGCAAGCGTGGTATTTTTCATTTCCTTCCATAAAAGAAACACCCTTCCCCCTTATCGTCCTGGCAATCACTACCCTTGGCTTGTTTCCTTTATTGTTAAAGTTGCTAAGACTGGTGAGCAGCCTTCTGAAATCATGGCCGTCAGTTTGGTAAACATCCCAGCCTGAAGCATGGTATTTTTCCGCCAAAGGCTCAAGGTTTAAAACTTCAGTTGTCATGCCGCCAACCTGCATACAGTTTTGGTCAATAATTAAATTAAGGTTTCCTAAAGAGTGGTGGCCGGCAAACATAACTGCCTCCCAATGAGAGCCTTCGTTTTGCTCTCCGTCAGAAGATAAAACAACAACTTTTTCTTTGGCTTTTTTGCTTTTTAGAGCCAAAGCCATACCTGCCCCCACAGAAAGACCTTGGCCCAAAGAACCGGTTGATGTTTCCACAAAATCAGCATGAACTTTTGAAGGATGCCCCTGAAGAGAGCTGTCCAGACTTCTTAGGTTTAAAAGCAAATCTTCGTTAAAAACTCCCATTTCTGCCAAAACAGCATAATAAGCAGGAGCAACATGGCCGTAGGAAAGAATAAAACGATCTCTTTTTTCAGCTTTTGGATTCCGGTGATCAAACTTTAAAATGTTACCAAAATAAAGGGAGACAAGAATATCGGTAGCAGAAAGACTTCCTCCCGGGTGGCCTGAACCTGCAGCATGAATCATCTCAATTACATGTCTTCTTATCTTAAGGGCAGTTTTCTCAAGTTCAGGGAGAGTCAAAGGAACCATTAGCTATATAATACCACTTTTGAAGCTGGCTTAACAACCTAAAGTTTCCGTATCTCGTCTAAAACTTCTTGAGGGGTGGTAACAATACGGTAAACTCTAATTTCCTCTGATCTTATCAGCATATTCCGGCCAAAAGCCTCGAGGATATCGTGCCAAAAGCTGCCGAAAAGAATAAGCGGTTTATGGTGGCCAAAATAAAGCCTGGCTAACCCCCAGGCCATACCAAACTCGGAAATTGTTCCAGTGCCGCCATTAAAAAGAACATAAGCATCGCCCATTTCCAAAAGCTTAAGTGTTCTGCCGACATAATCATCAAGCATAATTTCTTGGTCCATGGGGTTAAGTGGATCTTTCCCTTCAAAATGAGTCATGTCTTTGGGGTTAAAGGTAATACCAATGCATTTTCCTTTACCGGCTTTAGCCCCTTCTGAGGCTGCCCGCATAATGCCTGGACCGCCTCCGTTTATAATCAGGTATCCATTTTGAGCCAAAAGCTTAGCTGTCTGAAAAGAAGCATCATAGTCCAAAGAGCCAGGCTTAACTTCTGAAGAACCAAAAAAAGTTACATTTTTTATCATTTTAGTCTCTACAATTAAACTTTAAGCAATTAAGGCTGTCAAGTCGTTATATCTTTTAAGCACGCCCTCTTTATCCAAAAGACCGTTTTCCGGCTGCCAAAAACTGCTTCCGATATAAAAAATATCAACTCCGGCTTTTTTACAAGCCAGAATGTTTTGTTCCTGAATACCGCCGTCAACTCCAATCTCAACCAGATCTCCGACAATTGCTTTAACTGTTTCGATTTTTGAAAGCACCCTTTGATCAAACTGCTGCCCGCCAAAACCAGCCTTAACTCCTAAAAGCAAAACCATGTCAGAAAGATGATAAACTTCATCAGCAATTGACTCAACCGGAGTTTCAAGATCCAAAGCAATTCCCGCTTCCATTCCCGCTTCAACCGTCTGATTAATAAAAATAAGCGGGTCCCTCATCATTTCAACCTGACCGATCAGCCGGTCAGGCAATATTTCCAAAGCCCGATTTATCCACTCTTCAGGCTCCTTAACCATCAAATGAAGGTCAAGCTTGGGCCTAATTTCCAGATCCTTTAAGGACTCAAGAGAAACTGTCTTATTATTACTAAACTTACCGTCAACAATGTCAATCTGCACCCGAGGGCTAACTTCCTTTAAAAGCTCTAGCTTCTGGGAAAGTTGGGAAAAATCAGAAGTTAAAATTGTGGGCACAATTTCTGCCATTTATAAAAGAAATAAACTTTACTTTTTACAGATATGGACCGCCTCCTCAAGCAGCCGCCTGGCATAAGCCCATTCATTATCATACCAAGCACCGATTTGGATAAAATCATCAGCAACAACCGTCGTCATTCCCAAATCAACCACACAAGAAGCAGGATTACCGATAATGTCACCGGAAACAAGCGGTTCTGAGGTGACTGCCAAAATTCCTTTCATTTTTTTCTCAGCTGCTCTGAGAAAAAGGCTATTTAACTCGTCAATCGTTGTTTTTTGGGAGATTCTAAAGTTTAAGTCTGAATAAGAACCACAGATAACCGGCACCCGGATCGCTGCACCTGCAAATTTACCTTTCAGATCAGGGAAAAGGGCCACCACTGATTCTGCTGCTCCGGTTTCCGTAGGAATAATGTTTTGCGCCGCTGCCCTGGCGCGATGCAGATCTTTGTGTGAACCGTCTATCAGTTCTTGGTCTGAGGTATAGGCGTGAATAGTGGTTAAGGCCGCCTGCTCAATCCCATATTTTTCTTTAATAAGTTTCACAATCGGAGCCACACAATTGGTGGTGCAGGAACCATTGGAAATCACCTTTTCTCCTTTATAGCGGTTTTCGTTTATTCCCATTACATAAAGCGGTACTTCACCGCCCTTTGGCGGAGCGGAAATAATCACTTTTCCGGCTCCTGCTTCCAGGTGTTTTTCCGCCTCACTTCCTTTTCGGAAAACACCGGTTGACTCAATCACCACATCCGGCTTATAGGCAAACCAGGGAATTTTTATCGGTTCTTTTTCTGCAAGTAAAGGGAAAAGCCTGCCGTCAATCAATAAAGAACCGGTTTCCCGCGAACCCTGAGCTTCGGCAACTTTTACTTCCTTGGGAAAAGCACGGTAAGTTGAATCATACTTTAGAAGCGTTGCCCAGCCTTCAGTCTCCATTGAACCGGAAGTATTTATTGCCACCACTTCAATTTCATTCTGAAAATCAAGGATTGCTTGCCTGAAAACAATGCGACCAATTCTACCAAAACCATTAATTGCTAATTTAATCATTTTTCCCTCTTTTTAGAGCTTCAATTCCGGGAAGGGTGCCCTTAGCTAAAAACTCAAGACAGGCTCCTCCGGCAGTGCTTACATAATCCATCTTATTAAGAAGCTTAAATTTGGTCAAGCTGGCAATTGTGTCTCCACCCCCAACAATTTTTAAAGCCAAAGAATCTGCCACTGCTTGGGCAACCTCTCTGGTCCCTTTCTCAGAACCCGGCTCTTCGTATTTTCCCATCGGTCCGTTAAAAACCAGGGTTTTTGCTTCTGAAATTATTTTTTTAAATTCTTCAATTGAGCTTTCGTCGATATCAGTGCCATTTTTATTTAAAGAGGCCCAGATAATGTTTTCTTTGTCTTTTTCTTTTTGTAAAGGCAAAAGTCCGCCGACTAAAACCCAGTCAGCTTTTTGGGCAAACTCATAAACATAAGACAGTTTTGTTTCCGGCTTAGCGCCGCCAATAATAAAAACCAGCGGCTTTTTGGGATTTTCTATTGTTTTTGAAAGGCTTGTCACTTCTTTTTCAAAATGAAAACCAGAAGCAGAGGGTAAAACCAAAGGCACACCCACAACCGAAGCATGCTTTCGGTGGCTAACTGCAAAAGCCTCATTAATATAAATTTCAGCAAGTGAGCTTAATTTCTCTGTAAACTCGGGACTATTTTCTTCTTCTCCTTTAAAAAATCTTAAGTTTTCCAAAAGAAGCAAATCCTCTCCTAAATCATAAAAAGAAAAAAACTTCATTTTTTTATATCCGGCAAGGCTTCTTTTCATCAGGCGGGAAATTTCTCTGGCCACAGGAAGCATTTTAAGTTCCTCTACTTCTTTGCCTTGCGGCCTGCCTAAATGACCGGCAAGAATTATAAAAGCTTTTTTTTCAAGCAAATATTCAACCGTGGGCAAACACTCTTTTATCCTTGAATTTTCCGCGACCTCTCCCTCTTTCAGGGGAACATCTAAATCACAGCGCACTAGCACTCTTTTTTCTTTAAAATCAAAATCTTTAAGCCCTGGAAGTTTCATTTTCTATTTTTGGTTTTTTTCAATTTCCTTAATTTTTTCCACTCTTCTTTGATATTTGTCACTTCCGGAAAACTGGGTTTCCAAAAACATCTGAATTATTCCCAGGGTCTCTGTTTCAGAAAGAAAATCCGCAGGGATTGCCAGACAATTTATATCATCATCCCTTTTAGCCACTCTTATTTGCTGCTGAGAAAAGCCAAGACCGCAGCGAATACCGGAAAATTTATTGGCAACAATGTCTACTCCCACTCCTGAACCGCAAAAGAGAATGCCAAAGTCGCCTTTGCCTAATTTTTTAGCCACTTCAACGGCAAAGTCGGGGTAATCATCTTCGGGAGAAAGATGATCGCTGCCTAAATCCTCATACTGGTAACCTGAAGATTCAAGCCATTTTTTTACCTTTTCTTTAAGCTCAAAGCCCCGATGGTCCGCACCAAGATAAATCATTAGTTTTCCTCAGACAAAGCGCTTAGTAACTCTCTTAATTTTTGTTCTTGGTTTTCTGCCAAAACCACAGCTGAAGAAATTAATACTCCCCTCGCCCCCAATTCTTTGGCCTTTACCAAATCTTCCTTCTTGTTGATTCCAGCGCCCACAATTAAAGGAATTTCCCCGCAAATTTTTACTGCCTTGGCAACTGATTTGGGACTTACCTCTGTGATTGAGGTGGCAGTACCAATAAATTCGCTTATCTCATAACCCAAAAAATCCGGTTTAAACTTAACCAGCCTTTTAAGCTGGCCTAATGTTTTAACGCAAACCATTGTTTTCAAACCATTTTGTCTGGCTTTAGAAACCAAGTGCTTAACTGTTCCCGGAGGCAAAGGATGCTCGCTGTGGTTTAAAAGAGCGCCTTCTCCACCTGATTCTTTTACCGCCTCAGGCGTAATCCAGCCGGTAAATTTTCCGGGCAAAACATCGTCAAAATGCTGGACCCAAACCGGTTTTTTGATTTGGCTGGTAACCCGGTAAAGGTCAAGAGCCTGAACCACAGGAATAACGGAAAAGCCTTCTTCAGAAAATTTAAGGCAAATTTTGGCCAAGTTAAGGCTGTTTTCTCCGCTTGCTTCTTTGTAGGTTTTGAAGTTAACAAAAACGCTAAAGTCTGACACTAACCTATTTTAACTCAAAATCAGCCAATTTGGTATAGACCGGGCCTTGGGCCGTTAGCACACTTTGGTAAAGGGATAAAACCCTTACCTCAAAATCAAGCTTAAGATCTAAAAAGGGTGGTTTGTTTACCCCCTTTTTAAAGCGATATAAAGTGACATGAGGCGTAAATTCAATCTTCTCCCTAAGTAAAAACCCGTTTTTTAAAAAACTATCAACCAATTTTTTATAAAGTCTAAAAAGCTTTTCTTTTTCACCGCCAACTTCAACCCAAACACCTTCAGGCTTGCTTTTCTTGCCAAAAAGACTGACTTTCCCAAGACTTAGCTTTATTTTTCCGGAAATTAAGTTTTCTTTAATAATTTTTTTAATCTTTTTAAGGTCAAAAGCATCAATTTCACCTATGAAAAGAAGGGTTAGGTGCAGGTTTTGTTTCTCAACCAACTTGGCACTTGCCCCTTTTGAGATTTCTTCAGAAAGAAAGTGAAGCCTCTCTTTAAGTTCCTCCGGTAAAAAGATAGCCACAAAAACTCTCATGCCTAGATTATAATACGGTTATGGAAAACAAAAGAAAACTTCTTCTGATTGTCCTTGTTCTTTCTTTGTTTACCTTGCTTTTCTTTAGGCTTTTTTTCCCAAAACCAGCTGTGTCTCCTTTAAAAAAAGAATCAGGCGAAAAAGAATATTTTCCTTCCTTGCCTCCCCAAAGAACAATTGTTTTAAGAGCGGTTGGCGATGTCATGCTCGGCAGAATGGTAAATGTCAAAATGCTTGAAAATAATGATTTTAAATACCCTTTCCTAAAAACAGCAGAACTTCTTTCCACAGCTGACCTCACTTTCGGCAACCTTGAATCCCCAATTATTGATAACTGCAAAACCACAAAAACTGGCATGGTTTTTTGCGGAAGAAAAGAATCAATAGAAGGCCTGTTTTTTGCCGGTTTTGATATTGTTAGTATCGCCAATAATCATATTCTTAATCAGGGGCGCGAAGGAAGAAAACAAACCATAAAGCTGCTTTCTGAAAAAAATATTCTTGCCTCAGATTCTGAAAATCTGGCAATTGTTAATGTAAACGGCGTTTCTTTTGGTTTTCTATCGTTTGATTTAACTGTTACAAACAACCCTGAACCTCTGGTTAAAAAAGTAAAAGAAAGTGTTTCAAAAGCAGACTTGGTGATCGTCTCCCTTCACTGGGGCGCGGAATACTTAAAAGAACCATTCCCTTGGCAAAAAGAGCTGGGAAGAAAACTAATTGATGAGGGTGTAAAAGTCGTTATCGGCCACCACCCCCATGTTACCCAACCAACTGAAGAATACAAAGACGGTCTTATTTTTTATTCTTTAGGCAACTTTGTTTTTGACCAGATGTGGAGCGAGGAGACTAAAAAAGGCCAGATTGCCGAGATTTTCTTTGAAGAAAAACAAATTAAAAGCTACAAAACCATCCCTATTTACATTACCGACTACTGCCAACCTGTATTAGGAAGTAGTAGGTAGGTTGTAGTTAGTAGTAAATTGATTAATTAATTTATTAAGCATTTTCATGACTTCTTCTAATAAACTATCCACTTTCTCATAATTCAAATTTTTTCCAAAAGATAGCTCTTTTAAAATTTCTATCTGAGTCTCAAGCTCTGCTCCAGACCCAAAAGCAATTCTTAGAAATTGACAATAATCCTTCTTGCTCCCGCGCCTACTTCCCTCAGCTATATTTGAAGGAATAGAAACAGAGCATCTTCTCATTTGAGAAACAAGACCATAAATTTCCGATTTGGGAAAATTTTCTGTCAACTCGAAAATAGCAATAGCCAACTTCTTGGCTTTCTGCCAAACTATCAAATCTTTATAATTGCTTACTTTGTTCATTTTGAACTACTCCTACCCACTACAACCTACTTACTACTCCCTACTCCAAAAACATCCCTGCTATAAAAGGAAAAAGAACCCCAAAAAATGTTAGAACTATATTCAAAACCTTGCTTTTTTTGTGAATTTCCGGGATCAGGTCTGAAGCAGCGACATATAAAAAACTGCCCGCAGCAACGGCTAAAAGAAGCCCAACCACCTCTCCATTAACTTCTCTTAAAGCAAAAGAAGAAATAACCGCACCAAAGGGTGTGGCCAAGGCAACGGCCGAAGAATACTTGATTGCTTTGTTAACCGAGTATTTGCCATAAAGCATAACTGCCATTGAGGAAATCCCCTCCGGAAACTCATGAAGTAAAACCGCCAAGGTAGAAAGAATCCCCAAACTAAAAGATGCTTCAAAACCAGCTCCAATCACAGCGCCGTCAATTAAGGAGTGTACCAAAAGCCCGACCCAGGAAACTAAAGTAAAGGTTTCATGGGCTTCACAGTTTTCCTTTTCTTTGCAGACATGAAGAGATAAAGAATGCTCCAAAATATAAAAAAGTAAAAAAGAAAACAATACCACCGTAAGCGCTCCTGGATAAAGCTCCAAAGACTCGGGCAGTAAGTGAAGAAAGGAAAAAGAAAGTAACACCCCAGCGGAAAAAGAAATAAGGTAAATCAGGTTTTTTTGCGCCCAATCTGCTTTTTTAGCCATCAGGTAAACACCCAAAAAAGTGGCCAGACCAGCCAACATGCTAAAAAGAAAGGTGTTGAGCATACTATTTATTATAGAGGATTCCCCAAAGGTCGTGCCGGCCCAGAAAGCTTTCTCTTTTAGTAAAAGGTTCTTTTACCCACTGTCCGCTTGGCTTAAGCAGCTCTTTTGTCCAAATCACGCAAGGCTGGATTATTTCCACCAAGCTAAAGCCTTTATGTTCAATGGCTTTGGCAATTATTTCTGTGGTTTTATTAAGATCAGAAACTGGCGTTCTTGCCAAAAAAGAGCCTCCGGAAACAACCGCCAAGTCAATAGCAGAAAGCGGCTCAAAAGGGTTACCCTGCAATGTAGTTCTGGTTTTTAGCCCCTTGGGGGTGGCAGATGAAGCCTGGCCGGTAGTTAAGGCAAAAACATAGTTGTTGTTTACCAGGACCGTAATATCGTCATTCCTTTGGGAGGCATGAACAAGGTGGTTTCCGCCTTCACTCACAATCCCACCATCCCCCCCCTGCGCAATCACAGTTAGTTTTGGGTTTGCCGTTTTTACGCCTACGGCAACAGGGATAGAACGACCGTGCAAAGTAGCAAAACCACAGAGATTAATGAAATTAACCATGTTTGCCGAGCAACCAATATCATAGGTAATCACCACATCTTTAGGAGCCAAATTATTTTTAATAATGGCTTTCTTAACAGCAGTCAAAAAACTATATCCTCCGCAGCCCGGGCACCAGGTGGGAAGATTTGGGGTGCTTAAATCTGTGTTCATCGTTCTGCCTTTCTAAGCCTTTCTCTTATCTCGTGGTAAAAAAGGGGTCGGCCGTCATCTTTAAGAATTTTTTCCGTTTTAAGCTCGGTTTCTTTTTCAAGCAGGGAAGCAAGCTGCCCGGAGAAGTTACCTTCAATAACAATAACCTTTTCAGCTTCTTTTAAAATGGTTTTTACCTCTTTCGGAAACGGCCATGGCCGCCAGAAATGAAGGTAGCCTAATTGAGGAAAATCATCAATAAGGTCAAGTAAAATTTCTTTGGTTGAACCCCAACCGACAAGAAAGGTTTTTGCTCCTTTTTTTCCGAAAATTTCAAATCCGCCTTTAAGGCTTTCTAGCTTTTTTGCCCTTTTTTCCATCATCTTTTGTCTATTTTGACTGTCATCATCAGAAAACCCATACTCGTTATGTTCATAGGAGTTGGTAATAAAAGCGGTTTGGCCGGGAAAAGCTCTTTTGGAAATACCATCTAACGAAAACTCGTATCTTTTGTAGCCATCAAGTTCTTTTCCTTCGGCTAATTTTCCCCTGTCAATTTTTACTTTTATTTTTCCCAAAACATCTTTTAAAATGCTTAACCTGTTTTCCGCCAAGTATTTATCGGTCATTAAAATCACCGGAACTTGATAGCGCTCGGCTAAATTAAAAGCCTCCAGGCCCAAACGATAAAGCTCCTCGGCGTCTCCTGGGGTTAAAACAATCCTGGGAAACTCGCCATGACCGGCATTAATAGCAAAATTAAGGTCAGCCTGAGAGGAAAAAGTAGCCATCCCCGTAGAAGGGCCTGTTCTTTGACCAAGCACTAAAACCAGCGGAATTTCCGCCATTCCAGCCAGCCCCAAACCTTCAACCATTAAGCTGAACCCACCGCCCGAAGTGGCAACCATGCTTCTTTTACCAGCATAAGAAGCACCAATCGCAGCCATTATCCCGGCAATTTCATCCTCAGGTCTAAAAAGCTTAATTTCCCTGTCAGAAAGCAGAGTTAAAATTGAGTTTATTGGTGTCATCGGGTAAATGGAAGCAAAGCGGCAATCTGCATTTAAAATTGCTTTTGTCAGAATTTCGTTTCCGGAATAGTTTTCAATTTCTTTTTTTGTTTTTGGGGTCTCAATTTTAAAGCTTTCTTTCTGGTTTAAACCAAAGCCCTGAAAAACTGCCTTAAGATTAAGGTCAAGTACCTTTGGTTTGTCTTCAAAATCTTTGTTGACTTGTTCTTCAAGGATTTCTCTTTTAAACCCCAAAACACTCCATAAAAAGCCCAAGCCCGCAGTATTGATAACCAAAGGGTTACCGATTTCCTCGGCAATCTTTTCAAGGCCAATTTCCGAAGATTCAAAACCTAAGCCGTTTTCTTTTAATTCCCCTTTATGCTCTTCAAAGTTTTTTTTACCAAAAGCAAGAAGAATATCAATTTTTTCCCGAGGCGTTAAAAAAGGCTTTTGAGAAAAAATGATTTGTATGTGGTTGTCTCCTCCTCTGATTCGGGAAGGGTACTCAGGATAAACCAAAGTAAAAAAACCAAGCCGGTTTAAGGCTTTGCTTAAAGTCTCTCCAGCTTGCATAACTCCTGCTCCCGCCGGACCTGATATTTTTAAAGCATATCTTTCCATTTTTTGGATTATTTCTTTCTTCTAAAATCTTCAATCGCTTTTTTGACCGCATCGGCAGCCAGAACAGAGCAGTGCATCTTTGCTTTTGGCAACCCGCCTAAAGCTTCAGCAATGGCTTTATTAGTTAAGGCAAGTGCCTGGGAAAGAGGTTTACCTTTAATAAGTTCTGTTGCTATCGAACTGGTAGCAATTGCCGCTCCGCAGCCAAGTGTCTGAAACTTAACATCCTTAATTATTTCTTCACCGTTCTTTTCCTCGACCTTAATAAAAAGCCTCATAATGTCTCCGCACACTCTGTTGCCAACTGTCCCCACACCATCGGGGTTTTTTATTTCCCCTAGATTTCTTGGATTCTGAAAGTGATCAAGGACTTTTTCTGAATATAAATTACTTAAATCTGACATAAAATAGCTCTAAATATTAAATCATAACTTTGGCGTCATTTTCCTTATATCCTCAATTACCCGGGGAAGCTTTTCCAAAACATAGTCAATATCTTCTTTAGTGGTTTCTCTTCCCAAGGAAAACCTAACTGAACCATGAGCTTCTTCCGGAGGTATTCCCATTGCCAAAAGAACATGGGAAGGCTTAAGCTCTCCCGAAGTACAGGCCGAACCCGAAGAAGCAGCAATTCCTTCTTTGTCCAGTCTTAATAAAACCGCCTCGCCTTCAACATCTCTAAAACTGAAAGAGGCAAGGCCCGGAAGCCTTCTTTCCGCATCTCCAGTTAAAAATACTCCCGGAATTTTTTCCAATACCCCCTTAATAAGCCGATCTCTTAAAACCGTTACTCTATTTTTGTTTTCTTCTTTTTCTTTTGAAGCAAGCTCAAAAGCTTTTGCTGCTCCCACAATTAAAGGCACTGCTTCCGTACCCGGACATAAACCAAATTCCTGGTGGCCACCAAAGTAAAGCGGGCTTAAGCTGACATCTTTTTTAACATACAAAACACCAACCCCTTTTGGCCCGCCAAACTTGTGCGGACCTAAGCTTAACAAATCCACTTTCAGCCTTTTAACATCAAGAGGTAAATATTCAAAAAATGCAGCGGCGTCGGTATGGAAATAAACCCGCCAGTCTTTTTTGCCTTTATTAAAGGCATTTATTATTTCTCCGATTTCTTCGACCGGCTCAATGGTCCCCACCTCGTTGTTGGCAGACATAACGGAAACCAAAAGGGTTTTTGTTCTTAAGGCCTCTTCTAAAGCTTTAAGGTTAACCTGTCCTTCCTGGTTAACCGGAAGATAGGAAACTCGGTAACCTCTTTTTTCTAGAGTAATGAAAGTGTCTAAAACCGCATGATGCTCAATTTCGGAGGTTATAAGCTGGCCAACTTTTTCAGGAAACCTGCCGGTTAAGCCCAATATTGCCAGATTATCGCTTTCAGTAATTGAGCCGGTAAAAACAATCTCTTCCGTCTCGGCATTAAGAATAGAGGCGATTTTTTCTCTCGCTTCTTCAACCGCAATTCTTGCTTCCTTGCCAAAAGAATGAAGGCTTGAGGCATTGCCAAACTTTTCCCCCCAGTAAGGCCTCATTGCCTCAACAACTTCAGGCCTTACTGGAGTCGTTGCCGCGTAATCAAGGTATACCTTATCCACCTGTCCTATGCTCCAAAACAGCTCCCCCCCTCAGGGCAAAGCAGTTTAACACGATAATAAACTTCCCGACCTTCTTTTCTGCTGGCCAGCAATCCTTCTCCCTTCATCTCCTTGAGATGATAGGAAACTGTTGGCTGTTTTAACTTCATTATTCTGGTAATATCAGCCACTGTTTTTTCGCCGTGGGTATAAAGGTACTCATAGATCTTCCTCCGCGAAGGGTCCGACATCTGGGGAATTGCAAACGGGCAATGAACATCAATATTAGTCATATTTATAGATGATAATCTATACTTTAATTGCCTGTCAAGAGGGAATTTAACTATTTTTGCTAGAATATGCTAAATGAGCACACAAATCTCAGTAATCATTCCTGCTTACAATGAAGAAAAAAATATCAAAAAATGTCTTCAGTCATTAAAAGCCCAAACATTCCCTGAAAATAATTTTGAGATTATTTTGATTGACAACAACTGCCAGGATAAAACAGTGGAAATTGCTTCATCGTTTAAGGTAAGGGTAATTAAAGAGAAAAAACAAGGCATAACTTACGCCCGGATTAAAGGTATCAACAATAGTCTTGCGCCGATTGTCGCTTTCCTTGACGCCGACAGCTCGGTTAACCCTAATTGGCTTGATTTTATATACCAAACATTAAGCAAAACCCCGAAGCTGGTCGGCATTGGTTTTGAAGGCAATCTTGAACCTAAAAACAGACTGGTCAAAATTGCGGAAAGTTTTCTTCACTGGTTTTATTTTATCAATCCAGTTATGCCCGGGTATTGTTTTTCCTTTAAAAAAGAAGTTTATTTCGCCTGCGGCGGGTTTAAGCCTGAAGTAAAATTCGGAGAAGATGTTTTTATTTCAAAAAAACTTAAAAGATTCGGCAAAATTATGGTTAAACCCGGTTTTGTAACCACTTCGTCGCGGCGTTACCTTAATTTCCTCTCTTTAATAAACTATGCTTACAAAACCATTATCTCTTTTATTGCCATTACTCTTTTTGATAAGTCACCGGTAGAACTGAAAGCTTTTTCCAAAGAAAAATTCCAATTAAACCTTCTTAAAAACAAGAATTTCCCTGGAAACAGTTTGACCGGGCCTGAAGAAAATAACTGAATATCTTTGGGTTAGGTTAAGATTCAGCTTTTCCCAGCCTTCTGGTTTTTTAAAAAGATAATCTATTTTTTCAAAACCCATTTTTTTAAGTTCGTCCATTATTCCCAAGCTAAAAAATTCACTTTTAAAACGAAAAACAGGAAAGATAATGACAACACCCCCCCCATCTTTAAGGATTTTTCTAAACTCTAAAAATGCTTTAAGATAAAGCTCCTCAAGCTTTTTTATTTCTTTCTTTACTTTTCCCAAGTCAAAAGATCTTGCCATAGGCGAGCCTAAATAGGGCTCGGTAACAATTGCGCTTACGGTTTTGAAGTTTACTTTTGAAGAGATTTTAGTAACATCAGCTTGAAAAAGCTCAATCTTAAAGTCTTTTTTATTAAGATTAAACCTGCTAAAAAGCCACTCCAGGTTAAGCTTGGTATCGTTTATTGATTTTGCGCTTGAATCAGAACCAATCAAATTTTTATAGCCTAAAAGAGAAAGTTCCTGAAGCATGGTGCCGCTGCCGCAAAAGGGGTCCAGAAAAAGTTCTTTTTTTTCTTTGCCCGCCAGGTTAATCATCATTTTAGCAAGCTTTGGCGGAACCATTCCCGCCTTAGGATCTCTTGCCGGCCGACCGTAATCTCTTAAGCTATAGCTTTCATAATCCTGAACTATCTCTGTTTTACCAAGGTAAACACCTTCTTTGGCAGAAAACAAAACCATCTCAAAGCCTTCAGAAAGAAGATTGTGTTCTTTTACGGCCACGCTCGAAAACTCTCTTTCTTTGCGGGAAAGATAATTTATATTTATGCCTTCTTCCTCAAAAAGCGACTTTATCTTTCTTAAACTGGAAGGAACTTGATAAAAAATTTCATTAAGCCTCTTAAACCCGCCCCCTGCGCCGTAAACACTAATACCAAAACGGTAACTTTCTTTTTTTTGAGGAAGGAAAAATTCTTGAAATTCTTTGCTCTTAACTTCGGCAATAATTTCCTCAACACTTTGCTTTAAGGAAAAAATTCTGCCAGCCTTAACCACGCTTCCCAATTCTGCCATTAGAAAATTAATCTTAAAACTATCTTTGGTTTCAATTAGAAGCACTTCTTCTGAGGCAGCTAAAATCAAGAAATCATGTCCTTCTCTGGTAAGGGTATTAACCACATCAATTTTGCATAGCGTGTGGTTGGTTCCTAAAACAAAGAAATATATATTTTTTTCCATCACGCTCATTTTCCCTCAAACCAGACTAATTAGCAAATCTGTATGCTTTATCTCCTAAAAATCCATTTACTTCGCTTTTAATCATCTTCCCTTTTAAAAGCACGGCCGGGTAAACCGTTAGTTCTCCAAATTCCTTATTAACCTTATCCATAGCCCAGGTCAATTTCTCTTTCTTTTGTTCTTCCGGAAAAAGGCTTAAAGTAAGAATCTTTTTATCGGCAAGAAGCCCCATCCAAACCCCCAAAAACCTGACTGAGCCCGGCCATTTCATTTTCAAAAAAAGCTCCCAAACAATCTCAAAAAGGTCACTTCCTTTATCAAGAAAGTACCTAACTGTTTTGTGTCTCCCGTCTCCTGTCCTTTCTCCGTTGGCAAGCTCGCCCCTAACGCTCAAACCCACCATTCGGCCTGCCATTTTCATTTCTCTTGCTTTAAAAGCAGCTTCCTCGCAAAGATTCCTAAGAGTTGCTTTAATAAGATCAACTTCTTTTGTGTTTTCATAAAGAGTAAAGGTCCGGGAAACTGATTTTGCCTTGGAAATCTCACCCACCCTGGTAAGAAAAGAGTCATCCTCACCACAAGAAAGCTTTTTAAGCTCCTTGGCCCAAAAGGGGCCAACTCCTATTTTTAAATTCTCGATAGGAATTTCTCTTAGACTTTTAAAATTGGTTATTCCCATACTAAAAAGCTTTTTTTCCAAACGATGGCCCAAACCACAAACATCGGAAAGTTTGGCTTTAAACAAAACCTTGTCTCGATTTTCAGGAGTGATTGCAAAAACCCCATTTGGCTTATTTATAGGCGAAGCTAGTTTTGCCAATAATCGGTTATAAGAAATGCCAATAGAACAAGTAATGTGTTCACCAACTTCTCTTTTTAAGTCTTCTTTTATTTTCTGACAAATACCCGAAACTCCACTAAAAAAAGCTTGCGTTTGGGTAACATTCAAAAAAAGCTCGTCAATGGAAAAGACTTCTAAATCCGGAGAGTAACGGGAACAAATCTCAATAAATCTTTTGGTTACTGAATAGTATTTATCAAAATCCGAAGGAACCAAAGCAATTCCTGGGCAAATTTTTTTAGCCTCATAAGAAGAAGTCCCTGTTTTTATGCCAATTTTTTTAGCTTCTTTAGAAGCAGCAATAATACAGCTCCTGCCCTCGCCTTTAATTATTCCCACTGGCCTACCTGCCAAGGCTGGGTTAGCCTGCTGTTCAACAGAGGCAAAAAAAGAATCCATGTCCAGATGCAAAATAATTGGCATAAACTTAAAACTCAAAATTCTAAACTCTAAATAATTTCAAAAATCAAATTTTAAATGTCAAAATTTTTGATTTTAAACATTTGAGTTTATTTAGGGTTTTGTGTTTGGTGTTTAGTGTTTAAAATATCTTCGTTATTTCCCAAGAAAATTTCTGTTGATTAAAAGCAAGCTCAAATACCGCATTTCCAGTATCAACTGAAAAGTAAGTAATTTTATCGCTGCCAATGTTTTTGGAGTAAATAAAAACAGTTTGAAGAATTTTATAGTTCCGGTTGCGCCAGGAAAAAACAAAGGGTTTAATTCTTCCGTTTTCAAAGAGACAAACTACCCTGACTTTTTCGTTGATCTTTGTATCCATAGACCAACTTTAACCGAAGAAAACCCGAAAAGTCAAGTACTTTTAAACCGGAATTTCGTCGTCAACCGGCTTTTGTTCAGTAGCGCCAAAAAGACTCATTTCCTGACCGCAACAAAATAAACTTCCTCTGCCAACTTTTATGACCTTTACCTCATTGCCGCAAACGTTGCAGCGGTAATGCTCACCAACGGTCTTAACTGCCATAAACACCTCCTTTAAAGGATTGTAACCAAAAGGATAGCTCTAGTCAAAAAAACAGGTAGCCTTAAGGCTACCTGTTAAAGGAGACAGCAACTTTTTTTATTTGTTTTTATTATTGTTGTATTTTCTGCTTCTGGCCAGTCCGCCTTTTCGGCCTGCTTCAGCATGAGCTTTTGGGTTGCCAAACCAACCTCTGCCCCGGGGTGTTTGATTATCCATCATTTGCACATCGTCTTTATCTGCCATTTTTATCACCCCCCTTCAAAAATAGATTTTTCATTACTAAGCAAAATCTTATTGTGCTTGATTAAGTTAATTGCTAAGGATCAGTAAGAGTTTTGTAAGAAAGATTGAAATCGCCTCAAAAATAGCGTACGATAGCCATGATTAAAAAAATGGAGGGGTAAAAAAAATGGTAAGAAATATACTGGTAATTGAAGACGAAAAAGATCTAAATCGCTACATAAAAGAGCTTCTTACCGACAACGGCTATTCGGTCCAGGCAGCCACAAAAGGAACAGAGGCTTTGGAAATCATTAAAAAAACCGAGCCTGATTTAATTATTCTTGACCTAGGTCTTCCTGATATTGACGGCGAAAACATCTGCCGGCAAATTAAAAAAGAGCACCCTGATCTTCCCATCATTATTCTGACTGCCAAGGACGGAGTTTCCAACATTGTTCACGGCCTTGATATTGGCGCTGACGATTACATGACCAAACCATTTGACGGCGATGAGCTTTTAGCCCGGATTAAAGCAAGGCTAAGAAAAGTGCCAGGCTCAGCCGAAAGACTCAAAATTGCTGATCTTGAACTTAACCCCACTAATCACGAAGTTAAAAGAGGCAATAAAATTCTCAGGCTTACACCCCAAGAGTTTAAATTGCTTCATTATTTAATGGTTAACAAGGGGAGGATTTTAACCAGGGACATGATCTTAAGCCGACTTTGGGATTCTTCTCCCGACATTGAAACCAGGGTAGTTGATGTTTACATCGGTTACTTAAGAAAGAAAATTGATGTTGATTTTGATAAAAAGCTGCTTTATTCTGTCCGTGGTTTTGGTTATATGATTAAAGAATAAAGCTCGTCTTTTTTCCTTTCTTTAATCTTAAGCGGCAGAGTTACCCTAAAGATAGAACCTTTGCCCAAAGTGCTCTCAACTTCAATTTTCCCCCGGTAATAGCGCAGAATTCTTTCCGTAATATAAAGGCCCAAACCTACTCCTGAAGAAGATTTTTTCCCTGAAACTGAGCGGTAAAAGGGCTGGAATACTTTTGTTTTATCCTCTTTGCTTATGCCAACTCCAAAGTCCTGAACCTCAATCTGAAGACTGCTTTCATCCGAAGAGAGTCTGACAACAACTTTATCAGCTTCCGGCGAATATTTAACCGCGTTTGAAAGAAGATTATTTATAGCCTGAGTTATTCTGGTTTTATCAGCAAAAATCTTTTTTTGAGTTTGTCCCTCAAGAACAATTTCATGCCGATGCTCGTCAATGAGACTAGCCTGAAAATCCCTTACAAGTTCTTTTACCAAGCGATCAAAACTAAAAAGCTCGTCGCTAAATTCCATTTTTCCGGCTCTTAGCCTGGAAAGATCGGTAATGTCGTTTATTATCTTTGTTAAGTGGTTGACTTTTTTGTCAATTTTTTTTAGATAAGAGACTGTCTCGACATCACCCCTTTTTTCTAGTTTCTTAATTAAAAGCTGAGAAAAGCCTTTAATCGTGGCCAGTGGATTTTTAAGCTCATGCCCTAAAAAAATGTCTTTTTCCTTTTCTCTTTCTTTCCTCTCAGAAATATCAACAACATAGCTTATGCCCCTGTAATCCTCTGCTTCAATAAAAGCGCCACCGACTAAAACCGGAACGGTTTGACCGTCTTTCCCAAGAAGCTCTTTTTCATAAGGTTTGCAGGAACCGCTTTTTGCCATTTGTCTATAGGCTCTCTCGTCCGCTTCCCAAAATTCAGGCGGAGTCAGCTCTTTTAAGCTAAACCTTTCTTTAAGAACTTCTTGCCTTTGGTAGCCAAGAATGTTTAAAAAAGCATCATTAAAATCAACAATTTCTTGCTTTTCGTTCCATAAAACAAGACCGATCATGTTTGACTCGGCAATCACTTTGAATTTTGCCTCACTTTGAGCCAGTCTTTCTTTTAGATAATTTCTCTCTGCAAATTCTTCTTTTAGAGTTATCTCCTCAACCGTTTTTTCTTTCACAGGCAGTGAAGTGTCAGAAGAAACATATTCTCTTTGGGCAGGTATATTTCTTTTCATTCCAATTTTCTTTCTAACTAAGCTGATTTTATCATCATTGCAACTTGTAAAAGAAATCACAGCTTAGCCGTTAAAAAATGAAGTTTCTTTCTGCCTCATTGTCTTTTTAAGGAATTAAAATTAAGTCGCAGAAAGGTAATAATTAGGTAAGAAACCTATTTTTCTTTTTTGAGAGATGAAAAAATACCAGTTTTTTTTATTGCCATATCTAAGCTTTTCTCAAGTTCGCTTTCAATTTCTTGCTCGGGAGTTGGGGCCGGTAGCTCACCCTTAGGCGGAGGCAGACGATCCTGGACCTTCTCCTCAATCAGGTTTAAAAGATCATCAGTATATGTGTCTTCGTAAAGCTCCGGCCTGAAGGGAATAGTTAAGCTGTCAACCAAACGAAGAGCAGTATCAAGTTCTTTTAGGGTAATTTCCTCTGACTTGGGAAGATTAAGTTCTTTTTGTTTTTTTATCTCCCAATCAAAACGCATTTGGTTAAGAAAAATTACGTTATCTTCAGCCTTAAGGATTCCCAGATGCTCTCTTGTTCTTATTACAAATTTGACAACACCAACCTTTTCCGAACGCTTAAGCGCTTCCCTTAAAAGGGCATATGATTTTCTGCTCCCCTCCTCAGGTTCCAAAAAATAAGGCTTTTCCAAATACTTGGGATTAATTTCCTCTTCCTTGACAAAGTTCATCACCTCAATAGCTCTTGTCCGGTAAACATTGGCCCTTTCTAAGTCGTCATCCGTAACAGTCACATATTTTCCTTCTTTATACTCATACCCTCTTACAATATCGCTAAAAGCAACCTCCTCCCCTGTTTTGGCGCAAACGCGCACATATTGAATCGGACATAAATCTTTTTTTCTTAAAAAGAAAAATCTAAGTTTTTTTTGGTCCGTGGCATTATAAATCTTAACCGGTATTCTCACCAAGCCAAAATCAATAAAACCGATTTTGATAGGCTTCATAAAAAAAACCTTATCTTTTAGGCTTAAACCCCAAGTCAAAACCTGGTAATAAGAAGGAAAGATTTTACTATTGCATTTAAAAGAAAGTTAAGGTTAAATCTCAATTATGCCTTTAATCGGGTTTTTTGACCAAAAAGACCAAAAAGAAGTAAATGGATTTATTGACGAAATTTTTTCGGAAATGGGTTGGAAAAAAGATTTTCTTTACGGAACAGAAGACATTGCCTCCTTTTTTAGCGGAAAAAGGGACGCTTTTTTTGTGGTAAAGGAAAATAACCAAATCACTGGAACCCTGGGCCTCAAAGAACTTGAAAACGGTAAAGGACTTTTAAAAAGGTTTTATCTTGACAAAAATTGCCGGGGCCGGGGCGTTGCCCAAGATTTGCTAAAAAAAGCAGTTGAGTTTGCCCGAGAAAAAAGCTATGAAACTCTGGTTTTAGACACCCAAGCCGATAACCTAAGGGCCCAAAGATTTTATGAAAAAAGCGGTTTTGTTCCTTTTAACCCTGAACCCAACCAAAAATGGCCTGAGTCGCTTCATCCTGATATTTTTGTCTACAGAATGCTTAAACTGTCCTAATTTACTAATTTGTTACAGATTTCATAACTAATCTTTGGAAGTTAAGCTTAGGCTTTGGCTATGGCTGGTTTTAAATGGGGAAACTGGAATTATCCCCCCTGGGGCAGGGGTGTTTACACGCTTCCTTACCGGGCTTATCAGGAGGGCTCTTGTGCAGATTATCAAGCTCTTGACCTGCGCTTAATGACAGACGAGGACTTAAGAGAAAATGTTATTTGGGCAATTTATGCCAATCCGGAAATTCCCAAAGAAGAAAAAGACAAGATTGAAGTTAAAGCAAAAAATAAAACAGTGGTTCTTTCAGGAAAAGTCAAAAACCGCAAAAATAAAATCAGGGCATTTGTCTCGGCTCTGCAAACACCCGGAGCAAGAAGTGTTAAAAACAACATCAAAGTAGCTTAAGATTAGTCCTTTTCCCATTCTCCAGTCGGGGTCTTTGTACTGATCCCAGGCACTATTAAAGGCCTCACGGTAAATGTCTTTTGCCTGCTCAGGCAAGTCAGTTTTATTTAGATTAAAAATAAGTTATAAAAAAATAAGGGCTTCTTACTTTTTTATTACCACCTTATTTTCCCCGGTTAAACATAAAAAAATATCGTTAAAAAAAGGAGGTGATAAATATGTTTCCATACGGATACGGCTATGGCGGTTATGGAGGTTATGGCGCCCCTTACGGCGGATACGGCTATGGCGGTTATGGAGGTTATGGCGCCCCTTACGGCGGTTATGGTTACGGCGGTTATGGACCTGGTTATTGGGGATACGGGCCCGACTGGGACTATACAGACTATTATGACTACAACAGAAACCTTGTTCTTGACGATAATGAAATTGAAGATCTGGTAAGTGACAATATCGCCTCTGACCCCTATATTCCCCAAAGGGATGTTAACAGTATTGAGGTAAAAGTAGAAGATGGCGTAGTTCACCTTTCGGGAACTGTACGCAATCGAAGAAGCAAGCCTCTTGCTTACGCTGATGCTTTTTGGAGCCGGGGGGTGGTTGATGTGCAAAGCAATATCAAGGTTGAAGAAAGAAGCCGGGAAAGAGAGGAAAGAGGAAGAAAGAAAGAAAAAGAAGAAAGACAATAACCAAAGATGAAGGCAGATCAACCGAAAAAAGAAAGCAGCTTGCCGGGAAAACCAAGCTCTTTTTGGCTGGAAACAGCCCCAGATAAACAGTTCCCAAAAGCTAAGGGCTATTTTTCTTTGGATGTTGCCGTTATTGGCGGTGGTATTGTGGGAATAACTACAGCCTACCTTCTTGGCAAAGCCGGATTAAAGGTAGCGGTTTTGGAAAAAGATAAAATTCTTCATGGCGTTACCGGCCATACCACCGCCAAGCTTACTTCCCAGCACGGACTTATCTATCGCCATTTGATTAACAATTTTGGCCGGGAAAAAGCACAAACTTACGCAGAGGCCAACCAAAAAGCCATAGAAAAAGTGTTCGAAATCGCTGAAAAAGAAAAAATTGAATGTGATCTTAAAAGGGCCCTTGCTTATACTTACACAGAAGAAGAAAACGACAGAAAGGAAGCTTTAGAAGAAATAAAAGCCTGCCAAAGCTTAGGCTTGCCGGCAAAACTTAAAGAAGAAATTTCTTTACCTTTTAAGACCAAAGGCGCAGCCTGTTTTGAAAATCAAGCCATTTTTCATCCCTTAAAATTCCTTTACTCTTTGGCAGAAATTGTTTCAAAAAACGGCGGCTTAATTTTTGAAAATTCAAAAGTCATTAAGGTTAATGAAGGCAAAGAATGTCTTATTAAAACAGAAGAGGCAGAAATTAAAGCCAAAAAGGCAATTTTAGCCACCAACTTTCCCATTTACGATCAATGCTATTTTTTTGCCAGAATGTGGCCAAAACGCTCTTACGCTTTGGCGGTCAAGCTTAGAGAGAAGCTTCCTGAGGATTATTTTATTAGCTCAAGAAAAAAATTCCACTCCATCCGCCCGCATTTTTACGATAAAGGCTCAATTCTTATTATCGGCGGTGAGCCACACCGCACTGGACAGGGAAACGATACGGTCAAGCTCTATAAAAACCTTATTGAATTTGCCCAAAAAAATTTTGAAGTTGATTCTGTTTTATACCGCTGGTCAACTCATGACCAAATGCCGGCAGACAATGTCCCTTTTATTGGCAGAAGCTCCTTAAGGTCAAAAAACATCTTTGTTGCCACTGGTTTTAAAGGCTGGGGGATGTCTCACGGCATTGTGGCAGCCATGCTTTTTTTAGATTTAGTCAATGAGCAGAAAAACCCCTGGGGTGAGCTCTATGATCCCTGTCGGTTTGAAGGAAAAGCGTCCGTAAAGACAATCATTGATCAAGGTATTACTGTTGCCAAAGAATATTTAGGGAACCGTTTTCCCGGAAGAAAGCAGCAATCTCCCAGAGAATTAAAAAAGAAAGAAGCCGCAATAGGAGAAGAAAACAGCCAAAAAATTGCAATTTATAAAGACGGTGAGGGGAAAAGCCATAAGGTCTCGGCTGTCTGTACTCACATGGGTTGCACTGTTTCCTGGAATAATGCTGAAAAAAGCTGGGACTGTCCTTGTCATGGCTCAAGGTTTAACCATAAAGGTGAAGTTATTCATGCACCTGCAGTTAAAAATCTAAAAAAAATAAAGACTTAAATACTCTGGATTATTTCAATGGTATTTAAAATCTCTTCAACCTGAAAAAAGCTCTCACTTTCAGAAGAAGTAATAATGCCTGAAATCTCATAAATTTTACCGTTTTTAATAGTGGTCAGATTAATACCCTGGCTTTCGTTTCCTTTGGTTAGAGTCTTTTTAAAAACAACTCCGTTTATAACTACATTCTCACATTTTTCAAAAGAGCCTTCACAATCTAAATGATTTTTTAAGGATTGCTTTATTCCCTCGGTTACAATATTAAAATTAATAACTACCGCATCTGCCGGCAAAATAAAAGCACTTTTTTGCTCCTGATAGTCAAAATTTGCCAGAGCCCAAGACTCAACAGGAACCCGAAAACTGCTTTGTGCTTTTGGAGAAACTTCAACAACTTTCCATTCCGGGGGGTAGCTGAATTTAAAAGAATTGTCCTTACTTAAAAAAGCCTTCCACCCCTTTTCGTCTAAATCCTCAATTCCCCCCTGGTCTTGCCAAGAGTAAATTTCCTCCTTAAATGTAAAAATCTCCTCAAAAAAGCGGTCGGAAAACAAAAAATCAAAAGACAATAAAAAGACAATAAAAAAAGAAAGAAACAAAAAAATTACGAGGGCTACTTTCATCAAGCTAACTTAGCGTTTGGGGTTGATAAAGGGATAAAAGCCGAGCAAGAGATTAGTAAGAAACATTGAAAAAGCCAAAGTTTCCCAATAGAATAAATATACTGTAAAAAATATATGTCTTTTACCAACATTGACACCGGCAATAGGAGTCCTGAAATTATAAATGTGGTGGTGGAAATCCCCAAAGGCTCTCACAACAAATATGAATATGACGAAAAAACCGACGAAATCAGGCTGGACCGCGTTCTTTATTCTGCTGTTTTTTATCCCTCCGACTATGGCTTTGTTCCCCATACCCGCTCTGAAGACGGTGACCAGCTTGATGTGATGGTGATCATCTCTGAGCCTCTTTTTCCGGGTTGTGTTTTGCCGGTAAGGCCAATTGGCGTTTTAAGCATGGAAGATGAAGAAGGCAATGACGACAAGGTGATTGCCGTGGCCTTAAAAGATCCCAGGCTTAAGCAAGTTAATTCAATAAACGACCTTGACAGTCATTACAAAAAAGAGATCCAGAACTTTTTTGAAATGTACAAAAACCTGGAAAAAAAACCAGTTAAAGTTCACCGCTGGCTTGGCAAAGAAGAAGCTTTTAGGATAATAAATAAAGCCAAGGAAAGATACGAAAAAGAAATAAAGAAAGAGCCTGAAAAAAAAGATTAGTTTATTTTTTGCTATTTTTCTTCTCGATAAAGGAAAGCAGTCTGCCGTTATCAATATCCCAACGGTTAAGCCAGAAAATATATAAAATTTCCAAAATCCCTAAAGTGTTAAAAACCAAAATAACAATAAACCAAAGAAGGTGTCTTTTACCGGCTGCCTTCCAAAGAGCCCAACCTTTCCAGAAAAGAGCCCATAAAAGAAAGAAAGTCTTTACTCCCGGGTCTGACAAGAAATTCACTACCTGACTCTCAAAATTGTTCATCAAACCAGTATAACATTAAAGCTTTCGCCGGCAAAAGACCGGAGACACAAAAGCAAGGTACAACCCAGCCAGTCCGACCAGCACATATATTGTCCGCGTGATTGAACTCATCACTCCGAAAAGAGCAGATACAAGATTATAATTAAAAAGGCCAACAGCTGCCCAATTAAGAGCTCCTACAATCACTAAAATCAAGGATATCCAGTCAAGCACATTAAGCCTTCCGACATTATTTACATCCACTTTGACTCACCTCCCTCATCTTAAGATAACTTTTTTAAATCTATATTCGGGTTATGAGAAAAAAATAAAAAACAGGTAATAAAGAGGTAAGCGCTTCCTAAGGAAAATTTAAGAAAACCTCTTTGAGTGTTTGCTTCTCTAGGTTAAACACTCTTATCAAGTGATTATTGGTATCTGAAATATAAAGGTTGTCTTTTGAAAAATAAACATCATTAGGTTCAAAAAGAGGTAAAACTTCACAAGACCTGTCGTTTATGGTGCAAAACCGGGGAGAATCCTCTCTTTTAATAAGGGAAGTCACTTTTCTTTCCCGAAGACTAAGATTCCTAATGGCATGATTATAGGTGTCGGCTACAAACACCTCTCCTTCCTTAGCAAAAATCCCTAAGGGGTGCTGAAATTCCGCCTCGCCGAAAGAGCCATCTTTAAAACCAAATTCGAACAAACCTTTGCCAACAAGGGTTTTTACCTCACCCTCTCTAAGGTCAATGTACCTGATGGCAGAAACCTCGCTGTCGGCAAAATATATTCTTTCTTTATAAATGCTTATTCCGCTGGGCTGAGCCATCTGGCTTGCAAGAAGACTTGCATCAACAATATTTTCAAGACCGCTTCCGGCAAAAACCCTAATCAGGTTTTCCGCAATATTAAGGCTAAAAATCTGATGGCTTCCGGCCATAGCTATATAAAGATAGCCTTCGGCATAATCAAGGTCCCAAGGCGAATTTAAACTAATCTCTAAAGATTTACTTTCACCCGAAGGAGCTACCCCTTGTCTGCCGTTTCCCGCCACCGTCTCCACCTCTTTTTTTCTTAAATCAACCCTTCTTAAAAGGTGGTTTTCCGTATCACAAATATAAAGAAAATCGCCTACCAAGCAAAGCCCTTGTGGCTGGTTAAAAGAAGCGTTTTCAAGAGAGCCGTCTCTATCTCCTTTTTTTCCTGAGCCAATAATCTCGGTCACTTTCACCTGGTCAGGAGAAAGAAATCGGCTTTCTATTATCCGGTGATGATTTGAATCAGAAATATAAAGATATTCTCCCCGGGAATCCAGTGTAATTTTTGAAGGAAATGAAAGCGTGCTTTTTAAGACTGGCGTTTTTTTAATAAATTGAGGCGGAGCTTTTGCCAAAATCCCTCGATTTTTTCCTTCCTTAAGCAAACCTTCAACTGTTTTATCAAGCTGCAAACGCCAACCTTCTCCAGCCACCTGGCCCCTGATTGCTCCCTCTCCGTCAAGTAAAACAAAAGTGGGCCAAGCCCGCACAGTGTAGGCCTCCCAAAGCTCCCGGTTATTATCAAGAACAACCGGATGCTCAATTCCGTAGCGGGCAACGGCAGAGACAACATTTTCCTTCTTTTTTTCATTGGCAAACTTTGGCGAGTGAACACCAATAACTAAAAAGGGCTCATTTTTATACTTGTCCTCTAGATACTTAAGATCAGGAAGAATGTGAATACAGTTTATGCAACAGTAAGTCCAAAAATCGAGCAGAACTACATATCCTTTTAAATCTTTTAGGCTTAAGTCTTTTGAAGTGTTTAACCAAGTAGCTTCCTTAGGTAAATCCGGAGCATAGAGATTGTAAGCTTCAACCATAGCGGTAGCTAAAGATTAAAACGGTCAAGTTCAGGCCAATAAACATCACCTGCCACTCCTAAAAGAGAGGCGCATTTTTTCAGGCAATCACTCGCGGCCGATTTAAGATCATCGGCAATACTGATAAGCTCACCGTTTCGGGTGTATTTTATGTCAGAACCGCCATACTGCGCCTTAACAATGGTATGGTCTTTTATCCTCACGGTTAGCTCTCCCCTAACCCAGACCTGTTTTTTCCCTACCTCCTGATCTAAAATCCGAAAATCCCAATCCCAACCAAAAGCCTGATTTAAAAGATTGACTACATACCCGATTTCCACATAGTCAAGCTCTTTGCCGCCCGGACCTGGTCTTTTTTTTATAAACTGCTTGGGTGTCTTTTGGGTAATAAAACTGCGCTGGGCCTGGTTTAGATTTTGCGGCAACTGGTTAAGTTTAAGGTCTTTTTCATTATTCTCTTCCATACGGTAAATATGAATTTTCATAATAAAAGAACCCTTAAAGCAAGGTAAGACCTTGGTAATAGATTCTTACTTTTGTCTTACCTTCTTTAAACAAAGGGTTTGGTTTTGGCTTTTAAGATAAAAGGGTGGTATTTTTTGAGTTTAAAGACGGCAGTAAAGTTCCGGCATTAGGCTTGGGAACCTGGAACCTAACCGGAGAAAACGGTAAAAGAGCAGTCGCCAAAGCGTTGGAAATCGGCTACCGCCATTTTGACACCGCAGAAGCTTACGGCAATCACCGTATTGTCGGCGAGGCAATCGCGGAAAGCGGGATAGAAAGAAAAGAAATATTTATTACCTCAAAAGTACCGTCAAGAAGTCTTTTAAAAGAGGCGGTTATTGAAAGCGGTAAAAGAGCTTTGGACGAACTTAAAACAGATTACCTTGACCTTTTTCTAATCCACTGGCCAAACCCTTCAGTTCCGATAAAAGAAACACTTTCCGGTTTTAGTGAGCTTAAAGAAAAAGAATTAATTCGTTCAATCGGAGTTTCCAATTTCGGCATCGAAGAGCTTAAAGAAGCTTTAAAAGAAGGAGTGAAAATTGTAAATAACCAAGTGGAGCTTCATCCCTCTTTTAACCAAAGCAGGTTGAAGAGCTATTGTGCTGAAGAAAAAATTATAATCACCGCCTACTCGCCTTTTGCCCAGGGAAAGGACCTCAAGCTCAAAGAAATAAATAAGCTTTCAGAAAAATACAACCATCCGGCTTCACAAATTATTATTAATTGGATTATCCAAAAAGAAATGATTGCCATCCCAAAATCAGGAAACGAGGAACATCTTAGAGAAAATTTCAATGCCTTAGAGTGGAAACTGGCAAAAGAAGATATTGATTTGATTGATAAAATTAGTTAAATTATAAAAACTCCCCTTGTTGTTTAAGTTTTGTTTGGTATAATTATCGACTTAACCGGAGTCAAAAAATGATTCAAAAAATTAAAAGATGGTACAAAGAACTTCCCGATAATAAGCGCTACTTTGAACTTTTAAGCGCAGTGCTCTCTATTCCTGTTTTAGTTACGGTGATTCTTTTAAATGTTAACAATCTCGAAAACATGAGAAGCAGGTCAGTGGAAAAAGAAGCGGCCGGAAAAGCTCCGGAACCCACTGTCATTGAAAGAATTATTGAAAAAGAGGTTTCTCCCACCATTGAGCCGTCTCCTTCCCCAACCCCACCCGCTACTACCCCACAAGAATGCATTAAAGAAATCGGGCCGGTGGAAATAATCACTCCTTCTGAAAACGAAGTCATTGCCAAAGACCCAATTTGCATTGAAATCTCGCGCTCAAACAAGTATTGTTCTGTAGTCTGGTCCTATAGAATTAACGGAGGGTCTTGGTCTGATTTTACCGATAAGTCTATTTGCATCTACAGTCTTTCCCCTGGAGAAAAAAAGCTTGAGCTGAGAGTCAAAAGTTTAGTTTCAAACGAGCAAGTCTTACTTGAAAGAAACTTTACTATTAAAAGTGAGGAAATTCCTACCCCCGGACCAACCATTGAACCCGTTTCTGTGGAACCAAACAAAGAAAACGACCCGAACAAAGTCTCGGAACTATAATTCCTCTTACAAATTCCCTACAAGTTATTAAAAAAAGCTTTAAGTATGCCGGTTAAGCTAGCTATAGATTGTTTTGAGAGCTCAAAGGAGGTGAAGATAATGAATTTACTTTTGTGGATACTGCTCGGCCTTATTGCAGGCTGGCTGGCCTCAGTTATTGTCAGAACCAACCGCACCCAAGGACCGCTTATGGATATTATCCTGGGGGTTTTAGGCGCTTTAGTAGGAGGCTTTATTATGAGCTTGCTTGGTTTTGGCGGCATTACGGGATTTAATATCTATAGCATTATTGTGGCTACCCTGGGTGCTATTCTTCTTATTGTCTTGCGCCGGGCTTTATTAAGATAAAGGTTGTCCTAAAAAGGAGGTTGTGATAAGGTAAAGTACTAATGAAGTATCGGAGTTTTGGCAAGCTTGAGTATCAGCCTTCAGCTTTGGGGTTTGGAGCAATGAGGCTCCCTGTCTTAGGAGACCCCCCAAGAATTGACGAAGAAAAAGCAATTAAAATGATTCACCGGTCAATTGAGGGCGGTGTCAATTATATTGACACCGCTTTTCCTTATCATAAAGGAGAAAGTGAAATCCTGGTCGGGAAAGCGCTTAAAGGCCAATACCGAAAAAGGGTAAAACTCGCCACCAAACTTCCCTCCTGGCTAGTAGAGGACAAAGCAGACTTTGACAAGTTTTTAAACAAACAGCTTGAAAAATTGCAAACCGACCACATCGACTTTTACTTATTGCACAGCCTAGACAAAGAAAAATGGCAAAACCTTAATCGGCTTTCAGTCTTTTCTTGGGCGGAAAAAGCTGAAAAAGACGGAAGAATCGGTCATCTTGGCTTTTCCTTTCATGACCAGTATGAGGTTTTCAAAGAGATTGTTGACGGTTATGACAAGTGGACCTTTTGCCAAATTCAACTAAACTACATGGATGAAGATTTTCAAGCAGGGAAAAGGGGGCTAAAATATGCCTCCCAGAAAGGATTGGCCGTAGTGGTCATGGAGCCTTTAAAAGGAGGCAGGCTTGCCAACCCGCCAGAAGCTGTTAAGAACATCTTTGAAAGCGCCGGAAAGAAAACCCCGGTTGACTGGGCTTTGGGGTGGGTTTGGAGTCATCCAGAGGTTTCTTTGCTCTTAAGCGGCATGAGCAGCTTAGACCAAGTTGAAGAAAATCTTGCCATCGCTGACCGCTCGGCTGCCAACAGTCTTACGGAAAGAGACCTTAAAATAATCAAAAAAGCAAAGGAAAAATATCTTTCTTTCAAGCCTGTTCCCTGCACCGGATGTGAATACTGTCTTCCCTGCCCGCAAGCAATTAATATTCCCAAAATCTTTGAGATTTACAACGATGCAGTCATGTATGGCAATTTAAAGCAGGCAAAGGAACAATACCAAAGACTTAATGGCGTGGAAAATTGCTTAAAGTGCTTTCGCTGCGAAAAGCTCTGTCCTCAGGGTATAAAAATTACGGAGCAATTAAAAAAAGCCCAGGAGCTCTTGGCCTAAAAGCCGAGTATCCCCAACCTTGAAAGTGCAGCCCCAATCAGTCCAGCCACTAACCCGCACCAAAAAGGCAAAAGATTTAAAGAAGAAAAACCTTCTTTGTCAAAATCACAGCAAATCTTTAATTTTAGCTTTTTCATTTTTCTAAAGTAGCCCACCCTAACATCGGGTTAAAAAAATGTCAACAGGAAGTAAGGATTTTGTAAGAAAAAAATTGTAAGAGTTTTTTCTATGTTTACCTCTTTTTATTAGAGTTTTAGGAGAAATGTCAAGCTTTTTCTCTAATTAACTGAAAAAAGTTTTCAAAATAACGAGGAAAGACTTCTCCTGAGTAATACATTTTTCGGGAAAAGCTTAAGAGCTTTTCCACTAAATTTTTTTCCGTTCCCCTTGATTGGTACCACTTTTGCCTAAGATTGCTTTCAAGTGATTCCCAGTTGCTTTCTTTGGTAGTGTTCCAGATTTCATAGACAAACTCTCGCGAAGCATTCATCCCAATCCCCTTATCCACAAACTTTGGTGGAAATCCAAAACGCAGTTCCAGCCTTTAAAGGAGAGATATTTTTTGGAAAGCGCTGTTTTTCCGCCGTTAGGATACCAGTTGTCATCAAGAAGAATTATTCCCTTAGGAGAGGTTTTGGGAAAAGCAAGCAAAAGTTCCTTAAGGTTATGCTCCTGGGCTAAAGAAGCATCACCTTCCGGGATAGGGCCAAAGCTGTTAAGAAAAAGAAGATCGATTTTTTTGTCAAACTTCTCAATAAAACCTAAAGGGTCTTCACAGATATAAGTGATGTTTTCCGCATATTTCTTTGTTTCTGTTTTGGCCGTTTCAATAACCTCTTCGTTACTGTCGCAGGTCCAGAGGTGACCTCCATACCTTGATACAAATTCGCCAAAAACAATGGTTGAATTACCCTCCTTCCACCTATGACCCAAACTTCGGAGCGTCCCTGTTTTCACAATTGTTCGGCCGTCATTTTGTAAAAAAAGGTTTAAGGCGGCTTTAATAGTGGGAAACCTGCTTCCCAGCTTTTGCTCGTATTTTTTAAAAGGCCCGTTCCAATAAAGAAATTCCCTTTCTTGTTCTTCCATGCCAAAAAACTAACAAAAAAGGTTATTAAAAATGACAATAACTTGTAAGGAAAACTAAAGAAGATCCCAACCTCTTTTTAACCTGAAAAGTGCCCGATTGTATTCCGGACTTAAAACAAAATAGCCGTCACTGCTTAAAAGAGCAATTCCGTTCCCCAAAAAAGACCGGGCCATAAAACCTTCAGGAGAGCGGTTAACTAAAATTAAGTTTTTACCTATTAAAAAGCCCCCCCTGCCCTGACTCTGGCAAGAAAGAGAATCAACTTTAGCCAGAAAAAAGCTGGTTTCATCAAAATAGGCTAAAGATAAATGTCCGGAACGCCTTAAACCTTCAATTCCTGAACCTTGCTGGTTTAGATAATCATGAACCTTGGCGTTTTGATTAAAGGAGTTAATCTTTCCCCACTGCACCGTTACTCCTTCCTCGGAGATGAAATAGTAAGCGGAAACACCCCTTTCCAAACAGAGCTTACCGGTTTTTTTAGGAGAGTTGTTGTCAAGATGAAAGACCAAAGACTGCCTTTCTGCTGGTTCCAAAGAGAGCCTGCTTAGAACTTTAACCAAGCTGAGGCCTTTTACTGTAGGTAACATTCTGCCTTCAATCATTTTTGTACCCACAGAACTTCCGCAATTATTCCAAAACTCAAAATAAATTTCTTTTTCTTTCATATTAACGAAAAAGCCCCGACTTTTTAGCCGGGGCTCTTGGTTTCTTTTAAAAGACCTTATACCATAACCCCTTCCCATTTAAGGGAAATAAGGTTAAGGAGCAAAACTTTTGTAAACATAGAAGCAATTATATAAAAAAAGCAGAACAGTGGCAATTAAGAAGACTCTTCAATTCTGATCGCCATCCCGTTAACAATGGCTTTGGCTACTTTGGAATGAGCGCTATCAATCAATCTGGCAAAAGTAGGCTGAGAAATTTTCATCATTCCCGCGGCTTTTGTCTGTTCATTTTCCTCAACATCATAAAGACGCAAAGCCTCAAGCTCGTCAGGCTGAAGAACAACCTCATCAAGCAGCCTTAAAGGAATTCCCTGAGGCTTAAAATAATAAACATCAGGTTTAAATCTGATGAGCCTTTTAACTCTTGGTCTTGGCATAGCTAATTATAGCAATTAAGGCAAACGGCCCTTATCTTAGGGCCGTTTACTTTTATTTGCCCGTCTCTCCTTCTTCGCTTTTAACATCCTCAAGCTCTTCTTCTAAAGCTTGGCGGTATTCGGAGAGAGCTTTTTTTTGCTCTTCCCTGGTTTGTGGCCAACTCCAGCCAAAGTATCTGCCCAAACCGCGACCTGCACCAAATCTTCTTCTCCATCCGAGGCCTAAACCGCATGGTCCAAAACCTCTTCCTGTACCTGGTCCTCTTCCAAGAGGGCCGGATCCGTCAAATCCTGGCATTTTTATTCACCTCCTTAGGAATATATTATGAATATATATTCATAATACACCCACAGAAATTGATTGTCAAGCTTTTTTGTTTTAAAACAAACGGAAAAGCCAACCAAAAATTCCGGGGTTATCTTCCTCAAAACTGATTCTTTCTTGCAAGGAAGTATTTTCTTGAACCAGTGCTTTAACCATTTCCTCAACCGTGCTAATTTCAGTCTGATTAACAAGTTTACTCTTCAGCTCTTCAAGCTTTGTTATTCTAACTTGGTTTTGCTCAACTTCCTGTCTAATATTTCTAATTGCCTTAAAATCAGGACCAATAACAGACCTTAACCAGCCTGGCCGTGTATCCAGCTTTCCTATGTGTTCCCGGATTTCCTCTTGGGCTTGGTTTTGAGAACGAGCTATTTCACTTACCTCCTCTCCTATCCCACCTTTCGGCGTGCCAGAGGCTAGTATTTCTTGCACTTTTTGGGAAACAATATTCATATGTTCTTTTTCAACTCTGCTGTCCAAAAGTCCTTCTTCGTCTTGGGTTCTTACTTGGTTTTGCTCTTCATTTCTAACCTGAGCTCCTGTTACCATCGGAGAAATCCTCAGCCTTTGCTGTTCTTGGGTCCTTGCCTCAGTTTGGGCAAGAGCAGTCCTTGCTAAAGTCAAGGAAAAGGCAAAAAGACTGACAAACAAAAAAATTTTTCTCATCCTTCACCCCCTTTCTTAAAGCAATCCATTGCTTGAAAAATTTTAAAAATCTGGTAAATAGTATAGCATACACACCAAAGGCCTGGTTAAATAAAGTCATGCTATAATTCGTAAGAAATCTTATGAAACCTGCCCAAATTAAGCAAAAATTATTAAAAAAACTTCCATCCGCATTGCCTCCGATGATTGTGATCCTTCTGCTTTTTGCAGCTCGAAGTTACAGCTATCTTCTTTTCCATACTACTGTTGAAGCTTTCAGTTTTGTAATCGCCATATGCCTTTTTTTGTTTGCCTGGAATACCAGAAAAATTGTCAAAAATCATTTCTTTTTGTTTTTAGGTATTGTCTTTTTATATGTCGGGTTACTAGACTTCGTTCATTCTCTTTCTTACAAGGGAATGAACATATTCCAGGGGTTTGATGCCAATCTGCCTACTCAGCTTTGGGTAGCCGGAAGGTACATCCTTTCTGTCTCCTTTTTAATTTCCCCTGTTTTTATTGAAAAGAAATTAAATTATAAATCAGCCTTTATTGCGTATACTACGGTAACCGTTTTAATCTTAATATCCATCTTTAAATGGAAGATTTTTCCTGATGCCTATATCGAAGGAGTCGGATTAACTGTATTTAAAAGAATAAGCGAGTTTGTGTTTTCCCTTGTATTCCTAGGAGCCATTTTAAAGTTAAATCGCAAAAGGGGAAATTTTGACCCAAAAACCTTCAGGCTACTTACTTATTCCTTGACCCTAAATATAATTGCCGGCCTGCTCTTCACTCTTTACTTTGATGTTTATGACATCTTTAACATGCTTGGCCACACAATCAGGATGGGGGCTTATTATCTTGTTTATAAAGCCACCATTGAAATTGGTTTAACCCGTCCTTATAATCTTCTCTTTTTAGAACTGGAAAATTTAAACAAACGCAAGGATGAGTTTATCAACATCGCCGGCCATGAACTAAAAACACCGGTCACCAGTATTAAGCTTTACTCACAACTGCTCGGAAAGGAGCTTTCTCGGGATTCGCAAAAAGTTTCCTTTGCCAATAAAATCGACTATCAGGCCGACAGAATGACCAGCCTCATAAATGAAATTCTTGACATAAGCAGGATAGAAAAAGGCAATCTCTCTCTTGAAAAAAGAGTGTTTGATATTAACGAATTGGCAAAATTGACTATTGACGACATTAGACAAAACAACCCAAAACACAAGTTAATCTTCAAAGGCGGACGGCGAATTGAAATTAATGCCGACATCTTAAGAGTTAGTCAGGTGCTGACAAATCTTATTAATAATGCCATAAAATATTCACCAGAAGGAAAAAGAGTTATTGTTGGCCTGCAGAAAAACGGGAAAGAAGTGGTAGCAAGTGTCAAAGACTTTGGTGTTGGCATTCCTAAAACAGAACAAGAAAAGATATTTGATAAATTTTACAGGATAGAAAAAGAACAAAAAAACTCCAGCGGATTCGGCTTGGGGCTTTATATTGTGAAAGAGATAATTGAAGGCCACGGAGGCAAAATTTGGGTTGAAAGCAAAGAAGGAAAAGGCTCCACATTTTACTTCACCCTGCCCCTAAGCCCTTCTTCCTCTAAAACAAAGCCTTTTGAATTTCCATAAGCAATAAAGCCGTTAAAATCAAGAATCGTCCCTTCTGTTTTTGAAGAATTAAAGTTTACTGCCGAAATTTCAGCTCCGGTAAAATTAGTATTTTTAAGATTGCAATTTTCAAAAACCGCACCTTTAAGGTTAGCATTCAAAAAACTTACTCCGGACAAATCACAAGCAAAAAAGACAGAGTTTTCAAGCTCGGTTTTTTCAAAAACATTTCCCTTTAAGTCAAGCTTTTCTTTAATAAAACTGCTTCCTTCTTTAAGTTTCTGGAAAGTGCAGTTTATCATGATTGCTTTTGAAAAGTCGCAGCTTTCAAAACTTGTCTCGGAAAAATCAAGGTTACTTAACTTGCTTTCGGGAAAAAAACAGCCAAAAAAGCTGGTCAGCTCAAAAAAGCAGCCGGAGAAATCACATAAGCTAAACTCGCAATTCTTAAAAGAAGTAAATTTAAGCTTGGCTCCGCCAAATCGGCAGCTTAAAAAAGTATCTTTCTCAAAATCCTGTCCCTTTATCTCCTTTCCGGAAAAGACCTTGTTTTTATAAACCACCTTTTAATTTTATCATTAGACACCAAGAGACTTAAGCTCTTGAAGTTTGTTTTTTAATTTTTTCAGCCCATTCTAAAGCTCTCTTAAGTTCTCCTTCTTCCAAAGGCCCTTCTTTGTCTCTAACCGCAAATCCCTCTGGCTCTAAAATTAAACTTCCTCCTTTTAATTTAAGAATTTTGGCAATGCGGGAAGCTGCATAACCAAGTACTTGTACTAAAAGCTTAAGGCCAAAGCCTTTGTCCTTAGCTAAAATTCTGGTATCAAAGGCGGTTACTTTAACTCCAGAAAGCGCATTCGGCTCAAGACCGCCTAAAAATTTCGCTACCGCCGGCGTTGGTCTTCCTCCATGGGTTGGCGAGCCAACAATAAAAAGGTCAAGAGCTTTTAAATCTTGCTTTTTGAGCTCTTTTATTTGAAGAAGCTTAACTTGGTTGGAAAAAGCTTCAGCTATGGCCCGGGCAACTTTTTCCGTGTTTCCGTAAACAGAATCATAAGCTATTAAAATGTTCATAGTTTAAATCTATCCTAAAAAGAGTCTTTGCTCAAGCAAAAAAAACAGCAGCTTCAAATAAAATAAATTAAAGTATAATTAAAAGGTGAGGAAGTTATGGCCAATTTTACTGATAACGACAATTTTTTTCGTTCTCTTTCAATCCCGCTATATTTTTTTCTTTAAGTATGAACCTGAATATTACGAAGGTTTGTATTACCATTCCCAATGGATATACCCAAGTAGCACTCGCGGGATTTCCGATGGGGAGCTTTACAAATTTGTAGGTTACCAGCTAGCAAACGGTGAAAACCCTTTTAATATAAACTTCGAAATTCCACCTTTGGGTAAGTACTTATATGGTTTGGCAGAAAAGTATCTTGGCAACCCATATTGGGTTAGCGTTCTTCTTTTTCTCTTATCTACCGCAGTTATGTTTTTTTTAACGAAAGATTTGCTAAAAAACGAGTCCCTTTCTTTTTTGGCTGCCCTTCTTTTTACCACTACCCCTTTTGTCGCCACCCAGGTTTCTGAAACAATGCTTGATTTACCTTTGATGTTTTTTTACTTAGTTCAGGTTTTTTGTTTTACAAAATACCTAAAAAAACAAAACCTTAAGCATCTTATTCTTGCCGGGATATTTCTGGGACTCGCAACCGGAACAAAACCAGGCGTTTTTACTCCGGTAGTAGCTCTATTCGGGTTTTTAATGATTGGTTTTCTAAGCCGGAAAGCTATTCATCTTTTTACCTACCCGATTTCAATTTTTTCAGGTTATATTTTGGCTTTTTTTTGTTATTTTATAAAACACCCTAACCCGATTCCTTGGCTTAAACTTCACCAAAAATCACTGGAATTTTATCTTTTGCCTGAAAACGCTATTGACCACCTTCATGTTTGGAAAAGTGTTTTTCTGAACCGATATCAAGGGTGGTGGTGGAACGACAGGGGCACTGTCGGCGGTGCTTCCCCCGTTCTGCCTCTTGGTGTTTTAGCGCTTTTTCCTGTCTTTTATCTGGCAATTAAAAATAAGAATTTTCCGATTCTTTACCTATCGGCAATAAGCTTAATTTTTTTGATTGTTAACACTTTTATTCCCTTTTTTCCCCGCTATTTAATGACAATTGTTCCTTTACTTATAATCCTCACTGTTTTTTTATTTAAGAAATTGCCCTGGCTTTTGGCATTTTTTGTCCTTGTCAACCTGCCCTTTTTAGTCTCAATTTTTTCACCCTGGCCTAACGGCGATGCTTTTGCCCTTGCCAGGTTTTTTTCCACCCGGGCCAACCATGAGCTTTACCGAAGCTTGACACCTGGACAAAGAAACCAAATTCCAGAAACTGATTTTATTGAATTAAATGAATCCTTTTTAGAAGGCTTGGGGGTAAGAAAAATAAACGCTGAAGTTGTTGATATTTCAAGGTCGGGAAATAAAGCAGAAGTGAAATACCAAATCAGCCTTGAAACAAAGTATGGATGGGTAGAACACAAACCAACCCTTAACTTTATTAAAAAGAAAAACCAGTGGCGGGCAGAATGGCAGTGGAGCTTTTTATGGCCCGGGTTTGGTCCTGGAAGTAATTTAACCATTAAAGAAGGCTCAATTCCACTCGCAAAGATTGAAACAACCAAAGGGCAAACTTTGGCGATAAAAAATCCCGGAAAGCTGGTTTATGTCTTTCCAAGGGTGATGTTCGACTGGAACAAACACCTAAAGCTGCTTTCAAATATTACCGGTGAAACCGAAAAGGAAGTTAATGAAAGAGCCAGAAGAGCGGTCCCTGATCACAGAGTAAGATACATAGGTTACCTTAACCCTGCTTTTGACAAGGAAGGAATTGAAAAAGCTTACCAAGTTCCTGGAGTTGAATTAAAAGAAACAAGCTACCTTACAGTTTTAAAAGAGCCAGAATTAACTGCAAAGCTTATTGGAAAATTACAAAAAGAAAAGCCTGAGCTTTTTTATGTAAGAGCTGAAGCATTTGTTGAAAATTCCCAAGGACAAAAATACCCAATTTTGTTTAAAGGCGTAGAGCAAAAAGAAACAATAATAAAAGTGGCACCAGACTACCAGCCGCTTTAAGCTTTTAACCTCTTTTTAATTTCTTGCGGCTTCACAGTTTTCTTTTGTTCCTGGAACCTGACTGTGAAATTTTACAATTGCCTCGCAAGGATAATCCTCACACTGACTGCAGCTTGTTAAGTTTTTTTCTTTGGCACAAAGCCTGTATGAACACTTAAAGCAGTGCTCATACCAAGGGCCTTCAGAATTACACCCCAAGCAATTTAAGTCTTCGGGGTTAATACCGGGGTGGCTATACTCTTTTTCCCATTTTCTTGCAGTTTTTTCCCTAAGAGAGTCGTCATCCTTAACCGTTGCTTGATAACAGTCACATTTTGAGCAGTCTAAACCGCAAACGCCAATATTTTTATTCATATTACTATTATAAACATTAATTTCGTTAATATGCTTTATATTTTTAAAAAGTTTTATAATAATAGAAATGAAAGGAGGAAAAATGAAAAAAGCTTCCGGCACAGGCGCGGTTTACGGCCTGGGTTTTTTTGGCGCCTTGGTTTACTTTCTCCAACAGGCAACTTCATTTTGGGAGGGAGTACTTGGTGTCTTAAAAGCAATTTTTTGGCCAGGATTTTTAGTTTATGAGCTTCTCAGTTTTCTGGGAGTATAGAAGTAGCCCTAAAATTAGATTTTAAAAAGACAAATAGCGTGCAATACCCGTTAGTGCGATTGCAGCAGCAACTCTTTTTAAAAATATTCTTCGCGACAGCTCTTTCGGCGACATCAGCCTTAAGGCTAATTTTTTTGATTCACTTGATGATAACCCTGGAAAAATAATTTGATCAGCTAAATCCCAGGCCTGAGCCCCAAGAACAGCAAATCCTAGCCCTTTACTCATTTGATTAGGAAGATTAATAGTTTTGAGCATTTTTTCTGAAATATCTCCTGTTTTTACTCTTTCTATTCCTCCGGCTAAAAGTAACCCGCCTTTATTTTCAAGCTCAAAAGAAACCTGTTCGCTAAAAGTTTGCAACCTTACCTTTACCCTTGCCCCCTCCGCCGGAGCACATAAATTTAAAGGAGTGTCGTTTACTACCAAGTCAACAAAGGGAATATCACCTTCCATATTTTTTATAGCAATTGATCTTCCCTCTAAAGAACCAAGGCTTAATTCCTCAAAAGAAGAAAGGTCTTTACCCTCTTTAACCTCTGTCATTTCAATTATGGCCGGCAGTCTTTCTTGGGGAGACTTGTCAATGTCAGTGACAAAAAGGACTGTAGTCTCGTTTATTCTCCCATAAATATACGGCTCTGCCTGTTTTGTTTCCCAATACCGTTCGTTTACTTTTCCTTGAGCTAAATCAGAAAAATACTGCTTGTCCATTAAACCTCCGGAAAAACAATAAAGCATGTCCATAGCCGCAATAAGCTTTAGTTTTAATTCCCCGCGATATTCAGTATCGTTTAATACTGCCAGCGCTTTTTTAGGATCAGCAAGCAACAAAGAAAAAGTTTCTGCGGCATCTTCATTAAGGCTAAAACGGGAGTAAGTGGAGACAAACCCGGGCAGTAAAAGCCTTTTTGGTAGGTTTTTAACAATTGCTGAAAAATTCTCCAAGGAATAAGGAAGGGAGAGAGGTGGCGAAAGCTCTTCTGAAAACGAGGTGAAAGACGGGTTCCCGGAAAGCTCGTGAATAGTGTGTCCAAGCTCATGGGCAAATAATTCCGGAAAGCCGACAGCAAAATGCCCTTTTATTTTATCAACGGTTATACCACTACCATCCCCTGTTCCGACAGTTAAAAAATTATGATTTTTAAAGCTCACTTTCCAGCTTGTTTTCTTTGACTCTTCAGGAAAAAAACAAAAGGGCCTTCCCTGGTCAGGGGTAATAATACCCATATCCAGTCCAGCCTCAGTCTTTTCTCTGGCAATAGAAGCCAAGTTTTGAAAAAGTTGTGGAGGATAGATAGAAAGCGTTTTTCTGAGCTTTTCCAATAAAATTGCCTTGTTTATTGTGGTGGTGTCTTCTTGAAACTCAATATCAATTCCGTAGGTTTTTTCAATTGCTTGTTCTGCTGTCTCTGTCTTTTGTTCTAAAGACTCCCCTTTCCCTGTCACCATTTCCTGTCCTGTTTTTGCCACTGCCCCAATTTCAGAATGTAAAACAGGAACAAAAAGTCTATCTACTTGTTGGAAAAACATCCCTCCTACTAAACCTCCGGCCACTCTTTCAAGAAACATTCTTCTTGTTATTCTTGGGCCTGTTTTCTGTGTTTTTGAAACAGATGTATTCGGCTGGACTTCAGAGTCTTCGCTCATTATTTACATTAGATTTACAGATAGTTTAACTCCCTTCTACGCCAATTCCCAAGGCCACCTAGAAAATTATTTACCTTTCTTTAAGGAATATGATTGTTTTACCCAATCAATAAACTCTTCATCAATTTCTTCTTTTAATTTTATATCAATACAGTTCTTAAAAATCTTGGTTGACATCGGAACACAAGTTTTTAATCTCGTGCTGTCAAGCCTCCGGTCAAGAGCAAATCTTATCTCTAACTTATCTTTTTTAGGTAAAGCCGCCAAGAAGTCATAAGTTCCAAAAAGGTGAACGCAACAGGGAATTGAGACTATCTTACACTTCCCTATTTTACGGTTAACCTGCTCAACTAAAAAATCAAACAGCTCTTTTGCTTTTGCCTTGCCCTTAAAATGCTGCTCCAGGGGAACTTTTTTGCAACTATGCGGCTGGTTGGTTTTTTCAAAAACCCTGCCGCATTTCTCGCATATCCACATGAGGTTATTATATAAAAAGACAGGAAAAATAGTAAAAACTGTACTAAAAAACTCCCAACTTAAGTGCCGGCAGGGTTTTGGGTGAATTAATTGAGTTAGCGATGTGAAATATCCCGCCCTCTAAAATACCTGGCTGTTAAGATTAAAATTATGAAAAGAACAATTAACCAAGAATAAAAATTCCAGTTAATCATTGCTGTTGTCTTTGTTTTTCATTTAATTCCCCACCGCCATAACCAAGCAGTAATGTTTATTCCGCCGCTGACAAGGTTTATGGCTTTTTTCAGTTCATACTGGCTGATTGTTCCGTCAAGCGGCTCTTTGTCGGGAATGTTACCCGTATAGTATTTTTGTAATACAGGTAAAGCGCGACTGTCTCCAAATTGGCCCAAGGCCCAAATAGCATGATTCCTGGTTCTAAAGCCCTGGTTTTCATCATCAAGTTGGGCAATTAGAGCCTCAACGCAATCAGTTTTTTGATATTCCCACTTTGCTTCCTGGCACAGTCTTTTAGCCTCATAACCAATCCAAATATCACCAAGGAAAAAGAATAAAAAGAAAACACTTAACCCAATAGCAAGAAGGTAAAACAATTTTCCCTTAACAATCTTAGTGTTAGTTTTCATTTTCTTCTCCTTCGTAAGAAAAAATGTCTTCAATATTAACTTTAAAAAGCCGGGCAATTTTAAAGGCCAGTCCCAAAGACGGCAAATACTTGTTACTTTCAATTGCGTTTACGGTTTGCCGACTTACCCCGATTTTATCCGCCAACTGTTCCTGGGTAAGACTGTGTCTTGCCCTAAAAACCTTAAGCTCATTTCTCATTGTCGCCACCTCCATATTTTCTATTAAAAAAGTGATAGGAGATGGCATAAATAGCAATCAAAAATAAAGTCAGATAAGAAAAGACCATTCCTAAAGACTCTATATAAAGCCATTCGCCTTTACTAAAAACAGAAATTCCCCCTTTTGAAGGAAGAAGCATGAGAAATGCAGCAATCCCGATAGTCGGAGCAAAGATTGCATAGGTCATTCTGGCGGCTTTTTCTTGAATTGTTAATTCCCTCTCGTCAGTTCTAATCTTTGCCTTTGAACGGACAAGTGCCATAAATACCATTCCCGTTAAAACTCCCACAGAAGCCAGAAGATAACTGTCGCGAACAACGGCCAACCCAACAAGGGCAGAAACAAAAAGAGCAACAATTGCTCGAAGCTGTTTGTATTTTTTTCTGTTCATAACAATCATAATGTAATATATTCTTTACATTATGTCAAGTATTTATTACAGTGAAGTCAGGCAAAAATGACATGCAACAGATTAGATGTCTAAACTTTCTCCCCAAAAAAGGAGTATATGCTTCATTTTTCCAGCATCAGGTACCTTTTTGGTATGCTCTTCGTATTTTTTCAAATATTCCCCATAGTTTGCCTGCAGATAAAAACTCTTTGAGTGAGCCATTTCGTGCAAATGAAGTGGAATAATTGTATCGACTGGCAGCCAGTAGAAATATTCTAATGGCAGATATTCGTTCATCAGCACAACATCCACCTTTCCCACTTCCGTGTTCTTATCATCTATAAGTCCGTCTCCTGTATGAAGTATTTTTCTGCCTTCGGCTTCGACCAGAAACCAGAAATTAGCCTTTCCCCTGCTTCCTCGGTGGGTAGTGGCAAAAGCCTTGACTCTTATACCGGAAATATCCATGCTCTGTTTATGGGCAACAGACACCACTTGGCCTTTCTTTGATAATTGTCTGGTTTTTTGCTCCAAATATCCGATTTCATCTTTTCCCACAATTACGGTTCTCCCGGCATTTAGGGCAGACTTAATTACCGGATTTGAATAATGATCGCCGTCCTCGTGAGAGATGAAAAGAAGGTCGCAGTGTTGAGCAATTTCACTCATTTTTTTATTGGGAACCACTGCAGAAAGATCAAAGCAAAGTGTTTTATCTTTTGACTTAACAACTACGCCCATATTATAGACATACCAAAGCTTAAGTTGCTTATCTTTAATAGAAACACTGCTTATCTCTTCAAGTATTTTGTCCAATTTAATATTTAACAGTTTGTATTGATAAAGATAAGGAAACTCAAATGTCAGGTATTGGTCTCTTACTCTTGGCAAATCGTGATTGAGAAAAAAGTCGTCAAACTCTAAAAGTAAATTTTTTCTCTTATCTGATAAGCCGATTATTCCCTCAGGAGAAGTTTGATTTAAACGACTAGCAAATTCGTGAACTTCTTTGGGAATGTAAAAGGAAAAGGCGTAAACAATAAGACCGATTACTGCAAAAAAAATTAAAATAGCAAAATCTTTTTTCATTATTTAACCTCACTCATGCGGTCTTTGAAACAATTTGTGCTTGTTTCGCCGAGATTTGGTTTACATATCCCATTACCGCAACCTTTTTCTTGTTTTTGGCCGTTTTGTTCATTTAACAGACTTTCACCATATTCTTTTATTCTCTCCATATTTAATTTCATTATATTAAATATTTCACAAAACAACAGCCAATTGCTAAAAAACTTTGTTTCAGAGAAAAGGTCGATGGATTTATCGACTTTTTTTGTTCATAAGTTGTATAAATAAAGTATGGGGATAAATACTAAAATTGCCAAAATCCCGTTTTTCATCCTTTACCTGACACTCGCCGGCTTAACCTCTTTTAATTGGGTCAGGGTAATTCTCTTTCAAAAGGATTTTGGGGCTTTCCGCACTACTCAACCGTGGGATTACTACTTATCACGCTTTTTTTCCTCTACCTTCGGTATTAGCCAACAGCAATACTTTATCCTTGCATTTCCCGTAGTTTTAATCTGCCTCTACTTAATTCCCAAGCTGTTTGGCAAATTGATGAGTACAGACAAAAGCTCAAACGTTAAGGGAGACAATCATGTTGCCGCTACTCTTATTCTTCTTACTGCCCCTTCAATTCTAAGCTTACCCATTGCTTTGGGGATCATTCTTATTGTTCTATTTTCAATCTGGTCTTGGATGGATGAGCAAAAAGCAAAAAAGAAGACCTAGCTACCTCACTTCAAATTGAATATCCGCCAGCATCTGATGATTCATTAGAAATCGATATTGATAGGTACCTGGATCTAAATTCAACATACCTCGACTAGAACCAAAATCCGAACAGTTTATATTCGGCTTTGAAGCGGCGCTAAAAACAATACCCTTCCCCAAAGATACTTTCTCGCCTGTTTTTATGTTGCTAATTTCTAGCTCAACCCCCATCAAATTTTTTTTGGGAATAATCACAAAACAAAATTTATCTTCCTTCCGGGAAAAAGAAGTTGTTTTCTCGAGGCTTGCTGTTTCTATGCCTGCTCCCTTAGGTATTCTAGCAAGATAAAAATCGGTTAAAAATTCACTAGAGTCAAGAATAAAAGATTCCGCTTCTTTTATGGGTTGATATCCGGACAGATTTATATCAATATCTTTAGTTATCCCAACAATTTCTTCTTTGACTACATCATGAAGTAGGCCCGGCGCTTTCTCGTCGGAAACTTTATAAACTATTGGGTCAAGAGGAACAACATGGCGAATAATGCCAAACCGCAAACCAGAATCTTCATTAAATAAAACCAAGGTTCCCTCCACCAGGTCTTCTTTTTCAAAACAGCGCGACAGACTAATTGATGTTCCGGGGGCGACAACGGGGTTCATTGACTGGCCGCTAACTTTAGTAGAAAAATTGCAAAAGATCTTGTCGGTTAATGATGATTTGCCAACAAGGGCAGAAAAATATTTAGACGGCACAAGTTTCAATAAAAAAGGGGAAGTCAGAATCAGAAGAAAAAGTAAGATTAAGAGGTATTTTGTTGGTTTTTTAACTACCCTCATTATCTCCATAATACCCCAAAAGCATAAAGATTGCTAAAAATTGCTATTTAATTTTGGCGATAAAAACGGTTACCGTGGCTTTTGGGGAAGAAGTTTTCTTGCTTTTCCAACCGTTGATAAAACCTTCTCATCGGTCTGCGCCTTGACCAGGTTTCGTTCAAACCAAGTCGGTCAATAGCCCAAGAGGCAATAATAATTGAAGCAACAAAGCCAATAACAATAAGCAAAAAGTTTTTCTTGTAGGAAAAATCATACTTTTTAAGTAACCAAATACCTAAAACCATTCCTCCAATTGCCAAAATTGGTATCCACCAAGGAAAGCTGGCAATCATGCTCTCAAGCCTCCACTGCCCCATCGGACCGTGGCTGCGCAATAAGAAAAAGGTAATGTTGCCAAGAAACACTGCTCCAATGGTTAAACCCACTAAACCAACAAGGCTTAAAAGCGAACCAATCACAAAATACCATTTGGGTCTCATGACAATCTGGTTTGATTCCACCTTGGCCATGACTTCTTTTTCAAAATCCATTTTTTTTGTTTTGTCTAGTGTTATTTTTTTGTCTTTTGACATATCTTTCTCATTAAAACTTTGGCACGGTTTATCCTTGTTCCTACCGTGCCAACAGGAATTCTTAAAATATCACTTATCTCCTCATACGATTTTTCTTCTAAGAAATAAAGCGTCAGGGGTTCTCTGTACATTACCGACATTTGCCTGAGGCAACTATTAGTATGGGCCTGAAGCTCCTTTTTAACAAAATCATCCTCAACATTAATCCCGCTGTCAAAGTCAAAATCCTCGTTTAGCTGCAGATGTTTACCGTGCTTATTGAGAACATTCATTGCCTCATTGTGGACAATCCGATAAATCCAGCTGCTAAACTTCTTTTTAATGTCAAAACCATTAAGATTAACATAAGTTTTGATAAACGCTTCCTGTACCGCGTCGGCTGCCTTGTTATCGTCTTGGGTTAAGTAAAATGCGTATCTCATTAGCTTATTTTGATATCTTTTAATGATTTCAATATAAACTTCTTTGTCTTTTTCCCGAACAAGTTTGACTACTTGCTCATCTGATAAATTAGAGATATCGGCCATACCTTTTTATTGTAGCCCTATAAATAGCCGAAACCCCACTTGTTTTCAAAGTGAGGCCTCAGCTTTCTGTAAGCTAGGGTCAGCGGTTGATTCTACCATACCCCCGGTCTTGTCGGTAACCTGCACCGTCCCTTAGACCTAAACCTAACTCGGTCCTAATTTTATTGGCTTCGTCGGTATTTCCTTCGAGCCTAAGCTTGTGCATCTCGGCAAAGCGGGCAAAGTTACCCTCGTTTATAACCTCTGTCACCCTTCCCTTGCCTTGCATCAGGTTTTTCCAGGCATTGTAGTCTTTATTTTCAAACGCCTGAACCATTGCTTCATGGCGCTCGGGCGAGCAGTTTGGACCTTGGGCACTTGGGTCACCCCGGTAAGCCAAAACGCTTGAAGCTCCTGCAAACAAAACCCCCGTGGTAAGAACCAAAGCAGAGATTGTTAAAATTGCTTTCTTCATATTCTTCACCCCCTCTCTTTCTTTAATACCAAGAAAGAGGTGTTTTTCTTTCAGGGAAAAAGCTATTTGAGAATTGTTATCTTTGTAATTTATATTTAGTCTTGTCAATAACGCTTTAGCCTGTAATTCTTTACCCCAATTTCATTTTATTGAAATGCAAAGTATATATCGGTAATATGGGATTATGAAAAAATATTATTATCTACTCCCCGGCTTGTTAATAATCATTCTGGTTTCGTTTTTAGCCTATCTAAAGAAAAATCCTCAAAATAAAAATTCAAATCAAGAAAATTTCCAGGAGGAAACAACCGCTTCAGCGGCAAACCCAGCATCCAAATATTGTGAAGAAAATGGCGGCGAACTAGAGCTTGTAACCGCAGGCAATGGCTCTCAATTTGGTATGTGTAAATTTGAAGATTATTCTTGTGAAGAATGGGCATATTATAGAGGCGAGTGCGATATTGTAGGCGATGCGGAGAAAATAAGAGTAGCCTTGGTGGCAAAGGGTTTAGATTTATCAGACATGAAGGTTGTAATAAACAAACATCTTGGGAAATTTATTGGCGGTTCTGTTGTTCCTGTTTCCACCCTTGGCGGTGGCGGATATGTCTTTGCCGTAAAAGAAGACGATAAAATTAAAGTGCTAGCTGATGGAAATGGTGCAATTATGTGCAGCGCTTTTGAAAATTACCCTGATTTCCCGGCTTACCTGGTACCTGAATGCATTGATGAGGCAGGAAACCAGGTCATTAGAGGGATTTAAATAGTAGCTGAATATAAACTGGCTCCGTAATCCCAGTTTCACACTGACCACTAGTTTGAATTCAATTACCTGCCACTCCGAAGCTATACGAAGGGTGGTCAAAGCTTTTCAAAACCCAATATGGGCAGACATAGCTAGGAACAAATTGAATGAAATTAAAATGTTAACAAGTCAAATTAAGCCTGAATAGAGAAGTGTCAAAGCCACTGCCGTAATCACTCCAAAGACACCAACAGTTTTGATAAATAGGTTTACCGCTTCTTTTTTCTTTCCCTCAATAAATAAAAGAAGTGGTTGGTAAAAAAATAAATACGCCATTACTGCCACAGAAAGGGTAAGCAGAGACAACATTATTATTGGAGCAGCAAAGGTATCTGGTTTGTTTTTTAAAGGCCGGGTTACGAAAGTCATAACTGATACAACCAGAATTATGTAAGCTGAAGCGCTAAGGGCATTTATAATAGGATTCTTAGACATAAGTCAATTTTTATTTAAGCAATCTATATTTTGATGTTGCAATTAATGCTATTCCTACAACACATAGATTTAAAAGCTCGTCCACATTAACCAAGCACCCATGAGAAATATTATAATTCCCCAAAGTTTTTGTTGGGCTTTGAATATCTGGGCTTGTTTGTGAACGTGTTCCGGGAATCCGATTTTTATTCCCCCTTTGATTAAAGTGGACCAGCCCAAAATAGTAATAACCACTCTCCAATCTATAACCCAGATGTTGTGCAGGATTACTGTCACTAAACCTAGTAAAAAAGTGACGTAACCTGTGGAAACAGTAATAGCTTTGTCTTCAGTCATTTTAATCGTTCTTCCAAGTAAATTTGCAAAGACAGACTGTAAGCCAAGAATAATAAATAAACTGCCATAGAACCTGGCAAAAAAAACTGAAACATCCATAGTTTTAATTTAACACATTTTTAACAAATTTTCAGAAGCCTGTCTATTTACCCATCATGGTTTTAACAAAATTGGAGGCAGAAGTTACACAATAGATTGAGTGAGATCAAGGCTAACCACATCCATAACTCAATCCGAAACTTACCAAAAAGCCGTATTCGAGGCTAAGAGGCACTGTTTGTCGATATTTTTCGACAGAATAGAAGTTTTTGACAAAAAGATACAAAAATAACCTACGCACCACTTTTCAAAAACTACTTGATACTGAAAAGGTACGATTAGTACAAACTGTCTCGAGAGATGGTGTGATTCCCGAGCTACAGACTGGGTAACCTACCTTGAATACCCAGAATTTACTAATAAAGAAGTAAACAGGTTTTTAAGCTACTTTTAAGCAATTTCGATATAATATGGGCAAGATGCGAATACTTGTCATCGAAGATGAGCATAAAATTGCTAATGCTATTAAGAGAGGTTTAACACACGAATCATATGCAGTTGATGTAGTTTATGACGGAACTGAAGGATATGATTTAGCTTGCATTGAGCAATACGATGTAATTGTTTTAGACATTATGCTTCCTGGAATGGATGGTATTGAGATCTGCAAAAAGCTCCGTGAGCAAAACATTCACACTCCCATCTTAATGTTAACCTCCAAAAGCCAACTTGAGGACAAGATAACAGGATTTAACGCAGGAGCTGATGATTACCTTACCAAACCCTTCGCCTTTGCTGAACTTTTAGTTCGAGTGAGAGCTCTCATTCGTCGCCCCCAAAATTCTGTTGGATTGGTCCTAACCGTTGCCGATCTTACTCTCGATACTGCTAATTACGAAGTAAAGCGGGCAGGTCAAAAAATTCGGCTTTCTAATAAAGAATATTCGCTATTGGAATATCTCATGCGCCACAAAAACCAAGCTGTCACAAAGGAACAGATCATCAACCATGTATGGGATTACGATGCTGATGTTCTCCCTAATTCAGTTGAAGTTTATATAAAACATTTACGCACGAAGATTGATGATCCATATCCCAATAAACCCTTAATTTATACAATTAAAGGGTTTGGTGGATACAAAATATCGGAAGAACCGTAAACCATGACTACATTTCATTTCGCCAGATTAAAACTGACAGCCTGGTATCTTATTATAATAATGGCACTTAGCGTGCTGTTTAGCCTTGTAATATACCGAGTGCTTACGGCTGAAATCGATCGTTTTGAGAGAGCACAGCGATTTTTCATCGAAAGAAGGCTTCAGGAAGGAACTTTGCCACTTCCTCCAGGAAGAAGGCTGTTTTTATTTGGTAATGGAGAACCTCCAAATCCGCAGCTTTTAACAGAAACCAAACAACGAATCTTAACTATGATTATCCTTGCGAATACAGGTATCTTAGTAATAACAGGAGGGCTTGGCTATTTTCTTGCGGGAAGAACGCTCAAACCTATCAAAGAAATGATGGATGAACAGAACAGATTTATAACCGATGCTTCTCATGAGTTAAAAACCCCGCTTACTTCCCTACGCAGCGAATTTGAAGTAGCAATGCTTAACGATGCGAAAATGACTCTGAAGGAAGCAAAACAGCTTATCAAAAGCGGCTTTGAAGAAATTGTTGAATTACAAGGTCTTGCTGAAAACTTGATTGAGTTAACACAACAAAGTAAAAAACGAGGACTTATCAAAAGAGAGGAAGTTTCACTTCTTGAAATAGCCGAGGCGGCTTTGAAAAAGGTTGTTCCTCTTGCCAAGCAAAAACACATCACTATAAACAACGATATTGATGATTATATCCTTGAAGGAGAAAACCAAAGCCTGACAGAGTTGTTTGTAATTCTCTTGGATAATGCAATCAAATATAGTCCCCAGCATTCAAAGATTTCACTTTCCTCAAAGAAAACCGATCATCATATTCGAATTGAGATAACAGATACTGGAATGGGCATTGATGAAAAAGACCTTCCCCATATCTTCGACAGGTTTTACAGAGCTGATAAATCCCGTTCAAAAACAACTGGATATGGGCTAGGGTTATCAATTGCTAAGCAAATAGTTGAGACTCATAATGGATCGATTTCTGCAGAAAGCAAACCTAACAAGGGATCAAAATTTGTTATAAAGCTACCTCTAACCATATCTCACACATAAGATTTTTAAGCCACTTTTAAGTTCTGCCATTTAGAATTTTTTATATATGTCTTTATTAAAAGCATTTTTGGCAAAACTCAAAGGCTTTAAGAATTGGTTTGTAAAAGCTTCTCTGATCAAGAAACTGATTATTGTCACCATCGTTATCGGTATTGGCTGGTTTTCCATAACCCGAATTTTAAGCACGCGAAGCCAACAACCTCAGTACCAAACAGCTCAAGCAGAAAAAGGCACACTTATTACCTCTGTTTCTGCTTCAGGAACGATTTCTCAAGGAAGTCAGGTAAGTATTACTACCCAAGCCACGGGAATAGTAAAAGAAGTTTATGTTTCCGACGGAGATACAGTTACAGCAGGTCAGAAAATTGCCGAAATTACTCTCGACACCGCCTCGAAACAAAAACAAGCTGCCGCCTGGGCAAGTTATTTATCAGCTAAAAACAGTTTAGAATCCGCTAAAACTAGCATCTACACCCTACAGTCTGCTCTGTTCGCAGCCAATCAGAAATTTATTAATGATGCTGTTGCCAGAGAACTACCTGCCGACGATCCAACTTACATTCAACAGAATGCCGATTGGTTAGCAGCAGAAGCAAAATACAAAAACCAGCAATCTGTAATAGAACAATCTCAGGCATCACTGAATAGTGCCTGGTTGTCATACACCCAAACTTCCTCAACCATCACCGCGCCAATGGCGGGGACTGTCACAGGCCTAACCCTTACAACTGGTTCATCGGTTGGTAGTCAAACATCATCCTCAACTTCGAATGGCACAGGAAGTTCCAATCAAAATGTCGGAACTATCCATGCAATTCAAAATATGTTGCAAGCAACAGTAAATCTAACAGAAATTGATGTTGTAAAAGTTAAGCCTGGGCAAAAAGTAACGCTCACCCTAGACGCATTTCCAGACAAGACTTTTACTGGCAAGGTGGCAACAGTCAACACGAACGGCTCTGTCAGTTCAGGAGTCACGACATATCCAACAACCATAACCTTTGATTCAGCATTAGATAGCATATATCCTAATATGGCTGTAAATGCGACCATCATTACCAACATTAAAGACAATGCCATTCTAGTGCCTTCAGGGGCAATTCAGACAGTTAATAATCAGTCTATTGTTCGAGTAATGAAAAATGATCAGGTAATCTCAGTTCCTGTTGAAATTGGAGACTCGAATGATACACAAACGGAGATCGTTTCAGGAATCGACGAGGGAGACACGGTGATTACGGGGGGCACTACAACCCAAAATAATACCACCCCACAAGGAACTACCTCTCCGTTTGGGGGAAGTTTTGGAAGTAGAGGCGCGGGGGGAGGGCAAATTTTCATTCAAAGAAGATAATATTTTCTAATAAAATGCTATGCCAACAATTATTAGGGCAAGAAATCTATCAAAAGTCTATAAAACGGAAACGGTTGAAACAGTTGCGCTTAACAATGTTTCTTTTGATATAGAAAAGGGCGAATTTGTGGCTATCATGGGACCATCAGGAAGCGGCAAGTCCACTCTTATGCACATTCTGGGGGCACTGGATACTCCAACAAATGGTGAATATATTTTGGACGGAGAAAATGTCAGCAAACTTCAAGATGACGAATTGGCTGAAATCCGAAATAGGAAAATAGGTTTTGTCTTTCAGGCTTTTAATCTACTTCCCCGAAGAACAGCTTTGCAAAATGTGATGTTGCCTATGACCTACGCAGCTATCTCAAAAGAGCAGCGTCTGGAAAAAGCTAAAAAGTATCTGAAAATGGTTGGTCTGGAAGATCGCATGGAACACACTTCAAATCAGCTTTCAGGCGGCCAGCAACAAAGAGTGGCAATCGCACGCAGTCTTGCTATGAACCCCGCGATCTTACTTGCCGATGAACCAACAGGAAATATCGCCAGTATTCAAGCCGAAGAAATAATGGCCATATTCCAAAATCTTAATAAAAAAGGACATACCATAGTCATGATTACCCACGAACCTGATATTGCCGAACATGCAAAAAGGATTATTCACATAAAAGACGGCAAGATTGTCAATGATGGTAATGGACACAAGCAAAGGAAGGTAAATGGAATACACAGAGATAATAACTGAAGCCATAGGCACCCTCACTGTCAATAAACTAAGAACGGGGCTTGCTACTCTTGGAATCGTCATCGGTATAGGCAGCGTTATTGCTCTCGTTTCACTCGGCCAAGCGAGCCAAAAGTCGGTCGAGTCACAAATTCAGTCTCTCGGATCAAATTTGTTAACTGTGTCTCCAGGTGCTGTTAGCCAGGGAGGTGTTCGAGGAGCAACAGGAGGTGGCACCACCCTCACCTTGGAAGATGCTAAAGCCATTAGCTCTACTTCTCAAATAACCACGATTCAGGCAGTTTCTCCTGAATACCAAAGCAGAGGCCAAGTTACAACAGGTAGAACCAACACTAATACACAAATACTAGGCGTAACACCCGTCTACGCCGATATTAGAAAAGTAACAATGGCCCAGGGTAGTTTTATCAGCGAGCAACAAGTTAGCGGTATGGCCAAGGTAGCTGTAATTGGCCCAACTGTTGTTACCGATCTTTTTGGCGAAGGAGCAAGTCCAGTTGGACAAACTGTGAGGATAAACGGCCAAACATTAACCATTATCGGAATAACAGAAGCAAAAGGTGGTTCAGGATTTCAAAATCAGGATGATATTGTTTTTGTTCCCCTCTCAACAGCCCAAAAACAACTCTTTGGTGCAGATCACTTAACCTCAATCGTCCTTGAGGCAAAATCTGCAGATGTTATGGTAAATGCACAAAATGAGGTAGGCTATTTTCTTTTGGCAAGACATAAGTTAAACGATCCAGCAAAAGCGGATTTCTCAATAATGAATCAGCAGGACATTTTAAATACTGTAAACCAGGTAACAGGCACCTTTACAACTCTTTTGACTGGAGTTGCCGCCATTTCTCTTTTGGTTGGAGGCATTGGCATTATGAACATAATGCTTGTTACTGTTACAGAACGAACCAGAGAAATAGGGCTTCGAAAAGCCCTTGGTGCAAAAAAGAAAGTTATTATCACTCAGTTTTTAATGGAATCTATTATTCTTACGTTCGCTGGAGGGTTAATCGGAATAGGGATTGGAATTTTGGCTTCATTTATCATTACCAAACTTAGCAATTCTCCATTTGTTGTGTCTCCGAGCTCAATTCTCTTAGCATTTGTAGTATCCGCAGGGATAGGTATATTGTTTGGCTGGTATCCAGCCCAAAAAGCAGCAAATCTACAGCCAATTGAAGCTCTGCGATATGAGTAAAAATATGAAAGGAGGTGAAGTTTTTATATGCAAAAAAATAGTATTGTCGTCACAATAATCGTTGCGTTAATAGTTGGTGTCGCTGCCTTTTATGGTGGAATGCAGTATCAACAACGCCAAAAAGCCAGTTTTGGTGGTAGGCAATTCACGACTGGTGTCCCAAACGGGCAATTCCAGGCCAGGGGCAACCTCCAGGGAATACGCCCCATCAATGGCGAGATCATCAGCCAAGATGAAAATAGCATTACCGTCAAAATGCAGGACGGCAGTTCCAAGATCGTAATCCTGTCTGATCAAACCGCAATCAACAAGGCATCTACAGGATCAAAGGACGACTTAAAGACAGGTGAGCAGGTAGCGGCTTTTGGGACTGAAAACTCAGACGGAAGCATAACTGCTCAGAATATTTCGATTGGAGAAACTTTTAGGGTTAGACAATAAGGTTCCCAACCCTCACTAACAATGCCTCTAATCAAATTGGTTATATTAAGTACTATTTGGGTTAAGAAAATTCCAGGCTAATTTCTTTTTGCTCGAGGATCGTAACGTTAATATAAGCAAAGCTTGTTTCTCATATTCACTCAAAATAACCAGTCAATATGTGCGTATACTCAAAATATTCGAGGATATTATTTTTGTTCAGAAGCTAAAAATGGAAATGATACAAATACGAAATACATGTTTTATTTAATAAACCTATTAAGTTCTCTTCATATAAAAAGACATACTCGAAACAGTAATTGCCATCGGAGATTTGAAGGGTATTGCAACTTTATTCTCATCCTTTATATCCTGTGTCGGCTCATTAGATGTGGATATCACCTGAAAAGCTATATCACCTTCAACTTGTTGTACTGCGCTAAAATATACTCGTTTACAACTCTTGGGTGGCAGATACCTGAGCTGTAATAACATAATGCCCTTGTTGTTAGCTTTCCCACTCAGAATAAATGCTCCAGAATTGACTGACATATTTCCAAATGTTAATTCTGAATCATGATCTTGATCTTCGATATTGGTAATTTTCAATGGTGGAGGCGAGTTTAAGTTTGTTGGTAACCATGCCACTATTTGAGTGTCGAAAAGCGGAGTTTCTGTTTTATTGTAAACAACAAAATATCCCTCTTTATTCCACGTAGTTTTGGTTAGATGTATTTTTTTCGGTTTTACATCGATTTTTGGTTGAACAAATTTTACAATCCAACCAATAATATCTTTTGTAAAACCAAGTAATGAAAGAGTATCAACCATATTTGGTTATATTAACTTACCTAAGCTCCGCGGGCCTAAGATTAATATAACCTTTGACTTCACTCCAATTATACTCGCCTTACAAGATTTGAGGTACATCGGAGAGATGAGGCAAAGGTGGGAAGAAATTAAAAAAATTAGCACTCATTCATCTTTAATTCCAACATAAAACCTGCCGGTGGCGACACAAACACCCTTATTTATGGCATAGCAATCAACCCAATGCATACCTGGGTATTGGGTGTGTTCTTCTTTAAAGTCTGAGTCTCCCTCGCAAAAGTGAAATTCGTTTCCTCTCCAACCGCCTATGCGTGCCATTTCTAATGCCGGAAGTCCATTATTAACCACTAACCACCTTATTTCATCATATACAAGTCCATTAATATCTGGTGAAAAATATAAGGAATAGTCCTTGCTAAGATATTCTCCTGAAGTCATTGACCTTGTGCCATTAAGTACCTCAAGTTGAAACTTAGAAAATGGTTTTGGAATATTCTTGAAAGAAGGAGGATTTTTAACCTTTTCTGAGCGCTTGACCTTGCAGGAAACGTTAATTTTTGAGGGGTTAGGAGCAAAAGGCCATGGCGGATTAGCAATGAGACTCTCCCTCAAAGCAGAATATACTTCTTCTCTTTCCTCTTCTGGCATGTTCACAAATTTACTTAATGCTTTGGAGGCAAAATCCACGGCTAATTTTCTTTGCACTCCCGTTTTGTCTTCATTCAAATAACTGTCCACAAAAATATTGCTCTCTGCCATATCTGGTATTGCTGGTTTCTCTAGCCATTGCCCCATATTTTTAAGGAAATAACAAACTGTATCATAAAAATTAATACCTTTATTCTGGGCAAAGATATTTGTGATAACCAGCTCAAAATGAAAGGATTTCAGCTCAAACTCGGTTAATCCGGCATTACACGACTTTTTCCAAACTTTAGCAAACTTGACGGATTTTCTATAACTAGGATTTGAATTTAAATTTAAAGCTTGTTTGATGTAGCCTTTGGGGTCAGACAAAATCCAGGGAATTTTCCCTCCACTAACGCTATATTTCTTGGCCCAATTGCCCTGGTGCATTTTCTGGATTTCTGGAACCAAATAAATATCGTCTCCATGCCTGTTTTTTCTTCCAGATTTTAAAGCGGGAACAACATCTATGGAAAAACCCTTTTCTTTTGGAAAAGCGATGCTAACTGAGTGTGTTTGGTCTGCGTCAATTTCTACTTCTTCTCCTATTTTACGATAACCTTCGGCCAAAATTGAAGCTAAGCTTTGTAATGGGTCTTTAACATCAAAATAGAAGGGTTCACCTTGCTTAGCGCTTGAAAAAAGCTTACTTCCGGTTACTTGAAAAGCTTCAGGTAATATCCATATTATGTCAAGGTCGTGAACGGGGGTTACTGAAGTTTCTCTAACATATGAACCGCTTTGAAAAATTTCATTCCCCAATATCTCTTGAAGGTCGCTGTAATGTTTTGAAATAACTTCTCTTTCCTCCGCCGGGGGCGATAAATACTTGCGACAAAACTCCTCTAAGGTGGTATTAACTTCGTCTTGGTTCATATCGGTACGAGGACATAATGGAAAAGATATCGCTCACTAAGCGAAGTGGCATGCTTGATAGAGCATACCATTTGTAATCTTTAATTATTTCTTTATGTTTATCGTCAAGTTGGTAGCCTATTTCAAAGGTATAAATAATTAAAGGTTTATCGGCTCGCCTGACCATTTGAAAAAAATCGTCAAAGTCATTCATTCCCCTATGGTATCCCAGTATTATAATGCCAGCTTCATCAATATCTTTCTGGTCAATAGCATGGAAATCGGTTACAACTCCTTTAGAGACATTAAAATAGCCTGAACTCTTAAGAACCCCAAGCTCCCGTTCCATGTCTTTTGTCCCGCCATCATTTCTCTTTCCTCCAGGCGGACAAAAAATAAAAACCTTTTTGCCTAAATTCTTCCCAAGTCTCCAAAAAACTTTGGCCGACCGGCTGAAAATAACAATGAACCCTACAATAGCCACGAGAAGACCACCAGCGGCTTTTAAAATATCCCAAGCATCTAAAGCAGTGGTAATTTTATTAATATCTATATCGGTTTTCATCTTTTTCTTTCAAAACAAATGCTTGACATTTACTGTAGATATACCATAAACTTATTATAAATGCAAGATGTAAAACCGCTTACAGAGCGGCAAAAACAAGTTCTAGACTTCATAAATTCATTTTTAAGCGAGAAAGGCATTTCCCCTTCGCTCAAGGAAATTGCCAGCTTTTTAAATACAAATAATCTTAGCTCAGCTCAATATTTCATTAATGAGCTTGAAGATAAGGGGTATCTTCGGAAAAATGCCAATAAAGCAAGAGGAATCATGCCTATCCCAAAAAAATACTCAATTCCTTTGCTCGGTTTTATTGCCGCAGGAGAACCAATTGAGCCAATTGAATCTCCGGATGAAATATCCATTCCTCCAAGCATGGAAATAGACATAAAGTATCCTCACTATGCCCTCCAAGTTAAGGGTGATAGTATGATTGATATGGGGATTTTAGATGGTGATATTGTTATTATTAAACATCAGTTAACTGCTAGTAGCGGAGAAACGGTCGTTGCCGTTACAGAGAATGGAGCAACCTTGAAAATCTTTAAAAAAGAAAACGACCAAGTATTTTTGGAACCAAGAAATAAGGAGTATCAGACAATTTATCCGCAAAGGCTAGATATTAGAGGCAAATTTGTTGGCTTAATTAGAAACTAAACATGTTTTTAGAAATAAACAAAGTCCATCAGGGTGATGCGAGGAAACTGCTAAAGCAGGTAGAACCAAATTCAGTATCCTTAAGTGTTTGGTCTCCACCTTATTTTGTAGGAAAGGAATACGAAAAATACTTATCATATCAAGATTGGGTTGACCTTTTAACCTCGGTAATTTCACTTCATGAACCAATATTAAAGCCGGGTGGTTTCCTTGTAGTTAATATTGCTGATATTCTCGCCTTTCAAGATAAATCAATCCCTCGTTTTCAAGCGCTTACCCTTACTAGACAAAAGTGTTCGGTTAGTCAGAAAGATGTTCTTGAAGCCAAAAAGAAGCACCCTGACTACAACCGATATCAACTTGCAGAATTATTGAAGTGTAGTGAGCAAACAATCGATAGAAGACTAAATGGCAATAACATAAGAGGCGGTAAATACAACAATCAAACCAGAGTCCATTTAGTCGGAGATATTATTGAAAAACCGGCATATAAAGCAGGCTTATATCTTTATGATAGAAGAATTTGGAAAAAAGACCCTTGTTGGGAAAATAGCAAGTGGCATTCTTTATCCTACCGCTCTGTTGATGAATTTGAATATTTGTACTTTCTCTGGAAGCCAGGAATAACTACTGTTGACCGCAAAAGATTAAGCAAGGAAGAATGGAAGGATTGGGGTTCAAGAGGAGTTTGGGAAATACCTTCCGTTAGGACAAATAACGACCACGAAGCGAAATTTCCCTTAGAACTCCCCAAAAGAGCAATAAGGCTTCTTACTTCACCAGGAGATGTTGTTTTAGATTGTTTTATGGGAAGTGGAACAACTGCCATTGCAGCAATTAATGAAGGAAGAAATTTTATCGGTATTGAATTAGAACCAAAATATGTTGATTTATCAAACCGAAAGATAAAAGAGGTGCAATCTAAATAAAAATTTATTTATTAGTTTTTTATCTAGATTTTTCTTCCCACTTATTTCCGTTTATCCGAACAATTTTTGTACATCGCCAATTTTCAATTGAGGCCAAAGGGTTTAACCTAATTCTTATCCGCTTTGTATCGTCTGCTCTACTCTTTTCATCCTTACCGCAAATAATTAAACCGGGGGTCTCAGCTAATTTGGGTCCGTCAAACATTAGCAAACCATTGGGAACACAGGCTAATTCAAAATATTTTAAGGGTTGAAAACCTATTTTTTCAACTTCATATACCGCCTTCAAAAACATTGTTATACAAAGAAGCGGCTTGTCGTCAATTAAATAAAAGGGTGGCAGCTTCGGTTGAAAGTTATAGTTGATTTTACCATTCCCTTGATAATGCACAGGCCAAGGTGAATTAATAATTCCGTTTTTCCAATCATCACCTCTACCTGAAACTTGATTAGGAGGAACAACCACTTCATTTGGATTATCATTTGGTCCAGTTAACTTAATATCTAAATGAACCAATGTCTCTTTATTGGTAAAACGGATATCTCCGCCTGTTGGCAAACCAGGAAACCTAACTTCTGAAAAAGCTTTAATAATTTTTGAAGTAAGATTATAACTAATTGTTTTCTCTCCTAACTCTAGCCAGGGAACAGAATTCCCTGTTGGTTGTCTTCCTCTCTGCTCTGGAGGATAGTTTGACCAAAAAGGATATAGCTTCCAAGCGTATTCCGTAAAATCTAAATAGAGGTCGTCGGCAATATCAAGAACTATGCCCTTGATTTTAAGGCAATGCTCTTTTTCTACTTTCCGAACGGTTTCAAGGTTGTTAACGAAATAATCTCTAACCTTAAAATAACTTTTCGCGTCAGTCATAGTCTATGTTTGGGAGAAATCTATCAACGACAGCTTACCATAAAAGCATTTGAAATGAAATAATCACCCTATTTTTTTTCTTAAGAGACTAGCGATGGAGGTGTGGCTAATAATGGCCAAACAAAGAGGTTACCAGTAACTTTGTATGGCTATCAGTTCTACGAAGAAAATGACATTGCTCAGGGCACACTTTACTTTGGTGACTGGAGCTACTATGTGATTGGAGACAGACAGACCATTTCGGTCAGGACAACGACTGAAGGAGGCGACGCTTGGAGGAGAAACGCTATGGAGAGTAATAAAGATACTCTATTTCGTAGAAATTAGTAGAAAATACTAGAAAACTTGACATCGCAATTTTTACCATTAATATGGAGGTATGACCACCATATGTGAGGGCTGTACCATTGAATTTGCACCAAAGAGGAATGGCCAAAAATATCATAGTAGAGACTGTTTTCTGAAAGCCACACTAAAACTTCTTGTTTGTCCCCATTGTGGCCAAAAGTTTCAAAAAAAATTCTCTGGCCAAATTTGCTGCTCCCGGAAGTGTTCCTATAAATTTAGGGCAAAGAAGGTTAGCAGGGGCAGTATTGTTTATTGCTCTCTTCCTTCCTGCAGTAAGGCAATATACAGGATGCCGTCTAGAATTAAAAAGTATAATTTTTGCTGCTCAGAACATAGGGCTCTCTACCAAAAATCTCCTGAAAATAAGGACTTCGGCAAAGGGTGGAAACATACTGCCGAAGAAATCGCGAAAATTAGGCAAGCTAACTTAAACAGGGATTATAGTCAGACATTTACGGAGGAAGAAAGAGCTAAGGCTGCTAAAAGGGCGAGGAACAAGGTATGGACTCCTGAAGCTAGGAAAAATGCCAGCTTATCTCATTTGGGTAAGAAACTCCCAGAAGAGCAAAAACGAAAAATAAGGGAGAATTCTCCCAAAGGCGAGGAAAATAAACAATGGAAAGATGACGATGCGAGCTATGCGGCAAAGCATAGTTGGGCCAAAAGGCACATGGAAAAACCAAAGGTTTGTGCCTTCTCCCAAACCGAGGGGCATCTCTGTAAAGGAAGGTTGGAACTAGCCAACAAAAATCACCAGTATGAAAGAAATATTGACGATTGGGCTTGGATGTGCCGGTACCATCACGATAAATTTGATGTCGAAAACGGCTTGCGCCGCCTGACCCCCAAAACGGTGAAAATTTACGGGAAGTTTATTAACCCGAAAGTAAAAAATTTAAGCATAAGTGGCATAGTAGATAACCCAACAATTAGTCCTAATTTGAACTATCAATAAACTTATCAGAAGGCTACCTCTGGTAGACGATAAGAGATAGTTCAAGGGTTGTTTCCCCTTTGGAAACGTTAGAGAACCCAGTAAGAGGCGTTTTAAATGCCTTTACTGGGTTCTTTTGGAAAAATATGAAAGACAAAAATAGCGAAGTTAAAAACGTTGATGAAATAGCAGAACATTGGGCGAGGCTAATTTTGTCGCATATTGAAATTAAAAAAAGAAAAGAAAAATCTATGTTAGCAAATAAAAAAGGTCGATTTATGGCGCCAAATAATATATAATTAATTAACTATAGGACAAATTTATGAAGACTTGCTACGCCTACATTAGGGTTTCTACTGATGAGCAAAAGAATAAAGGTTATTCTCCAGATAATCAAATTAGGCAGGTTAGAGATTATACTGAACTACACGAATATCGCATCAAGAAGATATTTGATGATAGTGGAAGAAGCGGGCGGTCAACGGAGCATCGGTATGAACTTCAGAGTTTATTAAGTGCAGTCGACTCTAACCCGGTAGATGCCGTCATAATATATAAAATTGACCGCTTTGCCAGAAATGTCGGAGATTTTGACAGGATTTATAAAAATTTTAAGACAAAAGGTATTAAACTTATTTCTGTTACTGAAGGCGATTTAACAGAGGGAAATAGTTTAATTCCCAATATTTTTGCTTCTGTAGCCCAATGGGAGTCAGAAGCAAATAGTTTGAGAACAAAAGATGCTTTGGCTCAAAAATTTGAAGAAGGCTGGCAACCAACCCCTCCCCCTATTGGCTACCGAACAGTTGGTGGGGAAAGGGAAAAAAAGACTTGTGAGCCTGACACTTATACTGCGCCGATAATAAAAGAGCTTTTTAAAATGTATTCCACTGGAAATTATTCAATTCTTGCTTTGCAGGATTGGCTAAGTCAAAAGAACATTGTTTCTAAAAATGGAACCGGATTGGGACATAGTGTTATTTGCAATATCCTTAATAATCCTTTTTATTATGGACTAATTCGCTGGCATGGGGAGTCAAAAATCGGCAAGCACAAACCAATAATAGATAAATCGCTTTACGAGACGTGCCAGTATATTTTAGCTAAACATCGTAGTTTCCTAATTAGGAAGCGGGTACATGATTACTTATTGAGAGGTTTCATCTTTTGTCATTATTGTGGCCAAAGGTATACTGCCGAACCTCATCCCAACCATTCAGTTAATAAACCTGGGGTAATCCATTACTATCATTGCCCTAAAAGAGAACGAAATGGTTGCCCTTCAAAATACATTGAGGCAGATACTCTTGAGAAACAGATAGAAGAAGAGTTTAAAAAGCTCCAATTTAGCGAAGAATTCATTGAAGCAGTGATAAGGAAGGCCAAAGAAATCATCGCCCAAAACAGAAGAGAAAAGTCATCAGTAATGCGAGGTATTATTAATCAAAAAAATGCTTTGGAAAATAAAAGGAATACCCTTGAAGATGCATTGTTAGATGGCACTATTGATAGAGAAACCTTTAAACGCCGCCATAATGCTTTGCAACAGCAATTAATTAACTTAGATAACCAAATAACAGAATTTGACAACCAGGGGAAAATCGATATTGACTTAATTGAGGAAGTGCTTGCTTTTACGAGGGACATTTATCAAACATATATTGAAGCCCCCGATTACCTTAAAAGGCATTATCTAAGGTTTTTCTTTGAGAAAGTTATAGTGAAGGATAAGAAAATATATAAAGTAATCCCGACTCCTATATTCAAAATATTGAAAAATAGGCACGAAATTATAATAAGAAAGAATTGGCTCCCCCGCGTGGATTCGAACCACGAACCTACCGCTTAACAGGCGGACGCTCTACCGTTGAGCTACAGGGGAATATTGCCTGTATGTGGGGCATATTTTAACAATTTTGGGGGTTTCTGACAAGGCCTACTCCAAATAATCCTGAAGCTTTTTCCTTCTTGAAGGATGCTTAAGTTTTCTTAGGGCTTTTGCTTCTATTTGTCTTATTCTTTCCCTGGTTACCCCGAATTTTTTGCCCACTTCTTCTAAAGTCATAGGCTTGCCGCCTTCAAGACCGAATCTGTAAACTAATACCTTTGCTTCCCTTGGGGTTAGGGTTTCAAGCACTTCTTTAATGTTGTCCTTTAAAAGCTGCTTTGAAGCAGTGTCGTAAGGAGATGGGGCGGTATCGGCAATAAAATCTCCTAAAAGAGAATCCTCCTCGTCTCCTACCGGTGCTTCCAAAGAAGTTGTTCCCTGGGCAATTTTTAAAATCTCCCTCACTTTTGCCGGCGGAATTTCCATTTCTTTGCCTACTTCTTCAGGGGTTGGATCTCTTCCCAGCTCCTGCATCAGCTTTCTTGAAATTCTCATGAGCTTATTAATGGTTTCCACCATGTGAACAGGAACTCTAATAGTCCTTGCCTGGTCAGCAATAGCTCTAGTAATAGCTTGTCTGATCCACCAGGTGGCATAAGTTGAGAATTTATAACCTCTTCTCCAGTCGTATTTTTCTACTGCCCGAATAAGCCCTTGGTTTCCTTCCTGAATAAGGTCAAGAAGGGTCAAACCCCGGCCAACATATCTTTTGGCAATGGAAACAACCAACCTTAAGTTTGATTCCGTCAGTTTCCTTTTAGCAGCCAGGCTGCCTTTTTCAATTTTTTGAGCCAAGTCAACCTCTTCCTCTGCTTTAAGAAGCGGAATTCTGCCAATCTCCCGAAGATACATTCTCACCGGGTCAGAAACAGCAGGAGATTCCAAAGAAGAAAGAACCTCAATTTCCCGGGCAAAATCCTTAGCCATTTTCTCGCTTTCCCTTATCTCTTCTTCACTTAAGGAGTCAAAAATATCAATACCTTCATCAATTACTTTGGTGTAAAATTCCTCAAGTTCATTAAGATAGTTTTCTGCAAAAGGAAAAACCTGAAGCACCTCATCCTGGGTAACAAATCCTTCTTTTTTACCTTTTTCAATCAGCTTTTTAATTGCTTTTTGGTCAATTAAAATTTTGTTTTCTTCTTTTTTCTGGTCTTTGACTGCAGTTTTCGGCATATGCATATTTTACCTCATTTGAGCTTGATTTAAAAGGTTTTTATATTGTTTTTCCAAGTGTAGCCAGTTTCCTGGTTAAAAGAAGCATTTTTTCCCTGGTCTTTTTCTCTTCTTCCTCGCTTTTCTCGCTTTTAATCTGGTCAGTTAACTTTTTAATCTCCTCTCTAATTTTAAGTGTTTCAAGTTGCTTCTCTGATTCTTCAAGCTCTTTCTCCAACCATTGTTTATCCTCTATTCTGGCCCCAAAGTCAACCAGATAAAGCTTGTCATAAGCATCTCTAAGCTCAACCGGCAAAAAATTAAAAAAGAATTGGCTTGAGAATCTTTTGTTTTCTTTAAAAAATTCTTCCAGTTTTTCAATTAGCTTAACATAAACAGGCAAGTTAATTAGACTTCTTGTTTTTTCCGAAAGCAGTCTTTTTGCCTCCTTGCCTTGGAAAGCCAGGGCAATAAGATATTCTTCAAGAATTTCCCGCCTTGTCTTTTGTATAACCGGTTGGCTCTGTTTTGGAGTCACGGGGGCTTTGCTAAAAACCTTTTTTGTCTGCAAAATTATTGATTCCTCGTTTACTTCAAGCTTTTCTGAAAGCCTTTTTATGTAGATGTCTTTAATGATTTCGTCTTCAATTTTAGCCAGTATGGGAATAAGCTCCTGGCCGATTTTCCTTTTTTCCTCTGCTGTTTTGCCCCGATATCTCTTAAAAGCAGAACTAATAAAAAAATCATAAATATTCTCCGCGTTATTTATTTGTTCTTTTAGATAGTCAGGCTCTTTTTGGGCAGCCTCGTCTGGGTCTTTGTACTTTTCCAAAGTAACTACTTTTAGGTTAAAACCGGCTTTGTCTGCAATCTCAATTCCCCGGCGGGAAGCCATGTCTCCGGCTGAATCAGAATCTAAAGACAAAACTAAATTCTCACAAAATCTTTTAAGAAGCCTTGCTTGTGCCTCAGTTAAGGCCGAACCTTTAATTGCCACCACATTTTTTATTCCCACCTGAAAGCAGGAAATGGCATCAAGTTCGCCTTCTACCACTACAGCCGTATTTTCCTTTTTAATCTCCTCTTTAGTTATTTGCAAAGGGTACAAAAGCTCGCTTTTGTGGTAAATGGCCGTTTCCGGAGTGTTGACATATTTTGCTTCTTTAGCATTAGCGTCAAGAAGCCGGCCGGAAAACCCGGTTACATTACCTCGGTGGTCAAACAAAGGAAACATTACTCTGTCCCTGAAGCGATCATAAAATGAATCTCTTTTTTGGCCTTTAATAACCAAGCCTGCTTTTTCAAGATCTAAAACATCATAGCCTTTTTTGCCAACAAGATACTTTTGCAAACCTTCCCACATGGGCGGAGAATAACCAATCTTAAACTTTTCAAGTGAGCCTTTGGTTATTCCTCTTTGGAGAATGTAACTTAAGGCCTTTTTGCCAATGTTATGGCTTACCAAAAGATAATGAAAGAACTCAGAAGCAAGATGATTCACTTCATAAAGCTTTTCTTTTTCCGACTCGTTTTTACTGGGCCGGTAGCTTTCAAGTTTAACCCCTGCTTTTTTAGCCAAAATCCGCAAAGCCTCGCCAAACTCGATTCTTTCCATTTCCATTAAAAAGCCAAAAGCGTCCCCGCCTTTCTGACAGCCAAAGCAGTGCCAAATCTGTCTTTCCGGAGAAACCATAAAAGAAGGGGTTTTTTCTGAATGAAAAGGGCAAAGCCCCTTAAAATTCCTGCCTGCTTTTGTTAAAACAACTGATTCAGAAATAAGCTGCACTAAGTCAATTTTTGAGCGGATTTCTTCTATCTGGTCCATGTGGCCTGATTTTAACACAAAGAGGAAGGGAAAAATTAAAGAGCTATGCGGAAGAGGTGGGAATGTGTGCGCTTGCTTCGCAATGCTCCGTTAATCCCGTCCTTCCTTGATGCGTTTCTGCGGTGTCTGTTTGAAAATATCCGAACGGAACTGGCTGGGCTCGGCGGGCGGAATTCCCCCCACACCCCTCTTCCGCCCGCCTCGCCTTGCCTGCCCGACAAATAGGCGGGAACCGGAGCGGAAAGGACGATTTCAAGTTTTTCTTTGGCGGCAAATTCTTTTATTTCCTCTTCAGGATTAACTATTTACGATAAATTCGACCAGCGCGTAAATTATCCAAAAGAATAAAAGCATGAATCCTTCTTTTTTCGTTATGGCGCGTCCTGAACGCATGAATCGTAATAACACGAAGGAGGCAACCACCATAAATGCCCCTGTGATATATATGATTTTTACTGGAAAATAAAATGGGCTTATGAAAGCAAGTATGCCAATGACAATAGTAGCGTCTGCCAGAACTGAACCTAAAATATCACCTATCGCAAGGCTGTCCTCTTTTTGTTTTATTGCTTTAAGCGAATATAAGAATTCCGGCATTGTTGTTCCCAAACTAACAACGAGCATGCCAATAAGAATGGGGGTTATGTTTAATGTTTGAGCCAGCGTGGTTGCCGAAGTTACCGTAAAATGCGCACCTATGAGCAGCAAAGTCATAGCAAAGAGTAATAGAAATATATTTTTATACTTGCCATCACCGTTACTAAATACTTTTGACGCTTCTGTGCCATTCTTAAAAACTAAATAGTAGAAAAGAACCCCTGTAATTATCAAAATAGCACCATCAATACGGGAAAAATGTCCATTTAACCCCAAAATGACGGGAAGTAGCAAGAAGAAGGGGTACAGACTGACATTTTTTAACACCTTACTTTCGATTTTTACTCCGCGACCAGACAATAAAATTAAAAGAGCAAAAATAAGAGACAGGTCGGCAATATTTGAACCAAATAATGTGCCGAGGCCAAATTCAGGTACCCCCTGAATTGCAGAATTTATTGAAATAATAGTTTCAGGCAGTATGGAGATAAAAGCAACCACAACAAAACCAATTACATAACGAGAGATACTAAAATGTTCCGCGAGTTTGGCAGAGTACTTTGTCGCCAAGGTAGCTCCCTTAACAACAAGGGCTAACGAAAAGATAAATAGTAGCAAATTTTCGATCATAATTATTTCAATAAATCTTCAACGGAAACACCGAGCGCTTTAGCAATCTTGGCTATCATCTGAACGCCTGGCTTTTTTACAAAATCGCCCTCAATTTTTGCAAGAGTGGAGTATTTGAGCTCGGCTTTTCGCGCCAAGTCGTCTTGGCTCAATTCTTGCTTCGTTCTCAATCGTTTTATATTTTCACCTATTGTTGCCATACTATCCAAGTTTTGATAACATAAAATTATGTTACAATCTTACTGTAAGATTATGATAACGAATTTTCTGATTTTATTCAAGAAAAGCCCGCTTCTGGCCTTACTGAATTCAAAACGGCTTGAAATTTCCCCGAAAAACGGCTGGCGAGCCCGCGTAGCGGGCGAGCCAATGACTTCATTTCCTAACTGGCGGAGAGAGCGGGATTCGAACCCGCGAGAGCTTTCGCCCTGCGCGCTTTCCAAGCGCGTGCACTCGACCACTATGCGACCTCTCCAATAATTTAATTTTACCTTAGTTAGCTTTAAAAATCGACATTGCGCCTCTGGGAGGAATTGAACCTCCGACCCCCAGTTCCGGAAACTGATGCTCTATCCCCTGAGCTACAGAGGCAAATTACCCTAAAGCGGATTGCGTCCGCTGGGGTCACAGCAAAACATATGAAAGGCGTCGCGTAATAATCTCGCCATATCAAGGCGGAAAGGGTGGGAGGGTGTGCGCTTGCTTCGCAATGCTCCGTTAATCCCGCCCTTCCTTGAAACTGCGTTTCTGCGGAAAGGGTGGGATTCGAACCCACGGTAGCTTGCGCCACACTGGTTTTCGAAACCAGCTCATTCGACCACTCTGACACCTTTCCTGGTGCGCCCAGGAGGAATTGAACCCCCAACCTTTTGGACCGCAACCAAATGTTCTATCCGTTGAACTATGGGCGCATTTAATTTGTAGCTTCTATATTATACCAGAATTCAGCCTTAAATAGGCTTATTTTGAAGGCTTTTGTGAAGGTGGGCTTTTTTTCTCACTTTCAAGGGGAATTTTCTCAGAAAGCCAGGTTGAGGCATTGTCTAAAAATGTGGGTTCTGGCTCTTCCTCAAAAGCATATCTTAAAGAAATTTCCCTAATTTTTGCCTCGTCTCCCTCACCAATCATTAAGCTTAAACGAGAGGGGAAACCATATTTAAGCTGGTAATTAACCATCTTTTGACCATATTTTTGATTTATCCAAAACTGCTCAACATTCTCCCAAGGATAAGTTTGGCCGGCATAAGCAACCCCCCGGTTTGTTAATCTATTTTCAATTTCTTCAGGAGGCACAGTAGAAAGAACATAAACTACAAAAACAAAAGCAATAATGGCGGCAATTAAAAAGAAATCTTTAACAAAGATTAAAATCAGGCTAACCAATAAAACAATAGCCAAAATCGTGCTCCAAAACTCCTTGTCTCTTTTTTTAAAAGGCCTTGTAGGCGCTTTCCAGGCGTATAAAACTTTTAGCTCTTTTGAGGGAATTACTTCTTGAATGGACTGAGAGGAATCAGACTCTGGCATTAAGTTAAGAATAAATCAAACAATCACCAAAATCAATTATTTGTACATATAAATGGTAAAATCCTGGGGAGAATAGGTGTTTATAAGCTCCACTTTAGGAGTAACTGTCCGGCAAAACTCAGTCACTTCTTTTGAGTCATAAGCAGCAAAAAGCTCATCATCAATATGCCCTTTGGCATCAAGCATGTTAAAAGCAAGCCCAAGCTTACTTAAAGAAAACATTTTTTTAATCATCTCAAAGTATTTTTCCTTGTGATTAGGAACCTTAAAAGACAAAGCTCCGGAAGAAAGGACATAATCAAAGCTTCCAGATTCAAAATTAAAAATATCAAAAACCAGAAATTTAGCCTCTGGGTATTTAATTTTAGCTTTTTCTACCAGCTCCGGCACAGCATCAATACCCAGGTAATCAAAATCGCGATAACTTAGGTTAAGAAAGCGGTAAAGGTCCCCCAAGCCAGAACCAACATCTAAAATACTTTTTTTATCAAAATCCCCTACCCCGGTTAAAGCTTGGAACCTAATAAGCTGAGACTCTTCCCCTGCCCAATTTAAAGCTTTGGCGCTGTTAATGCCGTAAGTTTTTAATGATTTTATATAGTAATCCCTCAACCTGGTTTTATCTTGATCTGAAAATTTCATCTTTGAAACTCTAAAAAATTTGGCAATTTACCCAAACATCAACCATTCGGGTTTAAAAAGAAGCAATAAGCCAATAAAGAACATTAAAAAGCCGCCAATAAGATGGGAATAGCGAGAATATTTACTTTGCAAGCCTACGGCTTTGAGGGTAATCATGGCAGTGAAAAAAACAACTAAATCATCAATCATAAAAATTAAAATATAAAAGAGAAGATAAAGGTAATACTGCCACTTTGGAAGTCCAGAAAGACTTAGAATTTGGGTATAAACAGCAGGCAGCCCCGCCGAACAAACAAGCTCTACTAAATTTACCGTTATTGCTAAAATGATTATTCCTCCCAGAGCAAGAAAGAATTCTTTTCTTTCGGTAATCGCTCGAATTTTTTGAAAAATCTTTTGTCTTTTTTTACTTCCCGTAACTGGGCAACTAGCTTCTTTGTTGGTCCAATAATCCCGAAGGTAATATCCTCCCGCGGTTAAAGCCACCAAACCGATTAAAATTCTAACCCAAATGACAAAACCTAAAAACAAAAATAAATTCAACCAGGCAGAAAGAAAAAGAAAATATACTGCTGCACTGGTAACAATAAAAGTTATTCCCAAAATCCACATCCTCTTTCTGTCTTTCATACCTAAAAGCAAACTAATAAGGAATAATAGCGTCCACATGGCGCAGGGGTTAAAACCGTCTAAAAAGGCCAAAACAAAAGTTACGACCGGCAAGGATAACTGGTAAACATCAACTTCTCCAAAAAGAGGAAGTTTAACAAATTTATCTTTAGAGATATTTTCTCCTTTTACTGAATTAGGGTTCGAGGAGGAAACTTCAGGCTTTACCTTTTTGTCCTCTGTCTCTTTAACGATTAAAGCCACTGGGTCTTCACAAGCGGTTTGAGAACATTCAATTATCTTATTTTCAATTTCTTTGGTGGTAATACCGTCAATAAACCCGAGAAAATGATCCTTTCCTATCACCAAAAAAGGCACGCCCCCAACCTCAACATTTAAGTTTTCCGCAGTCTTTTGCAACAAAGCATTATTCTCCCGGTTGTGGTAAATCTCATATTCTTTTACTTTTAACTGTGGGTGCCTGCCTTCAAGCTCGTTAAGAAATTCCTGCATTTTCCCACAGTGGGGACAACCACGACCATAAAAGAAATAAGCATTAACAACAGGGGCTGCTCTCACTTTTCCAAAAGAAGACAAAAAAAGAAACAGAGCTAAAAATAATATTTTTATTTTTTTATACATTATTTGTCTTGTGTTTAGTAAAAACCCAGGCCGGCCTTTCTTCCCCGTTTTCCTTAAAACTGCGTTTTTGCGGAGAGGGTGGGAGGGTGTGCGCTTGCTTTGCAATGCTCCGTTAATCCCGCCCTTCCTTGATGCGTTTTTGCGGAGAGGGTGGGATTCGAACCCACGGAGAACTTGCGTCCTCAATAGTTTTCAAGACTATCGCACTAGACCACTATGCGACCTCTCCTTCTATAGGATAGAAATAAATTAGCGGAGAGTGTGGGAGTCGAACCCACTCGGCGCTTTCGCACCGCAAGTTTAGCAAACTTGTGCCTTACCGTCCGGCCCACTCTCCAGGATACCCATATTATACCCAAATTCACCTTTAAATTCACCTACAAATGGTCAAACCCCAAATATTTTTAGCGCCAGCTTTTTTTAAAACACCGGCAGCTTCGGTCATAGTAGCCCCGGTAGTCCAGACATCGTCAACTAAAACAATACTTAATCCCCTTACCGGTTTTTTTAGCTTAAAGATTCCTCTGACATTTTCTTTTCTTTCCTTTGATCCCAAAGTAGTTTGGGAAACGGTTGGTTTCCTTTTGATCAAAGTATCTTCTTTTAGAGAAAGGCCGGTTTTTTTAGCTAAGGCTTTGCCGAAAAGAACCGATTGGTTAAATCCCCTGATATTTTCCTTGTGCCAATGAAGCGGTATAGGAACTAAAATCGGCTTTTTTTGATCAATAAATTTATACAAAGAAATAAAGGCTTTTTCATTTTCCCATTCCCGAAAAATTACCGAAAAAAGCTCAGGAAAAATATCAGTTAAAAACTCATATTTTATCTGATGAATTACCTCTTTCAAAAGACCCTCAAACCTAAAAAAAGAAAAAAGCCCTTCAAGATCACATTTTTCCCGACAAAAAGAGTGCGTTTTGCCGCCCAAAGATGGCTTTTGGCAAAAAGGGCAAATTGGCGAGGCTTTTAAGAAAGTCTCTTGACAGCTTTTACATAGATAACTTCCTTCTTTTCCACAACCCAAGCATTCTTTGGGAAAAACAAGGTCTAAAATATTCATCTCTCTTAGTTTAGCTCGTAATGATACAATATAGCCATGAAAATCGTAAACAAAAAAGCAGGGTTTGATTATGAAATCTCAGAGAAGATTGAGGCTGGCGTGGCCTTAACCGGAGCTGAAGTTAAATCGCTTTTTTCCGGCCAGGCAAGCTTGGATGAAGCTTATGTAAAAATAATTGACGGAGAGGCTTTCTTAATTAATGCCCATATCCACCCATACCAATACGCCGATACCCGAAAAATTGATCCTAAGCGCACCAGAAAGCTTCTGCTTCACAAAAAAGAGCTGCTTTCCCTTATTAATAAAATAAAGCAGAAAAATTTGATCATAATCCCCCTCTCGTGGTATAATATTGGTCACCAAATCAAGCTTGAGATAGCCTTAGCCAAAGGTAAGAAAAAATGGCAAAAAAAAGAAGCTATTAAAAAGCGAGACTTGGAGAGGGAAATAGAACAAACAATCGGCAAAAAGATTAAAAACTAATTTTTGCGGCGATTCAATTGAAGATCGCAAAAATTACCTTGAAGGATGATTTTTTGAAAGAAACCTCGGTTTCTTTCAATGAAAAGGGGATGCACTGGTTTCGACGGGAAGCGCTCTTTTAAAACTGCAAGCCTCCTTTGAATCACAGGAGTAAAAAAGATTCAAAAAAGAAAAGACAACGATTATTCTGTTGCCCCTAGCGTTAACTACAACGTTAACTACGCTTTTGCGTAAATAGGCATCTTTAAAATTTCTTGCTTGCCGGAAGCTTAAAGGTGTAAACAAAGACAAGACGCAGGCTGCTGGTTTGCCAAACACCAGTTGCCAAAGCCTAAGTTTGGCAACCTCTAGCTTTCCAGGTTAACGGATCAGGCTAGAGGTAAAAAAGTTAACCTAAGCTTGTAGAAGTTTTAAATTAGACTTTTCGGATTCCGGTTCAATTCCGGACATCTCCACACTCCGCCCCGCCGAATCGGCGGGGCTTCGCGTGGTAAACCACACTTCGTCAACCGAAGAAACCTGTTCGATTTGATAAGGAGTGTGCCCCTACTGAAGCTCGAAGAGCGAAAGGGGGCTATGCTCTGGTAAAATTTTATATGTGTATTATGTTTATATTCTCAAACTTTCTGACAATTCTTTTTATGCTGGTTTCTCTTCCAACTTAAAACAAAGGATTAAAGCTCATAACGATGGTTGCATCGAATCGACTAAAAACTTACGACCTTTAAAATTAGTATATTATTCTGCTTTTACTTCTAAAGAAAAGGCAACAAAATTTGAAAAATACTTAAAGCCTAGTTCAGGTTTTGCTTTCAGAAACAAACGGCTTGTTTAATTTGCTTTATTTTAAAGCAGCTTCGTAGATTTTGGAGCCTGCTAAGATAAAAAGCCTTTTTTCAGGTTCAATAGCCACAATGTCGCTTGCTTCCTTAAACTTTTCCGAAACATATAAAGACTTAAAATTGCCTTTTTTGTCAATAACAAAGAGCTTCCCTGCTTCTTTGTCTAAAACATAAAGGTTTTCCGTTTCCTCAGAGGTAAAGATTTTTGCTGCTGCCTTAAACTCTTCCGGCATTTTTTGCAAAGAAAAAGCCTCTTCTTTTCCCAGGTTAAACTTGGCAATGCTTTTTTCCTCTAAAACCCAGATGGAACTGTCTATGGCCATGGAAACTGTTTTTGAAAGGTCAGGCGGGTTACCGATAAACCAGCTCTTTTTAGCACCAAATTCTCCTTCTGAATAAAGATACCTCCAGATAGTAGTATTTTTATCCAAAAGATAGACATTGCCGTTAAAAGAAGAAATTGCAGCAATTTCTCCCCAACCCGAATCGCTTTCAATCACCAGCTTTGCACTTTCCTCCTCAATCTCAAAAACCCCTTTATCCCCAAAAACAAAGGCTTTTCCACCTGAGGCGGTAATCAGGTTTGCTTTTTCATCAAAATCAAGCACGCGGTGTGATTTTTTCTCCGCATCAAGAAAATAAATCTGGGATTGACCCTGGTCTAAAATAACTAAATTTTCATTTAGAAGCGCAAAAGCGACTCCTGAGGCGCCATCTTTAATTAAGTTAAGATCCATAAAAACCGAAGGCTCATTTAGATAATGCTCATCGCCTAAAGATTCTAGGAATTTTTCAACCTGTTCTTTCAAAAAAACTGCCTCTTCATTATCTTTGGAAACACTCATGGCCTCAGAAACAAGGTTTTGAGCTTGAATACCCAAAACACGGCTTTCATTAGAATCCTGGGAAGAAAGAATTTTCCCCTGATTAAGCTTTTCCTCAGCCTGGCTTAAAATTTGGCTGGCTTGGGCTTTCTTTTGGCTTTCAATTCTCTTTTTACTGCCAAAAACAATGCTTATGCCTAAAAGGAAAAGAAGGAATAAAGCTGCCAAAAAGTAAACTTTTTTCTTTTTTTCCAAAGCAGTTTTTTTGACAAAAATCGGTCTTTCCGATAAATCTTCAGTTTTTTTGCTGCCAAATGCTGATCTTCTTCTTGAAATTTTTCTTTCCAGTAAAAAGTCTTTAATTTTTTTTCTAAGACTTACTTTTTCTTCTTCAGGCATCCCTGCCGCTGAAGACGGAGAAATAATAGTTTCCTCGGTTTTCTCAGTTTCTCCGGAAAAAACCTGCTGAATTTCTAAAGGTTCATTTTTTTGGGCTAGAGCCAGTATGGCTGCGGCAGCAGCCATGTCGTTGTGTCCAAGAATAACCGGGGCCAAGGCTTCAACCGCTTCTTCTGCCGAGCCTCCTTCCAGACTGGCCTTTAAAACTCCATCCCCCACCACGTTAAAAAACTTCTTCGAACCAATAACAACAAGGTCATTTTCTTCTAAAACACCGCTGGCAGTTTGCAAATCCCCATCGCCTTTAAGAATCTGGCTAAACCTGTCCCCTCTTTTAAGGCAAACTTTCCCTTCTCCATAGATAGCAAGATACAAAACTTTCTCAAACAAAACCGCGGCAATAATTTCAATGTCCTGATTTTCCGAAGTTATTTTGCTTACAGCTGAAGTTAATCTCTCAAAGGCAGTACCTTCGAGATTACCGTAGTATTCCTCATGCAGCCTTGCCAAAACCTCTCTTCCTGCCGCCACGGCCTCGATGCCTTCTGGTACCCCCGCCAAAACCAAGACTGCCAGTAAATCACCTCTTTTTTCTTTTTTTTCTTGATCTTCAGGAAAAAAGGTATGAACCTGCGACCAAAAGCCGTCGCTTGGGTTACCAACTACCTTTGCAACCTGAAGGACAAACTTTCTTTCCATGAAAGTTTAAAAAAACAGCAGAACAAATATAAAAATAAATAATGAAAATAAAAAGAATATCCAAGATATTGCCCTTAGAGAATTGGTCAAAATTCCCGAAACAACCTGAGTCATAAGTTTAACCTGCCTAACCACCACAAAAGAAAAAATAAGGTAAATAAAAAGGCCGATAAGAACAAAGAACTTGCCAACCTGCCAGATGTCAATGTTAAAAATGGCCCCGATAATATCCATTATCTTATTCTCCCTTCTAAGGCTTCAATTTTTTCTTCCGTCCTTAGCCTTTGCAGAATATTTGCCACACTTGCCGGCTGGGGTACGGCTTCAAAAACAAACTCAGGCATTTCCGCCGCAGTCTGGACAATTACATCTCCGTAGTTAAAAATGGTTCCAAAAACACCGTTGTTGGTAAAAGTAACATCCTGGATTTTGTCAAGCTCAGCATCAGAGATTTTTTTAGAGGTCAAATTAATAAAGTCAACATCAATTATCCTCTCATCAGTAATAATAGAGAGGTTAAAAAACCAGCTTAAGAACTGCTCATAAACAAACATTAAAAGGACAAGATACCAAAAGACAACAAAAATAAACTGGAAACGGGGAGGAAAAGAATCAAGTAAAGGAAAAAATGTTAAGACTAAAGGAGCAAAAAACAAAGTGAGACCCAAAAGAAACCAGGGAATGTTTGTCAACCAGTGTTTCCTTAAGATTAAAAGAATCTCTTCCTCTGGTTCCTGAGTTTCAAAATGGATATTTTTTCTGGGTAAAACCAAAAGTGAGGAAAGAGAGCTTCCTTTATGCCTTGGGATAAATTCTCTTTTTTGTTCTTTTTTAGCTGGAGCGGCTTTTCTTTCGTCTTCTGAGGTATAAAGTTCAGTCATATAATATGGTAACATTATAACTTACTTTTGCATTATATTAAAAAGAGCTGACTTTAAACTGATTGCGCCCGGCGCTCTTAAGTTAAAGACATGCTTAAATTCCTCGCCGGTGAATTCCTTTCTTCCTTTGTCTGTATCAATGTAAACCTTAGAGGTATAACCATCATTTGAATAGAAAACTTCGACATTATTGATTTTTGCAACCGGGCCGCCGTGTTTTGACGCTTCGGCTGCCATTTTATCCTTGCTCCAGCCTTCCTGGTCATAAAGACACCGGTCAGTAGGAAAGATGCCGCTCACATCGCCGCCGTTTGAATAAATAAGAGCAGCGTTAACAATGTCAGCAAACTCCGTCTCGGTTAGCCAGGGGTGGCTTCTTCCGCATGTCTGGGCCGAGCGTGTTTTGTACCAAGCTTTGTAAAACCAAGGAGACTCTGCCACTTTTTCATAAGCCTGGCTGGTCCAACCGCTTCTGCCATTAGACGTATCCCAGAGCCCGGGGGTTGTATGGCCATTGTGGGAATAAGAATAGGTATAACCGCCCGCAGTTGAGGCATACCAAGCAGAAAAAGGTTTACCGCCGGCAACCAGAACCCAACCCCTGGTGGCATTAACCGCTTCGTCCCATTTGCCGCCTTTATTGGCTGGTTTGTAAACTTGACAGGATTCAGTCGCACAAATTGAGCCTGCACCATTATTTGTATAGGCCAGGGCATAAGAACGGGCTGCCACTGCCTGGGCCTTAAGAGCCTCAAATCCACCTTTATCCCCCCACGAAGTAGGCATTTCATAAATTCTTTTAACATAAGTTTCTATATCAACCGTTCCGTAACCCTGAACAGTAATATTAATTCCGGTTGAATAATCCTTTTTAAGCTCTACCCCACCATAGTAGGCACGAAGAATCTCTTCTGCTGATTGCCCGGATTTTGCCCGACCGTAAGCGCCGTACTGGCTCATTCCTTTGCGGTGCGGAGCACCAAAAGAAAAGGCAGCAAAAGCAGGCGAAAAACCAGGGTTATAGTCAGGCCGTGAAGCCGGATCATCAGCCAAAGGCACATCACCAACAGAAGTAGAAAAACCGCCTTCTTTCATGGCCAAAAGCTCTTTTTGTTTTGCTTTTATCTTGGCAAAAAATCCCTCTGTTTTTTCAACCTCCCCTTCTAAAAATTCAACTTGTTTGCTTGCCTGTGCTTTAAGCGAAGACAGAGAAGCCTGGTTCTTTTTCAAAGACTCTTTATCGTTTTTTAAAGTCACCAGTTTTTGGGAAATTGAAGTAATTATCTGCCAATCCTGCTGGGCAGCAGTGCGGCGCAAGGCAAGGCCCTGGCTAAAATCTGAAACAGATTTTGAGGAAAGAAGCAAAGTTAAAATATTAAACTCCCTTTCTCTTTTATACATTTCTCTTAGCCTGGCAGATAAAAGTTCTTCCTGGTCTCCCAAGTCTTCTTCTCTAACTTTAATTTCTTTTTCTGTTTCTTTGAATTGCCTGTCCAGACTTGCCAGTCTGGCATTAAAAGAAGCAAGCTGTTTTTTGTATGTTTCCAGGTCGGTTTTATTTTTTTCGTGAGCATCTTTTCTGGCATCATACTCACGCTGAAGCTCGGCAACTTGGCAGTCCCAATCAGTTGCCGGACAACCCTGGGCCTTAACGGAAAAGCTAATAAAGAAAGCGGTTGCCAGTAATCCTAAAAAAAAGAGCAAAAATAACCTTAGCTTATTATGAAGAGACATATTCTAATTTTACCATCTTTATATATTTAAGCTTAATTATGGTATCATTAACATGCTATGTTTAGGAAAGCAAAGAAAACATTAATGACCTTAGTTGGTCTTTTTTTCTTTTTTACCCAAACAGCAACAACTGCCTTTGCCGGCTGTCAGGATAACGAGGTAAGAACCGCACTTGGCTGTATTCCGGTCGGGTCAGAAGTTGGTAGCCTTAACGAGTTTGTTGGATGGATAATTGGAAGGGCTATCTTTGTGGGCTCAGGAATCGCTTTCTTACTTATGGTCCTTGGCAGTTTCCAAATTTTAACTTCAGCAGGAAACCCCGAAAAGGCAAGAGCGGGAAAAGAAGTTTTAACCAGCGCAGTAAGTGGCCTTTTGTTTATAATATTTTCAATATTCTTACTAAGATTAGTCGGCGTGGACATACTCCACATCCCAGGCCTTGGGGCTAACTAAAAAACTAGTTATGAAAACAGAACTGGCACAAGTTGATTTTGAAGTAATCCAAAACTATATTCCTGGATTAAAATCAGAATTTGGAATAGATAATAACGAACCTGCTGCCCAAATAGTTTTTAATCTTATTGACAGAATCCTTCCTGTTGTTTTTATTATTGCAGGACTCCTTCTCTTCTTTTACCTTATTGCCGCAGGGTTTCAGATGATGACCTCGCCCGGCGACGAAAAAGCTGCTGCTTCCGCAAAAGCGAAGATTACCAATGCCTTGGCTGGGTTTTTAATTCTTTTTGTTTCTTTTTGGCTAGTGAAGCTTTTGGGGTATATCTTAGGGCTTGATTTAATCTAATTACTTGCCAAACCTTCTTTGTCTTCTTTGGTATTCCAAAATTGCCCTATCAAGCTCTTTTGGACCAAAGTCCGGCCATAAGGTGTCGGTAAAATAAAGCTCAGAGTAAGAAAGCTGCCACAAAAGGAAATTTGAAAGCCTAACCTCTCCTCCTGTTCTTATAATTAAGTCGGGGTCGGGCTGGCCGTTGGTGTAAAGGTGTTTAGAAACCAGCTCCTCATTTACTTTGTCAGCCGGAACGCCTTCTTTGATAATTTCTTTTATTGCTCTCACAATCTCGTCCCTTCCGCCGTAGTTTAAAGCTAAGTTAACCTTTATTCTTTCGTTTTTTAAAACAATTTTAAGCATTTCGCTGATTGCCCGGGCTACTCTTCGCGGAAAAGCCTGAAAATTACCTAAAACAAAAAGTTTTATCCCTTCTTTTTCATAGTCTTCTTTTTTTTCTTTGACAATTCTTAAAAGCAAGTCAAAAATGCCGGCAACTTCTTTGGTGGTTCTTTTGCGCCAATTTTCCGTTGACAAGGTGTAAACCGTCAGGTTCTTTACTCCTAATTCTTTGCACCTTTCCACAATTCTATCAAGATTTCTGGCGCCTTCTTCATGACCTTTATTGGCGTCTAAATCTCTTTTATCCGCCCAGCGCCTGTTCCCGTCCATAATTATGGCAATGTGGTGAGGTATTGCTTTTTTGTCAATTTTTTCCATTTTTTCCCTTGCAAGAAAAAAATTTTAACACCAAGCTCTCAAAGCACAACTTTAATAATCACGATGAAGAACAAAGTCAACGGCAAGTCTTAAGTTTTTTCTGGCAGGATTATTTTCTAAAAACAAAAGTTCATTGTCAAAGTATTCTTTTGCTTCTTCGGCGAGGTTTTCAGCAATATTCTGAGCATAACTAAGGCTGCCATAACTTTTCATCATCTCAATTACCTTTAAAACCTCTTTTTCTGTTTTTTCCTCCTTGTTTTTTTCTAAAATTACTTTGAGCTTTTCTTTATCCTTTTTTTTAGCTGCCTTTAGCAGGTGCATTAACATTAAAGTTCTTTTGCCTTCAATTATATCGCTTCCTTTTTGCTTTTTAAGACCCTTAAAATCAGAAGTTAGATCAAGAAGGTCGTCTTTAATCTGAAAACACCGCCCCAAAAGCTGGCCAAAGAAGTAAAGCTTTTTTAGCTCGTTTTTATCTGCATTCCCGATAATGGCTCCAAGCCTCATTGGTCCGGCAATGGTGTAGTAGGAGGTTTTACCGTCAAGAATTAAAAAAATATCTTCATTCTCTAACTCAGTTTTATTCTCTTTTGCCCATTTTATTTCCACGGTCTGGCCAAAAGTAGTTCTTTTTAGCATTTGGTAAAACTCACAAGCAACTTCTTCTGCTTTTTTAGGGCCCAAAACTTTGGTGTTATCCCAAAGCATTTTCCACATTAAAACATGAAGGCTGTCGCCGGCATTAATAGCCAACTCTTTTCCATAAATCCTGTGCAAGGCAGGCGCTCCCCTTCTTTGCAAAGAATCATCCTCAAAATCGTCATGGATAAGAATCCAATCTTCAGAGGTCTGCATGGCCGCAGCTGTTTTCAAGGCCGTTTTTTCCTGTGCCCCCATTGCTTCAGCTGTTAAAAGAAGCAAAGTGGGTCTTATGTATTTTCCTCTTCTTTCGGGATATGCAGAAGTAATTTCCCTATGGAAAGAAAGAAGGTCTTTATATTTTTCAGCAATTTCTGGGTTTTCTGGAAAGAAATTAAGGTCAGACAAATACTTTTCAATCTCTTTCCAAACAAATTCTTTTTTTTCTTTTAAGACCTCTTCAAAAGCACTTGGCATAAGTAGCTAATTTTAGCATTTAGTTGCAATCTGTTTTTGCTTGTTGTTTAATCAATTAAAAGAGTTTATAAAAATGAAAAAGCTTCTTTCAGTAAATATCGGTGAACAATGGTTAATAAGTCCGGACAAAACAATAGCCGAGGCTGAACAATTTGATTCCCCAGGTGCCCTTATCTCGATTATTTTAAAAAATGTCTATACGCTTGCCGGAATTCTTCTTTTGGTTTTATTGATTTTCGGTGGCATTTCCATTATCATAGGCGCAGGTGAAAACGATCCAAAAAGGGCAGCTCAAGGCAAAAAAACAATCATTACTGCCCTAACCGGATTTTTAGTTATTTTTACCAGTTATTGGATAATACAATTAATTAGTTATATAACCGGAGTTCAAATTCTAAACCCATTAATTTAAAAAATGGCATTACTAGAAGAAGGAACAAGTTTTTTTGGCGATATTGCTGCCCCTCCAGGAGTTGATAAACATGGTGCGGGCTTTGAAAATGGATTAATGGGCTTTGCCAACACTCTCTTAAAACTTGTCATTCTCGGTGCGGGTCTTTATGCTTTTGTTAACATAATTATCGCTGGCTATACTTTTCTCGGCGCTGGCGGTGATCCTAAAAAGGTAGAGCAAGCTTGGGCGAAAATCTGGCAATCTTTACTCGGTCTGACCTTTGTGGCAGGCTCGCTTGTTCTGGCAGGGATCTTTGGCTATTTAGTATTTAAAGATCCCACGGCAATAATTAATCCAAAAATCTATGGTCCAGAAAATTAACAAAACCTTCTTGGCAGCAGGTCCAACTGGAAAACCATTGGGTTCTTTTGAAGGAATCGGACCTTTCGGAACAGGGACCTCCGACTGGTCAGAAACATGCGGCGAGGCCGGCCAGGCTGGTTGTCTTTTTGCCCAGATACTTTCCTTAATCCTTGGCGTTGTTACAATCATCGCCTTTATCTGGTTTATTATCTCTGTTTTTACCGCTGCTTTCGGGTTCCTAGCCTCAGGAGGAGATAAAGTTAAAACTCAAAATGCTCAAAAACAACTCACTAATGCTCTTATCGGTCTTGTTTTAATTATTTCTTCGCTCTTTTTTGTCAAACTGGTGGGAGTGGTTTTTGGAGTTGATGTTCTTTCAATTAATGATTTATTAAACGCCCTATGAACTATACAGATACTGCAGGTAATGCGGGGAAAATTATAAACCCCATTCTCTCCGATGAGTTAAATGAACTCTCTGGCCAAGCATTTTTCCAGCAATTGGTTAGCACTTTAATTGGATTAGGATTTGTTGTCGGTGTAATTGTCTTTGTTTTTCTTTTAATTGTCGGAGCAATAAGATGGATTACTTCAAGTGGAGACAAGGCAGCAACCGAAGGGGCGAGAAAACAAATTACTAATGCCTTTATAGGCCTTGTGCTTCTTTTTTCTGTTTTTGCTATAATCAGATTGGTAGAAACTATCTTTGGTATTAATATTTTAGAGTTAACCATACCAACTCTTTAACCTGAAAGGGGGTGAACATGAATAAACTTAGCAAAACACTATTAACTGCTTTTTCTTTTGCAGGCTATGCCATGTTGCTACCTGCTTCAGTCTTTGCCGAAGATATTAATCTTGGTCCAACTGTTCTGCCAGAAGGTTTTGGAGGAGCCGCTGGAATTACTGTTCAATCTTTTGTTTCAGGAGCTATAAGATTGCTTTTGGTAGTTGCTGCTTTAGCTTTCTTTTTTATGCTTGTTGTTGGCGGCATTCAGTGGATTTTCTCAGGTGGAGATAAAGCAGCCACGGAATCAGCTAGAAAGAAAATCACTAACGCTTTAATCGGATTGGCGATTGTTTTTGCCGCTTGGGCAATCGCAGCTTTGATAAAAACTCTTTTTGGGGTTGACATTTTAACCTTAGACATTCCGACTTTTACTACAACAGCACCAACTCAGTCCCAATAAAGAAGTTTCCGTATTTTGAGAATAAAGCACCGGGAAACCGGTGCTTTTTGTAAGTTTATTCTCTCTCTATTTTGTGCTAAACTTTAGTTGATGAAAAAAATTGTGTCTTTTTTACTTGCTCTTGCAGTTCTCTTTTCTTTTTCAAACTCCCTTTTTTGTGCCCAGGCACAGGGAACCGAAGAGTGGAGCGACATTGACCAAAAATGCGTGGTAACGGCTGATGACGGGACAACGGTTGCTACCATTCAGGGACTCGAATGCCTTTTTATAAACATTACCCGCATTTTAACTCCAATTTTTGGGATTGCTCTTTTTTTTATGCTTGTTGTTGGCGCTTTTCAGATGATTACCTCCGGAGGCGATCCCAAACAGGCTCAAAAAGCAAGGCAGACAATTACCTACGCTATTTTTGGGTTGATTGCTTTTGTCGGCGTTTGGTTTATTCTGAAGCTAATTTATTTTGTCACCGGTGTTGATGTCACCAAATTTGAAATTCCTAGCCTTTAGCCCTAGTCCGTTCACAGGATGAAAAAAATATTTATTTTCTTTCTGTTTTTAGCCTTCCTTTCTTTTTTAAAACCTGTTTTTGCCTACAGCCAAAACAAAGCAGGAATAAACATTGCCGCCAACCATCACGAACTTGAAAAAGCAGCTGAAATTGTTGGACCAGGAGGTTGGGTTGTAATCATGGCCTGCCCAAGTGATGGAGATAAAATTGCCAGCTTCATTGCCAGTCATCCGCAAATAAATGTAGTTGTAAGAGGCCATTTTGCCGGCAATACCCCTAATGCGGATTTAGCTAAATCATGGGCGGCTACACTAGCAAGCATTCCCTCAACAAATAAAATCTATTTTGTTCCCTGGAATGAACCAAACCAGGCAGGTACAGCTGATTATGCAACTCCAGAAGAGGTAGTGGGGTTTGTTAGTGACCTAACTTTAAACTTTCAACAAACTATGGGCAGTTCGTGGAAGAATAAAGTTATTCTCCTCTCTCCGATGATGAACCAAACACATTACAATTTTTCTGATTATGTTCACCAAATAAGAGCAGTAAAATCAAGTTTTTTTGGCCAATTTGACGGTATTGCTTTTAGTCTTTATGATCTTTGTGATACTCCCCTTACCTGTGACAGTAAATATCTTAATCCTTTAAAGATCGAGGAAGTGCTAGGAGAAATGGGAGCAACAGGAAAACCAATCTTTGGAATTGAGGCGGGAACGGCTGGTAACAATTTTTACTGGAAGATGGCGCCAAGTGCCGGTTCACCCTTGTTTCAGTTTGTTGACAGTTATCTTGACAGGTCTCCAGGATCAGTGAAGATGTTTGCAATTCCCTCTTATGACCTAGCTGGTGAAGTTGGTCATTCCTGGAGCCTTTTTGACCCTCCTGATGTTGCAAATCTTTTAAGGAGTGCCCCCGACGGGGGCACAACTTCTGCTTCGGGGGTTAGTCAAAATATCACCATGAAGAAATGTCCTGGCCGAAACTATACCTTTTACGAAAACAGTGAAAGCGAATGCATTGAGTGCGGCGGGAGCGGCTATTCACTTTTGTCTTGTTTGCCACTTTCGGGAGAAGAATACGGAGAGGAATATAGTAAAGAAACTTTAAAAATTTCAGAAACAGTTGGTTATCAAAACGACTGTACAACTGTAAATTTTACCGGAAAACTTTCCGCCTCAAATGTCTCCATTCCTTTTGCCAGAAACCTTAACCTCTTTTTCATTGGTCCTTATATGGACAACCTGGCTGCCCGAGTGGCAAAACAAAACCCAAACCCAATAAAAGATTACGGCGTAATCGAAAAGATTGCATCTGTAGAACTTCAAGATGATCTCAGGCTTAAATTTCTTTCAGAAATAACCAACGGCCACCCCACTCGCTATTCTGGTTTTAATATCCAAGGAGTTGGAGCAAACGAACTGGCTTCAAGATTTAAGAGCATTGATAAAAAAAGAAAAGAAAGAAGAAGATTAACTGAAAATGAAGAAATATTTCTTAAAAAAATTTGGCCACAGGTTCCTCTTTTTGCCAACGAAGAAACAGACGGCGAAATCATTTTTGAGGGAAGCGGTATAAGCGGCTCAATTAAAACCTCAATACCGGAAGTTTACCGTCTTGATAAAGTTACCCAGCTTATTGCCCAAATGTTGGGACTGAAAAATAACCACGTTGCCGGCGAACAGGTAATAAATCCGCAGGTCTTAGCCAAAGATTGTGAGAAAACACCTAATCTTCCGAAAATTGTTAGCGATAAAGAAACTCTTAGCGGCCCTTCAGACCCTGTCTGTACGGATAATAACCTTCAGGAAAATCCTCAAGAAATAATTGAGGGAGAAAGAACTTATGACCACTCAGACTTTGATACAAGAAATATGGGAGGTTGTGAAGGTAAACCTCCAAATGGCTGTTGCGGAACCGGAGGAAAATGCTTACCTAAAGGAGACTTAGCCATTCCCGGAGTTTGTTCAGCCGGAGAGTGTGATTGTAAAAGCTGTGATTCTGAGGATTTTTGCTATTCAGGAAGCCATTATCCGGGATGTGAAGTGCCAAAGCCAGAAAAGACCTTCGATATTGATATTAGTATTAAAAACAGGGTTCCTTTTTTAAAAAGAATTTCAGAAAACACCGTTGGTCCAAATGGAATTTTCAGAATTTTTGTTCCTCTAAATGAGGACTCTTCCTCTGCAAATAGAATAATCAGCCACGCCTTTCGCGAAGTTGCCGGTGAATCAAAAGCAAGCCTTGAAATGGACAATTTTCAGGTTAAATCAGCCGTTGGAGTTGAAATCGATCCAGAAAGTAGTCAGGATTTAATCACCTTGCTTTTTCACAAGCTTGGAACTGTATTTAACGCTAAAAACTTAGTCGCTGGAATGGAACTTTGGCCCTTTGGGCAAGGAGGAACCGTAGCCAACCCTGACCCATTTAGTCCAGCAGTCTCGGATATCACTAATTTCGAGACCCTTTTTGAAACCATAGGAAACACAATCGGGGTGCCTCCAAAAATTCTGGCTGCGATCATGCAAATCGAAAGTCCAAGCACCTACAACCTTACTGCTGAACAAATCAACACCTATTCCCAACCAGAAGTTATTATGCCTGGTTGTGGTCCTAACGAGTGTTCGGCTACCGGACCGATGCAAATGACAACGGGGATTGATCGCAACGGAAGCCCTTCTTGCTCAGAATGTTGTTGGAAAGGAAAGTGTCTTACTGAATGCCCAAACCAATGGTCTGTTTACGGACAAGGAAACCCTTGTAACTTAGCTGATAATATTACTGCTGCAGCAAAAAAATTAAAACATGATAGTGGTGCAACCTCAATGGATTGGACAAGAGAGCAAGTTTACGAAGCTGCCTACCACTATTACGGCAATTGCACAGTTGCTTATGAAAGATTGGGAAACAGAACCTATTGTGAATTTGTCTGGTGGTATTACACGGCAAGATAAAATGAAGAAAAAAAGGCTTTATCTTTTTGTTAGTATTGTTCTTTTATTTTCTGCTTTTGTTCTTTTTAACTTTGTTATTCCTGTAAAAAAAGCTCCGAAGATAAACTTTTTTATTCCTAAAACAAAGGAGCAATCTAGAGAGGATATTCAATTAAAAGAAGAGGTAACCGGCAGTAAAAAAACAAAACTTGAAGAATATAACCGCTATAGTTTTAAAGATATAAGCCTCGAATACAGAGCAAATAAGTTGGTTATTGTTTTTTTTAAAAACTCACTTAAAGAAGCACAAAAACAAGTTAGCGATTTTTTTCAAAACCAAAACTTAGATCCTAATGAATATAACTTCGAGTATATTGACCTTAATAAAAGTGATAAAGAACCGCCTTCCGGGTTTGGGCAGTCTTGATAGACAGGAAAAATTATTTTTGCTATTATCAAGAAAGACAAAATGAAAAAAAATAATTTTTTTAAGCTACTTATCCCTGCTTTTATATTTTTCTTCTTTTTTGGGACAAATAAAACCTACGCCTCTATCCCAATCGGCACTGGAGAGGATTGCACAACTTCGCAAGACTGTCTTCGTGAATATGGTATGGGAACTTGTATAAATAGGGTCTGCGTCACTACTCAAAATGATATTCTTGAATTCCAAAGAGAAGTTGAGGCAGGTAAAAACGGAAACCCTAATTTATCCTGGTTCTCAAGTGAAGTGTTTGGCAAGGTTGCTGATGCCGGTGTTTCGGAAATTTTTGGCAATATTCCTGAAGGAGAAACTTCCCAATCGTACGTCCCCGGAGGAGTTATCGGAAGCCTGGGGAAAATGCTTTCTTCCTTGTATGCCATTCCTCCGGCTTCTGGAGGAGAATACATTGCCTCCATAAAAAGAGACCTTGGAGTAGTAAGCCCGGCTTATGCCCAAGGCATAGGCTTTGAAGGCTTAAGGCCAGTTCTTGAAATCTGGAAAACATTCAGAAACATCTCTTACATATTCTTTGCCCTAATTGCCCTTTATATTGGTTTTGCTATCATGTTCAGACTTAAACTTGACCCAAGAACTGTTATCTCCATTCAAAATTCACTTCCTAAACTAGTAGTTGCTTTTCTTTTGATTACTTTTTCCTATGCCATTGCCGGACTTCTTATTGATTTGTCTTACATCCTCATGTTTATAATCATGAACACAGTCGGAGAAATAACCTTTGGAAGACTTGAGTACGATGGCTTTGCTGATTTTACCAATTTTCTTACAGGCAGGACTTACGATAACAACAACTGGTTTTTTGTTGGCAGATACCTCGCCCAGGTTATTCTTCTTACTGTTGGCTCGCTACCAAAAATTCTTCCTATTTTGCTCTTTCCGGTAGCTAGGTTAATTTTTGGGGCCATAATAATCTATGTCTTACTTAAAATCTTATACCAAGTGCTGATATCTTACGTTAATATTGTGCTTCTGGTAATTTTTGCCCCTTTCCAGCTTCTTGTTTCGGCCTTACCAGGCAATAAAGATGGCACTAAGTGGTTTAGAAATTTAATCGCAAACATTGCAGTTGTACCAACAATACTAACGATGTTCCTTTTGGCAGGTTATTTTTTAAGCTTCGACGCTTTTAACTTTTCTTCAGAAAACGCTCTTGATGTTATTGAGGCAACGTGGGAGTCGATAAGAGGAATCTTTACTGCGGATGGAGCTTTTGCCAGCATCCAAAATGTTCTTACCTGGGCAGCCACTCAGTTAATTGGTTTTGGCCTTTTTGTTATGATCCCTAAAGTAACAGACATGGTTAAGTACACACTGCAAATTAAGGGTTATGACTTCCCGTCTGCAATCGGCGAAACAATGTCTGGAGCTTATGAAAGAAGTTTTGGCAAAGAAGCTTCCAAATATGCCCAAGCGCAAAGGCTGTATGAAAGCAATCCTTGGTTGTATCCCGATCCTTCCACTGTGGGTGCCTTTTCTAGATTTAAAGGTGTGAAAGACTGGTTTGGCAGAATGGGGGCCAAGACTGAAGGCGGAAGAAAATAAAAAGGTACTACATTCCAAATCTTTTCCTGTTTCTTTTTATCCTTCTTCTAATGATTTCTCTCCTGCCAAAGTATTTATCCATTCTCATGTGCTTTCCTAAATTATTCGGATTATTTAAATTCACGCCGTTTAAATCTTTAAAAGCTTTTTCTCTTGCTTTCTTAACAGGCATTTCCATTGTCGCATACAGCCTGTCATCTCCCAAAACCTGGGTAAGTATAAGATCATAATGTTCATAGCTTATATTAAGCAAAATGTCTGAGGAATAGTTAGCAGGCCCTTGCATCATGCCAATTACCGCCCCTTCAAGAAGTTCAATATCAGAATAAACATCTGAAAGTAATTTAGACCGTCCTGTCCTTAGCTTTGACAGTGCCGTTGCCAATTCTTGGACTGTCGGGTTTTTAGCTTTACTTTGGATTATGTAATATATTCTTTTTGCCGAATCCATCAAATCGCCGTAGCCTGGCCAAAGCTCTCCGCTTCCAATTTTACTAAGGCCGACATCTTCAGGATTAACATAATCAAAAAGGCCTGACCCGGGTTCAATTTCTTTTTTCCTTGAGAGAACCAGGGTTTGAGCTAAGGTAGGAGGAGTTTCTCTTCTTTTTTTGTCTCCTTCCCCAACGTTTGTTAAATCAAACAGGCTAAAAAACATTCTCTTTGGCATAAAATTAATTTTGCCTTCTTCAAATTTTTTTCTGAATTTTAGATCATGCCTTATTCTCTCTGCGTACCAATCGCCAAGATTCCCCCCCCAACTTTCATCTGTTCCAAAGTCTTCTTTGCCTGTAAGCCACTTACCACGACCTTTGTCTTGTGGTCTAAAAAAAGCCCTTATCTGTTCTGCGTATACATTTCCATTTCTTATATGTCTTCCCACATCGCCTGAGTCAGGTGCGTTTCCTACAAAAATTAGATTCCAGGCAACTGAAAAAGCAGCCAAGGCCGATACTTCAGGCGACGAATCAGGACCTCCCATCGTGTTTTCTGGAGTTAAAAGTTCGGGGTTCTCTTTAAAGTATTTTGTTAATTTATCAACAAACTTTTCTTTATAATCGTCAAAGTTAGTTAACTCCTCAAGTCCTTTTTTGTCTACATATAAACTTCCAGTGTTACTTAAGAGAAAAAAATCATTAAACATTGTTGCCATGGCAATCCTAAAACCAGGCATGTGGTTCCACATAGTAATTAAGGCTTCTTTATTAACTCTAATATCTCTCCTGTCTGTATAGTCATCAAGGCTTAAGTGGGCAGCTTCCCTTTTAATATAACTTCCCAAAAGAATTCCCAACCTAGTCCTAATTACATTTTTCCACCTTTCCGGTAAACGATCATACCAAACAGGAGGCTGAGTATCAAAAAGTTGAACATTTAAACCTGCCTGAGCCGACTCTGCAGAAACAAGACCGCTATAACCCGTAACCCTAAAAGCTTCATATTGTTCCCTTTGCATCTCTATTGTTTCAGCCTGAAACTGGTCTTGCCGCGAAAGGCTTCTTTCCTCAATTCTAATTATCTGGTCAAGTTTCTCGGCAAGTTGATTGTCAGGCGAACGAGAGGTAGGGCTTTCCTCAACAGGGGTTTGTGTGAGACTGTTTCTTAGAAGATTAAGTCTTTCTTCAGCATACCATCTTATAACCCCATAGTGGGGGTCATCTTCAGAAAGACCCCATTCCTTGTCTAAATCTCTTGCTTGTCTTCTTTCTTCTCTTATATCCTCTGCGGTAAGACGCCCTTCTCTTTTTTTTGCCTCTAGATCTTGGAGTACATCCGTAAAAGGCTTAAAAGCTCCCTCGTCTTGTAAGTCTTGTACAAGACCTTGTATTCTCCCTCTTACTTCACTGATCACATCGTTAATCTTTCTTTTTTCTTCCTCTTCAGTTGTTTTTCTCAAACGGGAGAGAAGCCGCTCTCTTTCTTTTAAGGCATCAATAAAAGACAGTTCGCTTACTGGCTTTTTGCTGGACTCTGGATTAACTGTTTGTCCTAGTTCTGATTTATTCATATTTTCACTTGGTTGACTATCGACACTTTCGGGCATGGTACTAAAATTATAGCAAAAATCAAGCAAAAATTAAATCTATAAGCTGTTTATTGAAAAATGCAAAAGAATGGCTGATAATACTTTTAGTTAAAGCAGGAAATTCGGAAAGGCAAGTAAGCCGAAGCTGTGCCGCAACTGTAATCCGAACAAAGTGAGGATTACGCCCTGAGCAATGTCGAAGGGTGTAGTGCAAATTTTGAAAGGTAAGCCAGAATACTGCATAACTTTTATTTCCCGAGCAGGAAAAATATGCCTCAAAACAAAGAAAGATTTGCCATTGAAATCTCAGGTTGGCAAGAAAAGCCTCTAGAAGCACTCCAAGGAGATATTGCCTCGTTTTCAATTGAGGCGGGGAAAGTTCCTTTGGAAAAAAGAATCAACCCCGTTGCTGTTAGTCTTGAAAACTTCAGAACCTTGGTTAAAAAAGGCAGCCCGGATTCAGAAGATCAGGCAACGGAAAAAATTTATGATTGGGCAGAAAAAGTGTCTCCTTCAGTTTATCTTTGGCTTGATACGGTAAGTGAAGAAGAAGTCCTTCTTGGCATGAAAGGATTCATCAATCTTAATCCGGGCAATGTCGGTGTTTGGATAAGCCCACCTTTTAAGGATCATTACAAAGAGTCGAGAATTGCCGTCTACCAAGTAGTTGAAGTAAATAATCGGAAGTATCTTTTTTTTAGGAATTTTTGCGGCAACTTAAGTTCAGAGGAATGCTACAGCCTTGCCTTGGGTCTGGAAAAATTCTCTTTAGATAGAAACTTGATCGTAAACGACCCCGAGCTTATTCGCTCCTCTCCTCTTTTTCTTAATATTCCGGGAAGTTCTTTTGTTTCCTTTCTTTCAAAAAATATTCCCGATATATCTTCCTGGTCAGAAGTTGAAAAAGGAAAAGATATCGAAGAAAAAATAAATGCCTTAAAAGTTGCTTCAGGCATCTTAGACGAAAACACCTATACTGCCATTAATAAAGCAGTAACGCCAGAAGAGCAAATTCTAATTGGAAGGTTAATAGAAATTAGGTTACAAGAAAAGTTGGGCAAGGCTCTTTCGCCCAGCTCTTGCGGAAATCTTTATTCGGCTTTTAGTAACCCTCTTTTTGTCTCTATAAGAGGAATACACTCTCAAGAAATAACCACTAGAAGGAAACACTGCGGTAAATGCGGTAAATACGGTTATTTTCTTGATGGTGAAACCTGCCCCTACGATACCAAAGATTAAGTTGCCACACTATGTTACCGTTGAAAGAAGTTCGATAAAAAAGTAAGATAAAAAGGTAAAATGCAGCAACATCCGGTTCCTCAACCAATTACCAGCTACGAGTTTCACTTAGTGGGAGATATGACCTTAAAGCAGTTTGGCAAGCTGGCTGCTGGAGTTGTCTTGGCTTTAATTGTTTATGCTTTTAATCCTCCTGCTTTGTTTAAATGGCCTCTTGTTTTCATTTTTGTCAGTCTTGGTGCTGGCTCTGCTTTTATCCCTTTTGAAGGCAGGCCAATTGATACTTGGATTTTTGCGTTTTTTAAAAGAATTTATTCTCCAACCCAATATGTTTGGCGTCAAGGGGGAGCGGTGCAATCAATTCCTTCAATAAATAAAGAGCAGACAAGTCAAAAAAACACCTTTCAAAGTTCAATTCACCCAGGTATCGGATTTAAGCCTCCCACAATACATATGCCAAATTTAAACATTAAAAACACTGTTTCTCTCTTTAGTAAAAAAAATGAAGCTAGTCCTGATGAAAAAGAAGCAAACCCGCCAAAAGAAACACAAAAAGAACAAAAAGAAAACCAAAAACCAGCCTCGCAAACAATAGTCTTAAGTAGAACTCCTGCTTCCCCTCCTGCCGGTCCAACAAAAACTTTTCAAGCTCATACCCAGCAAGCCGTTAGCACAGGAACAATTCTTAAGCCTCCTTCTCTTCCAAAATTTTCTCCTCCAACTCAAATTATTCAGCCAAAAGTGGAAGCAAAATTTGTGCCCTCAGCCATTATTCCCGCAACGCCAACTATGTCAAACTTGCTTGTTGGTTTTGTCCATACTCCTGACGGAAAAATCGTTGAAAATGCCATTTTGGAGGTCAGAGACCCCCAGGGAACTCCGGTGCGGGCTTTTAAAACCAACAAGCTTGGCCAATTCAGAAGCGCTACTCCCCTTCCTAATGGTTCTTATGAGATAGAAACAGAAAAAGAAGGCTTCAGATTTGATATAATCAAAGTTGAGCTCAAAGGCGAAATTTTATCGCCTATTGAAATCGTCAGCAAATAGCTCCTCTTATTTTAAAATTTGAAATTTAAAATTTAAAATTGGTAAATATGGATCCTGCCCGAATTCCAATAAGAGCCACCACCCAAGAAAGCCTGCCCGTTGAGGACGTTAAAGACAACATTGTAATCTTAAAAGACGGGTCTTGCGCTTTGGTGCTTTCTGTTTCCTCGGTAAATTTTGATCTCTTGTCAGAAAGAGAGCAAGACGCCATTATTTATGCTTACGGCGCTATGCTTAATTCGCTTACCTTTCCTATTCAAATTTTGGTAAGATCTCAGCAAAAAGATATTTCTTCATATCTTGAGCTTTTAGAAAAACAGGAAAAAATGAAAGTAAACTCCAGCCTTATTCAGAAAATGATTGCCTCGTACCGAAAGTTCGTCTCTGAAATGGTAAGAAAAAACAATGTTTTGGACAAAAAATTTTATGTGGTAATCCCTTTTTCCGCATTAGAACTAGGCGTTGCCAGCACCCTAACCTCGGTTTTTAAAAAAAGAACAAACCTCCCTTTTTCAAAAGAATACATACTGACCAAAGCCAAAACCGCACTTTTTCCCAAAAGAGATCATTTAATTAAGCTCTTTGCCAGGCTTGGGCTGGTGGCCAGACAAATGGAAACAAAAGAGCTTATCCGGCTTTATTATAAAATCTATAACACCGAAGAAGAAGTTAACAAACAAATAAACCAGGAAGTAAAAAGAAATGGAAATCCTTAAAAAAATAAAAAATAAAATTCCGGCAAAAAAGAAAGTAGGTCAGGCGGAAACTAACCAAAGCCAAACCAACTCTCAATCGATTTCACCAAAACCAGTTAGTCTGGACTCCTGTGTCCAGGATGTAATCGCCCCCTCCGCCATTGAAGTAGATTTTGACTACCTAAAAATAAACAATCATTACACAAGAACCCTTTTTGTTGCCGGCTATCCTCGCTACGTAAGCGCTAACTGGCTTTCTCCTTTAATAAATTTTGACCATTCTTTGGATATTTCTCTTTTTGTTTACCCTGTTGAAAGCAAATCGGTTTTAGATGATTTGAGAAGAAAAATTGCAGAAATGGAAGCAGAAATCTCAACAGACATTGAAAGAGGTAAGGTAGTTAACCCTGCCACGCAGGCAAAACTTGAAGATGCAATTACCATGCAAGAGCAGCTGGTTAAAGGTGCAGAAAGATTTTTTCAGTTTGCAATTTACATCACTATCACCACAGAGACACTCGAAAAGCTAAACCAAGTTTCCAAAGGAGTTGAATCAACCCTGGCCGCACTGCTCATTATCCCCAAGCACGCTACCTTACAAATGGAAGAAGGTTTTAAAAGCACCTTGCCTATTTGTGCCGATTATCTAAACATTACCAGAAACATGGATACCACTTCTTTGGCAACTACCTTTCCTTTTACTTCTTCTGAGTTGACTGCCAACGAAGGAATCATGTACGGCATAAACGAGCATAACGGTTCTTTAATTGTTTTTGACCGCTTTACCTTAGAAAACTACAACAGTGTTGTTTTTGCTAAAGCCGGTGCCGGTAAAAGCTATATGGTTAAGCTTGAGGTTTTGCGTTCTTTAATGTTTGATTCTGAAATTATTATCATTGACCCTGAAAACGAATACGAAAGGCTTTGCAGCGCAGTGGGCGGAGAAAATATAAGCTTTGGCTTTAACTCTAAGGCTAAGGTTAATCCTTTTGATCTTTCCCAGGTTTATGAAGAAGGAGAAAACGAGCTTAATAATAAAATCCTTTCCCTTCACTCCCTTTTTAAAGTCATTATGGGAAATCTTTCTGCTACTGAAGAAGCTATCCTTGACAGGGCGCTAATGATGACTTACCAGATGAAAGGAATAACCCAAGATCCGGAAACCCAGAAAAAAGAGCCGCCGCTTATGGAGGACCTTTTCAAGGCTTTAATCGGCATGGAAGACCCTCAAGCTCGCTCGCTTGCCGACAGAATTGAAAAATTTGTTAAAGGCTCTTTTACCGGTATCTTTGACCAGCGCTCAAACATTGATATAAAAAACCCCTTTACTGTTTTTTCTTTAAGAGATCTTGAATCGACATTAAGGCCTATTGCAATGTTTATAATTTTGGATTTTATCTGGACCAGAGTTAAAAAAGACTTAAGAAAAAGGATATTAGTAGTTGACGAGGCTTGGTTTATGATGAGAAGCAAAGATTCAGCCGAGTTTCTTAATTCGATCGCCAAAAGGGCCAGAAAATACTATCTTGGCGTCACTACCATTACTCAAGATGTTGAAGATTTTCTTAAAGATGATCTTGGTAAGGCAATTGTCACCAATTCCTCAATTCAGGTTCTGATGAAACAACACCCGGCAGCCATTGATAAGGTTGCTCAGGTTTTTTACCTCTCTGAGGGAGAAAAACAATTTTTGCTTGCCTGTGATGTCGGTGAAGGCCTGTTTTTTGCCGGTGAAAATCATGTTGCGATGCGGGTTATTGCCTCTTCGGAGGAACACCAGCTTATCACCTCAAAACCGCAAGAAATAATCCAGAGAAAAGCGGCTAATAAAGAAAGCCCTGCAGCAACTGCCCAAGAAAGTAAAAAAGAAGCGGCTAAGGAAGTTGTTATGGAAAATATAGCGCCCCAAACCAGCCAAAACACTTCTATAAATCAAAGCAATCCTTTGCCTCCTAAATTCAAAAGTGAGATAATAATGGATAATGCCACAAGAGACAGCAACCAATAGGGGTTATAGACAGAATCTTGGTTCATTTATTGTTTATGCTTCTTCCTTTATTGATGGTGAAAACAGAAAGCAAAGGATTGATAACTCCGAGTCCTTCCAAAAAGTAAACAATCAAGTCAGATTTCTTCTTGTTGGTCTTGGACTTTCCGATATGGAAACTTTTGAAGATCTTAATTTTGAAGAATCTGTTGATATTCTTAAAAAGTACCTTAGTTCTATCGAAGAAGATCCTTCAGGTGCCAGTATTCCAGTAAACTTAAAAGAGCTTGTTGAAAACTTAAACGATAGAGATAATCAAAAAATAGACCAGGAAATCAGTCGGACATTGCAAGATCTAAGAAGAGTAACAAACCTGAAAACTGTTTTAGCTCAGTCACTAGGGCAAAAAAATTTTTTTACCGATAAAGAAGACGAGGTGGCAAGCTTGGTCCTCGAAAACAGCAGTGTTGCCAATAAAATTGAGCAAATAGAAAAATCCAGCCTGGAAAAGGACCAAAAAGAAGAAGAAATTAAACAAGTCTGGCAAGAAGCTTGGAATGAAGCAGTAGAGCAAACAGGTTTAAAAATTACAAAAGACTTACCGGTTGAAAAAATCAGAGAAATTGCCTCAGAAATTAAAAATTATTTAGCGCAAAAAGATGAAGTCTACCAAATAATCAAAAAACATACTCCAGAAGGTGTTGATATTTTAACGGTTCCAAAAGCAGAAAATACTGCAGAAAAAGCAACTGAAATAGTTGAATCTATCTTAGCAGATAATGAACTTACGGAAATGGTTAGGGAAATTAAAGATTCTGCTCTCTCTCAACAGGAAAGAACAGAGAGAGTCCGGAAAATTCTACCTCAAGTTTTTAGAAAAGCAGTTGAAGATACCCAAACACAGACACTTGTCAGAGTAGAACCTACCCCTGAACAAATAGCGAAATTATCAGACCAACTTTTATCCCCTGAACCACAAAAAGAAGTCTTAAAAATCTTGACTGAGACAATTATTAGTGAAAAGACTAAAGCCCCACTTCAAACACCTGTTGATCCCAAAGAAGTGGCTGAAATCTCTTCAGTTATTTTGAATGACAAAAAGCTAAAAAGCGAAATAACAAGAATCCTAGAAGACGAAGAGATTCCAAAGGAAAGTAAACCCAAGGAAATCGGACAGGCGGTCAAAAATACAATACTAACTATTGAAAAAACTGACCTTTCTCTAGAGCAAGTTCAGAAGGTTAGAAATCTCGAATTTTCTCCCGAAGAAAGCCAAAAGCTGGCAGAAGAAATTATCAAACCCTCCCCTCAAAGAAGAAATGTTGAAAAAACAGTTGAGTCTCTTATATTTCCGAAGGAAACATCACCCTTGATACTGTCACAAGAAACAGAACAAGCACTTCTCCAAAATATCACAAACCTAGTTGTTGATGACAAAAATTTATCTCAACAAATTGAGGAAATTAATGCCAATCCAAATCTGAGCCTAAAAGAAAAAGACGAAAGAATAAGGAAAGTCTGGAACAGTACTTGGAAAAAAGCACAAGGAATAACCGGGCAAGAAACCGCCAAAGAAATTCCCATTTCGCCAGAAGAAATAAATAAAATTGCTAAAGTCTCAAAAGAAAAAAGCAAAAAAAAAGAGAAAATAAAAGATGAAACTGTTGGAACAATTCCTATTTTTCATCAAAACCTTCTGATTAACCGTGAAGATGTTATTGCTAGAAACATAATTCTTAAAGAAGAAACGCTTCTTTCAATAGACAAAACGCTTAACAATCCTCTTCTTTCGGGAAGGGAAAAAATTGAAACTATTGGTAAAATTTGGTCAGATGTCTGGGACAGGGCAATTGATCAATCTGGTTTAACACCAAAAGAAGCAGTAAAAACTAAAGAGCATGTATTTTCAACCCAAACAGTCAATCATTTCATTAAAGAGTTATCAAAACCCCAGGTCGATACTGGCATTGTCAGCGGAATAATAAAAGAATCTTTTAAACCTTTAACTAAAAAGCAACAAATTGCTGTCCAACAATTTCTTCTTCCTACTGTCGCTACCAACAGAGCCTTAGTCTCTGAACTGGGCTGGGAAAATGTATTTTTAATTTCTTTTGCTGAGATTGCACCAATCTTAACTAGCGAGGAATTCAATTTAAACTCTGACCAAGCACTAAACATAATAAAAAATTATTCACAAGTGGCTGAGAAAATGTCTCCTGCCGAGCAAGTAGGAAAAGAGATGTCTCCACTCACCCCTCAACTTGTTTTTTGGAAAAGACATTTTACCCCTTTAGTCAACATCAGTAAACCAGAAGGTAATCCTCAAGGAAACGCCTGGCTAGTTAAAGACGAAAGAGGAAGAACAATTTTTGAAAATGTTAAGCTTGGAATTAATCTTGGACTAAGTCCAGAGCTTGCATTTCAATTCCAAAAAGAAGCAGGTGAAAGATTGAGTTTGCACTGGACAACACAGGGAATTAATCCTCAAGAAATTCAGAAAACAAAAGATATAATTCTAAAATCTCTTGAAGAACTTCATGAATCAAAAAATTACGCCTTAATTAGCGATAGTGAACTTGTGGAAAACTATTCTAGATTCCAAAAAGAGTTACCGCAAAAGAAAGTAAATACATGGGCAAGCAATCGCATTAAAAGTATTTCAAACCTAATAAAAGCCAAACCAACACCTTTCCCTAATAAAATTAAGACAGATATTAAAAAATGGTTTTTAAATACCAAAATAGGAAAACAGATCAAGGGGGTAATCAGCACTTTTTCGCAAAATTCACTTCAGAAATTTTTTTCTACCACCCAAATTGGAATAAAAAAAGCAACAACCGCAGCAGTTTTTAAAATTCTTACAAAATTAGGATTACAAGCTGTTGCAAATACATTAGCACCTGTTATCGGAACAATCATTGCCTTTGCGGCAGAAAAAATTATTAAAGCGGGAGTTAGGTTGGTCCGAAAAGTATTTTCTTCAATCACTTCAGGGTTTGGCCTTGCTGATACACTTCTTGGAAACATTTCAAACCAAAACATAAACAAAAATGACGACAAAGGAATTGCCTTCTTACTTATAGGAGTTATCGGCTTTATTGTGTTTTTCCCAATTTTTGTTATCCTTGTGATTTTAGGTGGAGCTTTTATTGGAGAAATGAACTTTTCAAATGAATATATTGAACAAGCAAGGATAAGCTATGCAACACTTGCCGACTATGAATGTGACAACCCGCGCCATTTTTCCGAGGAAGTAATTTGCAAGCTTTCCAAAGAAAATTATCCCTGCAACAACAGTTTGATTACTACCCATACCTGGATTAATGTTAGTTCTTGTTTTAGTCAAATTACCCTTAATAATAAAGAAGCCATAAGTAATAAATTCCTTGACCATATTCAGAGATACGGCAAGCTTCAATGTCTTGGTTTTGCTTTAGTTATCCAGTCTTCACTTGGCCAAAATTTTGACCTTGGTCACGGAAGCGCAGGAATGTATACCCAATCACCCTACCCGAGTGGCTACACAAAAATTGATGGAAGTGGTGAACCGGCAAGAGGAGATCTTGCTGTTTGGTCTGGCTCACCAGGCCATATTGCCCTTGTTTTAGGCACAAGTGGTAATATTAAAATTGTTGTTGCCGAAGCTGACGGTACAAGCGGTATGATTGCCATAAAAGAAAGAGCAAGGCCTTCAATATTTTTAAGATATGAAAGTGAGTAATATGTTTAAAGATAAAAGAATCAAGTTTATAGTTTTTCTTTCCTTGGTTGCTGGATTACTCTTAGGAATCAAGCTCATTATTCCTAAAGTTAAAAAATTAGAAATAGTTGAAACCTCACCTAAAGACAATCAAGAAGTTTCCATTAATTCAAATATTGTCTTTGTCTTTAATCAGGCCGTCAGTTCACAAGATTTTATTGTTTCGACATACCCTGTTTTCAACTACTTAATTGAAAACAAAGATCAAAATTCAATTTCCATTAAGCCTACCCTTCTTAAATACAGCACTGAGTATAAAATAGAATTAAAACACGAAAGGATTGAAAATTTTTATGGTGTTTTAACTTTTACAACCACTAAAGCTCCAAAAACACCTGAATATGACGAAAAACAAACAGAAAAATTCTATGAACAACTTGAGAAAGAGACCTATGAAGACTATCCCCTATTTGACCATATTCCTTATTATGGAAAAGATTTCTCAATTGACTATTTAAAACCCTTAACTCTCGAGGTTGTTCTTAAAAAAGAAACCCAGGAAACAAGAGAAGAAGCCTTGGAGTGGATAAGGTCAAAAGGGATTGATCCCTCTACTCATAAAATTGAGTGGAAATACCAGCCTTAATTATTCTGTCTGCAGTCTTACTGGCATGATAACATGAAGAAAGCTTTCGTCCTGGGCAATCTTAAAAACACCAGGATTTAAAGAGCCGGTCATGCTAAAAGAAATATCTTTTCCGGTAACCGCTCCTAAAAACCCTTGCAAAAATCTGTAGTTAAAGGCAATCTCTCCTCCTTCTCCTTCAATACTGACCTCAATTTGGTTTTTGTTTTCACCGACTTGGGGGGAATTGGCACTCATCTCAAGAAAGCTGTCTTTAAAATTCATCTTAACAATGTTTGCAGATTCCCTGGCAAAAATGGAAACAAGCTTCACTGCCCGCGCCAAAGATTCCTTATCAAGAATAACTTTTGTTTCCGAGTTTTCCGGAATTATTTTTTCATAATCAGGAAACTCTCCCTCAATCACTCTGGAAAAAAGCTCCATTTCCGGAAAAACAAAAACAACCTGGTTTTGTTCTTTTGTAAAGCCCATTTGCAAGGTTAAGCCCTTTTCGGCTTTTTCTTCGGAAATGATTTTAGAAACCTCCATTAAAGTTCTTGCCGGAAGAAGAAGCTTAACTTCTTCTTTTACCGGACTATCCAGTTCAATGGTCTTTAAAGACAGCCTGTAACCGTCTGTAGCTACCATGGAAAGGGTTTTTCCTTGGATTTTGAACAGTACACCGGTTAAAACAGGACGGCCATCGTCAGAAGCGGCTGCAAAAGCCACCTGATTAATTGCCTCAGAAAGCTTTTCTGCCGGTAAAACAAACAAAGATTCAGGGGAATATACCGGTAGTTTAGGAAACTCAGAAGCGGAAATACCATTAATGTTGGCACTAAAACCTTCGCAGGAAATCTTTAAAGAATTCTCATTAACTAAAAGATCTATTTTTTCTGCGGGCAAAGAGGAAACTATTTCTGTTAAAATCCTTGCCGGAACAGTAATTTCTCCCTCTTCTTCAACTTTTCCGCCCAACCATAAAGAAACTCCCGTTTCCAGATTGGTAGCTGATATTTTTAACCTGTTTTGGTCGGTTTTAATCAAAACATTGGCAAGAATCGGCAATTGGACCTTAGAAGAAATTGACCTTGAAGCAACCCCTAGGCCTTTATTAAGATTTTCTTGAAGTATTTGGATTTTCATTTTCCTCCTTAATTGCTATTTTAAAGTTTTTTTCCTTTTAAGTAAATTCGTTTATTTAATTTTAGTAGTAATAGTAGTAGATATCTGTGTATAAGTTAATATTTTGAAAATTTAAATTTGGTTTTCGGGTTATCTTTTTGTTTATAAACTACTTAAAATCTTGTGAATGAAATTGTTGATAACTTAGGCTCTTTTTGTTGATAAGTGCAAAACTTATCCGGTTTTCAACGAAAGCCTTTGTTTTATCCCGGAAATATCCACTCTTAAATCCTCGTTTTCGCGAAGCTTTTGGGAAATTTTTTCCACACCATGCATTATGGTGGTATGGTCCCTGCCTCCAAGCAGTTTGCCTACCTCAGCAAGAGGCAGGTTTAGCTCTGCCCTGAGAAGGTACATTAGAACCTGCCTAGGAAGAACAATTTCTTTTATTCTTGTTTTCCCTTTAAGCTGGTGAACTTTAAGGTGATAATAGTCAGCTACAACATCAACCACGTTTTTAGGTTTTATTAAATTGTTGTTTAATTCTTTTTCTGCCAAAGTTTTTCCCAGTAAAGTATTAACCAATTCAGTTGATAAAGGAATGTCTTTTGCTTCCATTTCAGTTATTATTCTGGTTAAAAAACCTTCCATTTTTCTAGTAGATTCAATATTGGCGGCAACAAGCTGGGCAATATCCATGGGCAGATCAATTTTTCTTTGCCTTGCTTTTATTAAAAGGATAGCGGTCCTTAGTTCAAAATCAGGAGTGGGAATATCAACAATAAGCCCGGCTTCAAACCGTGATTTTAGCCTTTCCTCAAGCTTAGCAATTTCTTCCGGCGGCCGGTCGCTGGTTAAAACCACTTGCCCACCCTCTCTTTGAATGGCGTTAAAGGTATGAAAAAATTCTTCCTGGACCGTAACTTTCCCGGCAATAAACTGGACATCGTCTAAAAGAAGCACTTTTATACTTCTATACTTTTTCTTAAACTGATCTGTGGTTTTATTCCTGATAGCATTAATAATTTCGTTGGTAAATTCTTCACCTGGACAGAAAAGCACCTTTGCAGAAGGACTATTTTTTAAAATTTCATGCCCTACGGCTTGCATTAAATGGGTTTTTCCTACCCCTACCCCGCCCCAGATAAAAAGAGGATTATAAGCACTGCCAGGGTTCTTTGCTACTGCCGTGGCAGCGGCAAAGGGAAGTTGATTAGAAGAAGAAACCGCAAAGTTTTCAAAAGTAAAGTCGGCCCGCAGCCGGTGGTCATCGCTTCTTCCTTCTTTTTTAAATGGTTGGGTTTGTGAAAAAAGAGGCCCGCTTTCAAAAGACGAAGAGGTAACAGGCTTAATTGAAAAAACCAAACTGTTGTTGGCTTTTGTGTGGCGATCGAGAATATCTTTAATTAAACTGTAGTATCTTGCCTCAATTAGATTCTGAATGTAGGCCGAGGGGCAGCCGATGTTGGCAATGTTGTTTTCAAGGGAAACAAGTTGTGTATTTTGGAAAAGCGTCTGAAAAATAGCTTTAGAAACGGAAATTTTAAGCTCTTCCTGAAGGTTTTTCCAAATAGTTTCTTTGTTCATTTTTCTTAAAGCGGCAGGAGCAAGTTAATAAGCATCACGGACAGGCAGTTTGAAGAGGGATCCGTGCTTGGTAAAAATTATCTTAAAGAGTTATCCACAATTTGTCAACAAGAAAAATACCCTTAAGACAGGTTTTAAAGAAACTTTACCAGTTTCTGTTTTTAAGATATAATAAAATCGTAACGGAGGAAATATGCCAAAAAGAACATACCAACCCAAAAAAATAAAAAGAGTAAGAAAACATGGCTTCAGAGCCAGGATGAAGGCAGTGGGTGGCAGAAAGGTCGTTAAAAGAAGAATGGCCAAGGGAAGAAAAGAGTTAACTGTATAAAGGGCATTTTCAATTAAGTGCTTTCAGGTAAAAACCGACTAGATAAAAAAGAAATTAGCAAGTTAAGAGAAGAAAAACTTCCCGTTCTTCAAGGCAGATATTTAGGCTTGATTTACAAACCAGCCAACGAAAAAAAATTTTCCTTGATTGTTTCTTCGAAAATTTCCAGAAAGGCAGTGGAAAGAAACAGGATTAAAAGGCTTTTTTACAACACACTTAAGGAAAGTTTTTTTGATTTAAGCGGCTTTTTTCTTTTTTTAGCCAAGAAAAATATTATTGCTGCCAAAAAAGAAGACTTGACCCTGGACTTAGAGGGGTTTAAAACAAAAGTAAGACAAAGATGAAAAGATTTCTATTATCATTAATAATCTTTTATCAAAAACACCTTTCTTTTGACGCAGGTGTTTTAAAAGCACTTTTTTTAACAGAAAAATCTTGCCGCTTTGAACCCAGCTGTTCGCAATACACATATGAGGCAATTAATAAATATGGTATAATTTCCGGAGGCTGGAAAGGAATAAAAAGGATTGTTAAGTGTAATCCTTTTAACAGAGGAGGATACGATCCCCTTAAATAACTTCTTGCCGATTTTATATGAATACAATTTGGAATACATTACTTTTTCAACCGATTTTAAATATTTTAATTCTGTTTTATAACCTACTTTTTTCAAATCTGGGTTTGGCAATTATTTTCTTAACTCTGATTATCCGCCTGATTTTAATTCCTCTAACAAATCCACAACTTAAAGCCTCAAAGAAAATGCAGGAGCTAATGCCTGAGCTTGAGAAGCTTAAGAAAAAGTACAAAGACGACAAGCAAAAACTAATGCAGGCGCAAATGGAGCTTTATAAAAGAAACAACATAAATCCAGCGGCTGGCTGTTTACCTTGGATTGTCCAGCTCATTCTTTTAATTACTCTGTTTCAGGTTTTTAATCAGGTAATTCGTTCAGGAACAGAAACAATTGCCGTTTTAAACGAAAAACTCTACCCTTTCCTTAGATTTTCTGAAGGAGCAAGCCTAAACCTTAATTTTTTACATCTTAATCTTGCCAAACCTGATTTAATTCAAATTCCCGGTTTTGTAGCTATACCGGGAATCTTTGTTATTCTGGCAACAGTTTTTCAGTTCCTTTCTTCTAAACTAATGGTACCAAGTGTTAAAGTTGAGGAAAAGGAAGCTAAGGCTACAGAACAAAAGACTGACGATATGGCAGTTTCCATGCAAAAGCAAATGCTTTATCTTTTTCCATTAATGACCTTGGTTTTTGGTTACACCATGCCTTCAGGCGTGATTCTTTACTGGTTTGTTTTTTCTTTATTTTCTTATATTCAGCAGCTCATCATTAATAAAAACAAAAAAGCGGAGGTAAAAGCATGAATGAAGAGACATTTGGTCTTTTAAACTCAGAAATTAAAGCCTTAGTTAACGATATTGGATTAACAACTGAGGTTAAGTCCCAAGCGGATGAAGAAATAAAAGCTTTTAATATTGATCTTGATTCCCCTGAAGCAGCTTTGCTGATTGGCTTCCATGGTGAAACCTTACAGTCTTTACAGCTTATCTTTTCTTTTTTGGTTCACAAATTGACTGGCGAGTGGTACAAAGTGAGTGTTGATGTTGGTGACTACAAACAAAAAAGAGAAGAACAACTGAGAAATTTGGCTCTCAACCTGGCGGCTAAAGCAAAAATTTCAGGAGAAGCGCAGACAATCCCAAATTTAAACGCTAACGAAAGAAGGCTGATTCACCTTGCCCTGTCTGACAATCCTGATGTTGTTTCCGAGTCTGAAGGAGAAGGAAGACAAAGAGTTTTAGTTATCAAGCCAAAAAAATAATTCAAGTGAGGTCAAGAAGGCTAAAAATCTTCTTCAATAAAAAAAACTACTGCCCAAATTTAAAAGACTTTCTTTTTTTTCTTTTATTTTTAACGCTCCCTTTCCAGTTGGGAAAACATTTTTGGCTTAAAGAATCATTTTTGTTTGGTTTAAAAGTTGATTACCTCTCCCCCGCTTTCTATTTTCAGGATCTTTTAATTTTGATTTTAATATTCTTAGAGATAGGACAAAGTTTTGTTCTTAAAGGCAATATTAAAAAAATTTCCATCTCTTTTAAGGTTTTTAAAAAATATATCAACGATAAATTTGCAGTAATTACTAAAAACAAACTCAAGCTTTGGTTTTATTTTTTAACTATTGTTTTTATTGTTTTAAACATTGTTTTTTCTAAAGCACCAAGGATTTCTCTTTATTGGTGGATAAGAATTTTTGAATTTTTTCTACTGGGAGTTGTTATAAAAAGAAACTTAAAGAAAGCTTTTAAAATTCTTTTTATCTGCCTTCCTCTTATTTTGTTCTTTGAGTTTTTTCTCGGCTTTTTTCAGGCTTTAAAAAGTTCTTCTTTGGGCGGATTTTTTTGGTTTTTCGGGGAAAGAAGCTTTAATATTCTTACTCCCGGCATCGCCCGGGGTTCTTTTCTCGGTAAAGTTTTCCTTAGACCCTATGCCACTTTTTCCCATCCTAATAGTCTTGCTGGTTTTACCCTTGTTTGTCTGGTTTTACTTTTGGGAAAGGAGGAAAAAAACTACTTTGATAAGATTGCCCTTATTTTGGGAATAGCCTTGATTGTTTTAAGTTTCTCGAGAGCAGCCTGGCTTTCTTTAACTTTAGTCTTTTTTTTCTTTTTTGTCTTTCGCTTGTTTTCTTTTGTTAAAAAAAAGGAAAACCCCTTTTCCTACTCATATTTTTTAGCTTTAATTGCTTCTTTTCCCCTGTTTTATTTATTTACCCGCACCACCATTGATTCATCTTCTTTTGAAATAAGAATTAAACTGGCAGAATCAGCTCTCAGGCTTATTAAAGCAAATCCCCTTTTTGGTGTGGGGGCCGGCAATTTTGTGATTGGGCTTTCTGAGTCAAATCAGATTTGGCAGTGGTTGTACTGGCTTCAGCCGGTTCACAACATCTTTCTTTTGCTCTTTTCAGAACTTGGTTTAATTTTTGGAGTATTATTTCCCTATTTTTATTTTCGGACCTTTTTTAATTTATTTAAAGATCTTAGCAAATTTCAAAGACAAAAATTAACATTGGCAGCAGGTTTGCTTTCTGTTGCCCTAACCGGTCTTTTTGATCACTACTGGCTAACTTTAATCCAGAACCAGCTTTTGCTAACTACTCTTCTTTCTTTTTCCATCTTTAATAAAGAGAACCTAAGCTTTAAGTGATAAAATTAAAACTGTGAATGAGCCGAGAATTTTTTTTAACACTCTCTCTCAGATAATAAGCCGTTTTTTGGTTGTAGCGATTTCCCTGCTAACAACAGCCGTATTAACCAGAACTTTAGGCTCTGAGGGCTACGGCAATTATGTTTTTCTAACCTCCTTTACTTTAATTTTTGTCGGTCTTTCAGATTTAGGAACAACAACAATTTCCATCAGGGATTCTTCGATAAACAAAGAAAAGATCAAAGAAAATTTTGACAATCTCATTGGCCTAAGGCTTATTTTATCTTTACTGGCGGTTCTTTTTTTTAATGTGCTTGTATTTTTTCTTCCTCAGTTTTCAAATCTAAAACTTGAAGCCGTTGTTGCTTCTTCTGTGATTGTTTTTTTGATTTTAAGAACAACCGCGCAGGCAATTTTTCAAACTTACTATCGTCTTGATAAGTCCTCTCTTCTGGAAATTATCGCCTCTTTTCTCTTTCTTCTGGCAGTCATTTTTTCAATTAGGCTCTTTGGAAAAAGCCCCGCCCCCCTTTTTTCTTTAATGGTCTTTTGGTCTTTGTCAGCGCTTGTTTCCGGGGCTGTTGGAATATTTTCGGCAAGAAAATATTTTTCTCTTAAGATTGAAATTAAAGGTGAAAAAACCATAAGCCTTTTAAGGGAATCTCTTCCTTTAGGTTTTTATCTTTTGGTTTATTCAGTATATGACCGGGGAATTGATTCTTTTATTATTAAAAGTTTTGCCGGAAGCAGTGCTGTTGGCTTTTACGGGCTTGCTTATAAAATTCACGGCAACTTGATTCTGGGAGCGGCTTTTTTAATGAACAGTCTTTTCCCTTTTGTTTCTTCAATAAAAGAAGAAAAACTTAAACTTAAAAAAACTTTTGAAAAAGCATACACTGTTCTTTTTCTCTCCGGTACATTGATTCTTTTTTTAGGTTTTTTCCTTTCCCCTTTTATTATTAAAATCATTGGCGGTGAAGGTTTTTCGCCTTCTGTGAATGTTTTAAGAATTCTTCTTTGGGCTACACTTTTTTCTTACCTTAACCACTTAAACGGATACTTGATGGTGGCAATCGGCAAACAAAAAAGCTTGCTCTCGTTCTCTTTATTTTCGCTTTCTTTAAACCTTATCCTTAATTTGATATTTGTTCCGATTTTTTCTTTTTGGGCTGCATCTTTTATTACTGTTATTACTGAATTTTCCATTCTTTTGCTTTCTTCTGTTTACTTAAAAAATAATTTTGATTTAAAATATTCTTTATCTCTTTTAAAACTGAACGTGAAAGAGATGTTAATAAAAAAACAAGATTTTTTTGCATAACTTTTATTAATAAAATTTAATCAAAAATGAAAAAAGACTATTTTATAAAGACAGATGGTGGCGCTAGAGGAAACCCAGGACCGGCGGCAATTGGCATTTTTATCAAAGATTCCGAAGGGCACGAACTTTTAAAAAAAGGAGAAAAAATAGGCGAAACTACTAATAATGTTGCCGAGTATCTTGCAGTTGTTAAAGCGCTGGAATGGTTAAAGGAAAACATTGAAAAAAGAAGTTTAGGAAAAATATTTTTTGATCTTGATTCCTCCCTTGTTGTCAACCAACTTAACGGAATTTTTAAAATAAAAGAGGCGCACTTAAGGGAACTGGTTTTAAAAATAAAAACCCTTGAAAACGAAGTTGGCGGAAATATTTTTTACCGCCATATTCCGCGGGAAGAAAACCGTGCCGCTGATGCCCTTGTCAATTCTGCTTTAGACAATTCAATCTAATAAACTGCTTCTTTTCACGTCTCCCTTTATTGTTTTAATGCGGGTTTTTGTCTAGAATTAACTTAATGCCCGAAGACACTTTTTCTATACAAGCTGACTTTGATACCTTTCCCAGTTCTTTAATTATTGACGAAGTGGGAGAGCTGTCAACTGTTTTAGTTGATGGTCTTTTGTCTCAGGGCTGTTTTGTTAATTACCTTGGCAGAGAAAGTAAAGACTCCTTTTTTTACCTTAAAGAAAAAAATAATTTTTGTTTTCTTAACTCACCGGAAGAAACAATCTCACTTAAAAAAATAAATTATCTTTTTTATTTTCCCAAGGAAATTGAAGAGCCTGAAAGTGAAGAAAAAAACATTGAGTTTTTAAATGCTCTTTGCGGAAAACATAACTGCAAACTTTTAATTGCCTGTACTTACCTTAACCCTAACAAAGAACGGATATTCACCTTTTTAAAAGAAACCAAAGCAAACGCCAGACTGGTTATTTTTGGAGACACTTTTGGCCCCAGGGTAAAAAGCGGATTTTTAGGCAATTTGATTTCACTTGGTTTACAGGAAAAAAACATTCATATACCCGAAAACCCGCTAACAAAATTTTTTCCGATTTCTTCCGATATCCTTTCCGGCTGGCTTATACGATTAATTTTTTCAACAGACACAAAGGCCAAGGCGTTTTTTCTTAGGACTGAACCCATAAACTTTTATGAATTTAATGAAAAAATCGCAAAAATTTTACCAAAGGCAAACTTAACTTTTGAGGAAGATAAAGATATTTTTCAAATCGACCTGGGTAAAACCGAAGCCGTAAAAGTAGAACAAGACTTAGAAGAAAAAATTGAAGAAGCCGTGCAATGGCTTAAAAGAAACCAAATAAGTTTTGTAAATGAAAGCTTAGAAACTAAAGAAAAAGCTGAAGAAATAAGTTTCTTAGACTCTTCTAATAAAGGTCCTGAGACCCCTACTGAAAAGATTATTGATACAAACAAAGGCGAAGAAGACAAAAGAAAAGAACAGACGGGAAAAGAATCCAAACTTGATTTTCTTTTTGGCAGTAAAGGTAGTGTGACAAAAGAAAGCGACTCTAAAAAAGAAGACAAAAGTCAGGAGAGTGAACAAAGTCAAAGGGGAAAACAAAAAGAAAATACAAGTAAACCAAAGAAAAATTCTTTGCCAAAAAAACTTATCGCCGGAATTATTGTTTATCTTTTCTTATTTTTATTTTTCTTTTGCGGCCCTTTATTTTTTGCCGGAGCAACCGGTTTTGTTGGGATAAGGTATCTACAGAAAACAAAAGAGGGGATTACTAATGGCGATCTTTCTTCATCTTATCAAGCAACCAAATCAGCAGAAAAATATCTCAGTCTTTCTACTAAAACGCTTTCGCTTACAGGTCCTTTTTATGCCTTAATCGGACTGGGTAAACAAATTCAATATGCCGCGGATCTAATTGAGTTTGCCGAAAACCTTAATGACTCGGCTAATAACTTACTGCAAGCAGGAGCCAGGGCAACTGCACTATCAAAGAACTTTATTAATGCTGAAAGTAGCCGTTGGGAAGAAGAGCTTCCTGAGATTAAAAAGAATCTTATCTATGCTTATGACAGGGCTTCTTTATCACAGTCATCACTTGAAAGGCTTGAAAAAGTTTTTGTTCTTTTTAAAAAAGAAAGTCTTTTCCAAGATTTAAAGATTTTCATTCCTCGGTACCGCGAACTTCTTTTAAAAAGCCAAAGTCTTGTTGCCGTTGCCCCTGAAATGTTGGGAATTTCAGAAAGAAAAAATTATCTTATTCTTTTTCAAAATAACATGGAACTAAGACCGACAGGGGGTTTTATTGGTTCTTATGCAATACTCGGAATCGAGAATGGAAAGCTGGTGAATTTTGAGGTATTTGATGTCTATCAAGCCGACGGTCAGTTAAAAGGTCATGTTGAACCTCCTGAACTGCTTAAAAAGCATTTAGGTGAAGCCAACTGGTATTTAAGAGACTCAAACTGGGATCCGGATTATCCGGTCTCTGCCAGAAGGGCACAGTGGTTTTTAGACAAGGAAATGCAGGTTTCCACTGATGGCGCTATTGCTATTAACATCGAAACTGCCAGAGCCTTGCTTTCTGTTTTTGGCGAGGTTTACCTTCCTCATTATGATGAAAAAGTAAACAAAGAAAATGTATTTGAAAAAGCAGAATATTATTCTGAGCTTGGGACTTTTCCCGGGTCAACCCAAAAAAAGGATTTTTTAGGCAGTCTTTCCCGGGAACTGCTTGAAAAAATTAAGAAATCAAACCAAAAAGAGCTTGTTAATATTGTTGGTGCTTTACTTCGGTCTGCAGAGGAAAAAGAAATTCTTTTTTATTTTAACAATGCTAAAGTTCAACAAGCAATCTTAAACTTAAATTGGGGAGGTGAAATTAGACATTTTAACCCCAAATCAAACACAGGAACTGTTTTTAGTGATTATCTTTACATTAATGAAGCTAATGTGGGGATTAATAAGGCGAACTTTTTTGTCAAAAGAGACATTGACCACAGTATAAAGATTAAAGAGAATGGTAAAGTTGAGGAAAAGCTTACTCTAACTTATGAAAACACCAGCCCCTCTGACAATTGGCCCGGAGGGAGGTATAAAACATATTTAAGGATTTTTCTTCCTCAGGGGACAGTCCTAACTTCGGTTTTAAATACTGATCCCCAAAACCCAAACCTGTGGTTGCCTTTTGACAATTCTTTAAAAGATGAGGCGATGGGAAGCGGTAAAAGCATTTTTGGCTTTATTGTCGAAGTTCCGATTAAGACAACTCGCAAGATTGAAATTAAATACGAATTGCCGGAATCAGTTGATTTTTCAAACAAGCTTATTTCTTACCTTGTTTTGTCGCAGAAGCAGTCTGGCGCTTATCCTTCAGTTTACAGCCTAGAGGTAACTTATCCTTCAGGTTTTGTTCCGGTCAGAGTTATTCCTTCGGCGGTTGTAGGGGAAGATAAGCTTATTATCTCTGATAAGCTTAATAAGGACTTAATCTTCCAAATCGATTTAGTGCACTAGTCCTTGGTTTGCAAATAGAAGCTTTATTTGTTAGAATTACTTTCGTTAATCAATTTAAGAAATAAAAAATGCAGGAAATTAAACTTAACGCCAAAAAAAGAGAAGTTTTTGGTAAAAAAGTTAAACATTTAAGAAAAGAAGGATTAATTCCTTCAAATGTTTATGGTAAAAAAACCAAGTCAATTGCTTTAACTATTGACCGCGGTGAGTTTGATAAGGTTTTTAAAGATGCGGGGGAGACAAGTGTTGTTAAGCTTCTTATTGATGGCGACAAAGAAGACAGGCCCATTCTTATCCAAAACATTCAAAGATCACCCCTAACCGAAGAGCCACTTCATGTCGATTTAAGGCAAATCGTGTTAACAGAAAAAGTCACAGCTGAAATTCCGGTTGAAATTACAGGCGAATCTCCGGCGGTTGAACAAAAAATCGGTATTCTTATTCAAACAGTTTCTGAAATTGAAGTGGAAGCTTTGCCCATGGATTTTCCTGAAAAGTTTGTTATTGATGTTTCTAAACTTGAGAATGTCGGTGATGAAATAACGGTCAAAGATTTGTCTTTTGACAAAAGTAAAATCGAGCTTCAGGTTGAAGAAGACCTGGTTCTTGCCAAAATAGAGCCTTTGGCTGAAGAAGAGGTTGCACCTCCTCCGGCCGAGGAGACAGTTGAAGGTGAGGCTGAGGCCCCTGCTGAAGGCGAGGAAGCTCCTGCTGAAGGAGAAGGGGTAGAAGAACCTAAGGAAACCGAAGAGCAAAAGCAGGAGTAAAACTTATTCTTCAAGCAGTCTTTCAAGAAGAACTACTTTTTCGTTGTTAGGGTCAAGAGTCTTGGCCATTTGTAAAGCCTCTCTTGCTTTTACTTTGTTGCCTTGTTCAAGGTATGAGACACAAAGCTGAAGCCAGCCGTCCCGATAATCCGGGTTTTTGCCGACAATCTCTTCCCATTCAGAGGTATAAGAAGAATTTAAAACTACAGTTTTTAACCCCAAAACCTTACCCGACTGTTTTTTCAGCATAATAAGGCCGGCTAAAGCCAAAATAAGAGCAAAAAGAACATTTAAGGGAATTTTAAAGTCTAAAAAAGTTTTTTTTGTTTTCAAAGCCCTTTTTTTGGCCATAAAAAGATTGTACTTTAAAAAAGAAAGCCTTGTAAACAATTATTGAACTTTAGGCCAGGAAGAAACAGTTAAAGATTCTTTGTCTTCCGAAAAAATTTGCCAAAGGCTTTCGGTAATAAACGGCATAAATGGGTGAAGCAACTTAAGGCTGCTTAGGTAAACATGTCTTAAAACTGAAAAAACAGCAAGATCTTTGTTTTTAACTCTTTCTTTTGAGTATTCAATGTATTGGTCAGCAAAGCGGTGCCAGATAAATTCATAAATTGTTTCTGCTGCTAAACCAAAATGGTATTTTTCAATAAGGTCAGTTACTTTCTTTATTGTTTCTTCAAGGTCCTTAACAATTTCCCTGTCTTCTTTGCTTAAACCAGCCATATCTTTTGAGAAAGAGGGAATTTTTTCTTTATCCGATAAGCCGCTTTCGTCAATACTTCCTTTAATAAACCGGCCGATATTCCAGACTTTGTTGGCAAAGTTGCGCATGGCTTTTATTTTTTCCTCAGAAACAACAATATCGCTTGCCGGAGCAATGCCATAAACCAAAGACATTCTTAAAGCGTCAGCGCCGTATTTTTCAGTCATTAAAATCGGGTCAACCACATTCCCTTTTGATTTGCTCATTTTTTGGCCGAACTTGTCAACTACCCTGGCATGAATGTGAACTAACTTAAAAGGTACTTCTTCGGCCAGATAAAGGCCAAACATCATCATTCTTCCCACCCAGAAAAAGAGAATGTCCCAAAGAGTGTCCATGACACTTGTCGGATAAAAATATTTAAAATCAGGAGCGCTTTTTTCAGGATCTTTAACGTTAAAGCCAAGAGTGGTAAGCGGCCACTGTCCGCTTAAAAACCAAGTGTCAAAAGTGTCTGTTTCCTGAAGAAGACGAGAGCCTTGGCAGGAAGGACAACTTTTGTTTTCTTCAGTAACGTAGCTTGCCTCAACAGGAGCGGTTAAAGACTGAAGCCCATTTTTAATTTCCTCAAAAGGATAGTTTTCTTTTAGGTTTTTATAAATGCCGCTGACCAATTTGCCGTTTTTGTCAAGAAAATTAATTTTTATTTCCTGATTACAGTCCAGACAATACCAGGCGGGAATTTGCGGACCCCATATAATTTGGCGGCTTATATTCCAGTCAATGATGTTTTCCATCCAGTCAAGGTAAACCTTTTTAAATCTGGGAGGGAATATCTTTGTTTTACCTTTTTTTACCGCCTCTATAGCTTCCGCGGCTAAAGGCTTTGTTTTTACAAACCATTGTGGCATAAGCAGGGGTTCAATTAAGTTTTTGCATCGGTAGCAGATGCCGACTGTATGGCGAAGAGGCTCTTTTTTAAGAAGTTTGCCTTCTTTTTCCAAAAGCTCTGTTGTTTTGTTTCTGGCTTGTTTCGGGTAAAGGCCTTCGATTTCGTTTGGCACATTTATCATTTTTCCATTGAGATCTATCACCGAAAAAACGGGAAGGTTGTGCCTTTTGCCGATTTCAAAGTCAACCGGATCATGAGCAGGTGTGATTTTTAAAGCTCCGGTACCAAAACCTTTTTCTACCGCACTGTCAGCAATAATGGGGATTTCTTTATTGATTAAAGGAACAATAGCTTTTTTCCCAATTAAATTTTCATATTTTTTATCTTCAGGGTTTACGGCAACAGCGACATCGGCAAAAATTGTTTCCGGTCTGGTGGTGGCAATCTGAAGAGAGCCATAATCAAGGTAGTAAAGAAAGTCATCCCTTTCAACATGGTCAACTTCAAGATCAGAAAAAGCAGTGCCGCAAAAAGTGCAGTAATTAACCAATCTCTCTCCGCGGTAAACAAGACCTTCTTTATGAAGCTTTCTAAAAGTGTCAAAAATTTGTTTTAGAATTTCCGGCTCAAGACTGTAATGGTACCTGGTCCAATCAAGGGAAAAACCAAGCTTCTTCATTTGTTCAATATTTATTTCCCGGTTTTCCTCAACAAAATCCCATATCATTTTAAAAAGGGTGTTGCGGTCAAAGTCAAAACGGCTTTTTCCTTCTTTGGAGAGCTTTTTTTCAAAAACAAATTGGGTTTCAATGCCGGCATGATCACTTCCGGGCAGCCACAAAACCGAATCTCCAAGCATACGATGGTAACGGCACAAAATGTCCTGGATTGTAAAAAGGGCATGTCCCATGTGCATGGGGTCATTGGCGTTGGGAAGGGGAAGAATCACGCTAAAAGGCTTTTTTTCTTTATCAATTTTTCCGGTAAAAAAGCCACCCTTTTCCCAAAGCTCATAAATTTTTTGTTCGTGTTTCAGTGGTTCATAAACAGGTTCCATAAGGCTAATTTTATCATTTAAAGCTAAATTAAGCTATGCACTCTTATGGGCCGGTGCCTCGGAGAAAGATTGCCTGCCAGGGTCTGTAGTTAGAGTAAAAGGTTTTTTCCTGAAGAACTTCTCCATCAATAGTAACCTTGTAATCAAAAGAGGTTTTGGCACCCCAAGCTTTCCAGTCAACTTGTTTTACTGTACCTGTCGGCAGAGTAGGGTCATCCTGGTAAAGGTCTGGTGGCGGGGGAGTCTTATCCCAAATTCTTGTTTTGGAAATTTCCACTTTTCGGTTGTCTTTGGTGCCGTAAAGCTCAAAAGCAAGCTTTCTTTTGGGAATGTCGATTTTTGTTTGAATAAGGATGTGGCTACTGGTATTATTTTCAAATTTTAAATCAGCGGTTGGGTCAAAAACAGTGGCATCAAAACCTGGCCCGAGATCTTCTTCATAGTAATGAACACGGTAGGCATGGGCGTGCCTTTCTTTTATTAAAAGTCCGGCGTTTAAAGCGGCCCTAAAAAGGGTGGTTGAAACCTGACACACACCGCCGCCATCACCTAAAACAGTTCTGCCGTTTTTTATAATGTAGGCTTGTTTGTAACCAGTGGCTGCGGAAATGTCGCCAACAGTTTTGTTAAAAGAAAAAGTTTCACCAGGCGGAATAAGAACGCCGTTCAACTTAAGGCTGGCCAGATTGACATTATGAATTCTGCCGGGAATTGAGCCGTGGAAAAGAGATTCTCCTTTGGCTAGAAGCTCTTTTATTCCTAGGTTATTGATATCGCCGGTTGAGATCTTGGGGCTGGTTCTTTCTACCGGAATTTTAATTTCTTGATTTTGCCGGCTCTTTTCCAGAGCTAAAAGCGTTTCGTAAAAAGTATTGGAAAAAGATTCCTTGTTAAGCTTAAGACCTTCTTTTGAAGGCTTAAAAAGAGTGACCCGGTTTTCTTCAAAGTTAAAAGCAGCGTTTTCAGGTTCAGAGTCGATTGTTTGGGATAGATTTTCTGCAAATTCTGCAATTTTTGACCTATCAAAGCTACCGTTAAAATTAAGGAAGCTAATTATTTCTTCGTCATTAACCTTAAAAATTTCACTGTCAAGTTTAAGGATAATTTCCCTACCCAGCAAAAGCTCTGCTCTTTTTTGCGTTAAGAGAAGCTCTTCTTTTGTTGCTTCAGGAGAAATGATATTTACCGGAATTTGTACCAAAACTTCTTTTTTCGGACAGGAAAGGCTTTCTAAGACATTCTTTTTGAGCTTTCTTTGGTCAACTTCCCGGCCGCTTTTACCTGCTTCAACACTAATGGTTTTAATGCCTTTGCTTTCATTAACCTTTATTTCCGGGCTAACTGCCGGAATAAAAAGCTGGGCAGAGACGGAGGCGATTGATTCTTCAAGTGCTTGGTTGTTAAGGCTAAAATCAAGTTGAAGCTCTTTGCCGTTTTTAGCGATTAGCAGGAAATCTTTCAAATAGGAAAAATAAGAAAAAGGTGTCTTGTTTTTTGCCAGACCGATAGCTTTAAAAACAGTATTTTCTGGGTTATAGTTAAGAGTGGAAAGGTCCAGGGAATATTTCTTTTCTTCATATTCTAAAACCAGATTCTGCGGCTTTTTTGAAACATTTTGGCTAAGAAGCAAAATTGCCTTATCTTTTTTTGTTCCGGAAAGGCTAAGTCCGCATACTCTTACCCCAGGCTGAATTCTTTGGCGGTAAAAAATTTCTTTAAGAACAAAAGAAACAGCCAAAATTAAACCCAAGGCAAAAAACATCGAGAGGATGGACAATAGTAAAGGCAAATAGACTTCTTTTGAGAGTGTTTTAGGAAAAACTCGGGAATTCTTGTTTTCCTTGTTACTTTTTCTTATCATGGTATTTAGAATTATTTTAGCTTAAATTGATGGAGACTCAAAATTCTTTTTCAGCGCCACCCGTAAATCCGAGCAGCCAAAACCAGTTGTCGCCAGTTCCTTCAGGCACTAATCCTCCTACTTCTTCGCCGGCTGAAGCAGTTAATGTTGTTGGCCCTTTTTCGCCTGTACCGCCGTCTCCTTCTTCCCCGCCAGCTTCTTCGGCGCCAATTCCTCCTCCTGAAAGTTCTTTAGCTGGGGAAAAGCCTAAGATTTTTAAAATTTTTCTTATCCTTTTTCTGATAGTTTTGTTGGCAGGAATCGGTTTGGTAGCTGCAAGTGTTTTTTTGAAAAAAGATTTTATTAACCTTCCTTTCTTAAAAAAAGTCGGCAAATCCCAGACAACTTTAATTTATTGGGGCCTTTTTGAGCCAGAGACAGTTTTCCAGCAGGTAATTGCTGATTATGAGAAAGAAAATCCTCACGTTAAAATTATTTATTCCCAGGAAAATCTTAAGGATTACCAGGAAAGGCTGAACTACGCCTTAAGAAGGCAAACAGAGGAAAAAGGCAGAGAAGGGGAGATTGTCCAGAGGGACAGCCCAGATATTTTTAGAATTCATGCTACCTGGACACCGATATTTGGCAGTTTACTTTCTCCGGTTCCGTCAGATGTTTATGATGCGGCGACTTTTGAAAAAACTTTCTATCCTTCAGTTAAAGAGCTTCTTAGGTACCAGGGTCAATACATTGCCATACCTTTAATGTTTGATGGTTTGGCTCTTTATTACAATGAGGACCTTTTCAGAACTGCGGGAAAAACACCGCCACGGTCATGGACTGAGCTTAAAAAAACTGCCTGTGAAATGACCACCAGGGACAGCCAAGGGAAAATCACGACTGCAGGGGTGGCGATGGGCACTGCCAACAATGTTGACCACTGGTCAGATATTTTAGCTTTAATGATGCTTCAAAATGGCGCTGATTTAGCTAACCCTGCTGCCTGCAGCGAGGAAAGCGGTTCTGCGATTGAAAGCGACAAGCTTTGCCTGGGAAGAGATGCTTTAACTTTTTATACAATTTTTGCTTCTGATCAGGCTTGCAGCGGTGAAAGTGTTAACCCCGGTGCGGTTTGGGATAGGTTCATGCCGACCTCAACCTATGCCTTTGCCACCGGAAGCTTGGCCATGTATTTTGCTCCTTCCTGGCGGGCGCACGAAATAAAAGAGCTCAATCCTTCTTTAAATTTTAAGGTTATCCCTATTCCCCAACTTGAAGGTAACAAGGTAGCCTGGGCTTCGTATTGGGCAGAGGCGGTTTCAAAAAACTCAAAAAATAAAGAAGAAGCCTGGAAATTTTTAAAGTATCTTTCTTCCGAAGAAGTAATGCAAAAGCTTTACCAGACACAAAGTGCTTTACGGGCTTCTTTCGGCGAGCCTTATTCCAGAGTCGATATGGCCCAGCTTTTAAAAGACCAGCCTTATGTTGGCGCCTACATTGAGCAGGCTTCTTATGCCAGAGGTTGGTATCTTTCTTCAAGAACAAGCGACAACGCCATAAACGACAAAATCATTAAATACTATGAAGATGCGGTGAATGAAGTTAACCGCGGCGGAGACCCGCTTTCCGCTCTTAAAACTACCTCCCAGGGAGTTGACCAGGTTCTTAAACAATACGGCGTGGTAAGATAAGCTGTGAAAGCTTCTTTTTTTGTACTTCAGACAATTTCTTACGCAGATGCTTTTAATTATCCTTTAAAAAAAGAGGAAATTAAAAAATGGTTAATTGGCATAAATGAAGAGGGAAAAGGCTTAAGCGAGCTTCTAAGGCAAAAAAAAGTAGAGAAAAAAGACGACTTCTTTTTTTTAAAAGGCAGGGCAAAGACGGTCAAAGAAAGAGAAAAAAGAGAAGTCTGTTCTGAAAAAAAACTAGAAATCGCCCAAAAAACCTCTCAAAAACTTTGCTTAATTCCAACAATAAAGATGATTGCTCTTACCGGCGCGCTGTCCATGAAAAACTGCAAAGAAAATGATGATATTGATTTTATGATAATAACTTTAAGAAACTCTCTTTGGCTAACGCGACTACTAATTTGGCTAATTTGTCCAATTCTTCAAATTAGAAGACGAAAAATTAACGATATAAATGTTAAGGATAAAATCTGTTTTAACCTTTACTTAGATGAAGCCGATTTAGAAATAAAAGAAAAAAACTTGTTTACTGCCCATGAAATCTGCCAGGTTAAACCTCTTTACAATAAAAATGAAACTTACGAGAGATTTTTGTCAGCCAATGGGTGGGTCCGAAAATATCTGCCTAACGCCTTGCATTATTCATTGTTCATTGTTCAAGGTTCAAGGTCTTTATTAAAAAATAATCCCCTAAGTTTTCTTTTGGCTTTATTAAACAGGGCTTGTTTTAATTTCCAGTACCTTTACATGAAACCTAAAATTACGATTGAAAAGGTCAGTTTAAACCAGGCTTTTTTTCATCCTAAAAAACCCTCAAAAAGATTGGAGGAATTTGCTAAAATGAAATTAGCATGAAGCTCAAACTCCGGCAGTTTCCATTTTTTAAAGTTTTTATTTTTACTTTCTTTTTTGTTCTTTTTTTGTCTTTTCCTAAAAAAGCTTTGGCCGATGAATATAATAAAAACTTTTTCTTTACCGGCTCAGAAGAAAGTTTTGTTTTTACTTCAGGCGGCAAGTCGACCGGAAACTATGACACAAATGTTTATTATGGCGCTACTGCCGGTTCAATTTATGTTGACTCCACGGGCAGGAATAATGCCGACACTTCAAACTGGACCTGGAGCGGAACCTGGGAGGATTTAGGGATTCCTCAAAACTCGGTAGTGACTGGAATTGGTGTAAGCGGAGGCTACACTTATACTTATAATTGGAATACTGTTGACAGTGTAACCATTGGGCCAATTAAGCTTCAAGACAGCAGTAGTGTTGACCAGGCAACTTTGTGGTCGGGAAGAAGCCCTGTTTCTGCTGATGGCGATTGGCAGTCAATCGGCACTCAGTCCAGCCAGTCAGTTCCTTCGGCCCTCCAGGACTCTACGAGTTCAATAAAAATTTACATGCAAACATATATTGATATTGGAAACAACGCTTCGGCTCGGGCTACAATTAATTTTGACCAGCTCACTTTCACCATTACCTATACTCCTCCGGCGGATCCGCCTTCAAAAATTGTTTTTACCAACAGCCAAAGAACCTTAACTGCCGGAGCATGTAATGGAGACGCTAACGTTTTAACTGTTCAGCTCCAAGATGGCTCAGACAACCCGGCTTACCCTTATTCGGATGTTACGGTGGCTGTTTCTTCAAATTCTCCTGATTATGTTATTTATTCTGATAACACTTGTAGCACCACCGCTCCTTCGGGTCAGTTTACTTTCACTACTTCAGACCACACTAAAAGCGTTTATATTAAAGACTACCGCCGGTCAAATCCCACTTGGATACTTGAGGCAACAGGGACAGGATTAACCACCGGAACCCAATCCATTACCATTAATGCCGGTGCAGTAACAAGATTGGTAGTGACCTTGCCCTCACAGTCATTTAATGAAGGAGTGGGGAATACTGGCAGTGTTGACAATCAAACTGCTGGTTCTTCTTTTTCGATAACAAAACTAACTGCGACGGACAATTACTTTAATATTAATACCGGCTATTCAGGAGCAAAAACAATTGCTTATTCCGGCCCTTCAAACTCTCCAAGCGGACAGTCTCCCTCGTATACCACTTCAGTTTCCTTTACCAACGGCCAGTCAACCACTACCTTAACCACCACTCTTTACAAAGCAGAGACAACATCAATTACCGCTACTGACGGAGGTTCTTATGGCTATGTCTCTTCTAACATTACGGTTAACCCCGGCGCCATTAACAACTATGAGGTCACTGTTGCCTCTCCCCAAACCGCAGGAGTTTGCTTTACCGGCACCAATACCATTAAAGCCAGAGACGCTTGGAACAACTATAGAACTGCCGATACCTCAATTGTTAACATGACTTCAACCGGAACCGGGGTTACTTTCTTTTCCAACGCTGGCTGTAGCGGCTCAACCACCCAATACACCCTTTCCTCAGGAGAAGTAACCATTTACCTTAGCACCACCAAAAAACAAAACTTTACTGTGACCGCTACCCGGGATGGCAGTGTGGAAACAGGAACTTCTGACTCAATTACGGTTAACGCAGCTGCGGTTTCCCGCCTTGTGGTTACTCTTCCGGGCCAAACCTTTACCGACGGAGTAGGGAATTCCGGTTCTCCTTCAGACAGAACAGCCGGTTCCTCCTTTAACATTACCAGCATTTCTGCCACTGATGATTATTTTAATGTGAATACTGGTTACTCCGGAGCCAAAACCCTGGCTTACACTGGTCCTAGTAATGCTCCTGACACCACTGCTCCCTCATATACTACCTCTGTTTCCTTTACCAACGGCCAGTCAACTACTACCTTAGCCACCACTCTTTACAAAGCAGAGGCAGTTACCATAACCGTCACAGACGGAGGCCAATATGGCCATGCTTCTTCTTCTGTGACTGTCAATCCTGGAGAAGTTTCTGCAGACTCAAATGATTCAACAGTTACGGGGAATGCCAGTTCGTATGTGGATACCAATGTCACAATTACCGTAACCCTTAAAGATACCTGGAAAAACCCCAAAAGCGGGGTAGCTGCTGCCTACATAACCTTAAGCGCCACAGCTACAAACAATATTACTCAGCCTTCCTCTGCCACTGATGCTAATGGCCAAACAACAGAGACTATTAACTGGTCAGATACAGGAGAAAAAACTGTTTCCGTGGCCATTTCTACTATTTCTTTGGTGCAAAATGACGGCTCAACCCCGGACGCTGACGGTTATCTTGATGACACCCATGTGATTACCGCAGAAACAAGACCAGCTAGCACAACTATTAAAGGAGGGACTAAAATAAGAGGAGGAACTAGCTTATGAAAAAATACCTGAGTTTTTTTATTATTGCTTCGTTAATTTTGGTGGGGGTAGTATTTTTCCTTATATTTAGCAAAAAAGAGGGAAAGTTGGGCTTTAACAATAAAAGGTATGTGGCTTTAGTTGGCAAGGAAGGCATTAAAAGAGAAGACTTTGAAAAAGAAATAAGTAAAAAAAAGCATTTTTTCAATTGGGCAAAGCAGGAAATTGATCTTTCTTCTCTTGAAAAAGATGTAATTGACACAATGATTGACTTTGAACTTGTAAACCAATATGCCAAAGAAAAAAATATTACCGTAGGCGAGGGAGAAGTAATCAAGCGTTTTAATCAACTTGTTCAAGGCTCAGGCGAACCAGAAGAGAAGCTGTTAAGCAAAATATCCCAAATGTATGGGATGAAAAAGACTGATTATTTGGAGGTTCTTAAAAAAGACATTTTAAAAGAAAAAGTTCAGGAAAGCTTGGGCATGCCTTTGGGAAATTGGCTTGAAGAACAAAGAAAAAAGGTAAGTATTGTCAGATAGTCTCTTGACAAGGGTAAAAACCTGTCGCTATAATAGCACTCGACCGCTTCAACTGATAATTTTATCATAGGAAACAATTATTATTTTTTTACCAAAAAGGAGGGATAAAAAATGAGTGACCAAAAAATTAAACCAACAGCAGGCTATGTTTTAATTGAGCCGGAAGAAGCTGTCAGGCAAACTTCATCTGGTATTGTTCTCCCTGAATCTCACGAGGAAAAGCCCCAAAAGGGAAAAGTTCTTGCAATTGGCCCTTCAGAGCCATGCGGCGGTGACGGTAATTGCGAAAGAAAAGCACCTTGCAAAGTAGGCGATACCGTAGTTTATAAAAAATGGGGCGGCAATGAATACCGTGAGGGTGAAAAAGAACTTATGTTTATTAAATTTGAAGATATTATGGCTGTTATCGGCTAAAAAGGAGGAAAAATGGCAAAGCTTATTAAATATAACGAAGAAGCAAGAAAAGAACTTTTAGAAGGTATGCGCCAGGTTCATGATGCGGTGGCAACCACTTTGGGCCCTAAGGGAAGAAATGTGGCTTTAGACAAAAAATGGGGGACGCCAAGTGTTGTCCATGACGGTGTTACTGTGGCCAAAGAAGTTGAGCTTGAAGATCCTTTTCAAAACATGGGCGCTTCTTTAATTAAAGAAGCTGCTTCAAAAACAAACGACACTGCCGGGGACGGTACTACTACTTCAACTGTTTTAGCCTATGCTATTACCTCAGAAGGAATGAAGGCCATTACCTCAGGCATGAACCCCATGCTTTTAAAAAGAGGGGTTGACCGGGCTGTTTCTGAAGTTGTGGCTGAAATTGACAAAAGAGCTAAACCGGTTAAGGGCAAAACGGAAATTGCCCAAGTGGCTACCATTTCTGCGGCCAGTGAGGAAATCGGCAGCATGATTGCCGAAGCCTTGGAAAAGCCAGGTAGGATTGTGACTGTTGAAGAAGGGAAAAGCCTTCAGCTTGAAAAAGAAGAGAAAGAAGGAATGGAGTTTGATAAAGGCTATGCTTCTGCTTACTTTGTCACTATTCCGGAAAGAATGGAAGCGGAAATAGAAGACCCTTACATCTTAATTACTGACAAAAAGATTTCCGCGGTTTCCGATATTCTGCCGTTTTTAGAAAATATTGTTAAAGTAACTAAAAACTTTGTGATTATCGCTGACGATATTGACGGCGAAGCTCTGGCAACCTTGGTGGTGAATCGACTCAGGGGCACCTTTAATGCCTTGGCGGTTAAGGCTCCTGGTTTTGGCGACAGGAGGAAAGCCATGCTTCAGGATATTGCCGTTCTAACAGGAGGCACATTTATTTCAGAGGATACGGGAAGAAAACTTGATTCTGTAACTCCTGAAGATTGCGGCCGGGCTGATAAGGTCTGGGCAGACAAAGACAATACCCGTATTATTGGCGGCCATGGTAGTCAAAAGGAAATTGAGGCCAGAGTGGAGCAGATTAGAAATGAAATTAAAGCTTCTACTTCTGATTTTGACAAAGAAAAACTAGAAGAAAGACTGGCCAAGCTTTCAGGCGGAGTGGTGCAAATTAATGTCGGCGCTGCCACTGAAGTGGAAATGAAAGAGAAGCTTGAAAGAGTTAAGGATGCTGTTGAAGCCACAAAAGCTGCTATGGAAGAGGGTATTGTTCCGGGCGGAGCAGTTACTCTTCTTAATATTTCCCAAACTCTTAATCCGGAAAAAGTCCAGAAAGCAGGAGCTTCACGCGACGAGATTACTGGCTACAGCTTCATGAAGGAAGTTTTAGAGGCGCCGTTTAAGACTCTAATCAGAAACTCAGGCTATGACCCGGGCGAGCTTATTGCCAAAGCAAGGGAAGTAGCTGGCTCTGGTATGGGTTTTGATGTTAATAAGCTTGAGACGACAGCTAAGGTTGAGCCGGTTGATATGTTTGAAGCGGGGATAGTTGACCCGGCCAAAGTGGTGAAGGATTCTTTAATTAACGCCGCTTCTGTAGCAACTATGGTGCTGACTACTGAGTGCCTGATTGCTGACAAGCCTGAGAAAAATCCGCCGGCTGGTGGCCCGCAGATGCCTGGCGGCATGGGCGGCATGGATTATTAAAAGGAATTTTAATATCAAGAAAGCGTCCGGAAACGGGCGCTTTTTATTGGTTTATTTATTAAGTCTTAATTTAGTAAAATTTCTTCATGAAGAAATTTTTAGGGGTGTTTTGGGTAGCTTTCTTGGTTTTGGCAGTTTTTCTTGGCGTCTTTCTTTGGGATAACCGAGGGAGCGAAACAGTATCTCCTTTTGGCGGCCAAAAGCAAAGCCAGGAACCTTCTCAGGAGAAAAATAAATATTCTTCTCTTAGCTTTGAAGCGCTTTCCCGAAAAAAATTTTATCCTTCTGAGATTAAGCTTACCAATGCCACCAGAAAAGAGTCTAACTACACTACTTATGTTTTTACTTACAAAAGTGATGGGAAAACAATTTCCGGTATGACAAACATACCTAACGGAACAGGTAAATTCCCGGTAGTGGTTTTGTTAAGAGGCTGGGTGGACAGGTCTCTTTATTATATTGGCCTGGGAACAGAAAGAAGTGCCAACAACCTAGCTGAGAATGGTTTTTTAACCCTAGCTCCTGATTTTTTAGGTTATGGTTATTCTGATTGGGAAGATCAAGACATCTTAGTTGCTAGGTTTTACCGGCCGGTTGAAGTCCTTAATCTGATTGCTTCAATTCCCAGTCTAGAAAAAGCCGATCCAGAAAGAATCGGGCTTTGGGGGCATTCTAATGGCGGCCAAATTGCCCTTTCTCTTCTTGAGATTACTAAGAAGAGCTACCCCACCAGTCTTTGGGCGCCGGTTTCCCTTGGTTTTCCTGAAAGCGTTCTTACCTATATGGGCAAAGATGAAGATGTCGGTAATGTGGTTAAGGAAAAAATTGACCAGTTTTCCTTGGAAAATAACCCTAAGGACTATTCCATCGCCGAGTATTTCAGCTTTATAAATGCGCCCTTTATTGTTCACCAGGGAGGAAGCGATCCTTTGATAAAAACAAATTGGACGCAAGATTTGGTTAAAGAGTTAAAAGCTGCCGGGAACCAGGTTGATTATTACTTTTACAAAGGCGAAAACCATAACTTTAATTTTTACCCTGAAACTGGAGACAAACTAAGGCAAAGAGATTTGGAGTTTTTTAAAAAAGAACTGAAAAGCGAACTCTGAACAAGAAGACGGGCTGTCTGTTATTGGGTGCTGGCCAGTTTTTGACCAAAATAACCTTCAAAAAAGGTTTTGGGGTTGACCAGCTTGCCGTTTTCCCAAATTTGGAAATGCAAATGAGGTCCGGTTGACCAGCCGGTTGAACCAAGAAGACCGACTACTGAGTCTTTATCAAGTTTTTCTCCTGTTTTAACCTCAATTTTTGATAAATGAGCGTAAAGGGATTTCATGCCGTTACTGTGGTCAACGATAACATGCTTACCAAAAGCCCATTTGTCATTGACAACTGATTCGACTACGCCTTCAGCGATAGTATAGACAGGAGAGCCTGTGGCGCCGGCAAAGTCCACTCCGGGATGAAAAACATGATATCCCTGGGTAATTCTGAAGTTTTCTACCGGCAACCTAATTGTTCTCTCTGTTTTAATTTCTTCTTCTACCGGCAATATTTGGACACTGTTGCTGTCAAGGTTGGTTTGCACCGCAGAAATGGAAGCCGGCAGTAAAGCCATTGACAAAAATGAGGCAATGACTAAAACTCCGACCGCTTGTTTGATTCTTTTGAATTCAAATACTCGGCAAGAGGATTTACTAAGTGGACCAAGGAAAACCTCGAAGATTTTTGAAAAAAGAAGCTCGGCCCTTAAGCCAAGAATCTTTTTGATTTGTTTTGTTTTTTGTATCATAATGCGGGTTAAATTAGCCCGCTTAAGCAAAAAAAATCCTGTACAGAAAAACATACAGGATTAACGGCGGATTATACCTTCCCTTTTTTTAAAAGTCAAGTTTTTGGTGATTTAAACAAGGCTAAATAGCCACAATTTAAGGCTAAATTGAGGCTAGGGGCTTTTTTAGGCCAAAAGTGGTTTTAAGGCTATTTTTTGAAGCTGGGGCTTGTAAATTTGAGCCTCAAGCTTTAAAATAATCTTTACCTTAAATTAATAACTAAAGGAGGCTTCTTATGGCTGATAAGACAAAGTTTGTTTATTCTTTTGGTGAAGGCAAGGCTGAGGGCGAGGGTAAAATGAAGGATCTCTTGGGCGGCAAGGGCGCGGGTTTGGCGGAAATGACTAATTCAGGGATTCCTGTTCCTCCGGGATTTACCCTTACCACTGAGGTTTGTAATTATTTTTATGCTCACGACCAGAAGCTCCCTGAAGAATTAAACCAGCAGTATGAGGAAGCCATAGAAAAACTGGAAAAAGCAACCGGAAAAAAGTTCGGCGATAACAAAAACCCTCTTTTAGTTTCTGTCCGCTCCGGTGCCAAAATTTCAATGCCGGGCATGATGGACACCGTACTTAACCTGGGGCTAACAGACGAAACCGTTGCTGGTCTTATTAGCCAAACAGGAAATCCTCGTTTTGCTTACGATGCTTACAGAAGATTTATTCATATGTTTGCCAATGTGGTTTTAGGCATAAGCAAAGATGAGTTTGAAGAGATTCTTACTCAAAAAAAAGAGGAACTTGGCGTTAAGCTTGATACTGAGCTTAAAGCTGAGGACCTTCAGGATTTGATTGCACAGTATAAGACCTTGGTAAAAGAAAAAACCGGCAAGGATTTTCCTCAAGATCCAAGAATCCAGCTTGATATGGCCAGAGACGCTGTTTTTAAAAGCTGGAATACACCCAGAGCCGTTACTTACCGAAAGCTTAATAAAATTGCCGACGATTTGGGTACAGCCGTAAACGTTCAGGCTATGGTTTTCGGCAATATGGGAGACGATTGCGCTACGGGGGTTGGCTTTACCAGAAATCCCTCTACCGGAGAAAAGGCCTTTTATGGAGAATATCTGACCAACGCTCAGGGAGAAGATGTGGTTGCAGGAATAAGAACACCAAAACCAATAAATGAGCTAGAAAAAGACATGCCTGAGGTTTTTAAGCAACTTAAAGAGATTACCGACAAACTCGAAAAGCACTACCGTGATGTTCAGGACTTTGAATTTACCATTGAAAAAGGCAAGCTTTACATGCTTCAGACCAGGAGTGGGAAAAGAACTGCCCATGCAGCCGTTAAAATCGCGGTTGACATGGTTAAAGAAGGTTTAATTAAAAAAGAAGAAGCGCTCTTAAGAGTGGAGCCTAACCAGATTAATCAGCTTCTTCACCCGATTTTAGACCCAAGTTCAAAATATGAAGTAATTACCAAGGGTTTGCCAGCCTCTCCGGGAGCAGCGGTAGGAAAAGTAGTTTTTTCCTCAGAAGATGCCATTACTCAAGGAGATACGGAAAAGGTGATTTTGGTAAGAATGGAAACTAATCCGGATGATATTGCGGGTATGAATATTTCTCAGGGAGTGTTGACAGCCAGAGGAGGCATGACCTCGCACGCAGCAGTGGTGGCTCGGGGTATGGGCAAGTGCTGTGTGGCTGGTTGCGAAGAGATTAAAGTTTTTGAAAAAGAGAAAAAGTTTTTGGTAAAAGGAGTAGAGGTTAAAGAAGGAGATTTTATTACCTTAAACGGCAGCACCGGCGAAGTGATTTTGGGCAAAGTTCCCACAATTGAGCCTGGATTAACCGGAGATTTTGGCGAGTTTATGGCCTGGGCTGACGAGGCTAGGGAAATTGGGGTTAGAGCCAATGCCGATATTCCCAGGGATGCTAAAGTGGCTCGAGGCTTTGGAGCTGAAGGAATTGGCCTTTGTCGGACAGAGCACATGTTTTTTGCTGAGGAAAGACTGCCTTTTATGCAACAGATGATTGTGGCTGACACGGAAGAAGGCAGGAAAGAAGCCCTGGCAAAGCTTTTGGAGTTTCAGAAAGAAGACTTTAAGGGCTTGTTTAAAGAAATGGAGGGCTTGCCTGTAACTATAAGAACACTAGACCCGCCTCTTCATGAGTTTTTACCCAAAACAGAAGAAGAAGCCTTAGAGCTTTCAAAGAAAATCGGAGTTCCGGCAGAGAAAATCTGGTCCAGGGCTGCCGAGCTTCACGAGTTTAACCCCATGCTTGGTCATCGTGGCTGCCGCTTGGGTATAACTTATCCGGAAATAACCGAAATGCAGGCTAAGGCTATTATTTTAGCAGCCTGCGAGCTTAAGAAAGAAGAGGGATTTGAGGTGGTGCCGGAAATTATGATTCCTTTGGTCGGTAATGTTAGTGAGCTTAGACACCAAAAAGAAGTGGTGGTTAAAGTGGCTGAGGAAGTAATGAAAGAAGAAGGTGTGGAGATTGAATATCATGTTGGCACCATGATTGAGGTGCCTAGAGGCGCTTTAACGGCAGACGAGGTGGCTGAGGAAGCTGATTTCTTCTCCTGCGGAACAAACGATTTAACCCAAATGACCATGGGTTTTTCAAGAGACGATTCCGGTAAGTTTATCAAGGTCTATCTTGATCAGAAGATATTGAAGTCCGATCCTTTCCAGACTTTAGATCAAGAGGGAGTGGGGCAGCTGGTTAAAATGGCAGTGGAAAAGGGAAGAAAAGTTAAAAAGGACCTGAAAGTGGGAATCTGTGGAGAACACGGCGGAGATCCGGATTCCGTTAAGTTCTGCCATAAAATAGGTTTAACTTATGTATCTTGTTCTCCTTACCGGGTGCCAATTGCCAGGCTCGCAGCAGCTCAGGCAGCAGTTGAGGAAAAACAAGAAAAGTAAGCTTGATGTTCAGAAAAACTAAACAGCTATACCTGTTTAGTAGTGTATTTGCTTCTTACTTCTTACAAGAAGACTAAAAAAGCATATTTTATTAGGCAGGCAGTGAGAGCCATGGCAACTGCCAGCCAAAAAAGACTGTACCAAAAAGCGGCTTTTCCTTTTAATTCTTTTAAGGCCATTCCTTTGTAAACAGCCATAATTTTTTTCTCTTTTAAACCCTTAATTGAGATTTTCCAGCAGAGAAAAATGCCGGGGACAAATATAGCAAACAATAAAATATCTCTTTTATCTAGCACTAATTAATTTTAGCATGTAACTTTTGTTGAATCTAAACTTAAGGATTTTTAAAGACCCCCGCCTCTGGCGGGGGTCTTTTGTTTGTGAAGCAGAAATTTAAGCGTGTTCTTCTTTTTCTGCTTCCATTGCCTCTTCCTTGGTTTCATGAACCGTTCCGTCCGGGTGGTGAGGAGGAGAATAGATAGTGTAAAGCCTTAAAGGCTCTTCTCCTTGGTTAATGATATTATGCTCAGTGCCAGCGGGAACCACTACGGCTGAACCGTCTTTTATTTCGTGTTCTTGCCCGTCCAAAACTGCTTTTCCGGTTCCACTCTCAACCCGAAAGAACTGGTCAACATCGTTGTGAACTTCCGTCCCAATGTCCTCGCCTGATTTTAAGGTCATTAAAACAAGCTGAGAGTGTGGAGCAGTAAAAAGTACCTGACGGAATTTATTGTTTTCCAGGGTTTTTTCTTCTATATTGGTAACATAACCAGACACTAAAATCACCCCCTTTCAGTACAAAAAGTATACCTGAATAATTATTTAATCTCTAGCAATTAATTTTATGGAACTTTCTTCTGACCAAAAAAATGCTTTAGAAAACTTACTTTTTTGGTATAAAGAAAAAAGCAGGCAATTTATTACCCTAGGAGGATATGCCGGAACAGGAAAAACAACTCTTATTTCCCACCTGCGGGAGAAGCTTTATAAAAATGACAAAAATCTAAGGATTGCTTTTTGTGCTTATACTGGAAAAGCCTCACGGGTTTTAAGGTTTAGGCTTTCTGAGACAAAAGCTCTTTACCCTAGTGATTTTGTCGGAACCATTCATTCTTTGATTTATTCTCCTGTTACAAACGATAAAGATGAAATTGTCGGCTGGGAATTAAAAGAAAAAGTGGAAGCAGATTTAATTATTATTGATGAAGCTTCAATGGTGGATTATTCTATTTGGGAACACCTTCTTTCTTTTGGTATTCCCATTATTGCCGTAGGTGATCATGGTCAGTTGCCGCCAATAAGCGGCAAATTTAATTTAATGGAAAAACCTGAACTTGTTCTTGAAGAAATTCACCGCCAGGCTAGGGAAAACCCGATTATCAGGCTTTCGGCCCTGGCGCGGTCAGAAGGAAAAATTCCTTTTGGCAAGTTTGGAAAAAACATATTAAAAATAAACAACTTAGAGCCTGAATCAAGAGAACTAGTTGAAGAGATCCTTAAAAACTATCACCCAAACACCTTAATTCTTTGCGGTTATAACTCAACCCGGATTAAGATAAATAATTTTATCCGCAGTAGTCTTGGCCTTGAAGAAACGCCTCAAAAAGGCGATAGAGTCATTTGTTTGAGAAACAACCACGCTAAAGAAGTTTTTAACGGTATGCTTGGGGAAATTGTTAGTCTTAAAAAGAAAGACGAAGGTTGGTATCAAGCAAAAATTATAATGGATGGCGAAGAGAAAACATATAAAGGCCAAATTCTTGCTTCTCAGTTTAATTGCAAAGAGGCTCTAAATTTTACCAAAGAAAGATACAAAACAAAACTTGGCGACCTTTTTGACTTTGGTTATGCTCTAACAGTGCATAAGGCACAAGGCAGCCAGGCAAAAAGAGTGGTTGTTTTTGAAGAAAGATTTCCTAAAATGGACGATGAGGAATGGCGACGCTGGCTTTACACCGCAATAACCAGGGCAGAAGAAGAGCTTTTTGTTGTGGGCCAGGAGGCCTGAGCGGGAATTGCACCCGCGCATCGCGGTTTTGCAGACCGCTGCCTTACTGCTTGGCTATCAGGCCGACAGCTATAGTTTACCTTATTTAGCCTCAGAAAGCAAAGCTAAAAGATAAATTTTTTTCTTGCCATAAGCTTTGTTTAGTGCTATATTAGAGCTAATGTTAAGAAAGTTATTAATTGGCTTTGGCGTTGTTTTTTTAAGTGTTTTTCTTTCAGGCTGTTCTTTTAAGAAAGACCCTGCTGCCTTACAGATTAACACTAACCCTCCGGCAAATGTTTTTATTGACGGTAAAATTTTAGGTAAAACCCCTTTTCAGTCAAGTGAAATGCAATCCGGAGAGATTACGGTTAAGCTCATTCCTGAATCAACCGAAGAAGCTCTTTCTTCCTGGGAAAGTAAAATTACTCTTAATTCCGGGGTTTTAACTTTAATTGAAAGAGAGTTGGGCCAAACCGAGGAAGAATCTTCCGGGCAAATTTTGAGTTTAGAAAAATCAAAAGACAAAGAACAAGCATCCCTAACAGTTATTTCCAATCCCGACGGTGCTTTAATTCATATTGACGGCGAGGCCAAAGGCTTTACCCCAATCACCATTGATCAAATCGGTGTAGGTGATCACCAGATCACCCTTTCCAAGGAAGGCTATGTTGATAAATCAATAAAAGCAAGAGCTGTCGCCGGCTTTAAGTTAATTGTTAACGCCAAAATGGGCCAGGAAGTAAACAAAGAATCTACCCCCGCTACTTCTTCCGGAACACCAACGCCTTCAGCAAAGCCAACAGCTGCTTCAGGTTCTTCCTCAAATTCTTCAACCATAGAAATTAAAGATACCCCAACCGGCTGGCTAAGAGTGAGAAAAGAAGCCAGTACTGCTTCAGCTGAAGTGGGCAAGGTTAATCCCGGAGAAACATACGAAATCTTAGAAGAAGAAAATGGTTGGTATAAAATTGAGTATGAAAGCGGTAGTGAAGGTTGGATTTCAGGGCAGTACGCAAAAAAGATTTGATCAGCCGACTACATAAATCACCCAGATTATAAGAAAACCCCAGACAATTACTGCTCCCAGCAAGGGTTTGTCAGACAGAAGCACTCTTTCCGGCGATTCCGCTCTTGACCCCTGATAAATTATGTTTAAATAACGCATAATGCCGTAGATAACTACGGGAATCGTGATCATTAGCCATTTGCTTGAACCACTGATTGTTAAAGGCAAAACACTGTGTATTGAAGGCCCAACCACAATTGGCGGTGACTGCAGAAAGGTAAAAAGGGCCCAGGAAAGCCAGGCTGAGGCAGCAAACATGGAGAGATAATCATCCAGAAGATCAGGAGGGTAATTAATGAGTGTTTTTCTGTGCCCCGAAACAGCTTCTTTATCAAGTATGGCCAGTTCAGATCTTCTTTTCCCTACTGCCATGAAAAGAGCCAGGGAAGTAACACAAAGAAGAAACCAGACAGAGATATGGTGGTTAAGAACAATAGCTCCGGCATAAACCCTTAAGATAAAACTGGCAGCAATCGACAAAACATCAAAAATAATCTGGTTTTTTAAATAGAAGGAGTAAACCAGCTGGAGTAGAAAATAAATGAGACAAACCAAAAAAAAGAAAAAAGCAGTTTGGTAAGCTAGATAAAGACTTAAAGAAATGCCGATTGAAGCAAAAAAAGCAGCCAGGGGAATGGGTAGTTTACCTGAGGCGATTGGTCGTTTCTTTTTAAAAGGATGCAGTCTGTCTCTTGAGAAGTCAACAATATCATTTATAAAGTAAACAGAAGAGGTGAGTATGGAAAAAACAAAAATAGCCCAGATTGTCAGCCAGAAGCTTTCCGGATGAAAAAGCCGTCCGGAAAAAACCAAAGCCGCAGCCAAGCTTAGGTTTTTTAGCCATTGTCTTGGCCTGGCGGTTTTAAGGATGCTGATAAATAACTGAGCCATAATATTATTCCCAAAAAAGCAATAACAAGCATGAACATTGTATATAACTTTTGTCTACTATTCAATTGCAAGGCCAGCAGCCCCAAGAGCGCGGTAATGCTCCAGTAAAAAACAGAAATTCTTTTTTTGCTCCAACCAAGGGCTAGCAGTTTATGGTGAAGGTGCTCTTTACCCCCCCAGACTGGTGAACGGCCTGATAAGAGTCTTTTGAACACAAGGTAAGAGGCATCTATCAAGGGAACGGCTAAAACAAGCATAAGAGTAGCGACTTTTGCGGTTGAGAGGATTGAAAGCACGGCCAGCATAAAGCCGGCCAGAGATTTTCCGCTGTAGCCAGGCATAATCTTCTGGGGCGAAAAATTCCAAGGTAAAAACCCAAGGTAAGAACCGGCCACAACCAGAGCAAGAATAATTACCGGCCATTGGGTAATATCAGCGGAGAATCTTAGGCTCAGGAAAGCAATTGTTAAGGCGGCGATCACCACGACTCCTGGCAGCTGGCCTTCGACTCCTCCTGACCAGCCGACAAAATTCATGGTCCAAGCAATCCATAAAAGAGCAAAAAGATCGGCAAGCAACCAAAGGCAGCGGCTATCACCAAAAAGAGAAAAGCAAAGCTGGGGGTTGTCAAGCCTGATAATTCCACCGAGGGGATTATTGATAAAAGCAATTCCAATTCCGGAAAAAACCACCACTCCCGCGGCCAGGAAATTACCCCCCAGCCTTAAAAGGGGATGAATTTTTTCTTCAAAGATATCGTCAAAGATTCCAACTACTAGCGCTATCAAAGCTCCTAGAAAAATTCCCTGAAGGTGTTTGTCAAGAGGAAGGAAAAATAAGGAAACAGCTATTCCCAGAAAAATCGGAATTCCGCCGCCCCGAGGAACTGGATAGGAATGGACAACTTTGGGGTGTTTGTGCTTTTTAGGGTCGTCAACAAAGCCTTTTTTCTTTAAAAAAAGGATCACTGCCGGAGTAAAAATAAAGCTAACCAAAAACGAGACTAAAAAAGGCAGCAAAAAGGTTAAGGTCATTAAGTAATTAAAAAAATAATTCTTAAAAGCGTGATAAATCCAAGTGAAGAAAAAAGCAAGGCAAAGCCGTTGCTTAAAAAGGCCATAAATTTCTCTCCTCTTTTAATAAAGGTTAAAGAAAGCTCTAAATTAACAAAAAAGAGAATGAACGAGATTGAAGGAATAAGGAAAAGATAACGAGATAAAGTAAGCTGTTCTTCTCCCCAAGGCCGGCTGTAAAAAAGAGGCACTTTCTCCGGCAAGGACTCATTTTTTATTAAGATAAAGAATGTCCCGAGCAGAATGAGGGAAAAATTAACCGCCAGAAGTCTTAAAAGCGTTTTTTCTTTCTTTAAAAGCTTAGTTTCCATTTAAACCTTTTTTTCTGAAAATGACAAAGTCGCCAATACTTTCAACCTGCCTATAGTTGTTTTTGAGAAGAATTTCCAGTCCTAAAAAGTCTTCTTTTTTAACATCTTTTATTATGAGGCTGATTTTATCATTTTCAAGCCTGGAAAGCACGGTGTCGGTTTTTTTAAGGTCACTAACATGATAAGCGGCGGCGTAAGGAGTAGCCGGCAGTCTTTGAGATAGAGGATATATATTTGATTCATCAGCCCAAACAAAAACTCTCTCTGTTTTATTGGTATTGGCTTTAATAAATTCAGAAATAAGGTAAATCTCCGTCATCCTGGGGTTAAAATAGTTAAAATAACTGGTTTTGTCTTTTTTGCCTCTGGAAAAATCAATAAAGTTTCTGTAATAAGAAAAAGTTTCATAAGCCCAGAACTGGTAGCGCCAATAGGTGGCGGTCAAAAACGCAAATAAAAGCAAGGGAAGAGCCTTTCTTATAATAGTTTTTTGGTTAATTTCTTTTACAAAAATTCCTAGCAAAAGAGAAAAACCCGGAATTACCTGAATAAGATAATGGGGATATGGCCTACCGGAAAGAGAAGCTCCGTAAAGAGCAAATAGAAACCAAGCCGTAGCCAAGCTTAGGTCTTCTTTTAGCTTTTTTCTGAAAGCAAAAGTTAAAACTAAAGAAAAAAGCAGGATAATTGACCTGATTGCAAAATCACTTTTAAGAAGCCGAAGAGGGTTAAGGACATGTGAGCCTGTTTCCCAGGAAGAAAGATAGCCAATGGTTTGCAGAAAAACAGAATTAAAGTAAACACTAAAGGCACCTTTTAAAATAAAATAGGCCGAAACTAAGAAAATGGGTAGTAAAAAGCTAAAGAAAAGGGTAAGGCCTTCTTTTAGATTGATCCTTTCTTTTTCTCTTAAAAAGATAAGGAAAAAAGAAAGAGCGGCAAAATCAAAAAGAGCTGGTACTTTAAAAAGAAAGGCAGTTGAAAAAAGCAACCCTGAAAAAATAAAGTTTTTTAAAGACTTTTCTTTGAAAACAGCAAAGTAGCCTAAAACTGCAGGAAGAAGAATAAAGATTTCAGCGTTAGCAATATTCCCTTCAAGAAACCTGATCGTGGTAAATAAGGCAAAACTGAGAACAGATACTTTAACTGCTTTGTCAGAATTTATGATTTTTTTTGACAAAAGGAAGAAAAAATAAATTGAAGCAAGACAGGAGACAAAAAGCATAGACCTAAACCAGTAAAGTCTTCCGTCAGCAAGGGCAGTAAGAAGATAAATTAAAGGAGGCTTGTTGTCAAAAATATCCCTATAAAGTAAAAGACCCCTTTTTATACCCATTCCCAGGGTAAGATAAATTCCTTCATCGCCATACCAGTAGGGTTCAAACAAAGAAGGAATTCTTAAAACCGCAACAGAGGCCAAAACAAAAAGAATAAACCGGTTTTTCTTGAAGAAAGAAAGCATTAATTTATTTTAACCAATTTGGTTTTTCTTGTAAATTCTATACTTTTTCTGTAACTCTGTACTCCATATATTTGCCGAGCATTAGCCTGGTGTGAGCATCAAGTCCGGGCAGCGCGGTAAAAAAGAAACCAATTATCGGCATCAAAAGGAATTCAAAGGGAATAAGATAAGCTTTTATTTTAGGAACTTCTGCCGGTCTTGGTGGCCGCTGTTTTGAATCAATAATGATGATAATTGCCAAAAAGATAAGACAAAGAGTCAGGATAAAAGACGAGGTTTTGGACATGTTAAAACCAAGAGCGGTTCTGCTGAAGTTTTTGTTTATTAAAGAAGGCATATTAATTCCAATAGTAATGATAAACCAGTTAACGGGCCAAAGAAAATGATCTTCAATTAGCCTTAAGGTTCTTATTGTTTTGTCCCAAAAAGGTATGTTTTTTGAGAGAAAGTATTTTTTAATTACATAAGGATCATCGGAAACCCCCCATGCCCAGCGCTTAAACTGTTCATATTGATTATGAAGGGTTTTAAAAAATGAAGTCGATTCAGCGGCATCAGCAGATAAAGGTAAGAAAATCGGCTCAACTTCAACTTTACCGTCGGTGCTAAAAAAGGCTTTAAAAAAGATGTGCCAGTCTTCGGGAATGACATCAGGGTCCCAATAGCCGATGCGTTCAAGAAGCCTGAAGGAAAGGGCATAGTTTTGTTGGTTTATCAGCCGATCGGTTCTGGCCAGTTGGGCAATATTCCAGATGGTACCAAAAGTATTAGCTACTCTTGAAGGAGCCGGCAGTCGCCAAAAATTATTATAGAAAACAATTGCCGGCTGCCAAAAACGCTCATAACGGTGTGGATCATCTAAAAACTTGTAGGAAAGGTAAGAAAAATGGTTAGGGTGATAAACATGGTCAGCGTCACAGGAATAAACAACACAGTAGTTGGGATCAACTTTTTTGCTGTCAATTAGTTGTTTTTTGGCTGTAATTATGGCCGCGCGGGCGTTTGAATGTTTTCCCGCTGTTTCGCCGGGAATAAGGGTGTGCTCGCTGACAACGATATGTGCAAATTTTCCGCGGAATTTCCGCTTTAATTCCGCGGCTTTTTCTTGCCAGTTTTCTTCTCTTTTTTCAAAGCCTAAAGCAATGCTTATTTGGTTACCCGGAAGTGTTTGGTCAACCAGGCTTTGGAGTGTTCTTTCCAGGATATAAAGAGGCTCTTTGTAAGTACAAATAACTACTAGATGGTGTACCTTTTTCCAATCAGGAAAAAACTTGAGCTCTCCCAGCCAGTCCATTTTTTTAGAAGCCTCAATTCTTAGGTGAGAGATAGTGGCAAAAATCGCCAGAGTAATTGATTTATAAAACCAGAAAATGTCAAAAAGAAGGACAAAGTAAGCAACTCCGGTAGGAACAAAAAAAGCACCCCAAAAAGGGAAAAGAATCAGATTCCAGGAGACAAATCCGGGAAGAATTTCTAAAACTCTTTGAATAAACCTTGCTTTTTTATTTTTCATTTTCTAATCTGGGAAACAAAACTGCCTCAGGTTTTATTTCCGGACCTTTGAACTGTTTTAATATTTTTTCAGCTGTTTCCGGTAAAAAGGGCCTGAGATTGCCGGCAATTTCCCTGATTGTTTCTACTGACTGCAAAAGAAAGTTTTGCAAATCGCTTTTTTCCATTTGCCAGGGCTTTTCTTCGTTAATTCTTTTGTTTTCTTTTGTTACTTTATGCCAGATTGTTTCCAATGCCTCGTTAAAGCGAAAATCAGCCAATTGTGTGTTTACTTTGCTGTCAAGAGTAATGCTTTTTTGTTCAGGGAATTTTAACTCTGATTTTTCGCAAAGTCTAGCGATTCGAGAGACTAGGTTGCCAAGGCCGTTTGCCAAGTCAGCGTGATAAACCTCCAAAAATCTTTTTTGGGAAAAATCACCGTCATTAAAAGGCGGGATTTCTTTTAAAAGGTAGTAACGGACCGGATCAGTGCCATATTTTTTGACAACTTCATAAGGGTCAACCACATTGCCGAGTGATTTGCTTATTTTTTGGCCTTCAACTGTGACATAACTGTGGATAAAAATTTCTTTAGGGGTTTCAAGACCAGCACTTTTAAGCATGGCTGGCCAATAAATTGCGTGGAAACGGGAAATACCCTTGCCGATGACATGCACATCAGCAGGCCAAAACTTTTTAAAAAGCTCTCCGTTTTTCTGCCAGTCTAAGGCGGTAATATAGTTGGCCAGGGCATCAAACCAGACATAGATAATCTGGTCAGAGTCACCTGGCACAGGAATACCCCAATTGCGAGCTCTTTCCTTGCTTCTTGAAATACTAAAGTCCTCAAGCCCTGATTTTATAAAAGAAATTACCTCATTTTTTCTTTTATTAGGTGTAATTTTTAGTTTATCCGAGGAGATAAGTTCAAGAAGCCAATCCTGGTAGCCTGAAAGCCTAAAAAAGTAATTTTCTTCTTCAACCACTTCAGGTTCAATTAAATGTTCCGGGCATTTACCGTCAACTAAGTCTTTTTCAGTTAAAAAAGCCTCGCAGCCCATGCAGTATAGGCCTTGGTATTTCTTTTTATAAATATCTTCTTTTTTACACGCTTTCCAGAGAGCTTGAACCCCTTGAACGTGCCTTTCCTCTGAAGTTTTTATAAAATCATCAAAAGTAAGATTAAGTGCCCCCTTTAGTTCCTTAAACTTGGCTGCATTTTTATCAACCAGTTCTTTAACCGGCAGATTAAGAAGGTTAGCCGCTTGAACATTTTTAAGACTGTTTTCATCGGCGCCGGTTAAAAAATAAACTTCTTCGTTAAGCAGTCGGTGTTGCCGGGCAAGAGTATCTGTTTGCACAATTTCCAAAGCAAACCCAATATGGGGTGAAGCGTTGACAAAGGGGATTGCGCTGGTAATATAAAACTTCTTGCTCATGAATGTAATTTTAGCTTAAATAGCCTCTGAAAGCAAAGGATTATGGAGGTTACTTCCCAAAGATTTCTTTAATTTTCTTTTCCCATTTTTCTGCCCATTGTTCTGTTTCTATTTTTTCAAGCACAATTTGAAATCCCGGATCAGTTTGTATTTGGCTTTGGATTTGGGAAACAGTAGCAGAAGAAACCTTGAGCTTTTTTTTAATTTCCGTATAGCTAAGACCTTCTTTAAGGTATTTTGCTACGGCAATTCTTTTGGCAATGGAAAAAAGCTCAGCTTCAGAAAGCAGGCCCTTAAGAAGCTTTTCTGTTTCATCGACCCTTCTTGTGTCGGCAATAACCTGATATAAAAGCGACAAGGCTTCTTTTTCAACTTTTTGGTTTATTTTTTGTGAAGAGACTCTCATTTTTTCTTTTTTAATAAAAAATCCGGCTCGGCCGGACAGGATTACTAGTTTGATTAATAAAATCAAAATATCATTTAAACTGATTTTTGTCAATTACAGTTGTAGATTTTTTATCCTTACTCTTTGAATAAAGAAACAGCTCAACTGCAATAAAAAAAGCAGCGGAAAGAAAAGTGTTTATGATTGAGTCTTGTTTTATTATTCTGAAAAAAAACAGGCTATCAATAAAAAGGGCAGCTAAAAACCCTCTTCTGGTACTGCTAAAAAGAAGAGCCAAAGTAAGAGAAAGAGAAGCAGTGAGTAGAATAAAAAAGATAATTATATTTTTACCGAAGGACAAGTTTATTGAAAAGATTGATAGCTGAGAGATTTGTTCAGGGCTGGTTTTAAATATAAAAGCAGCAAGAAGCATCCATAAAAAAATGTTCAAGATAAACGTAGGTAAAAAATTTCTCCGGCTTTTCCTTATCATAACCTAATTTTATACAAAGCCGTGATAAAATAAAACCATGGCCAGGGAGTTTGTCTTAATCAGTGCTGTTTTAGTTTTAGGTTTTTTGGCGATTATTTTTTTTCTTAACCGCAAGCTTTCCTCTAAAGCCGACAGCGCTCTTCTTGAATGGCTTAAAACAATGCAGCTTTCTCTCGACAGTTCAAACAAAAATATAAACGAGACACTCCAAAAAAGCAGTTTTGAGTTAAACAGAAGGCTTGATCTGGCTTCCCAGCTTATGGGCCAAATCCAGAAAGAAGCCGGTAAGTTTTCCGAGCTTTCCCTGTCCATGAAAAACTTGCAGGATTACTTAAGAAGCCCGAAACTAAGGGGAAACATTGGAGAACAGGTTCTAAAGGATTTAATCTCACAGATGTTTCCCAAAAACTCTTTTTTTCTTCAGTATGCTTTTAAATCCGGCAACAGGGTTGATGCGGCTATTAAAACAGATGCCGGTATCTTGCCGATTGACTCTAAGTTTCCAGCAGAAAACTTCCAAAGAATGATGATTGCAGAAAGCGAAGCAGAAAAAGAAAGCTCAAAAAAGGACTTTGTCCGTGACATTAAAAAGCACATTGCTGATATTTCCCAAAAATATATCCTTCCTGAGGAGGGGACCATGGACTTTGCTTTAATGTACATTCCCTCAGAGCCGGTTTACTATGAGGTGATAAATGACTCTGGGCTTATGGACTTTGCTCGGAAAGAAAGAGTTTATCCTGTTTCCCCCAATACTTTGTATGCCCATCTACAAGTACTTCTTTTGTCTTTTGAAGGCAAGGAGATTGAGAAAAAATCAAGAAAACTTTTTTCTTTAATAAGGGGAATTCAAAAAGATTACTCAAAATTAAGCGAAAACCTTTCTGTTTTAAACAAGCACATAACCAATTCATATAATCAAATGGCCAATGTCAACAATGAGTTTATGCAAATAGGGCAAAAACTAACTTTTACCCAGGCACTTGAAGAAGAAGAAAAAATCGAAAAAATTGAGATATTTTCCAGAAGTGCTGAGGAATCTTCTTAAGGAGCTTGGCTATTAATTAATCTTCTTGTTCTGTTTTTAAAGATTTTACCGTCTTTTTTAAAATAATTTTCATCAATTATTCCTGCAATTTCTCTTCCGTACCTTTTGGTAAATTCTCCCAAGGACTTACTAAGTATTTCAGCCTTTGGTTCAGAAATCATGCCGTTTATCAAAACAACTTTTCTTACAACTTCCGGTCTTAGACCAGTACTTTCTGACAGTTCAGTGATTCTTCCTTCTGTTATTGTTGCTTCGTTTATTTGTCTTTGCAGCCTTGCCGAGGTAGGTGGGGAATCAGTAGCTGGGCCAAGTCCGTGTGCTATCCTTAATCTTTCCAGAGAAAATTCAGTTTCTCTCATTAAAAAGATTTTATAAGCAAAAAACTTAAGTATCTGTAACTATTTTCACTAATTTTCACTTAGTGTTTTATGGCAGTTATCTTTTTTAAATATTTAAAGCTTCAATGCTATAATTACCTCGTGTCTGATTCTTCTGAAAAGAAATTAAATCCAGAGCAAAAAAAAGCAATTGAACACGGAAACGGCCCGCTTTTAATTATTGCCGGAGCAGGAACAGGAAAAACCACGGTTATCACCGAAAGAGTCAGGTTTTTAATTTCTGAAAAAAAAGTTTCGCCCTCAGAAATTTTAGCTCTTACTTTTACGGAAAAAGCAGCCAGGGAAATGGAAGAGAGGATAGATGAAAAGTTGCCTTTAGGTTATGCTGACATGTGGATTTCCACTTTTCATGCTTTCTGTGACCGGATTCTTCGCAATGAGGCCATAAATATTGGCCTTGATCCTAAATACAAGGTTATGACTCAGGCAGAAAACATCCAATTTTTAAGAAAAAACCTTTTTAAATTTGAACTTGATTATTTCAGACCCTTAGGAAACCCGAATAAATTTTTGGAAGGTTTGCTTGTGCATTTTTCACGCCTTAAAGACGAGACAGTTTCTAAAGAAGAATATTTGAAATATTTTGAGAAAATTTCTGCTGACATAAATAATAAAAAGAAATTAAAAAGCGAAGAAAGAGAAATGCTTGAAGAAGAAATAAAAAAAACCGAAGAATTGGCAAAAGCTTACCGGAAATATGAAGAGCTTAAGATAAAAGAAGGGCTTTTTGATTTCAGCGACCTTATTGATAAGGTTTTGACAATCTTTAAAGAAAGACCGGGGATTGTTGGCAGATACCGTCAAAAATTTAAATATATTTTAATTGATGAGTTTCAGGATACAAACTTTGCCCAGTACACCTTAATAAAAATGCTTGCTCCGCCGCCTTTGGCTAATTTGACTGTCGTTGGTGACGATAACCAGTCAATCTACAAGTTTAGGGGAGCTGCAATTTCCAATATCTTGCAGTTTAACAAAGATTATCCTCAGTCAAAAAACATTATTTTAAATAAAAACTATCGTTCTTCTCAGACAATTTTGGATTCAGCCTACAAGCTAATTAAAGAAAATGATCCCGATACTCTTGAGGCAAAATTGGGAATTAGTAAAAAGCTTGAAAAAATGCGTGAGGTGAGTGAAGAGCCGGTTGAATTTCTTTTTGCGGATCGGGTTGAAGACGAAGCAGGGTTGGTGGCGGAAAAGGTAAAAAGCTTAATTGACCGCTATTCTTATAAAGACTTTGCGGTTTTAGTAAGAGCAAACAGCCATGCCGAGCCCTTTTTAAGGGCTTTTGAAAGAGCGGGTATTCCTTGCCAATTTTTAGGCCCGGCCATGCTTTTCCGCCAGCCAGAAGTGAAAGATCTAATTTCATATTTAAAAGTGCTTAATGATTACGAAGACTCTGTTTCAATGTATAGACTGCTTTCTATGGATTACTTTAACATTCACGGTCGGGATTTAGCTTTTTTGCTTAATTTAAGCCGCAAAAGAAAAATTTCTCTTTTTGAAGTCTGCGAAGAAGCAGCCGTATCTGAGGAAGCTGCAATCAGCATGGAGGCAAAAGAGAAAATAAAAAAAATTGTTAAAACAATTCATTCTCACCTTGATTTAGCCAAAACTGAAAATGCTGGCAAGATTCTTTACTGGTTTTTAGATGAAAGCGGGTATCTAAGAAGGCTTTCTAATTACCAAGCCTCTGATGATGAAAGAAGGGTTCAAAATATTAAAAAGTTTTTTGATAAAATAACGACTTTTGAGGCTGAACACGAAGATGCTTCTGTTTTTTCTTTAGTTGAACACATTAACCTTTGCCTTGAGCTGGGAGAGTCTCCTTTAGCCAATGATACAGACTGGCAGGAAAACGACGCCGTTAACCTGCTTACGGTCCATTCAGCGAAAGGGCTTGAGTTTCCGGTTGTTTTTTTAGTAAACCTGGTTACCCAGCGCTTTCCCACCACCGAAAGACGCGAGCAAATCCCAATTCCTGATGCTTTGATAAAAGAAATCTTGCCACAAGGTGATTTTCATCTTCAAGAAGAAAGAAGACTTTTTTATGTAGGCATGACTAGAGCCAAAGATAGGCTTTTTTTGACTGCTGCCAAGTATTATGGCGAGGGAAAGCGGGAAAAAAAGATTTCCCCTTTTATTTATGAAGCGCTTGGCAAAGAGTTTTTTAATAATTCTTCTTCAAAGAAAAAAAGCCAACTTTCACTTTTTGGAATAACCGTGGCAAAAAATGAGCCTAGAAAAGAAAAAACACCTCTGTTTTTTAACTCTCTTTCCTACTCTCAGCTTGATACTTTTAGCACCTGTGGCCTTAAGTATAAATATAGCTACATTCTTAACCTTCCTGCCCCACCCTCGGCATCTCTTTCTTTTGGTAGCGCTATTCACGAAACTCTTTGTGACTTTTACCAAAAAGCAATGGTCGGACAAAAGCCGGGCAAGGAAACACTTTTGAAAACCTTGGCGGAAAACTGGAGACCTTTAGGTTTTTCTTCAAAAGAACACGAAGAAAAGTTTAAAAAAGAAGGAGAAAAGATTTTAACTGAGTATTTTGAAAAAAGTTATGACCCCAAAAATTTGCCGGTGGCTTTAGAAGTGCCTTTTATGGTTAGAATAAGCCCGTCTTTAAAGATAAAGGGTAAGATTGACAGAATTGATCGCGTAGAACGCGACAAGTCCGTAGAACGCGACAAGTCCGAGTATGAAATAGAAATTATTGACTACAAAACCGGTAAGTCTGCTACTCAAAAAGAAGTTGAAAAAGATCTTCAACTTTCGCTTTATGCCCTGGCAGTTTCTGAGGGCAATCTTAGACACTTGGGAATTAAAGATAAAGCGGAGGTTAAGGTTTCTTTTTATTTCTTAAACACTCAGGAAAAGGTTTCAACTATTAAGAAACCAGAGGATCTTAATATGGCGCGACAGGAAGTTTTGAAAAAAGTTGAAGAAATGGTTAATTCCGATTTTCCTCCAAAACCCGGCAAACACTGTGACTTTTGTGAGTTTAGGATGTTATGCGAAGCTTGGTCTTAACATAGGGAGCAGGAAAAATAACTTCTTCTCCTCTAAATCCCCTTTTAAAGCGGGTAAAGCCTTGCCAGGAACGGTTTTGGGGAAATCTTTCGTCATAAATCCCCTCAAAGTCAAAAAACAGACAACCTTCTTTTTTGGCCAGTTTTATTGCTTCCCAAACAACTAAAGTCGGTGCCAAAAGTTTTTTACCTTTATCAGTTGCGGCAGCTTGCCAATAATAAGCTGTTTTTTCACAGAAAAGGATAATGGCTCCGGCCAGAGGTTCGGGGGAATCTTTTTTGTAGGTAATAACTGCTTTTGCCTTATCCCTGAAAGCCTCAAAAAGCAGCTTTGTTTCTTTATTAATACCTAAGGGTAAAATAAATTTTTTTAGTAGATACTCTCTTTTTAGTGTTAAAAAATCTTTTAAGGTTCCTTCTTTTACCAGCAAGCCATTTTTCTGGGCATAAAGCACATCTCTTTTTTTGTTTTTGGAAAAAGAGGAAAGAATTTCTTTTTCTTCTTTTTTAACATCTTTTATTATTGTTTTAGTAGGGATAAAAGGAGAAGATAGTGGCTTGTATTTGTATTTTTTTAAGTCTTCAGGGTCGATCTTAAAAGCCGGTTCTAAAATTATTTGAAATGCCCTGAATTTTTTTGCGACTTTTTCAATTTCTTCAAAAGGGACTTTTTCTGTTCTTTGGATTTTAACAATTGATCCTAAAACCGGGATTTTTTTTATAAAAATATTAATACCATTTATTTTTTTTACTTCCCAGCCTAGGCTTTTAGTAAAAAAGGCGTATTCTTCTGATTGTCTAATATCCATATTTATTAAATTCCAAATTCCAAGCTCCAAGTTCCAAAAAATTACCAATATTCAAATCCTAAATACTTGTTACATATTATTTGCTCCTTGGTTATTGGAATTTTTTGTTTCTTGTTTTTTGATTATTAGGATTTAGAGTTTTGAGTTTTGAATTTTGACTTTAGGCGCAGGACTTTCCAACGGAGGATATCGCCAAGATTATAAATTTTATAAAGTAAGGGATTTATGACAAGGTCGTAAGTTCCCAAAAACTCGACAAGCTCTGGAGAAAAGCCTTCTTTAAAGCGGTGGAAGCCATAGTAAGGATGCGAGGGAGAAGGATTTGGTTCAATGTCGCCCCAAAGGTCAAAGCTTTTGCAGTCTAGTTTTTTTCCAAACCGCATTGATTCCCACATAAGAAGGGTCGGTGCCATAAGCTCTCTTTGTTCCCGGGTTGAAGCGCCGTAGGGATAATATAAAACCCTATTAAAGCAAAAAAGAAGAAAAGCGGCCAAGGTCTTTTCTTTGTGTTTGGCCAGCAAGAGATGAGAAATGCCGGCCTTACTTAAGATTTCCCACTGTTTTTGATGATATTTTCTGTCATGAGCGTAAAAACCCTGGCGACTAGTTGTCTCAAAAAGAAGGTCAAGATAATCTTTAAAAGCTTCTTTTGAATTATTCTCCACTACTTTTACCCCGTGTTTTTGGGCAAGCTTAATGTTGTAGCGGGTTTTAGGCTTAAAACTAGCTAAAAGTTCTTCTTCGCTTTTCTCAAGATTAATAATTGAGGTGAATTTTGTAAAAAGAGGCTTTCCCTTTTTTAGCCCCATTTTAAAAAGCGCTTCCTTCTCTCTTGGATCATTTTTTCGGTTTGGCTCAATTTTTACAAAAACAGCCTTGTTTTTTTCCCCGATTTTTCTTAGATAAACTATTACCGCCTTGTTTAGAAGATCACTTTTAGGAAGGTAGCCGATAGTTAACGGGAGTTTAGGAATTTTATGGAAAGTGACCTGGTACACACTCGTGAGTTTTCCTTTTTCTTCTTCTCCAAGCCTGACTACCCGGTGCCCTTGTTTTTCTCTGAATTCTCCCCATTCCCAAGATTGAAGCGGGTGAACAGCCAGACGGTTAAAGTCGTTTTTGTCTTTTTCTGTAATTTCAATTACTTTGGCCATAAACTGTTAGTTAAATCTTCTTTATTCTTGTGCTATTATATAAAAAGATGGCCAGGAAAGCTAAAAGGCACACAAGGGGGGTATTTCCCGTTATTAATCCCACCAATTTCTACTTCAAACCGGAAATATCTCCCTTTTTCCGTGTCCTACTTTTATTTGAATTTATAATCTGCAGTTTTTGCGTTCTGGGAGCATTTTTCTTAGCAGCTTTGAAATTCGTTGAGTCTTTGTAAAAAGTCTTCAGGAATATCAAGGATAAATCTTGAGATTTGGTTGGCAGTTCTTTGTCCGAAAAAAAGCCTTTTTCTGGCGTAAATTAAGAAAAGATTTTCTTTTGCTCTGGTGATGCCCACATAGCAAAGCCTTCTTTCTTCCTCAAGCTCGCTGTTATCAAGAAGGCTTCTTGAATGAGGGAACAGGCCTTCTTCCATGCCAATCATAAAAACAACCGGAAACTCTAGCCCCTTGGCCGCATGCAAGGTCATTAAGGTAACTGCTTCTCCTTTTTTGTTCTTGGCTTTTTCAGAAAGGTATTCTTCTTCAACCAAGGCCACATTTTCTAAAAAGTCATTTATTTCCGGAAACTGAGTGGCAACAGAGCGAAGCTCTTTTATGTTTTCAAGCCTCGATAAATCCTCCTCGATTTCAGGATTATAAAGCTCAAGATAAGAGCTAACCTGTAAAACTTCTTCAAGAAGTTCAAGGGTTTTCCTATTTATAAAATTTTGGTCACCTTCAAAGCGGTTTTCTCTCCAGGTCATAAATTTTTGCAATTTTCCCTTACCCAGTTTTTCCGCTCTTTTTAAGGAAACAAGGTCCTTTGGGTTTACAAGAAGCCTGAGATAGGAAAGCACATCTTTAATTTCTTTTCTTTGGTAAAACCTGGTGCCGCCAACAAGTAAGTAAGGAATACCGGAATGTAAAAACATTTCTTCTAAAATTCTTGACTGAGCGTTTGTCCGGTAAAGAACCACAAAATCAGAAAGCTTATATTCTTTCAACAAAGCCTTTATTTTTTCTACCACAAAACTGGCTTCATTAAGTTCGCTTTCTGCTTCAAAAAGACAAATTTTTTCGCCCTTTTTGTTTTCTGTCCAAAGCTTAAGAATGGGGTGTGAAGAGTTCTTAGAAATAACAGAATAAGCGACATCAAGAATTATCTGTGTTGAGCGGTAATTTTGCTCCAGGTTTATGACTTTTATTTCCGGGAAATCTCTTTTTAAATTCAGCAAATTTCTGAAGTTTGCCCCCCGCCAGCCATAAATACTTTGGGAAGCATCGCCAACCACGGTCAGGTTTCGGTAGCGGCCGGAAAGGAGCTTGGTAAGCACATACTGGGCGTGGTTTGTGTCCTGGTATTCGTCCACTAAAACATATTGATACTGATTTTGGTATTTTCCAAGTGTTTCGGGAAACTTTTTAAAAATATCAACGGTTTTAAAAATTAGGTCATCAAAATCAAGAGCAGAATTTTCCCTTAAAAGCCTTTGATATTCAAGGTAAATTTGTGCTACCCCTTTTTGCCAAGGAGTGCGGGCATATTGGGGGTATTCAAGTTCTGAGATAAGCTCATTTTTAGCTTGGGAAATTGTATTAAGCACTGATGAAGGCTTGTAGTCTTTAACTGAAAAACGAAGCTTGCTTATAATTTCCTTAGCTGCTTCTACCTGATCTGTTTCATCATAAATTAAAAAGTTACGCGAAAATCCCAAAAGCTCCCCTTCTTTTCTTAAAAGCTTGGCGCAAAAAGAATGAAAAGTACCGGCATAAGGAATTTCTTTCTTTTTTTCAGCATTTTTTATTAGGTTTTCAATTCTTTCTTTCATTTCTCCGGCAGCTTTGTTGGTAAAAGTAAGAAGAAGAATATTTTCTGAAAGAATTTGCTTTTCTTTAACAAGATAAGCTGCCCGGTGGGTTAGGGCCCGGGTTTTGCCGCTACCGGCTCCGGCTAAAATAAGCAAAGGACCGTTTCCAAAGGAAACCGCCCGTTGTTGAGAGGAATTCAAGTTTGCTAAAATATCTTCCATGGTAAAAAAACTCCTGCCTTATTTTTTTGGGGTACTCTTGATTTTACTATTTTCCGGAGGTTTTTTGTGGGGTTATTATATCAAAAAAAGCTATTTTAAGAAGCTGCCCGAGAAAGAGCCGGGAAGAACAAACTTTCTTCTTTTGGGGGTTAATGATTCGCAATCAGAAGTAGCTGACCTTACAGATACAATAATTTTTCTTTCAGTTGATCCGGTCGCCAAAAAAGCCTACCTTGTTTCAATCCCCAGAGATTTATGGGTACCGGAAATGCAAGCAAAGATTAACACAGCCTATCATTACGGCGGTTTTGATTTAGCCAGAAAATCAGTTGAGGATATTTTAGGCCAAAAGATTGATCGGGTAGTGGTTTTAGGCTTTGACGGTTTTGTGGAAGCCGTGGATATAATCGGTGGTGTTGAAGTTGAGGTACTTAAAAGCTTTGATGACTATAAATACCCAATTGCCGGCAAAGAAAAAGATCTCTGCAACGGAGACCCTTCGTACAGGTGCCGTTATGAGCACATCCATTTTGACGCCGGCAGACAAGAAATGAACGGCACAACTGCACTGAAATTTGTAAGAAGCAGAAACGCAGAAGGAGAAGAAGGTACGGATTTTGCCCGCTCTCTAAGGCAGCAGCAGTTAATTAAGGCGGTAAAAGAAAAACTGCTAACTAAAGAGGTAATGTTTTCGCCTGAAAAAATTAGCGGCTTAATAGGTGTTTTTAAAAAGGTAACTAAGTCTGACATTGATCCCTCAGAATACGGAAGTTTGCTTGTTCTTTTTTCGAAAATTGACTGGGACAGCATGAAAACAACCTCCTTAGGAGAAGATCTTATATTTCATCCAGCAAACCATAGTTCAAAACAATGGGTTATGGTAACCAGGACAGGAGATTGGCAACAAACCCGCGATTTTATTAAGGACTTTTTAAAATAATTCGTAAACTGAGGCCTCGCCGCTTTTAAAGACTTTTTTTCCGATTTTCTCAAATTTAGCCTCATTAAGCTGGGGATATTTTTGCTTCTCAAGCTTTGAGATAAAGACATACTTTACTTCATATTTTTTAAGAAGTTCTTTTACCTGGTTTATATTAGACGATTCGTAAATAGTTTTAACTTCCCCTGATCTTTTTCCCGGCTCGTCAAAAGAGCCACGCCAAAGCCACTCGTGAACAAGCCAGCCTTGGACAGTAGGTAAACCGGTGGCCATGGAAACACGGTTATAGTCGGTGTAGCTGTCCCCAACCGCTTCTAAAACCACAGGCTGTCCTTTGATATTTTTGTTTAGCCAGTTTATGGCTTCATAATCACCGGGATATTCTCTTTTGAGGAAATTAAGGCCGTAAAGACCTTTGTAATTTTCTTTTTTAAGATCTCCGTAATAACCTTTAATTGAATATAAAGGATAAACAGCAAGTGAAGAGAAAATTAAAAAAAACAAAAAAGACACAGTTTTTCTTACTAAAACTCTTTTAATTTGAGAAGCAACTCTAAACATGATGTAACCGGAAAGAAGCGAAAACATGACAAAGCTTTGGTAGGTCAGCTTAAACATGGTGTTGGCTCGGTGGTAGGAGGCAATATAAATGTCCTTAAGGTAAATTATTTCTGGAATGATTATTAAGAATGTAGCTACGGCAAAAAGAATTAAAGCAAAGCTGTCAGCAGCCGGAAGCGTTTTCAGGTTAAAATTTAAGGTTTTTGGCACCTTTCTAAATACTCTTTTTACTAAAGAAACTATTTCTTTACCAAAGAGATAGCTTATAAATAAAACACCCAAAGCCCAAGGCGCTCCCCATAAAATAAGCAGTTGATAAAAACGCGATCGGCTGTTAACTAAGGCTACTCCTTTGGCGATTGATTCAAAACCAAGTTGAAAGGGAAGAATAAGCGGAATCACGGCCACAATAACTAAAAAACAAGTCAAAGCGGTTTTAAAAAAAGCCTCTCTTAATTTGTGGTGATAGGAATATCCTGCCAAAAGGGTTAACCCTAGAGCTAAAAGATAGATTGGAAAATCCCACTGGTTGGTCATGTACATGATTGAAAGAAGAGGAGAAAACAAAAAAGGCAGAAATCGATTTCTATTATTTTCCTTAAGAGAAAGAAAAAGGTTCAGAAGCAGGGCAATAAAAAGAAAAACAAAAGGAAGATCAGAAACATGGCCGTGAAGATCGGAAACAACAAAAGAGTATGAAGGAAATTCATGAATTGTTTTATCTTCAACATCGGGACAATAACCAATATAGCGGGTTGCATTTGGGTACCAATAAAAAGAAGCTCCGTCGCAATAAGGTATTTTTAAAAGGCTCATTTTAACATTGTAAAAAGCAGGGTGAAGATTAGCTCCCAAAGAGACAAGGACAGAAGAAGCCAAACCGGCAAAAACTAAAAGATAGGATTTGCCAAAAGAAAAGCGAAGAGATTTTTCTTTAGTTAAGAGATAAAAAAGATTTCCGGTTATTGAAAAAGCTAAAGAAAAAGTAAAGGAAAAAAGCGTGGCAATCATTAGGTTATAGGTAATGGCAGAATCAAGACCGGAAAGTTTAGTGAGAAAAGCAGCGATAAAATGGCCAAAATAATAATAATTTATGGATTTTCCGGCAAACCAGATATCCGGGGGAGGCATAAACTTGCTTCTTAAGGCTGAGTTAACAAAACCAAAATCCATGAATTTTTCCAAGCCTTGGATATCTGGCTGAAACCCGCGGACAAGCCCCCAAGCGACCAAAGCACCTAAAAAAAGAAACTCTTCTCCGCTTAAGATAATTAAGAAAGAACGGTCAAGTTTAAACTTTTCTTTATTTTTAACAAATAAAAGCAGGTTAAGAGCAAGTCCAAAAACTAAAACCAAAAAAACACTTTCTCTGAAAAAGGGCAAAAGCTTAAGCGAGGCCAAAAGCCACACTAAATATGAAGAGAAAAGTATTCCGATTACCTTGGCAAAAAGATAGCCTTTATCAAAAAACCTGCCAAAAATTACCATCGCCGTTGGCAGAAAGCCAAGGCCGATTATAAAAATAAAAAACCACCACCAGAGGATATTTCCAAAATCAGAAAGCATGATGATATTTTAAATAAATTAGCTTCAAGTTTCAATTCTTAAAGCTAAAGATTAATGTATAATCAAAGTTAGAAAAAATGAAAAAGAATAAAATAAAAATTGCCTTTGATTTGGACGGGGTAATTGTCAACAAACCTCCCTTGGTTCCTAAAAGATTGCTGGAATGGTTGTTTAAAGGAGGCGGAAGCAGGCTTCATTACCGTTTTCCCCATTCAAACCTTGAGCAGATGATAAGAAAAATTTCCCACTTTTATTTGTTTAGGCCGCCGATGGGAAAAAACATTAATTTTATTAAAAAAATTGCCAAAGACGATGATTATGAGCTTTATATTGTTTCTTCCCGATACTCCTTTTTAAAAAGGGAAACAGAAATATGGCTTGAAAAAAGAAACCTTGAAAAACTATTTAAAAAAATTTATCTTAACGAAAAGAACGAACAGCCTCATTTGTTTAAAGAAAAAGTTTTAAAGGAAATAAAACCAGACATTTTTATTGACGATGACGAGGCAATTGTAGATTATCTTTGCCAAAAGACAAAAACCCATATTTATTGTTTTTCTTTAAAAAAAGTAACTCCCAAACCCGAAACAAACCTTTTTCTTAGTAGCCTTGAATTACTCTTCCGATGAAAATCCTTTTAGGAATTACTTATTACCTTCCTAACGTAAGTGGAGTCACAATTTATGCAAGAAGGCTGGCCGAGGAGCTGGTTAAAAAGGGCCATGAGGTTACAATAATTGCCTCAAGACATGACAAATCCTTGCCTTTAAAAGAGACTATAAATGGAGTTAGGGTTAGAAGGGTTCCCGTTTTTTTAAAAATCGGCAAAGGAGTGATCATGCCCACACTTCCTTTCTTAGTTTTAAGGGAAGCATTATTTTCGGATGTTATAAACTGCCATCTTCCGCAATTTGAGTCATTTGTCTTTGCCGTTACTGGAAAAATTCTTGGAAAAAAAATAATCCTTACCCACCACACCGACCTTTCAGGATGGAAAGGGTTTTTAAACAGAATTTCTGAGGCAAGTGTTTGGCTCGGCCAGATGGTAGCCGGAGCCCTGGCAGACAAAATTGTTCCGTACACTAAAGATTATGCTGATCATTCCTGGTTTTTAAGGCTCTTTCCTAAAAAGCTTTTCTATATTCTGCCGCCGATTGTTACCGGGAAAGTAAAAAAAGAACTAAAAGAAAAATGGCGAAAAGAAGCTAAAAATCCAGAGGTAATTATCGGTTTTGCCGGAAGAATTGCCAGACAAAAAGGCATCCCTTATCTTTTAAACGCTGTTCCTTTGTTAAGGAAAGAATTTCCTTCTTTTAAAATAATCTTTGCCGGTCCCCATAAAGGAGTAATTGGTGAAAAATATTTTGAAGAAATTGAAAAGCTCGTCACTAAATACAAAAAAAACCTTTGTTTTTTAGGAAACATAAAGGAAGATGACATGGCAAGTTTTTATTCTCTTTGTGATGTTTTAGTGCTGCCAAGCGATGACAGGCTTGAGTCTTTTGGATTAGTCCAGCCTGAGGCAATGCTAAAAGGTTGTCCTGTTTTAGTTTCTGATTTACCTGGAGTAAGAGTTCCAGTCAAACTGACAGGAATGGGGTTAACTTTTAAACCAAAAGACACAAAAGATCTTATCCAAAAAACAACCTTTATCTTAAGGAATAAAGCAAAATTTCAAATAAACCAAAAAAGGCTAAGAGAAATTTTTAGTCTTAAAAAAACAATAAAAGAATATGAAAAAGTTTTTAAAAACTGAACCTGACCCGGCTTTTGCAAGAAGGGCTGAAATAATTATTGAAAACCTTGAACTTAAAAAAGGAGATAAAGTTATTGATATTGGCTGCGGCCGGGGCTTTTATATTAATTTTCTGAGCCAGCTAAATCTTGGTCTTGAAATCTTTGGAATAGACCAAAACGAAAAATATTTAAAAGTAGCCAAAAAGAACCTTGGCGGAAAAAAGGTTTTTTTAAATAGGGGTAATGCACTAAATCTTCCTTTTAAAGCAAACTTTTTTGATAAAGTTATTGCCTCAGAAATACTCGAGCATATTAATGATGATGTAAAAGCTCTTGAAGAAATGTACCGGGTCTTAAAGCCTGGTGGAATTATTTTAATTAGTGTCCCCAATCAAAATTACCCCTTTTTTTGGGATCCTTTAAATTGGACACTTGAAAGAGTTTTTAGAAAGCACATTCCTTCTCACCTTTGGTGGCTTGCTGGTATTTGGGCAGACCATGTCAGGCTTTACAAAGAAAGGGAATTAAAGGAAAAACTAAAAAAAGCTGGTTTTAGGATCAAGGGTTTCTGGTGCGCTACTCATTTTTGTTTCCCCTTTTCCCATTTTATTTTGTACGGAATAGGAAAAAATCTTGTTGAAAAGGGACTCTTAAAAGATTTTAACCGTTTTTATAGAGATGACAATCAGTCGTTTTTTAACAAGATTTTATTATGGCCGGCAAGAAAAATCGATTTTTTAAATTCAAAAGACGATTATAAAGTTTCGGTTAATTTGATTTGTAAAGCCATTAAATAGCAATGAGGAGTTTTCTGAATATTAAGAAAAAAAAGCTTCCTGATTTGATTTTTTTTACCTTTTTAATATTTGTCTTTGGATTTGCCTTATTTATTAGAATTTGGAAATTAACGGAAACGCCTTCTGTAATCAACGGTGATGAACAAGGCAGTTTGGTTCACCCCTGGCAGATAATTCTTGGCCAATTAAAACCATTTGACCTAACCCACGATGGTAGTATTCCGGCCATAGTTTACTATCCCAAGGCTCTTTTTGTAGTTTTATTAGGAATTGAAAACTCCTTGTTGGCGGCCCGCTTGGTATCAGTTATTTTCAGTATGGGAGCCTTGATTTTATTCTATCTTATTCTATTAAAAGAATTTTCGAGATGGACTTCGGCAGTTGCAACTCTTTTTTTTGCTTCTTCCTATTGGCTTTTGAATTTTTCTCGCCTTTCCTGGATTAGCGTGGACGGGCTTTTTTGGGGATTGTTTTTTTATTTTCTGCAGCAAAAGGCTCTTTTGTCCGGACAGCTGAGGTATTATGCTCTTAGCGGATTTGTGGCTAGCTTGGTGGCTGCTAATTACATGGGGACACGCATTTATCTTCTAGCTGGAATATTTTTACTTATAACCCAAGTATTTAAAAAAAAGAAAAAGGCTTTATATAATTTTTTAATTTTTATTTTGGTTTTCGTTCTTTCCTCTCTTCCTTTAATAAATTCAGTAATTAAAAGCAAAGAGAAATTTCTGTTAAGAGCAAACACGCTCTCCGTTTTTAATATAAGTTCTGATTACTATGGTATTCGTCCTGCTGATTTTTCAAAAATTCTTTCTCATCAAGTTATTTATACTTTTAGAGGTTTTGCACTTTTTGACGGAAGAGTTTCAGGAGAAGGATTTGAAAACAAACGATTAATTCCTTTGGGAAAATCAGCTGTTAGTCCGGCAATAATAATTCTTTACTATGTTGGCCTGGCTTTGGCTATTAAAAGAAAAAGAAGTTCATTTTGGCTATTTATTTTGGTTATTAATTTTTTATTAGTCCAAGTTCTGTCGGTCTATATTCCTGCTTGGGCGCGTGGTATTGGAGTACTGCCTTCAATTTACTATTTCGTTGCCTGCGGTTTAGAGGAAATTTTAGTTATAGTTAAGAAAAAAGGTTTAACTTTCTTTGTTTTCGGGCTGCTTGTTCTATTTATAGTCATTCCTTATGGAGATTTTCAGACTTATTGGCAGTGGGTAAAAAGCGAAGAATTCGTTCAATTTCAAGAGCCGGCGGTAAAAATGATTGAATATGAGGATTGGCAAAAGCTGCAGTGGCGGTGGATGTCGGGTGCTCGTCATCCTTTTACACACTATCAGTGGCAAGATAAAAGCTTTAGGGAATATTTGGAAGATCAACAGTCTTTTTAAATATCATTACTTTAGGGTGATCATAAACAGTGAAGGCTTCTTCTGAAGAGTCGTCGTTAAAACAAAAAAGAGATTTGGCAAACGGAGGAAAACAGGGATACGAGGTAAATTCAGCTACTTTTTCAAATCCAAGCGAGCCGTTAAAAAGCTTTTCATAATATTTGGCGGTTTGGCTGTAATACTCCGGATTTTTGGGGATTGAACCGTAAAGCCGGTTTGAAGAAAGAACAATATAGTCTGTTTTTTCTAGTTGAGCATTAATTTTTTCCCATTTTTGATTGCTTTCTGGATCATACAAAGAAAGCATTTCATATTTAAACTTGCTGTGGTTTTCGTTAGGCAGGAGAAGCGGTAAAGGATCGTCCCAGTGTTCATTGGTAATTGTTGAGCCTATGGGAATGTTTCTGTATATCCATCTCGAAGCGCTAATCCTGGTAACGGGTTTGGTATAAATTGAGATAAAAGACAAAGGATAGATGAGAACGGAAAGGAAAATAAGTACTTTAAAAAGTTTATTTTTAATTCTTTCAAACTGCCAGGCAGAAAATAGGGCTAAAAAGGGGTAAAGAAAAAGGAAATACCGCATTGTTTTTACTTGTTGAATTCCTAGATAAAAAAGTAAGATTGCCGTCCAGCCTAAAGCAGCAAAAACAAAGAAGCTTTTATTAATTTTTTTTACCGCCAGAAAAAAAAGCCGGAAAAAAGAGAAAAAACTGAAAACCCCTAAAGGCAACCCCAGTCCCCAAAGCAAAAGATTTTTAAGTGGAAAGAAAACAGGAGTTGTTTTTTTCCACTGAACTGAGGGAGGAAACCAGGAGCTAGGGTCGTTAAAAGATTTTAACTGTTTTAAATTCAGTAAAAACTGGGGATTAAGATTGGGGGTTAAAAAATTGCCGTTCGTAAAAAAAGAGGGCTGGCATATTCTTAAAGTAAGGTAGAAAAAGAAGGCTGCCAAAAGTCCAGACAATAATATTTTTTTTATTTTTTCTCCCGACTTGAGAAGGTAGAGGTAAAAAAGCAAGATAACCGGGGAAAAATATATTGCTGAAATTTTTGAAGTCATGGCCAGCCCAAAAGAGATTCCCAAAGAAGGACTTAGCCAAAGAAAAACTTTCTTTTTATTATTTATCAAAATCAGAAGATAAAAGCAAAGGATAATGAAAAAATTTAAGTATGTGTCAACCGCAAAAAAATGGGAAAGCTGTATTGGCAAAACCATGACAGAATAAAAAAATGCAGCAAAAAGCCCGGCTTTTTCTGAGAACAGTCTTTTTCCTATTAAGTAAACAAGGCAAACTACGCCTAAATCAAAAAAAGCAGAAAAGAACCGACCAACAAGGTAAAGGCTGCTGTAGGTATCACGGTTTAAAATCAAGCTTGCTGCTTTAACAAAATAAACAGGAAAAGTACCGTAAACATAAAAATTGTATCCGTTGTTATAGGGATTTAGTGAAGATTTGGCAGGGTTTAGGTAATCGAGCAAATTTTCAGGAAATCTTATATCAACGCTTACCATGGTTAAGAATCTTTCGTCAGGGTGCAGATGCTGTCCTTGGTCCCAGTTAATTCCAAACAAGCGTAAAAAACCTGCCAATACCAGGACCATCAGCAAAACAAGTTTTTGGTTTTTATTAAAAAAGCTTTTAATTTTTAAAAAGTTCTTCATATTGATTTCTGTTTAAAAATTTTTCTTTTTTGTAGATTCTTATGGTTGGGTGGTCAAAAACACTAAAGGTTTCCTCGGCCATTTCGTCAAAAATTAAGGGGTTATAGGAAATTTCTTTTATTTTGACAAATCCAAGTTTGCCGGAAAAGAGAAGTTGGTAGTATTTGGCAGTCAGAGGAAACCTTTCCGTCAATCTTTGGTGGTTGGCAAAGATTCTTCTTGAAGGCACAAAGATATAATCAGATTTTTCCAAAGATAAAAGCAGCTGTTCAAATACTTTTTTTTCTTCGTCAAGTCTGTAAAAATCAAAAGAAACCGGAGAAAGTCTGAAATTACGAGCGTAAAAGTCTTGAGGAAAAACAGGAATATCAATTACGTTTCCGGTTTCAGAAAGAACCCTGCTTCCTGAGGGAATATTTTTAAAAATCCACCTCGAGGCTTTAAAGCGGATATCTTCTCTCAAATATATTGAGGAAAAAAGAACCCCTGGTATTAAAGCTAAAAAGACAACACCGGCCAGCATACTCCTTAGAGGTTTTACTTTGGTACTGATTTTTTCAAGAAAATATGCTGAAAAAATCGAGAAAAAAGAAAAAATTGGGGCCATGAAACGGGTCCATTTACAAAACAAGAACGATTGGTAAAAAAAGAAAACAAGGAAAGAAATAAACAAAATTAAAAATCCTTTATCTATTTCCGGCTTTCTTTTTTTAAGAAACCAACTGGTAAGCTGAAAGGCAAAGTAAAAAATACCGGCAAGGCCAAGCAAAAACACTATCGGCCCTAGGGCAAAAGGAAAGATTTTTTTAAGTTGAAAAAGAGCGGGGGTTGTTTTTATAAACTGTCTGGTGTAAAAAACGGGAATTTTGCCTGTTGCTACCAGGGTTTCATAGGAGAGGATTCTTCTTGTTTCTTCAAACTCAAGCAAAAAATAAGGAGAAGAAATTAGAAAAAAAACGGCAGCGATAATCAAAAAAAACAAAAAATAAGAGATTTGGTTTAAAAGCTGGTTCCATTTCTTTTCCTTGACTGAGGAAAAAATTTTAAGCAAAGATAAAAACCCAATCGGAGCCAAAAAAAGAAGCGAGCTTATTTTTGTCCCCAAAGCCAGACCAAAGACAATTGAGGAAAAAAAATAGTATTTTAACGAGTCTTTTTCGTTGATTTTAAAAGAAAAGTAAATCAGGAGAAGGAAAAAGAAGCCCAGAAGAGATTCAGTGGTACCAAAGTGGGCAGACTGAATTAATCCCGGAGAAAAAGCGGCCATAGCAGCAGCAACCAGGGGGAAATATTCCCTGACCATTTTTTTAGAAAGGATATAGACAAGATAAACAGAGGCAACTCCGGCCAGAGCAGACCAGAACCTTAAGAAAAATATTGCCTCGTTAATGCTAATACTTTTAAGCTCTATCCAGGGAAGAAGATTATAAAGCTTTGCTGAAAAAAAAGAAAGGTAAAGAGGAAACTGGCCATAAGCAAAAAAATTCGGATTAAGCTTGTTTTCAAGAGAAAGCCCGTTTATGGCCGCTGCCATGTTCCACTCGTCAGGATGAAAATGAAAAGGCAGCCCCCAGGAAATACCGGTAAACCTCAAAGAAAAAGCAAAAAAGAGAATTAAAAGGATTATCTTATTAGCGCTCTTTTTTAACTTCATCGGCAATTTTTTCGGCAATTTTGATTGCATAGTTTATTCCTCTGTCTTCTGGATAGACATGGTGTAAAGATGCCCAGTATAGCCCGGAAACTGAAGTGGTAATTTTAGGCAAACGGTAAGAATAATTCAAGGAAACAACAGGCTGGGCATACTCCTCTTTGAATAGCCAAGATTTTTTTATCTTAATGTTGGGATTGATTTTTTTAAGGAAAGGGGTAAATTTTTGTAAAACCTTGTCTTTTGTTAAAGAAAAAATCGGGTTATCCAGCGAATAGTAACCGCCGATATAAACAAGTATTTCATTGCCGTATTTTTCCTTCTCAATATAGTTTGTGTGTTCAACCACTGCCACAAAAGGATATGAAGAGTCGTTCACATTAAGCCAGTAAGTGCCGTCATTAAGCAGGTGGCGGTCAAGTGAAATAATAAGGCAAAGGCTCCCCAGGGACTTAAGGGAAGAAAGGTAGGCCTTTTCTTCTTGGCTTAGGTCCTCTGACATTTTTGAAAAGTGACAGGGAGGAACGGTAACAATTACCTTGTCAAAAAGATATTTTTTCTCTGCCTGTAGTTCAAACTTCTTCCCAATTTTTTTTATTGTTTTTACCTCTGAATTAAGTAAAATTTGCCCTTTGTTTTTAAGAATATTTTTTTCAAGGTTTGAAACTAGAGTTTGCGTTCCGCCTTCAAAATAACCTAAAGAAAAGCTCCTTTTTTTAACCCTTGTCCAAAACCAGGAAGCAGGAATATCTAAAAAATCTTTTCCAAACTTGCTTTCCAAAAGCGGCTTCCAGATAAGGTTATAAGTATTTTTCCCCATTGTTTTTTTTATAAAAGAATAAGCTGGGATTTTTTCCAGGGGTTTCCAGTTATTGTTGAGCTTAAGCCCTAAGACAGTAAGCCCTGTTCTCAGCTTGTCGATAATGCTTAACTTTGGAAAAGAAAGGATGCTTTGAGGATTGTCAAAACGGTAAATTTTTCCATCCACCAAGACTGATGTTTTAGGATTTTTAAAAAATAGCTTATCTTGAATCCTCAGGCTTTTGCAAAGGTCAAAGAGTTCCTGATCTGAAGTAAAAAAATGGTGATAAAACTTTTCAAGACTCCACTGCCAAGCGTTTTCTTTGAAAAAGGAAGCCAAGCCACCTAAGGTTTTTTCTTTTTCAAAAATATAAACTTCATGGCCTTTTCTTGAAAGAAGGTAAGCGCTGGCTAGTCCGGTAATTCCGCCGCCGACAACTGCAATTTTCATTACGATATTTTAATACAAAATAGTTAGAAAAAAACCAGAGCAAGACTAACAAGTATAATTAACACTCCGGCTCCCAAGAAAATTTTTGAAGGCGAATCAAATCCCGAATCAGGAAGTTCTTCGGCTTGGGTAGGAGAAATACTAGTTTCAACTTCCTTAACGGTTGGCGATAACTTTGTGGTAGGTTGAAGTGTGGGAGAAGATTTTACTGTTGGCGAAGGGCTTGACGCTAAAGCAGTAGTGGGGGTTATTGTTAGAGAGGCTGTCTCTCCTGAAGGCGTGGCGGTAAAAGAAGGCAGATCGCTTTCTCCTGTTGCCAAGACGACAAAACTTCTGCTTACCTTTTTAATCACGCCGTTTTCAAGGTAGGAAACAATAATGCGGTGTTCTCCTGGTTCAAGAGGGGTTTTTGGAGACCATTTCCACTCTCCGTTGCTGCCAACCTTGACGCTTGAGGTAATTTTTTGGTTTGATTCTACTTCAATGGTTAGTTCTTGTCCTTCCGGTCCCTTGCCGATAAATTCCGGAATAATGGTATTTAAATTTTCATTCTCAGAAGGGGAAAGTATAATTAGTTCTTCTTGAGTAAAAGGTACTGAGGTGGGAGCCTGAAAACCGCTTTGGTTTATGGTTGTTTTGGTTTCTGAACTAGTTTGGGGAGTTGCTCCTTCCTCAAGGAAGTTGTGATTCTTACCAATAGTTATGTCTGGAGCAGGGTTATCACTTGCAGTAGTGAGAGTTGCCGTGGCTGTTTCCATGCCTTTTTTAACAGTGATTTCTATGATTTGAGCATTTCTGTCATAGTTGGAAACACTTTGTAGGTCAAGTGTCCTTGCCGTGGCAAGGGGAATCATCCAGTGCCCATTTTTATCAGTAAGAGCTGCTTGTTCAACTGCATTTGCCATTGAAAGATAAACCAGAGCATCTGGCAAAGGACTGCCGATAGGGTCAAGTATCCTGCCTTGGGCAATATCATTGTCCTCTGGAATTGAAGGCAAGGCGGTAGTTACCTCATAAGGCTTTCCTGAATTATCAAAAGCTCTTCCGTTGGAAACCACTTTGAAATAATATTTTGTTTGCGGTTTAAGGCCGTCAACGATGACAAAATGAACTCGGGATTTAATAAAAGTGCTTTCAGTGTCTCTTATGTCTTTTTTAATTTCTCCTGTTTCCTTTGTTTCGCCGACTGTCAGGCTGCCTGAAGTTTCTTGTGAAGTTGCCCAGGAAACAACAAAAGACGACTGACCAACATTAGTTATTTTAAGCTGAAGAGGAGTATCCTCGGGAGAAGCTTTGGTGGAAAAATTCTGAACTCTATTAATTGCAAAAATTCCCGCCACCAGCCCAAGGATAAGAATAGCTAGTCCGATTGGAATCGGAAGGTGCTTCGGTTGCAAGTATTTTTTCATTAATTTCTTTAGGCAATTTAGTCTAAATCTTGGTTAGTGATATCTTTTCGCAAGCTCCTCGAACACTTTTTCATCCAAGTCGGGGTTTAAAACTTTAATTTCCTCTTGGGTTAAAATCGGTTTTTCAGTTTTTTTAGCGGCGAAATGAACGCTCAGATAAATCCAAAGAAAAGCAATTGTCAGGCTTAAAATTGATATAAGTAAAATTGCTTGGCTGTAATTTTTTTTCATTTTAGCTTGATTGTTTGTTTTGGTCCTCTACAAAGGTTGCTTCTCCGGTTATTATCAGCATCAAAACTGGCTCTTCTTTGTTTTTTGATTCTGAAAAGCTTGTTTCTTTTATTTTAACCATTCTTCTTGATGCTTCCATGAATCCTAAAAAATCCTTTAGTTGCTGATATTGACCGATGACATTAATCGAAAAGTTAAAAGAGCTTGTTTGGGTTTCTTTGCCTTTAACCGCTTTTGGCTGGCTGCCTACTTTTTCAAAATTGATTGTTCTAAGCTCAACCCCAGAGGAGCTGGCAGCAGTTTCAAAAAATAAAGCCAGCTGAGGAAATTCGTTTTGTTTAGGCAAGGCTTCGTCTAAAAGAGCCATATATTCAGCATTTTTAGCGTATTCTTCCTGGGCTTTTACGATGGCATCAATTTTTTGCTGAAGTTTTTCGCTTGCTTCTCTTTTTTCCTTAATCTCTTTTCTCAAGCTGGTAATGGTGACCAAGGTAGGTTTAATAGCCATGATTAGAAAAAAAGCCGCAGTTGAAATAGAAAGTGAAAGCCAGATAAAAGATTTAATTTGTTCTGTCTGATAAAGTCTTTGGACATCAGAAAAGTATCTTTTGTAAGGAATGGCGTTATTTTTAAATTTTAAGTTCATTGGCTAGATAAGCTGGTTTTGCTTTGTTTTGCTTCTTTTATTGTGGCAGTAATATTAAAACTTATTCCCGGCAGACCTTCTTTTCGCGATGAAACTTCGTCAAGTGAAACTTCTGAAATATTTGGGAGGCTTACTAACCCTGTCATAAAATATTTAAGCCCGCTTTCAGTAAAAGAGTAGCCTGTGATTTTCAGCTCATCATCAGCAACTGCAATTCTATTTAAAGTAACTTCAACAGGAAGAAGCTTGCTGACCTCAACAATCCAAACTGAGGGTTTTTTTTCTTGAGCAAGAAGCGTTTTTACCAAATTGGTTCTTTCCTGTATCTGGCGGAAATTATCCTCGAAACTGGTAGCCGAGGCAACAATCGCTTTTTTCTGTTTTATTTCGTCAAAAAGGTTTGCCAGTTGGGTGTCGAAGTAAAATCTTGACAAAAAAGCGCAAATTACCACAAATTCCGTTAAAACAACGATCCAGCGGCCAACAGAGACAGCCCAGCCTACAAGTTTGCCGGTTGGGGAATAGGCAAAATCATCCTTGGGGAGAAGATTTATTTTGTCAGCAGAAGACATAATACCAGTATATTAGAGTCCGAAGATTATTGTCAAAGCCGTTTTTGGTTCGGGAAAGGTCTATTTTTTATTCTTTTTTTCTGAAGCTTTATTTTTGGGTTTTTCCGCTTTTTTTTCTGTTAGGCCTAAAGTAGCTTTACTTTTTATCCTTGCCGCTTTTCTTTTGTGAATCACTCCGGTTTTGGCCAATTTATCTGCCAGAGAAAAGATTGAGCTTAAGGTTTTTTCATCAGCTTTACTTTTGAAATTTTTAATTTCTTTTTTTAAAGCCACTTTTTTAGCCCGATTTCTCTCGGTTCTTTTTTTTGTTTGTCTTAAAGCTTTTTTAGCGCTTTGAATAATTGGCATAGTGCCTAATATCCTACCAATTCCCTCTTTAAAAAGCAAGACTTTTTTCATATACTGGCATTGCTTTGTTAAAAGCACTGGCGAAATTTTTTTAAAAACCTCAAAATTATGTTTAAATTAAAAAGTTTTTGGCAAAACGGAAGAAGTCTTTTGGTCCGTCGCCAGTCAAGCATACTTTCTGCGGCCTTAGTAATCGCTTTAACCTATGGGGTTTCTATGGTTTTAGGGATTATTCGCGAAAGACTGATTGTGGCCAGGTTTTACTCCTGTTGCAAGCAACAAGTTGATGTTTACTATGCTGCTTTCAGGTTGCCGGATATGATTTTTCAGCTTGTAGTCATTGGGGCCTTGTCCGCTGCTTTTATTCCGGTTTTTTCAGAAAGGCAGTCAAAAGATAGGCAAGATGCCAACCACCTGGCCTCCTCTTTAATAAACTTGCTTTTAGGTTTCTTTTTAATTCTCTCAGTAATAATTTTTATTGCCGCCAAACCTTTTTCCTCTTTAATTACCGGAAATTTTTCGCCGGAACAAATTGAGTTAATGGCAAAAATGACCAGGGTGATGCTTTTGGCCCAGATCTTTTTTCTTATCTCCAATTTCTTTTCTGCAATTTCCCAATCTAATCAAAGATTTTTATTACCTTCGATTTCGCCGATTGTCTATAATCTGGGAATAATTCTTTCTGTTTATTTCTTTTCTTCAACCCTGGGAATATGGTCGGCAACAATTGGTGTCCTTGTCGGTGCCTTTTTTCATTTGCTAATCCAGGTTCCTTTGGTGGCAGGGCTTGGCTACCGCTATTCTTTTGTTTTTGACCTTAACCACGGTGGGGTAAAAAAAGTGGTTAAGCTGATGTTGCCCAGAACTTTGTCCCTCGCTGCAGGGCAAATAGAAGCAACCGTGTCTTTGTTTTTAGCAACCTCACTTTCAGCCGGGTCTCTAACAATTTATTATTTAGCCCAGAAACTTTCAGATTTACCGGTAAGACTTTTGGGAACATCAATCGGACAAGCCGCGCTTCCGCTGTTGTCTCTTCAAATTGCAGAAAATAAAACTGAGGAGTTTAAGAAAACTTTAGCCCAGTCGTTAAACCAGATTCTTTTTTTTGCCTTGCCCATGACCGCCATTTTTTTGGTTTTGCGTGTTCAGATTGTCCGTTTTGCTTATGGAGCAAAAAGCTTTCCCTGGGTGGCGACAATTATCACGGGAAGAACCTTGGCAGCAATTGCTTTTTCCATTTTTTCACAAAGTGCTTCCCAGCTTTTGGTGCGGGGTTATTATGCCCTTCACGATACTAAAACACCATTTTTTATTAGTTTTCTTTCTGTTGGCGTTAATATTCTTTTGAGCCTTCTTTTAGTTTTTGGTTTTAATTTGGAAATTTTTGGCCTGGCCCTTGCTTTTTCTGCCTCAAGTTTCATTCATTTCGTCTTTTTGCTTTTTATTTTCAATGCCAGGAAAATGAATTTTCTTAACAAGGCAGATTTGGTAGTTTGGGCAAAAATGACCTTTTCTGCAATAGTTGCTGCTTTTAGTTCCTGGGGGTCAATGAAGTTTCTTGACGCCTTTGTCTTTGAAACCACACGGGCCTTGCCTCTTTTGGTCCTAACGATTATTTCAGGCAGTTTGGGCCTTTTGTCCTATTTTTTAATTGTGGCCTTTTTTGAACTTGAAGAGCTGAAAATCATTTTTGGTATAAGAAGAAAACTTTCCCAGTGGCGTAAATCTCTGGTACCGGTGAAAGAAATTATTGAGCCTCATACAGACTCAATTCCTAAGGTCTAGGTAGAAAAAAATTTATTCTTGACAAACATTAGCAATCATGATATACCTTTGCTAATGAACTCTTTATCTGACCGCCAAATTAAGATTCTTAAGGCAATCATTGACGAGTACATTGCCACCGCTCTTCCGGTTGGCTCAAATACCATTGAGAGAAAATACAACCTTGGCGTTTCTCCGGCCACCATCCGTAATGAAATGGTTAAACTTACTGAAGAAGGTTATCTCAAAAAAAGCCATTCTTCTTCAGGCCGAAGCCCGACCCCCGCCGCTTTAAAATTTTATGTTTCTAACCTCATGAAAGAGCAACAGCTTTCATTAACAGAGGAAGTGGCGGTAAAAGAAAAAGTATGGGACCACCGTGATGAGCTTGATAAGTTCTTAAGGGAAATGACCAAAGAACTGGCACTTAGGACAAAGGAGCTGGCTTTGTCAATGACAGAAGAAGGAGACATATATACGGCAGGAATGGCCAATATTCTTGAGTTTCCAGAGTTTTTTGACATTGATCTTACCAAAAGCCTTCTTGCCCACCTTGATGATGCCGATTATTGGAAAGGACTCTTAAATCATTCTCCAGAAGAAAGCCAGGTGGGGATTCTTATCGGAGACGATTTAGGAGATGAGCTTTACGAATCATGTGGTTTTGTTTTCCGTCGTTTTGAAGCCGGCCCCCACACAGGCGTTATTGGTGTTGTTGGTCCGGCCAGATTAAATTACAGTCGGATTTACCCCACGGTAAGATATTTTGGGGAATTGATAGACGAAATTTTCAGGAGTTGGTAATGAAAAAAGGATCTGAAAAGCAAATTAAAGAAGCGGAAGAACTTGCTTTGGAAATTGAGGAACTTACTAATTGCTGGAAAAGAGCCTTGGCTGATTACCAGAACTTGGAAAAAAGAATTGAAAATGAAAAAAAAGATTTTATCCAGTTTTCCAACCGTGAGCTGATACAAAAACTACTGCCAGTGCTTGATCATTTTGAAAGAGCCGATGAGCATCTTAAAGATCAGGGTTTACAGATGGCAATCAGGGATTTTAAAAGGGTTTTGTCGGAGGAAGGTTTGGAAGAAATCGGTGTTTTGGGTCAGGAATATAACCCCGTAGAGATGGAAGCAGTTGAGGTTGTGGAAGGCAAAGAATCGGGAAAAGTAGTTGAGGTTGCCCAAAAAGGTTATCGGCTTAAAGATAAAGTGATAAGGCCCGCACGGGTAAAAGTTACTAAAGTTAATGAACAAAAATAAGTAAAAAGGAGGTTATATGGCAAAAATTATCGGTATTGATTTAGGAACCACCAATTCTGCGGTTGCTGTCATGGAAGGCGGCAGTCCAAAAATAATTTATTCGGCCGAAGGAAGGAATGTTATTCCTTCCATAGTAGACCCTGTTTCCCATGTTGTCGGAGATGTAGCCAAAAGGCAAATGGTACTTAAGCCCAAGTCAACGATTTTTTCAATCAAAAGATTGATGGGAAAGAAATTTAAGGACGAAAGTGTTCAGGAGGACACAAAGTGGCTCCCTTACAGCATAAAAGAAGGCCGCGATGGTATGGCGGTTGTTGAGGTGGAGGGAAGAACTTTTACCCCCCAGGAAATTTCTGCCATGATTTTACAGAAAGCAAAAGCCGACGCTGAAGCTTATCTGGGTACTAAAGTAACCCAAGCCGTAATTACCGTGCCTGCATATTTTGACGATTCACAAAGACAGGCTACTAAACAAGCGGGAGAAATTGCCGGACTTGAAGTATTAAGAATTATAAACGAGCCGACAGCAGCAGCCCTAGCTTATGGTTTGGACAAAAAGAATGCCCAGACAGTGGCGGTATATGACCTTGGCGGCGGAACTTTTGACATTTCAATTTTGGAGTTGGGAGAAGGTGTTTATGAAGTTAAATCAACCAGTGGCGATACCCACTTGGGAGGCGATGACTTTGACAAGGCAATCTTAAGCTACATTGCTGATGAGTTTCAGAAAGAGCACGGAATTGATTTGAGAAAAGACCCCCAGGCGCTACAAAGGTTAAAAGAAGCAGCAGAAAAAATTAAAATCGAGCTGTCTTCTTCTCAGGAGGGGGAAGTTAACCAGCCGTTTATTACCCAGGGCAAAGATGGCAGCCCGCTTCACTTAAATATGAAAATTACCAGGGCAAAACTTCAGGATTTGGTAAGTGATTTAATTGAAAAAACAATTGAGCCAGTTAAGCAAGCCCTAAAAGATGCAGGCATTGAAAAGGGTGATGTCGATGAAATAATCATGGTTGGCGGTATGACCAGAATGCCAAAGGTTTACGAAACAGTTAAAAACTTTTTCGGCAAAGAACCTAACCGCTCGGTTAACCCAGACGAGGTGGTAGCTATTGGCGCTGCCATTCAAGGGGGAGTGCTAGGCGGCGAAGTAAAAGATGTGCTTTTACTGGATGTTACTCCTTTAACCTTGGGAATTGAAACCCTTGGCGGTGTTTCTACTCCGCTTATTCCGAGAAACACCACAATTCCTACCTCAAAATCTCAGGTTTTTTCAACTGCAGCTGACAATCAGACGCAGGTTGAGATTAATGTCCTTCAGGGAGAAAGACCAATGGCAGCTGACAACAAATCCCTTGGCCGCTTTATTCTTGACGGCATTCCTCCGGCACCAAGAGGAATTCCTCAGGTTGAGGTTACTTTTGACATTGACGCTAACGGCATTCTAAACGTTACGGCAAAGGATAAAGCAACCGGAAAAAGCCAGAGTGTTTCCATTAAAGGTTCAACCGGGCTTTCCAAAGACGAAATTGAGAAAATGACCAAAGAAGCGGAGATTCACGCTTCAGAAGACGAGGAGAGAAGAAAAATTATTGAAGTAAGAAACCAGGCGGAAAGCATTGTCTATACTGCGGAAAAAACCCTTAAAGATGCGGGTGACAAGATTAAGCCAGAGGATAAAAAAGATATTGAAGATAAAATAAGCGATCTTAGAGAAACTCTTAAGACCGAAAACAGGGAAGAGATTGAGAAAAAAACTGCTTCTCTTTCCGAAACCCTGCAAAAAGTTGGCGCTTCTTTGTATCAGGAAGGACCGACCCAGGAAGCTCCGAAAGAGCAGCCTGAGGAGCAGCCAAAGGAGGAAGGAGAAGAAGCTGAAGAAGGAGAAGTTGTAAGTTAAAAACTAAAAAATTTTAAAAAATTGTAAAATAAATGGTGGGGTTTTCCCCGCCATTTTTTTCAAAGAAACTAAATAATTAAAAATAAAGAGATAAGGTATGGCTGCTAAAAGAGATTATTATGAAATTTTAGGCATTAAAAAGAATGCCTCTGAAGCAGAAATTAAAGCTGCTTACCGTAGGCAGGCTTTGCAGTGGCATCCTGACAAGAATAAGTCTTCAGAAGCTGAATCAAAATTTAAAGAGGTTAATGAGGCTTATGAGGTTTTATCAAATAAAGACAAGAGAGCTGCTTACGATCAGTTTGGTCATGCAGCCTTTGAGCAAGGCGCTGGCTTTGGTAGTGGGGCTGGGCCATTCGGCGGACAAACAAGAAGCTATCAGCAGGGTCCGTTTTCCTATACTTATACTACTTACGGCGGCAATGGACCTGAAGGTTTTGATTTTGGTGGTTTTTCAGACCCCTTTGACATTTTCGCTCAGTTTTTTGGAGGCGCTTCTCCTTTTGGTAGTGGCCGGGCTTCAAGAAAACCCCGCTACGGGATTTCGCTTTCTTTTATGGAAGCAGTAAAAGGAGTAGAGAAAGAAGTCAACATAGAAGGTAAAAAAAGAAAAATTAAAATTCCCCCCGGAGTTGACGATGGCACAATTATTGATTTTGGTAACTTTTATCTTTCAGTTGATGTCAGGCCTGACCCTACTTTTAAAAGAGACGGCTTAGATGTTTATGTGGATAAAGAAATCTCATTTAGCCAAGCAGCCTTGGGGTCAGTAGTTGAAGTGCCTACGCTTGGCGGCAAGGTAAACCTAAAAATTAGGCCGGGGACTCAACCGGATACCTTGGTACGGCTTCGTGAAAAAGGTATTTTAAGCCCGAGAACAGGTAGAAAAGGTGACCAGTATGTCAGGATTAAGGTAATGGTGCCAACAAGGCTTTCAAGAAAGCAAAAAGAAATTCTTGAAGAGTTTGAAAATTCTTAAAGTTTTTTGCTTTAATTAATTTTCTAAAGTATTATTTTCTTTATGCTAAATAACACGATTTTTGAGTTTATTAGACAATACGGGGTAAAAAGCGTTATTGTCGGAGGCTTAATCGAGCAGATTGTTGTTCCTGTCCCCTCTCCCTTAGTGCCAATGGCAGCAGGCTTTCTTTTTGTTGACCAGTCAATAACAAATTATTTCATTGTTTTTAGGGAGCTTTTTTTAAAGGCTGCTTTGCCTTTTGCTATCGGTTCAACCATTGGCTCAACTATGGTTTATCTTGTTTCTTGGTACGGCGGAAAATGGCTTGTTGATAAATTTCACAAGTGGCTTGGTTTTGACTGGGAGGACATTGAAGGGATTCAGAGGAAGTATTTTAAAGGAAAGTCGACTGACGAGCTTTTAATTTTTGTGTTTCGGGCTATTCCCATGGTTCCTTCTTCTTTGATTTCTGCGGTTTCCGGAGCGATAAGAATTAAGCCGCTAAGTTTTTATCTTTACACCTTTTTAGGATTACTTTTCCGGGGTATTGTTTTGGGTTTTGTTGGTTGGCAAAGCGGAGAGGCAATTTTTAAAATCTCAAGCGGTCTTGATAAAACAGAGATGGTAATTAGCGTTTTAATGCTTCTTTTGTTTGCGGCGGCTTTTTTCTTTGCTTATGCAAAAAGGAAAAAGTGGCTAAGGTCCATAAAAGAATAATTTTCTATCTTGCTTCTGAGATTGACCCTTGGTTTTCAAAGTGTTACAATAGATTTGTTAGTTTAAACATGGAGCAGAGGCGAGATATCTCGCCTTTTTAGATAAATATGGCAAATATTAATATACCAAGAACTGAATTTGCAGCTGCTTTGGCTCAGGTTGCTTCGGAAAGAGGCATTGACCCTGATCAGGTTTTGGAGTCTATTAAAGTGGCAATAATTACGGCCTACAAAAAAGATTACGGGGTTAAGGAAGGCTTTGAATACGGAGTTGAAATTGACCCTGCCTCTGGAGAATCACGGCTTTTTGCTTGGCCTGAAGGCGAGGAAGAAAAAAAGGAAGAAATCACTCCTGCCGGTTTTGGAAGAATTGCTGCCCAACAAGCAAGAAACATTATTGTCCAAAAAATAAGAGAAGCGGAAAAGAACTCCGTTCTTGAAGAATATGAAAAAAGGATCGGAACTTTGGTAAATGGCATGATTTTAAGATTTGAGGGAGACAATATTTTGGTTGATATTGGTAAAGGCGAAGCGGTAATGCCTCCTCAGGAACAAAACAGAGCAGAAAACTATCGCTTAAACATGAGAATGGTTTTTTTCTTGGAAGGAATTAGAGAAACCATGAAAGGCAGACAAATTATTGTTTCGAGAGCACACGAAGGCTTAGTTGAAGGTTTATTTAAAAGAGAGGTTCCCGAAGTTGCTTCAGGGGCAGTAGAAATAAAGGCAATTGCCAGAGAAGCAGGTTCCAGAACTAAAATTGCCGTATTTTCCCAACAGCCAGGAGTCGATCCGGTTGGTTCTTGTGTTGGTCAAAAAGGAGTTCGGGTTCAGGCTGTAATTAATGAGTTAAACGGAGAAAAAATTGACATTATCCAATATAGTGAGGACGCAGAGAAATTTATTATCGCCGCTTTGGCTCCGGCAGAAAACATTGAAGTTGTAAAAATTGACAAAGAAGACAAGATAGCCCATCTTATCGCTCCTGAGGATCAGCTTTCTTTGGCCATTGGTAAAGGCGGCCAAAATGTGAGGTTGGCGATTAAACTTACGGGTTATAAAATTGACATTGAGCCAAAAGAAGGGGTAACTCAGACCACTACCTCTCTGGAGGAACCAGGACCTCGGGAAACTCAGACAGAAGAAAAATAAAAGGCAAGAAAGGAGGGAGCCATGGCTTCACAGAAAAAACCACCTGTAGTTACAATCATGGGTCATGTTGACCACGGAAAAACCACGCTTTTGGATTACATCAGAAAAACAAAGCTGGTTGAAAAAGAAGTGGGACAGATTACCCAGGCTATTGGTGCTTATCAGATCGAACTTAAAAACGAAAAAATTACCTTCATTGATACCCCGGGCCACGAGGCGTTTACCAAAATGCGCTCAAGAGGAGCAAGGGTAGCTGATGTGGTTGTTTTGGTTGTTGCTGCTAATGACGGAGTAATGCCCCAGACAGAAGAAAGCCTTCGCATTATTGAAGAATCAAAAACCCCTTTTATTATTGCCATTAATAAAGTTGACTTACCCGAAGCTTCGCCGGACAAAGTTAAAGCTCAATTGGCAGAAAATAATGTTTTAGTGGAAGAATACGGCGGTAAAGTGGTTGCAGTGCCTGTTTCCGCAAAGACAGGAGAAGGAATTGATCAGCTCTTAGAAATGATTCTTCTTACTGCCGAAATTTCAGAGCTTAAAGCTGACCCTGAGGCTCATTTTGAGGGAGATATCATTGAATCAAAAGCTGACAAATATTGTGGTTCTGTGGCTACCCTAATTGTAAGGAGTGGCACCTTAAGGAAAGGGGACCAGATTACGGCTGACGGTGTTTCCGCTAAGGTGAGAATGATGCGGGATGAGTTTGGCAAGCCGGTTGAAAAAGCATTCCCCGGAGATCCGGTTTTGGTTTTAGGTTTTTCTTCAGTTCCCCAGGCAGGAGCTTTGGCAAAAGAGCTTTTTGAGACTGAAGAAAAAGCTTCCGGAACTTTAAAAGAAAGGACAATGCCCGCTCCTCAAAAAGAGGAGGAAAGCAAACTGAAAATTATTCTTAAAGCTGATGTGACTGGTTCTTTGGAGGCAATCTTGGGTTGTCTGCCCGATGAGGTTTTGGTAATGGAAAAAGGGGTTGGCGAGGTAACGGAATCTGATGTTTTATTGGCTAAGACTTTTGGAGCGGAGATTTACAGCTTTAATTTAAACCAAGGCCCAAACATAAAAAAATTAGCAGAAACAGAAAATGTAAAAATCAGGAATTACAATATTATCTATAACTTACTTAAGGAAGTTGAAGAAAGAATTTTAAAGATTCTTGAGCCTACTATTGACCGAAAAGTTTTGGGAAAGGCAGAAATTTTGGCGGTTTTTGAAATGAAGGGAGAAAAAATTGCGGGAGCAAGGGTAACTGAAGGCAAAATAAACAAAAATTTTGCTGTCTGCCTCCAAAGAGACAATAAAATTCTTGTCGAAACAAGAATAACTTCGCTTAAGGTTGAAAAGCAGGACGTTAATGAAGTTGGCGAGGGCGGTGAATTTGGGGTGATTTTTGCCAAAAAAGTTGATTTTCAGAAGGGCGATATGATAATATCTTACAGCCTAGAGGAAAATTAATAAGGTTTAGCATAAATATGAATAAAGACTATCCTTTTAGCGAGTTGAAGGAAAGAATTTCTACAGCTCAAAAAATTATTGTTGCCTTGCCAAAAAACCCATATTTTGACCAGGTGGCTGCGGCCTTGGCTTTGGCAATTTCTCTTGAAGAATCAGACAAAAGCGTTTCAGTCCTTTGTGCTACTCCTATGACGGTTGAATATAACCACCTTGTGGGAGTAAACAAGATTACCAGCAAGGTCCAGGGAAGAGACTTGCTTATTACTTTCAATTATTCGGCTGAAGATATTGAGCGCGTTAGCTATAACGACGATGGCAATAAACCAAACATTCTTATTCAGCCCAAATCAGGAGCGTCTCCAATTTCCCAGGAACTGGCAAATTTTTCTTATTCCGGAACTGGAGCCGATTTGGTTTTTACTGTGGGTTTAAAAAATGCTAATCAGCTTAATTTTACCGGTCTTAATCCAGAAGAAAATTTTGTGATTAACCTAGACACCGATCCGTCAAATTCCCAGTTTGGCCAAGTGAATGTTATTGATACTGAAGCAGCTTCTTACTCGGAAGTAGTTTTAGCTTTGATTGCCGGTCTTGGTCTTTCTTTGGGAACTGATTCTGCTCAAAATGTGATTTCCGGAATTTGGGCTGGAACTCAGGGGCTTTCTTCACCCCGTGTTCAGGCTGATACTTTTGAGGCAATTTCAATTTGTTTAAGAACCGGTGCCCAAAAACCTGCCGGGGGTGTTGGTAAAAAAGAAGCTCAATTTGTTTCTTCACCAAAACAGGAGCAAAAAGAGAAAACTACTTTTTTAAAAGAAGAAAGCCAGGGTAAAGATAAAGCGGAACAGGATAAAAGCGGAAATCCCCCGGCTGACTGGTTTGAACCGAAGATTTATAAAGGAACAGATCTTTCTCAAAAATAAGCGTAGCTTGATTTCAGGAAAATAAGCGTAGCTTGATTTCAAGAAAATAAGCAGAGCTTGATTTAAATAATCCTTGTATTGAGAAACAAAATCAAATATAATTAGGCAATAAAACATAACTATAAACATGGCCTTAAGATCAGAAGAAAAGAAAGAAATTATTGATAAGTACGCAACCGCCAAAGGGGACACTGGTTCTCCTGAAGTGCAAATTGCTTTGCTTTCAACTAAAATTGACAAACTGGTAGGTCATCTTAAAGAAAATAAAAAAGATGTTCACTCCAGGCGTGGACTTCTCTCTATGGTCTCCAAGAGAAGAAGGCTTTTATCATATTTGTTAAAGAAAGATGAAGAAAGGTATCGGAGAATCGTTAAAGACTTAGGGCTTTCTAAGTAATTAACTTCCCTTAAATTTTTATGAGTATTGTTTCAAAAGAAGCCCAGATTGGCGGAAGAACATTAAAACTGGAAGTAGGGCGTTTTGCTCCCCAAACCAACGCTTCCGTGATTGCCCAATACGGTGAAACCATGGTTCTGGTTACTGTGGTTCGTTCAACTCCCAGAGAAGACTTGGGTTATTTTCCTTTAAGCGTGGAATATGTGGAAAGACTCTACGCCGGTGGAAGGATTAAAGGTTCGCGTTGGGTAAAAAGAGAAGGAAGGCCCACTGACGAGGCAATTTTAATCGGTCGCTTGGTTGATCGCTCCATAAGACCGCTTTTCCCTAAGGGTTACAATGACGAAGTTCAAGTAACAATCACCGTTCTGTCCGTTGATCTTGAAAATGATCCTGATATTGTTTCTCTAATTGGAACCTCTGCAGCTTTGGCGATATCTGATATTCCCTGGAATGGACCTATTGGTGCGGCCAGGGTTGGTTTAAAAGAGCAGGTTCCTTTTGTAAACCCGACTGAAGCGGAAAAGGCTTTTTCGGACTTAGATTTGGTTGTTGCCGCCTCAAAGGAAAGGGTGGTCATGATTGAAGGTAAGGGAAACGAGGTTACTGAAGCTCAAGTTCTTGAGGCAACTAAATTCGGTAAAGAAGAGTCACAAAAAGTGATTGCTTTAATTGAGGAACTTCAAAAAGAAGTTGGCCAGGAGAAAAAAAGCTTTGTTGAGAAAGAGATTAATGAAGAAATTAAGAAAAGAGCGCAAAAATTTGTCAAAGAATATCTTGACGCTGTTTTTTCTAAGGAAAAAGGCCGGGAAACTGGCGGAACAGGTTCTGCAGAGGCATTGACTTCGTTTCTTTCCGAATTTGAACCTGAACAAAAAAGAGAGGCTTCGGCCGCTTTTGAATATTTTTGGAAGAAGATATTTCGGGAAAACGTACTTTCAGGAAAAAGAGTTGACGGGAGAGCATTAACTGAGGTTCGTCCAATTGAGGTTGAAGTGGGAATTCTTCCCAGAACCCACGGCAGCGCTATGTTTAAAAGAGGGTTAACTCAGGTTCTTACCGTAACTACCTTGGGTGCACCTTCTTTGCAGCAGCTTATCGAGACTGCTACAGGAGAAGAATCAAAGCGCTATATTCATCATTATTCAATGCCGCCCTACTCCCTTGGCGAAACTGGGCGTACTGGTTTTCTTTCCAGGAGAGAGATAGGACATGGGGCTTTAGCCGAGAAAGCGATTGAACCAGTTGTTCCTACTGAAGAAAATTTTCCTTATACTATTAGGGTTGTTTCTGAGGTTTTGTCTTCCAACGGTTCAACCTCAATGGCGTCAACTTGCGGTTCAACACTTTCTTTAATGGATGCCGGTGTTCCGATAAAGACTCCGGTTTCCGGGGTGGCGATGGGATTGGTTACCGGAGAAAAAGCCGGAGCAGAAGGAGACTATCTTATCCTGACTGACATTTTAGGCGCTGAGGATTTTAACGGTGACATGGATTTTAAAATTACCGGTTCTGAAAAGGGGATTACCGCAATCCAGCTTGACGTTAAAATCCCCGGTCTTACTGACGAAATCATTGAGAAGACTCTTGCCCAGGCCAAAGAAGGAAGGCTTTTTATTCTCGAGCGCATGCTCACGGCCTTAAAAGAGCCAAGACAAAAAATTTCTGAATACGCTCCCAGGGTTGCAGTGATTCACGTTCCTCAGGAAAAAATCGGGGAAGTAATCGGTCCGGGCGGAAGGGTTATCAGAAGGCTTATTGAGGAAACCGGAGCAAGCATTGAAGTTCAAGATGATGGTTCCGTTAATGTTTCGGGAGTTGACGAAAAATCAGTAGAGTCAGCATTAAACCAAATTAAAGGTTTGGTTCAGGACGCTGAAGTTGGCCAGACTTATGAGGGCGAAGTTAAAAGAATCCAACCTTTTGGCGCTTTTGTTGAAATTTTGCCTGGCAAAGAGGGTCTAGTGCATGTTTCACAGATGTCGGAAGAGTTTGTTGACGATCCTTCAACAGTTGTTTCCATTGGCCAGAAAGTTTCCGTTAAAGTGATGGAGATTGACGAAAAAGGCAGAATAAACTTAACCATGCTTCTTAATGGAGAAAAAAAGGGTGGCGGTAACCGCGGCCAAGGAAGAGATTTTAGCCGTCAGCCGAAGTTTGAGAAAAAGCCTTATTTCCCTTCTTCAAAGTACAGAAAGTAAATTTCTTAAAAGAAGAAACCTCCTTTTGTGTTATCATTGAGTGAAGGTAACTTCAAGATAACAAGTTTAAAAATGATTGATTCAAACCAAAGTAAGGATTTTTTGCTGGAAATAGAGAAGCTTGAAGATAAAGTCAGTTCCGAAGCGATCCCGCCTGACCTTAAAGAAAAAATTATTACTTCAATTGAAAGGCTTAAGCTTGCTTTTAGGTTTGGAAATTATTCAAAAGACCTCGAGGAAATTTCAAACTATATTGATTGGGTAGAAAGTTTGCCGTGGGCAAAACGAACTGACGATATTCTTGATCTTGGCCACGCTAAAAAAATTCTTGATGAAAATCATTATGGTTTGCAACAGATAAAAGACAGAATCCTTGAATATTTGGCAGTTTTAAAGCTTAAAAAAGAAAGGTCAAGCGAAAAAATTGTCAGAGCTCCAATACTTTGTTTTACCGGCCTTGTCGGGACGGGGAAAACTACTATTGCCTATTCTATTGCCCAAAGTTTGGGCAGAAAGTTTGTCAGAATTCCTTTTGGCGGGCTTGGCGATCCTGGTTTTCTCAGAGGAAGGTCGCGCAAGCTAACCGAAGCAGAGCCGGGTCAAATAATTAAAGCCATAAGAACAGCAGGGACAAAAAATCCGGTTATTTTACTTGACGAGATAGACCGGGTGGTTGAAGAATCAAGGTCAACAATTATGGGTGTTTTGGTTGAGCTTTTAGACCCGGAACAAAATGCCCGTTTTATGGATTATTTTCTCGATTATCCTTTTGATTTGAGCGAGGTTTTGTTTATTGCCACGGCTAACAACACCACCAATATTTCAACTGCAGTTTTAGACCGGCTTGAACCAATGCAAATGCCTTCATACAACGACGAAGAAAAAATGATTATTGGCCAAAAGTTTATTTTGCCCAAAACCATGAAAGAAATGGGTCTTAGCCCGGCCGACCTTGAACTATCTGTTTCTGTCTGGCCAAAAATTATCCGGCCTCTTGGTTTTGACGCTGGGGTAAGAACTCTGGAGAGAAACATTGCCGCTATTTGTCGGAAAGTTGCTAAAATAATTGTTGAAGGCAAAAAGGCAAAAGTAATTGTTAGTGATGAAAACTTGAGAGAGTTTGTACAAGTTTGGTAAAATGGAAACAGAATCGGAATTAAGAAAAATTGAAGAAGAGATAGCTTCTTGCAACAAGTGTCCGCTAAAAAAAACGGCCACAAGACCTGTTCCGGGAGAAGGAAATTGCCATGCTGAAATTATGTTTATCGGTGAGGCTCCGGGTTATTGGGAAGATCAGAGAGGTATTCCTTTCTGTGGTGCTGCCGGAAAGCTTTTAGACGAACTTCTTTTATCAATAAATCTAAAAAGAGAAGATGTTTTTGTGGCCAACATTCTCAAGCACCGGCCACCTGAAAACAGGGACCCGTTGCCAAATGAAGTCGAGGCCTGTAAAGAGTACCTGGACCGGCAGCTTAAGGCAATAAGACCTAAAGTGATTGTTGCTTTGGGTCGTTTTGCCATGGCTAAGTTTTTCCCTTATGGAAAAATCAGCCGCGATCACGGTATTGCCAGGTTAGTTGACTACGGTGGACAAAGATATATTTTTGTGCCGATGTTTCACCCGGCAGCTGCCTTAAGAAGTAGCGAAGTTGAAAAACAGTTGAGGCGGGATTTTTTGAACCTGACTCAGGGGGTAGAGAGGTTTAAAAATTCAGACCAGCAAGAAAAAAGCGAAAGCGATCAAAAAGAAAAAATTATAAATGAACAATTGGAATTAATTTAATATAGAAAGGAACTTATGAAAAAATATTTAAAAATCATTTCTTTAGGAGGTTTCGGCAGAGTGACAAAAAACATGTTTGTCTATGAAACTGATAAAGATATTATTATTGTTGATTGTGGAGTTGGTTTCCCTGAAGAAGAAATGCTGGGAGTTGATTTAGTAATTCCCGATATCACCTACCTTAAGGATAAAAAAGATAAAATTAGGGCAATTTTTCTTTCCCATGGTCATGACGACCATGTTGGCGCTTTGCCTTATATTCTTCCCCAGCTTTCTACCAAACTTCCAGTTTTTGCACCTAGGTGGGCCAAGGCCTTGGCGGAAAACAAACTTTCTGAATTTGGGATTTTTCCCAACATTGAAGAAATTGATGAAGGGAAACGGGTTAAGGTGGGAGATTTTTCTCTGGAGTTTGTTAAGGTAACCCATTCGATTCCGGACACACTTCATTTGGCGATTGAAACCCCGGTTGGGCTTATTTATCATGCTGCTGATTTTAAACTTGACCTTAACCCGGTTATGGGCAAACCTACCAACCAGGAGCTTGTCAGGCAAATTGGTAAAAGAGGGGTTTTGTGTTTGCTTTCAGATTGTCTAAGGTCAGAAAACCCTGGTTTTACTCCTCCTGAGGTTAAGCTTGAAGAAGTTTTCGAGCAGGAAATCACTGACTGCGAGGGCAAGTTTATTGTGACTACTATGTCCTCAAACATTTCCAGGCTAAAGCAGGCAATTGATGTTTCCCTAAGACACGGCCGTAAAATTATCCTTGTTGGCCGGTCAATTGAAAAAAATATTGAAATTGCCACCAAGCTTAAGTATATTTCTTACCCGAAGGAAGCCTTTATCCCCAAAAAACTAATAAACAAATACCCGCCTAGAGCAGTGACCTTGATTGTTGCCGGAAGCCAGGGACAACTAGGCTCAGGGATGGACAGAATGGTCGCGGGAGAAATAAAAGATATCAAAATTAAGCCTGGTGATAAGGTTGTTTTTTCAACTGATTATATTCCCGGAAATGAAACCGCAATCTACAACATGATCGATAATCTTTACCGTCTAGGCGCTGAGGTTGCCTACTCGGACATAAGAAGCGACATCCATGTTTCCGGCCACGGCTCTCAGGGAGATTTAGGGAAGCTGATGGAAATGATTAATCCTAAATATCTTATTCCTATTGGCGGCAACTACCGGCATATGGTTGCCTATAAAAAACTGGCTATAAAAAATGGTTTTAAGACAGACCAGGTTTTGATTCAGGATAACGGCAAAGTAATTGAGTTTAATGAATCAGGGCTTTCTGAAACTAAGGAAAGGGTTGAAATCGGTCAGGTGATGGTTGACGCGCTTGGTGTCGGTGATGTTGGCAATGTTGTCTTAAGGGACAGGAGAATTCTTTCCGAGGAAGGAATTGTGGTGGCAATTCTGCCGGTTAACCAAAGCAAGATGACGCTTGAGGGCGAGCCGGAAATTGTTTCCCGCGGCTTTGTTTATATAAAAGAAAACCTTGAGCTTTTAGCAGAAGCAAAAAGAGGGATTGAGGGAACACTTAAAGAGCACCAACAGCGCGGCCGTTTAGATACCCGGCTAGTGAGGGAAGTAGTTCAGGATTATCTGGAGAAGTTCTTCTTTAATAAAACAGGAAGAAGGCCGATGGTTTTAGTTGTTATTGTCGAGGTTTAAGAGATGCTGGTTGACGAGGCGGTAATTAAGATTGAGGCGGGAAATGGCGGCAACGGTAAGGTTTCCTTCAGAAGGGAAAAATTTGTTCCTAAAGGTGGACCAGACGGCGGTGATGGCGGCAATGGAGGAAGTATATATTTTCGGGGCATTGAAGATATCACCGGTCTTAATAAATTTCGTTTTAAAAAAGAATTTAAAGCCCAGGATGGAGAGCCCGGGCAAAGCCGGAAAAAAACTGGGGCAAACGGCAGGGATTTGGTTTTAGCCCTTCCGGCGGGAACTGTTATTAAGGACCTTGGTACTGATGAGACTTGGGAGATTGTACAAGCAGGAGAAGAGATTTTAGTGGCTGAGGGTGGTAAAGGCGGCCGTGGTAACTGGCATTTTCGTTCTGCTACCAACCAAACACCCAAAGAGTTTGAATACGGAACTTATGGTCGAAAAAGAGAATTGCTTCTTGAACTAAGGCTGGTTGCCGACCTTGGTTTTATCGGCTTTCCTTCAGTTGGTAAATCAAGCCTTCTTAATGAGTTTACGCAAGCGAGTGCTAAGGTTGCTCCTTATCACTTTACCACCTTAGAGCCAAACCTAGGAGTAATGGACGGCGTTATTTTAGCGGATTTGCCGGGTTTGATTGAGGGTGCTTCTGGGGGGAAAGGTTTGGGAATTAAATTTTTAAAACACATTAAAAGAACTAAGGCTTTAGTACATTGTGTTAGCGCCGATTCAAAAAACCCGCTTAAAGACTATAAAGATGTAAGAAAGGAGCTGGGTGATTATGACAAAGAACTTCTTTTAAAGCCAGAACTTATCTTGATCACCAAGTCAGACTTGGCAAGTAAGGAAGATCTTAAAAATATTAAGGAAAAACTAAAGGAAACAAAAAAGGAAGTTTTGCCTGTTTCCATTTATGATTATGACCAAATGCAAACAGTAAGGGAGCGTTTAAAAAAACTAGCCTAGTTTTTTGCTATAATTTAGCCATGAGATATTCAAAACTTTTCGGAAAAACAGTTAAGGAAGCACCTTCTGAGGCGGCTCTAGAATCTCATAAACTTCTTTATCGGGCTGGTTTTATAAGAGAATCAACCGCCGGCAGATACTTTTTTTTACCTCTTGGAGAAAGAGTTCAGCAAAAAATTATGAAAATTATCAAAGAAGAGATGGACAGAATTGGCGGTCAGGAAATGCTTGCACCGGTACTTCACCCTCTTTTTCTTTGGCAGGAAACAAACAGGGATAAAGCCGTTGGTTTTGAGTTAATGAAGGTAAGGGACAGACGGGACTTTGAATTTGCTTTGGGCGGAACAGCTGAGGAAATGTTTGTTGATGTCGTCAGAAAATTTCAGATAAGTTATAAAGACCTCCCTTTTAATGTTTACCAGTTTTCTACCAAGTTTAGAGATGAGCTTCGTGCTCGTGGCGGGCTTCTTCGTGTACGCGAGTTTATTATGAAGGATGCTTACTCGTTTCATACCGGAAAGGAAGACTTTAAAAAAGAATACCACCGAATGTGGGACACTTATACCTTAATTTTTGAAAGAATGGGGCTAAAAACAATTCCCGTTGAAGCTGATAATGGCTATATTGGCGGCGAGTATTCCCATGAGTTTGTGGTTGAATCCAAAATTGGAGAAAGCCGGTTTTTGATTACAAAAGGCAGTGAGGTGGGGATGCATGAAGATGTGGCCAGGTTTAAGAAAGAAGAAAAAAATCTTGACGAAAAAGAACAGCCCTTAAAAGAAGTTGAAGCGGTTCGCGGAGCAAGTATGGAAGACGGAGTTGAATTTCATAATTTGCCTTTGTGGCAGCAGATAAAAGATGTAGTTTATGTGGACGATAGCGGCCGATTTATTTTGGCAGTAATAAGAGGAGATTATGAAGTTAATGAGGTTAAACTTAAGAATTTACTCTCCCTTAATCTTTTTCGTTTTGCCACCGATGAGGAAATCAGGGAAAAGCTTCGTTCAGAGCCCGGATTTATTTCTCCGGCAGGAATTAAGGACAATCTGACTAAGGGAGTTGAGCTTATTGTGGTGGGAGACGATTCGCTAAGAACAGTAAAAAATGCTTACGGTGGAGCAAACAAGAAAAACAAAGACCTTCTGAATGTTAATATTGACCGTGACTACCAGCTTGACAAAGAAGGAGACATTGCTATGGCCCAGCCTGGGTTTACCTCTCTTGATGGAGAAATGCTTTTTGAGAAAAGAGGGATTGAAGTAGGTAATATTTTCCAGCTGGGAGAGTATTATTCAAAAAGGATGAAAAACGCCACTTTCATTGATAAAGACGGAAAACTAAAGCCTTTTTACATGGGCTGTTATGGGATTGGTTTAGGAAGAACAATGGCAACAATAGCAGAAATCCACCGCGACGAAAAAGGTCTTGTCTGGCCTGACTCAGTTGCTCCTTTTTTGGTTCATTTAATCGGTCTTAAAGGGGCAGAAGAAAAAGCGAATGAAGTCTATAAAAAGCTTAATGAAGAAGGCATTGAGGTTTTGTTTGATGATAGAGAAGATGTTTCTGCTGGAGTTAAGTTTGCAGATGCAGACCTAATCGGTATACCGGTAAGACTGGTAGTGAGCCTTAAAACGGGAGATAAAATTGAATGGAAAAAAAGAAACCAGGAGAAAAGCGAACTTCTTGTTTTTGAAGAACTGGTTGACAGGCTCAAAACAGCTGTTTTTCCTTGATGTTTTAAATTTGTTCTTCGACTTGATATAATTTCAGTATGGCCAGAAGGAAAGGTTGGTTTAAACGCCGTTTTAAAATTAAGCTAAAGAAAGACGCAATTTATTCAATTGCATACCTTACTCTTTTTTCTTTAGCCTTTTTAGTAATTCTTTCTTTTACCAGACAGGGAGGATTTTTATTTTCTTTAAATGTTAAGCTTCTTGAGTACTTTGGTTGGGGGACAGTTTTTGTGGCTTTCTTCCTTATGCTTTCTGGTCTTATGCTTACTAAGCTAGAGATTCCCTGGACACGAGCCAGCGTTATGGTTGGCGGCGGACTTTCTTCGTTGTCTCTCATGGGGCTAACGCGCTCCGGACTTGTAGGTAAGGGGGTTTTTGAACAAATAGCTTACTACCTAACCTCTCTGGGAAGTGTCTTTGTTTTGGTAGTTTGCGCGCTTATTGGTTTTGTGGTTTTGTTTAATACCTCTCTTGACCAGATTTTCCTCGGGTTTGCCGATTTTTTAAAAGCAGTAAAGGGCATTGGCTTTAAACCAAAAAAAGAAACTCCTCAGTTTATACAGGAAAAAAATGCTTTAAAGTCTGTTTCTGCCAAGCCTAACTTTAGTATTAAAGAGCCTTCAAAAGCATTGATAACCGCTGAGCCGGAAGAAGAGTTTACTGCTGTGGCAACAAATATTCCCGGTGCCCAAAACGAAGTTTGGAATTACCCGCCGCTTTCGCTTTTAAGCGAAGCCAGCGGAGGTAAGGCCGACCGGGGCGATGTTAAGACTAATGCTTCGACAATTGAAAGAACTTTTGATTCTTTTGGCATTTCTGCCCGGGTGGTTGAAGTCAACAATGGTCCGGCTGTAACTCAATATGCGATTGAGGTTGGTCTTGGCACCAAACTCTCAAAAATTACCAGTCTTGCCAATGATCTTGCCTTAGCCTTGGCTGCGCCAACCGGACAGATCAGGGTAGAAGCGCCAATACCAGGGCGTTCTTTGGTGGGCATTGAGCTTCCTAATCGCTCTTTGGAAATAGTTACCCTAAAGCAGCTTCTTTCAGTTCAGGGAATGAAAGATAAAAAAAGAAAACTTTTGGTGCCTTTAGGACTTGATGTTTCCGGTGAGCCTAAAATTGCCGACATTAGCAAAATGCCCCATGTTTTAATTGCCGGACAAACAGGTAGCGGTAAATCCGTTCTTCTAAATTCCTGGATTTCGACTTTTCTTTTCCGGACTTCTCCTTCCGAGGTAAAGCTTATTTTGATTGATCCAAAAAGAGTTGAATTTACGCAATATAATGGTGTTCCCCATTTACTTACTCCAGTGATAGTTGAACCTGAAAAAATTGTCAGTGCCTTAAAATGGGCTACTAAAGAAATGGATAATCGCTACAAACAATTTGCCCAAGCTGGAGCCAGAAATATCGAAATGTATAACGAGAATGTAGGCTTTCAGGCGCTTCCTTATATTGTCATTATGGTTGACGAATTAGCTGATATTATTCTATTTGCTCCTGCTGAGGTTGAAGACAATATCTGCCGGCTGGCGCAAATGGCAAGAGCGACCGGGATTCATTTGGTTATTGCCACCCAAAGACCATCAGTTGATGTCTTAACCGGACTTATTAAGGCCAACATTCCCACCAGAATGTCTTTTGCTGTTGCTTCAATGACTGACTCAAGGGTAATTCTTGACAGTCCGGGCGCAGAGAAGCTTTTGGGAAGAGGAGACATGCTTTATATCCCTCCTGACCAGGCTAAACCTTCAAGAATTCAGGGCTGTTTTGTTTCTGATGCTGAAATTCTAAGGCTTATTGGTCACTTGGGTAAAACAGGCGTAAGGCCGGTTTATACAGAAGAAGTAACGGAAATGGCCGACTCCTCTTTAAAAGGCGGAGTTAGCGGCGGGGGCGAGGAAAGAGATGAGTTTTTTGAAGAGGCAGTTAAGACCGTCTGTCAGTTTGGTAGGGCTTCAGCTTCTTTGTTGCAAAGGCGGCTTTCTGTTGGTTATAATCGGGCGGCAAGAATTTTAGATCAGCTTGAAGCGGCTGGTGTAATTGGCCCTGGTGACGGAGCAAAGCCAAGAGATATTTTAATCAAAAATCCTGACGAATTTTTAGCCTCAGAAACTCCAGGGACATAAAATCTCATGAGAACAGTAGGAGAAATACTTTCCGAAAAAAGAAAAGAGCTAAACCTCAGTCTTGAAGATATTGAGAAAGAAACAAAAATCAGGCAAAAGTATCTTGAGGCAATTGAAAAAAACAATTTTCAGCAGATAGAGGAAAGCACCATTGTTAAAGGATTTATCAGGAATTATGCTCTTTCCTTGGGATTATCGGCTGAAAATGTTCTCGCTGTTTTCAGAAGGGATTTCAGGGAAAACGAAAAAGGTCAGGTTATACCGCGGGGGATGGTTGAACCCTTGGGCGAAAAAAGCTTTTGCTGGACTCCGAAAATGACCTTTATTTTTTTTGTTTCTTTTTTAATCATCGGCTTTACCTACTTTTTTGTCAGGCAATATGTTGGTTTTTCTTCTGCTCCCGAACTTGAAGTTTTTTCTCCGGTTGAAGGCCAGGTATTTGAGGAAAAAATCGAAGTTAGAGGGAAGACTCATCCTGAAGCTTCGGTTAAGATTGACGGTACTTTAATCTCTATTTCGGAAGACGGCAGCTTTAAAGAAGAAGTTACTCTTCCCCGAGGAGAAAATTTTGTGACTGTTGAGGCAGTAAACAGGCAAGGTAAAAAAAGAACTTTTAATATAAAAGTAAAAGTGGAGTAACCTTGACAAGAAGTCTTTTTAAACCTTAAACTAAGTTATATAAAATAAACTGCCCATGCAAATACCTTACCTTAACCAAGCTCTTCTTTTTTTAGTTGTTACGGTTTTGACCACCTTGCTTGCAATTGCCGGAGTTCAAGTGATTCACATTTTAAAAGAATTTAGGCAAACGGCAGCTAAACTTAACAAAATTGTTGACGACTGCCAGCTCATTTCTTCCTCTGTAGCTAAGCCAGTAGCCGGGCTTTCAGGTTTTATTACCGGTTTAAAAAGCGGCAGTGATTTTATTAGCTTTTTTTTGAAAAACAAAACTCAAAAAACAAGCCTTAAGGAGCCAAAAGATGAATGACGAAAACAATGAAAGCAATAACGGTTTTTGGATTGGTCTGATCGTCGGCGGCATATTAGGAGCAGGCGCTTCTTACCTTCTTGGTATCGAGGACAAGGAAGAAGCCAAAAAGAAACTTCTTCAAAAAGGCAAGTGGCTTCTTGAAAATTTTGAGGAGATTGGTGAAAAAGTTGAAGAAAAAGGAGAGGAAATAAAAGAAAAAGCAACTGAGCAAGTGGCGGAAGTTAAGAAAGAAGTTGAAGAAAAGGTTAAAGATTTGCCGGAAATTGCCCAAGAAGCAGTCGAAAATGTTCAGAAAGCAGCGCAAGAAGCAGTTGAAAACATTGTTAACGCGGTTGAAGAAAACGAGGAAGTCTTGGTTGAAAAACCGGTTAAAGAAAAGAAAGCTTCCAGCGGAAAAAGGTTTTTCTTTAAAAAAGGAGCACCGCTGACAAAAAAATAATAAAATGGAAAAAAAAGAAGCAGACGAAATCCAATCTCAGGAGCAAGTTCAACCAGCACAAACAGAACCAGCTCCTAATTTATCCGGAGAAAAATCTATTTTAAAAATCGTTGTTATATTGGCTGTTGCCATCCTGTTAATTGCGACGGGAACAGTATTGGGAATGCAAATAGGGAAAAAGCAAATTGCTCCCAAGGAAATAATTTCCGACAAAAATACCCCTACGGCTACGGTTTCCGAACCAACTATTACTCCAGTTGTTGATGAAACAACTAACTGGAAAACCTATTCAGATAATATTGCAAAATTTGAGATTAAATATCCGGCTGGTTGGTCTTACTCCGTGAAGACAAAAACAAAAGTGTCTTATGGTGTAAATTCAAATGAACCAATTTATTATGGAAATTTATCTTTTTCCGGTCCAGAAGGACAAATTGAGCTTGTCTTTGGCGATGGTTTTGGCGGGGCGACATGTCAAGTGGCGAAGGGTGCTGGAGCACGGTTGGCCAATATTAAAATCGGTGATTACAATATTCCCTTATGTAATTACAAACAAGGAGAAATCATTTACTATGACAGTCCTTTTGGTGATGCTGGCGGTCCGCGAATTGGCAATACCTCTTATAATTTTTCTTTTTCTTATCGAGAGTCTTCTCCTGAGTCTAAAGATTTAATTTTGGAAATTCTTTCCACTTTAAAGTTTGCCGACTAAGAGTTAGAATTGTTTCATTCAAAAAATTTGCCCTTTGGCTTCGGTTCAGCTATACTTTTAAATTAAATGACCGCCAAGGAGCTTCGAGAAAAATTCATTAATTTTTTTACAGAAAGGGAACATAAAGTTATTCCTTCTTCATCGCTTATTCCCGAAAACGACCCGACCACGCTTTTTATTTCTGCCGGCATGCACCCTCTTGTTCCCTATCTTTTAGGAGAACCCCATCCCCAGGGAAGGCGGCTTTGCAGTGTGCAAAAATGTTTAAGAACCGGAGACATTGAGGCTGTTGGCGATACCTATCATCACACTTTTTTTGAAATGCTTGGAAACTGGTCATTAGGCGATTACTGGAAAGAGACAATGATTCCCTTAAGTTTTGAATTTTTAACTAAGGTGCTTAAAATTCCTTCGGAAAAAATATCAGTCACTTGTTTTGCCGGAGATAAAGACGCTCCTAAAGACGAAGAAACTGCCAAGCTTTGGGAAAAGGCAGGAATTCCAAGGGAAAGGATTTTCTTTTTAGGCAAAGAAGACAACTGGTGGGGTCCGGCCGGAAAAACAGGGCCTTGCGGTCCGGATACGGAAATGTTTTATGATACCGGCAAACCCGACTGCGGGCCAGATTGCCAACCAGGGTGTTCTTGTGGAAAGTATCTTGAAATATGGAATGATGTTTTCATGCAATACTACAAAACACCTGAAGAAGATTTTAAGACTTTGGAGCAAAAAAATATTGATACGGGAATGGGGGTGGAAAGAACAACTGCGGTTTTAAATGGTTTAGACGACGATTACAAAACTGAGCTTTTTTTACCAATTATTAAGGAAATTGAGAAAATCTCCGAGAAAAGCTACGAAAAAGAAGAAAACAAAAAGCCAATGCGTATCATTGCTGACCACTTAAAAGCATCTGTTTTTATCTTGGCTGAAGGAATTACTCCTTCCAATACTGAACAAGGCTATGTCTTAAGAAGGCTTATAAGAAGGGCAGTCCGTTTTGGTAGAATGCTTGAAATTCACGGCTCTTTTAGCGGTTTGGTGGCAGAGTCGGTTATCAGGACAATGGGAGATACCTATCCTGAGATTGTTTCCCAAAGCGAAAGAATTTACAGGGAACTAGGGCTTGAAGAAGAAAGGTTTTTAAAAACCATTCAGCGGGGGACAAAAGAGTTTGAAAAGCTCTCCCAAAAAGGAAAGATCACTGGTAAAGAAGCCTTTTTTCTTTATGAAACTTATGGTTTTCCTTTTGAGCTAACAGTTGAAATGGCTAAAGAAAAAGAAATTGAAATTAATGAAGAGGAGTTTATAAAAGCCCAAGAAGAGCATCAGCGAAAGTCAAGAATCGGTGCGGAAAAGAAGTTTGCCGGCGGTTTGGCTGACCAATCAGAACAAGTAACTAAATACCACACAGCCACTCATCTTTTGCATGCAGCCTTAAGGAAAGTATTAGGCGAGACAGTGCGCCAAGCCGGTTCTAATATTACGGCCGAAAGAATGAGATTTGATTTTACCTATCCTAGCAAAATGACAGATGAGCAAATTAACAAAGTTGAGGATTTAGTTAACCAAAAAATAAAAGAGAATTTGCCTGTGGAATTTAAGGTTGTTAGTCTTGAGGAAGCAAAAAAAGAAGGGGCAATGGCTTTATTTGAGCAAAAATACCAAGAAAGAGTTAAACTGTATAAAATTGGCGATTTTTCAAAAGAAGTCTGCGGAGGTCCGCATGTTTCTTTTACAGGTGAGTTAGGAAAGTTTAAAATAATAAAAGAAGAAGCCTCAGGAGCAGGCAAAAGAAGAATTTATGCAACCCTAAGCTAAAATATGCTGCCCTTAAGTAGTTTACTTGAAAAAATTAACCCGCTTGATAAAAATAACGGTTCTTCTGTGGAATACTACCTCAGCTTGCTTGTTAATGAAAAAAAGGTAAAAAGCGCGATTTGGTCGGTTGCTAAAAACGGCGAAAAAGACATAGTTTTTGGCAATCCTGAATCATGGGGAAACAACAACCCCGAAGAGCTTATTGTTGCCGCCGACGCTTCAATTGCCTCTGCGGTTACCAAGCTTGCCAGTCTTGAAGGAAAGCAGCCAGGTAAAGTTATTTTGGGTATTCCCGAAAATTGGGTGCAGGAAAATTCAATTGAACAAAGCAAGCAAGACCTTTTTAGAGAAGTCTGTAAAAAAATGGAATTAAAGCCAGCTGGCTTTATCGTTACTCCTGAGGCAATTGCCCACTTTCTAAAAAGCGAAGAAGGCGGCTTGCCCAGTTTAATTTTGGTTAATGTCGGCGAAACAGAAATTACCGTTTCCCTTATTAGTAAAGGAAAGTTTTTAGGTAGCAAGTTGGTGGGCAGAAGCGACAACCTTGCCCTAGATCTAGAAGAAGGACTTCTTAGGTTTGATATTCAGGACAACCTTCCCAATAGAATTCTTCTTATAAACGACGCTGAAAACCAAAATATTGAAGAAGCCAGGCAAACATTAGTGGCTTACCCCTGGGTTGGTCCTGAGGGAGAGAAAAAGCTTAAGTTTTTACAACTGCCCAAAGTTGAGGTTGCCGACCCGAATTTTGAAATAAAAGCTGTTGTTTTGGCTGGTTTTAGGGAAATCAACCCGGAAAGAGCTGAAGAAAAAGTTGAAGTTCAGGCAGAAAAAAAAGTCAATGAAGAGCCTGTCTTTGAAACTACTCCAGAAGAAACTCTTCATGAAGAAAGTGAAAGCAAACACTTCGAAGAGCAGGAAGAAGATTTTGGTTTTCTAAAAGGTGAAGACATTTTAGCTACCGGGATTTATGTTCCCCAAAAGGCTGAAGCTGGCAGCGGAGTTGAGGAAAACGGGGAAACAGTTTACACCGCCAGTGAGGTACCGAAAGAAGAAATGAAAAGACCTGAGCCAATACCTAAGAGAAAAATTAGCTTTAACTTCCTGCCAAAGTTTTCTTTGGCTTTTTCCTGGTTTAAACGGATAAGGCTTCCTCGTTTAAGATTTGATTTAAAATTTGGAAAACTACCTCTAGTTGTTCTTTTTCTCCCACTCCTTGTTCTTGGTTTTTCCCTTTTTGGTTTTTGGAACTGGGCCAAGGCTGAGGTTAAAATCATTGTTGAACCGCAAAAAATTGATAAAGAATTTGAATTTACTATTTCAGACGAAATTACCGCAGCTGATTCCGAGGGAATGGTTGTGCCGGCGAGAACCCTGAGCCATCAAGTTTCCGGCTCAAAAACAGCGCAAGTAACTGGTAAAAAAACAGTTGGGGACAAAGCCAAAGGAGAAATTATTATCTACAACCGCACTGAGCAGGCAAAAAGAATTCCCGCCGGCTCCATTCTTAAAGGACCCGGAGGACTTAAGTTTGTAATTGACGAAGAAGTAAATGTGGCTTCAAAAACAGCAGACCTGGCTATGGGAGTTGATAAATGGGGAGAGATTAAAACAACGGCAACAGCTGAGGATATCGGTGCGCAATATAACATTGCTTCAGATTCGGTTTTATCCTTTGAAACTGTTTCTTCTTCAAGCCTGCTTGTTAAAAACCCCTCTGCTTTTTCCGGAGGCACCAGCAGAGAAATACAGGCAGTATCCAAAACTGATAGGGAAAACCTACAGAAAGAATTGCTTTCCGAATTAAGAGAAGTGGCAAAACTGGAAATCACAAACTCTCTTTCGGAAGGAGATTATCTTCTTGAAGATTCCTTTGAACTGGAAAGCAAAACCGATAGTTTTGACCGTGAGATTGACGAAGAAGCTACCAGTTTATCTCTTGAACAGGAGGCAGAATTTTCTGTTCTTTATATAAAACAAGAGGACTTTTTATCTCTTGTGGAAGAAGTGCTTAGCAGAGAAGTAAATGAGGGTTACCGCCGTGATTCTTCCTCAAGTAACCAGACCTTTAGTGTGGTTGATCCTAAAAAAGGAGTTTATAAAGCCTCGGTGAGAGAAAAGTTTTTGCCCGAGATAAACACCGCGGGAATTCCGTTGCTTCTTAAAAGTAAACCTCTAAAAAGTGGAGAAAAAATTATTGGTAACATAAATAAAGTAAGCGGGGTTAAAATAAATATTAGCCCCAAACCCTTTTCCTATTTGAAATTCTTCCCTTTTAAGGAGCAAAATATTAGCGTTTCAATAGAAACACTAGAATAATGCTTTACCGTTATGTTAAGAAACAACCACGCTTTAATGTTTTTAGCCCAAAACTTGGAAGTTCTAGGAAAAGATATTTTGCCGGTTTCCTTTTGGTTGTCGGCATCTTTCTTTTTATAAACGCAGCCTATCCAATAATTTCCTACCAGCTTTTAGTGGCTCCCCGTTTTTCCGCTTCTTTTGTCAGCCCTTCTTCTGAGGCAGCAATTTCCCATTCTTTCGGGCCTCCTCAAAAAAATGAGTTTTTGAGCTCGGCTCAGGTAATTGGCACTGAAATTGATTTGGTAGACTATACCAAGGCGGGCAACTGGTTTAGTGAAGAGAAAATTGAAAAGGAGTTTAGTGTTGAAACCGATAACTCTACTTATTTCTTGTCAATTCCCAAGCTGGGGATAGAAAAAGCTGAGGTCAGGGTTGGGGTTGAGGATCTTAAGCAAAGCCTTATTCAGTATCCAGGAACAGCAGCACCTGGCCGTTATGGCAACACGGTTGTTTTTGGCCATTCGGTTCTGCCTCAGTTTTTTAACCCTAAAAACTACTTAACCATTTTTTCCACTCTTCCGACCCTTAAAGTTCAGGATGAGATTATTGTCTACCATAACGAGGTTACCTATCGTTATGTAATTGAAAATATGATTGAAGTTTCTCCAAGCGATATTTCAATTCTTGCCCAAAGGTTCGACGATTCGTATCTTACTTTAATTACTTGTGTACCGCCAGGTACTTATTTGCGCCGCTTAATTATCAGAGCCAGGCTGGCAAAAATTTAAAGAGTAAAATACGCTTATGAAAATATTAGGCATTGATTACGGAAGAAAAAAAATCGGCCTTGCTTTGGCTGATACTTCTTTGGGGGTGGTTGAGCCTTTGCTGACTTTGCCTTTTTTAGGATTTTTAAAGGAAATCAGCGGGATTGTTTCCCGATATGAATTTAAAAAAATTGTAATTGGCAATCCCGGCGGTTTAATTGAAAAAGAAATCTTTGAATTTGGAAAAAAAATTAAAAAAGAAACCGGCCTTGAGGTTGACTTTCATGACGAAACCCTAACCACCGTCGATGCTCAAAAAGTACTTTTACAATCAGGAAAAAAAAGAAAGCAAAGGCAAAAAAAAGAGGATGCAATTGCTGCCGCTCTTATGCTAGAATCATATTTAGAAGGAGGTGTTAATAATGTTTAAAAACATAATTGCTCCCGTTCAGGCTTGGCTTCTTTCCAAGGGGCAATGTGTTGGCTGTGGTGCCCCCCTTTCTAAAGGTAATCACACCAAAAGAGAGGACGGGACAGAGAAGATTACCTGCAAATGCGGTAGAATCTTCATATATGACAAAAAAGCCCAGAAATACCGCCGGGCTCTTTTTGAGGAAGTTTAAGAAAATTACTGATTCTTCTTATAAGGTGAAAAAAATTCCTTTTAATCTTAGCGTGCTTTTTTTTCTTCTTTTATTTGTATTTATTGGCGGAAAAGTTTGGTGGAAAGAGAGCCTTAAGCCCTTTGACCCCAGCAAGCAAACAAAAATAAGTTTTGTGATTAGGAAAGGCGAGCCAATTTCCTTGGTTGCCAGCCGGTTAAAAGAGGAAGGATTAATAAAAAGCCCTGTTTTTTTTAAGGTTTATCTTATGATTCAGGGTTTGTCTAAAAAAATCCAAGCTGGCACTTATCAGCTTTCAGCCTCAATGACACCAATGGAAATCTCGGGATTATTCATAAAAGGAACCAACGACCAATGGGTGACAATTATAGAAGGTTTAAGACAGGAGCAAATTGGAGCCCAGCTTATAAAAAGCGGTTTTGCAGTCAACCCTAAAGATTGGCAAGAAAAAGTAATAAGTGAAGGACTTGAGGGTAGAATCTTTCCGGATAGCTATTTGTTTCCCAAAGATGCTAAGGAGGAAACAATTCTTAAAATCATTGCCAGTAACTTTGAAAAAAAAGTTATAAGTGGGCTTAAAGAGGAAATTGCCGAAAGCAAACTCAGCTTTGAAGATGCCCTTATCCTTGCTTCAATTGTGGAAAGGGAAGCAAGAACGGAGACTGATAGAAAAATTGTAGCGGGAATTCTTTTAAAAAGACTTCAAAACAACTGGCCGCTTCAGGTTGATGCCTCGGTACAGTACGCAGTGGCAAGTCAAAGGTGCCGAAACTCATATGATCCAAACTGTGACTGGTGGCCAAAAAGCCTGAGCAAAAACGATTTAAAAATAAGCTCTCCTTTTAATTCTTATCTTAATCAGGGTTTGCCGCCAGGACCAATTTGTAATCCAGGCCTTTCTTCGATTAAGGCTGCTCTTTCTCCCAAGGAAAGCTCGTATTGGTTTTATATCTCAGACCTTGAGGGAAAAATGCATTATGCTAAAACAAGTGAAGAACATGCCCAAAACATCGGCCGTTATCTTTTAAGGTAAGTTTTTTGAGGATAGAAATTTGCCTATGTTATAGGAAAGAAATCCTTTTTTGGGTAAGCCAATTGCTTGTTGACAAAACAAAGATCATCCACTAAAATAGCTTCAAATTAAATAAATTGATAACGGGCGTGTAAGTCCGTTTCTTTTGCTATCGCCAAAAGAGAAGTTTTTGGCGATATTTTTTGGTCATTATCCTTAAATGAACTCTAAATTAATGAAAATACAAACAAAAGACCGTGTCAATTGGGGTAGAAATTATTCAGTTTTGCCTCCTTTAGATCTAATTCAGGTTCAAAAAGAGTCTTGGGAATGGTTTAAAAAAGAAGGAATAAAAGAAGCGCTTCGCGAAATTTCACCCATAGAAGATTTTGCCGGCAAAAACTGGCAGCTTGAGCTTGTTGACTATTCTCTTAGTGAACCAGTAAGAACAATCGAGGAAGCTCAGGAAAAAGGCCTTTCTTACGAAAGATCACTTAAAGTCCAAGCAAGACTTCTTAATAAGCAAACCGGTAAAACAGTTGAGCAAGAAGTATTTTTGGGCGATATTCCGGAAATGACACCCCGGGCAACCTTTATTGTTAATGGAATAGAAAGGTGTGTTATTAATCAGGTGGTAAGAGCGCCTGGAGTTTATTTTTCCGGAGAAGTTGATCCTAACACCGGAAGGACTCTTTATATGGCTGAAGTAAGGCCGGTAAAAGGTTCTTGGCTTGAGTTTTTTGTAGCAAGAAATGATGTTGTTTCTGTCAGGGTTGACAGACGCAGAAAGTTCCCGGCTACTGTTCTTCTAAGAGCTTTTGGCTTGTCAACTGACGAAGAAATAATTTCTGCTTTTGCTCCTTTGGGCGAGGCTGGCCTCGCTCTTATTGAAAAAACCCTTAAATATGATCCTACTAAGACAAAAGAAGAAGCATTAATTGAAGTTTACAAGAAACTTCGCCCCGGTGAACCGGCAATTTTAGAAAACGCCCAAGAGTTTTTTGTTAATCTTTTTATGAATAATCGGCGTTATGATTTAAGCAAAGTCGGCCGTTATAAGATTAATAACCGTTTAGGACTTGACGCAGCAAACGATGAAGACCACTGGACATTAAACCGCGAAGACCTTATTGGTATCGTCACTTATCTTATAAATCTACAAAATGGTAAAGGCGAGGTTGATGATATTGACCACTTGGCCAACCGGAGAGTAAGAAGAGTTGGCGAGTTGGTTTTGCAAACTGCGGTTAAGGTCGGGCTTTTAAGGCTGGAGAGAATGATTAAGGAGAGAATGGCTTTAATGAGTACAGAGGAAAAGTTCATGCCTGGAGCCCTTATTAATGCCAGGCCCTTGATTTCTGCGATTAATGAATTTTACCGCCAGGGTCAGCTTTCCCAGATTTTAGATCAAACAAACCCTCTTTCAGAGCTTGACAATTTAAGAAGGCTTTCAGTTATGGGTCAGGGCGGCATTACCCGAGAAAGAGCTTCGTTTTCAATCAGAGACATTAATTCTTCTCAATATAGCCGGATTTGTCCGGTTAGATCCCCTGAAGGACCAAATATTGGCTTGGTTACATATCTTTCTTTGTACGCCAGGGTCAATGAGTTTGGCTTTTTAGAGGCTCCTTACAAAAAAGTTGAAAAGACAAAAGTTAACGGCAAAACCAAAGTAAAAGTTACTGACGAAATTGTTTACCTTCAGGCCGACGAAGAGCGTAATCATTATATTACCCACTCAAGTATTGATATTGACGAAAAAGGCTATATTAGAAGTGAGCTGGTGCCTGCCAGGTATCTGGGTGACTTTTTAGAAGTTTCCACAGGAATGATTGAGTTCATTGATGTCTGCCCGCAGCAGATTGTTGGCTCTTCGGCTTCGCTTATTCCTTTTATTGCCAACGATGAACCTAACCGAGCTCTTATGGGTACCCACATGCAGACCCAAGCTGTACCTTTGCTTAATCCAGAAGCGCCGGTAGTGGGGACAGGAATGGAAGGTCCGGTTTCCTCAGCCATGGGTATGGTGATAAAAGCAAGAAGTAACGGCAAGGTTACTTATGTTGACGCTGAAAAAGTTGTTATTAAAACCACCGATAAAGCCAAAGAAAAAATTATTGAAGAAAATTATAAAAAAGAAGGCGACCAGGAAACGTACAAAATTGTAAAATTCCAGAGAACAAACCCGGTTGGCACCTGCTACTCACAAAAACCATTAGTTTCTGTGGGAGAAGCAGTTAAAAAAGGACAAATAATTATTGACGGACCTGCCAGTGAAGGTGGAGAGTTGGCTTTGGGAAGAAATTTGCTTATTGCTTATGCGCAGTATGAGGGTTTGGGTTATGAAGATGCTATTGTTATTTCTGAAAGGCTAGTGAAAGAGGATCTTTTTACCTCAATTTCCATTGAAGAGTATGAGGCTCAGGTTGTTGATACTAAACTTGGACCTGAGGAACTAACCAGAGACATTCCTAATGTCAGCGAGCAGGATTTGGCGAATTTGGCGGAAGATGGTATTGTTGTTGTCGGAGCTGAAGTTGGCCCAAATGACATTCTTGTTGGAAAAATCGCACCAAAAGGAGAAACAGAACTTTCTGCCGAAGAGAGGCTTTTAAGAGCGATCTTTGGTGAAAAAGCCAGAGAAGTAAGAGACACTTCCCTAAGAATGCCTCATGGTGAAAGAGGAATTGTGGTTGGTGTCCAAATTTTAGACAGGGAGAAAAACGATGAGCTTGAACCAGGAGTTAATAAAGTGATTAAGGTCAAGGTTGCCCAGATAAGGAAGATTTCCGAAGGAGATAAGCTGGCAGGAAGACACGGCAACAAAGGCGTTATCTCAAAAGTAGTGCCCGCTGCGGATATGCCTTATCTTGAAGACGGCACTCCGGTTGATATTATTATTTCTCCTCTTTCTGTTTTGGCAAGAATGAATTTAGGCCAGCTTTTAGAGGCTCACTTAGGTTGGGCGGCCAAAAAACTTGGCTACAGAGTAGCGGTTCCTGTTTTTGAGGAATTTACAGAAGAAAGAATGACAGAAGAGATGAAAGAAGCAGGGATTCCTGTCTCGGGTAAGGTAAAACTTTATGACGGAAAAACAGGTGATCTTATGGATAACGAAGTCACGGTTGGCATTGCTTATGTTATGAAGCTTATCCATATGGTTGAAGACAAAACTCATGCACGGTCAACTGGTCCTTATTCTCTTGTTACCCAACAGCCGCTTGGCGGAAAGGCCCAGATGGGTGGTCAAAGGCTTGGGGAAATGGAGGTTTGGGCTTTGGAATCACACCAGGCAGCTCATGTTTTACAGGAAATGTTAACTATAAAATCAGATGATGTGGTGGGAAGGGCAAAAGCGTTTGAGGCGGTGGTTAAAGGCGCTGCAATACCCGAGGCTTCAGTGCCGGAGTCTTTTAATGTTTTGGTAAATGAACTTAAAGCTTTGGGTTTAAATATTATTCCTGAAGGCGTAATTGAAAAACAAGAAGAGATTGAAGAAGAGGATGAAGAAAAAAGAATTCGGGAAGGGGCAGAAAACCTCGTGGATGCCGGTGCTTCTTTGGAAGTGGAAGTTAATGAAGAAAATCAGGAGATTGAGGATTTGGTTGAAGCTGATACAGATAATATTGAAACCCAGGAGGAGGCAAACGAGTAACAAGCCTTAAAAAATATGATAAAAGGAATTGCAGATTTTAAATCATTAACCATTAAAGTTGCCTCTCCGGAGGAAATTCACGCTTGGTCGCACGGCGAAGTTACCAAGCCGGAGACAATTAATTATAGAACCCTAAAACCGGAAAAAGATGGTCTTTTTTGCGAAAGAATTTTTGGTCCGACAAAAGACTGGGAATGCTACTGCGGAAAGTATAAAAGAATCAGATATAGGGGGATTGTTTGTGATAAATGCGGCGTTGAGGTTACTCTTTCCCGCGTCAGAAGAGAAAGAATGGGACATATTGACCTTGCTACCCCGGTTGCTCATGTTTGGTATTTCCGGGGTATCCCTTCAAGGCTTTCAATTCTTCTTGACATTCCGGCAAAGAGCCTGGAGACAGTAGTTTATTTTGCTCAGTATTTAGTTACCGAAGTTGAAGAAGACAAAAGAAAAGAAGCCCTGGAAAAATTGGCTGAAAACTATAGGGAAAAAGAGGAATTAGTGCAAAAAGAGACAGAAGAGAGAACAGCACAACTTAAAAAAGATTATGAAAAAGACAAAGAATCTCTTAAAGAAAAAATTCAAAACAAAGAAGCTTACTCTTTAGCAGAAAAAGAACTTGAGCTTACCAGAAAACAAAAGGAAAAGTGGATTGAAGACAGGGCTAATACTGAACTGGCAAAATTAAAAGAAGAGCTTTCAATTCTCAGTGACAGAGTTAAAGGATTAAGAGAACTTTCTGTCATTTCTGAAGAAGACTATCTAAAGCTAAGAGATGTTAATGCCGCTGGATTTTTCAAGGTGGGAATGGGAGCGGAAAGTATTCTTGAAGTAATAAAAAAGATAAATATTGAAAAGTTGGCCGAGGAACTTAAGGAAGAAGTAAAGTCCTCTTCCGGCCAAAGACATATTAAAGCAGTCAAAAGATTAAGGTTGGTTGAGGGAATGCTTAGGTCAAGCCAAAGTCCTTCCAGCCTTATTTTAACTGTTTTGCCTGTTATTCCGCCTGATCTTAGGCCTATGGTCCAGTTAACTGGCGGCAGGTTTGCTACCAGCGACTTAAACGATCTTTACAGAAGAGTAATTAACAGAAATAACCGTCTTAAGCATTTAATTGACCTTGGTGCACCGGAAATTATTTTGAGAAACGAAAAAAGAATGCTTCAGGAAGCAGTTGATTCTTTAATTGATTCAAACAAAAGCGTCAGGGAAAGAAGAGCCAGGAGAACTCCAACCTTAAGGTCTCTTTCCGACATGTTAAGAGGAAAACAGGGAAGATTTAGACAAAATCTTTTAGGAAAAAGAGTTGACTATTCAGGCAGATCAGTAATTGTGGTTGGTCCTGAGCTTAATTTAAACCAGTGCGGTTTGCCTAAAGAGATGGCTTTGGAAATGTTTAAGCCCTTTGTTTTAAGGGAAATGATTGTTAGAGGTGTTGCTCCTAATGTAAAAAGCGCCAAAAATATTCTTGAAAGAAGACCGCCTGAAGTTTTTGATATTCTTGAAGAGATTACCAAAGACCACCCAATACTTCTTAACCGAGCGCCGACCTTGCACAAACTCGGTATTCAGGCTTTCTACCCGATACTGATTGAAGGTAGTGCCCTAAGGCTTCACCCTTGTGTTTGCCAGGGGTATAATGCTGACTTTGACGGCGACCAGATGGCAGTTCATGTTCCTTTATCGCAAAAGGCAAGAAGTGAAGCTATTAATTTAATGATGCCGGCCCACAACATGTTAAGGCCGGCTGACGGTACGCCAATAAACGCGCCGGACAGAAAAGAAATGGCTTTAGGGACTTACTATTTAACCTCACTTGACCCTACCTTAAAAGCAAAGGAAAAGGTTTTCTTGCCGGAAGAAGCGATCACTGCTTACCAGTCAGGAAAAATCAAAGGTAGAGAGCCGGTTAAGGTGAGATTGCCAAATGCAGAAGTTGTGGAAACCTCTGTGGGGAGAATTTTCTTTAATGAGGCTTTACCGGAATGCTTAAGATTTGTTAACACCGCTGTAAAGCAAAGTACTATTAAGGAAATCTTTACCAAAGCCATGAAAGTTTGTACTCACGAGGAAGTGGTAATGCTTATTGACAACCTTAAAAACTTTGGTTTCTTTGGCGGTAGCGTATCTGGAATCTCTCTTTCCATTAAAGATTGTGAAATGAGCCCGGAAAAAGACGAGATTATTAAAGCCGCAGAAAAACGGGTGGCTGAGATTGAAGATACCTACAGGCAGGGATTAATTACCCTTGAAGAGGAAAAAAGACTTATCAGGGGAATTTGGATGGAGACAACCGAAGAACTGGCTGATAAAACCTGGGATATTATTGGCGAAACAAACCCGATAAGGCTTGTTATTGACGCTCGTGTCGGCCGTGTTTCCCGGGATACGATCAAGCAGATTTCAGCAATGAGAGGTTTAGTGGTTGATCCGATGGGAAGAATCGTTGACCTGCCAACTAAAAGCAACTTCAGACAAGGACTTTCCGTTTTTGAGTATGTAACCACAACCAGAGGTTCAAGAAAAGGTCTTACAGATTCCGCTTTAAAGACCTCTGACGCTGGTTACTTAACCAGAAAGCTGGTCGATGTTTCACACGAGGCAATTATCAGGGAGGAAGACTGCGGTACCAAGGATGGCGTTGAGATTACTAAAGAAGGTCTTAGAGGCAAGGCCTTTGGTGCCAGAATTTTAGGAAGATTTACGGCTGAGCCGGTTATTGATCCAAAGACCAAAAAGACACTTGTCGAAAGAAATGAGGAAATTGATGAAGAAAAGGCAAAACAACTTGAAGAAAACGCAGCAATTACCAAGGTGGTAGTTCGCTCACCGCTTACCTGTGAGGCTCGTTATGGTCTTTGTGTTAAATGCTATGGTTGGAGCTTTGCAAACAGAGCAACAGTTAAGCTTGGTGTGCCGGTCGGAGTTTTGGCGGCCCAATCAATCGGTGAGCCGGGAACTCAACTTACTTTAAGAACCAAGCACACAGCCGGTGTTGTTGGCTTGGATGTGACCCAAGGTTTGCCTAGGGTGACTGAGCTTTTTGAAATAAGAACTCCAAAAATTGTATCTCCTTTGGCAGAGATTTCCGGAAAGGTTCAGATAGTTTCTGAAGAAGGTGGTTATAAAATTATCGTTAAAGAAGGCAAAAAAGACGGTGAAGTCAGGGAATACGTTGTTCCTTTAACGAGTACGCTTAAGGTTGAAGACGGCGAAGAAGTTTTAGCCGGTACTCAGCTTGCCTCAGGGGCTCTTGAGGTAAGAAATATTCTTGATGTCAGGGGTCTCAGGGAAGCTCAAAAATACCTGGTTGATGAAATTCAAGCGGTTTATGAATCGCAGGGAATTCCGATTAATGACAGGCATTTTGAGACAATAGTGAGAATGATGAGCGAAAATGTAAGGATTAAAAATCCGGGTGACACCTCTTTCCTTCCGGGCGACTTAGTTAACAAAAGAAGGCTTGAAGCGGAAAACAGTGTTATTCGGGAAAACAATGGCAATCCAGCCACAGCTGAGCAGATAATTTTGGGAATTACCAGAGCAGCCTTGTTTACCGAATCATGGCTTTCAGCTGCTTCGTTTCAGGAAACAAGCAACATTCTTGCTGACGCTGCCATGATTGGCAAAAAGGATGACCTCTTAGGCTTAAAAGAGAATGTTATTATTGGTAGGCTCATTCCTGTTTCTCCTGAACGGGCGAAAATTCCGGTTAGAGAAGAGGCGGTGCCAGAAGAAGAAATAGCTGAAACAGTCCCCGCTGCTCCGGGAGGCGTTAAAATTTAACCTTGAGCCTGAGGCTGAAATTTGATAAAATAGACCTATGCCAACGATATCACAACTTATCAGAAAAGGAAGAAAAAAGTTGCCAAAAAAAGTAAAGGCAACAGCTTTAAGACGCTCGTTTAACTCAAGAACAAGAAGAATGAACGAGTCAACAAATCCTCAAAAAAGGGGTGTAGTAACTTTGGTCAAAACAATGACTCCCAAAAAGCCGAACTCAGCTTTAAGAAAAGTAGCCAGGGTCAGGCTTTCCAACAAACAGGAAGTTACTGCCTATATTCAAGGAATTGGTCATGATATTTCCGAACATGGTATTGTCCTAATCAAAGGGGGTAGAGTCAGAGATTTGCCGGGAGTTAAATATCATGTTGTTAGAGGTAAATTTGACGCCGGTGGTGTTGTCGGCAGAAAAAGCAGTCGTTCAAAATACGGAACCAAAGGCGGAGGCGCATAATGGCTAGATCAGGAACAATTAAAAAAAGAGAAATTCAACCAGATCCGATTTATAATGACAAGCTTCTTGCTAAATTTATAAACAGGGTAATGCGTAGTGGTAAAAAAACCATAGCAGAAAAGCAGATTTACGACTCTCTTGAAATGATAAAAGAAAAAACAAACCAGGATCCTTTGCTTGTTTTTCGTCAAGCGGTTGATAATGTTAAACCTCAAATGGAAGTTCGCTCAAGAAGAGTTGGCGGTGCGGCCTACCAGGTTCCAATGTCGGTGAGGGGCGAAAGAAAAGAATCTTTAGCCATTCGCTGGATAATTTTGTCTGCTCAGAAAAAATCAAACTCTGAGTTTCATACTTTTGCTGAAAAACTGGCCGCAGAATTGATTGACGCCTATAATAATCAAGGCGGAGCAATCAAGAAAAAAGAAGACACTCACCGCATGGCAGAAGCCAACAAGGCTTTTGCCCACTTCAGGTGGTAAACCCCAAATCTTTGAACCTTTTAGCTGTTTAATAAAGCGAAGTTTTTATTTATTATTAGGATTTGCAAATTTATATTTTCATGGAAAATTGGCAAATAATAGCATTGTCTTTGGGTCTGTTTTCGCTGATGGGTTTTGTTAAAGGTCTTTTAGAAGCTAAAAAGAACAATTCATTTTGTTCAGCCGGAGTATTTAATCTCATTGGCGCTTTTGTTTGGGCTGATGCAGTTGTCTTTGGACTATTTTTCTTTTTCTTTTCTTTGGTTTCAATAGTGCTTAACGATTTCATTCTTTTTTTACTGGGGATTTCCTTATTTTGGCTGGTGAGAAGCGTTGGTGAGACAGTTTACTGGTTAAATCAGCAGTTTTCCGATCTTAAGCATAATCCGCCGGAAAGGTTTTTAATTTATAAATTTTTTAAAAACGACTCGGTATGGATTATCTACCAAATATTTTGGCAGTGCTTGACTGTCGTCTTTCTTTTATCCTCAATTTATCTCGTTAAGCTTTGGTTTTAAGAGAGAATTTAAGCTTTAAAAATTGTTTTTCCTGACGGACAGTAAAAATGTTCCAAACCATCGAAAGTTCCGGGGATTGGTTCCAGCCCATCTTTGGTTCTGGCAAACAAAGGCAGTTTAGTTAACCAGACAAAAGGAATACTGTCAATCTCTTTTACTGGTGAGCCTTCATTAAGAACAGTAGCAATTCCCGCTACCTCAAGGTTAAATTGTTTCAGAAGGGCAACCGCACTGTTTATTGTTCCCTCTGTCAGTCTGGCATCATCAACCAGAAGAACTTTTTGTTTTCTTCTTGCCATTTCTTCGGCGATTTTGGGGTCCAAGTAAAGTTTTTGCCTTGAGCCAGTGTGTGAAGTGCCTGAATTTACTTTAACTCCTGATTCTTCGCTAATCCAAGGTTTAGGCGAGCCGACTTTCAGGTTTCCCTTTTTATCAAGGCCGGCTTTACCTTTTTGAATTGAAGTAAGATAAACAGGCTTTCCTTCTGCTGATCTTAAACGGGCAATCTCTTGGGAAAGTTTTGAGCCAAGGCTGTCCGGAGCAACAACAGCATCAAATTCAATCTCTCTTTTTTCAACCTGGTTAAGAATTTCCCTGCCCATTTGCTCAAGGTCATTTTGATACCTCTCGTTTGTCATAAGAAGGGCAATTCTTACTTGATTATCTAGCAAATCTGCCTGAAAGTTGGGGTTAACATCTTGCGGTGTTAAGGCCGTTGGTTCAAATCTTAGCTCTAAAATTAAAGGGTTATCTTCAGCACCAATATTGGCAAAATAAAAATCTCCGGTAAAAGCCAGCCTATTTTTGCCGGCTGGTTCTTTTATGAAAGTCATTTGTTCCGAAATTTCTCTGTCGAGAAAATGAGCAAGGATTCTTTCCCGCGGGATCGAAATCCTTTCTCTGCTAAAGCCTGTTTCGGAACTTGTTTTTGGTCTTTCTGACATATGCCTCCTTTACCAAGGTAATGCTAAGCCTAAATTATTAAAAAAGCTTTTATCTTGCATAACTTCTCTGGTTGCCCCTTCCCTTACCAGTCGGCCGTGATTCATTACCACCACCTGGTTTGTAGTCCGGGCAATCATTGGCCAGTCATGGGAAATTATTATTATAGTTTTTCCTTGAGCCTGAAGAGCCTTTATTTGCTCTGTCAAAGCTAGCCTCTCCTGTTGGTTTAAGCCTTTTGTTGGCTCGTCAAAAATCAGTATCTTAGGATCAGTTGAGAGAGCACAGCCTAAGGCTAGTCTTTGTTGCTGGCCAGTAGAAAGGCTTTTGGGATGTTCATCATCAAGGTTTGCAAGGCCAATTTCTGCCGGAGAGACACAACAGGAAACACCAGCTGCTTTAGGCGTAAAGCCAAGTTCGTCTCTAACTGTGCTTGTAAAAAAAGTATCACCAGGATTCTGGTAAAGATAAGCAATATCAAGAACCCTTTCATTTGCCGGTGTTAGAAAAGGCTCGCTGCTTTCTAGCCTTACTCTGCCTGATTTTGGCCGGTAAATGCCGGCAAGGATTTTTGCCAAAGTAGTTTTTCCAGAGCCATTGTGGCCAATTATTCCGGTAACAGAACCTTTATGAATTTCTACGGAAACATTGTTAACAGCAAGCTTATCGTTATAAGCAAAGCAGACACTTTCTGCGGAAACAGCAACAGGGCTGTTCCCCGGTTCCCTGAATTCAACTCGAGGGATAACTATGCCTGCTTCTTGAGCTAGAATTTGGTTATTGCGGATTTCTTGCGGGTTGCCGGAGAATATTTGTCTTCCTTCTTTTATAATTAAGGCTTTATTTGCTTGTTCAAGTAACCACTTGGGGCAAGAAGAGTCAGCCACAATTAAAGTTACACCCTTTTCTTGCAAGGCTTTCATAATTTTCTTTATCCTTTCCTGACCATTCTGGTCAAGGTCAGAAGAAATGTCGTCAAAAATCATGAGCTTCGGATCTTTGGCAAGCATTGAGGCAACTACAACCGCTTGTCCCTCTCCGCCGGAAAGGCCATTAACCTCTCTGTCTTTAAGTTCAGAGATACCCATAAAAGAAAGAAGTGAGTTTACCCTTTGGTGCATTTCCTCGCTTTTAACCCCAATGTTTTCAAGAGGAAAGGCAATTGCTTGTTCAACCTCACTTGCCATTAGCTGGTTTCTAAAGTTCTGAAAAACTATCCCGTAATCACGGGTAAGAGCGCTAATTTCAGTGGAAGCGACATCGTTCCCAAAGAGCTCAATTTTGCCTTCGTGCCTGCCGCCTTTAAAAAAATGATGGTTGAATCCGGCAAGAGAAGAAAAAAGAGTAGTTTTGCCGCTACCACTATCACCAAAAATAACTACAAAGTCTCCTTGAGAAACTTCAAGGTTAATGTCTTCTAAAGCCCGTTTTGTAGAAAAAGGATGCTTATAAGAATAGTGTTCAATCCTGCAAGCAGGAGTTAACAAAGACTGTTCAAATTCGTGATTAAGCATTATTTATTATTTGATTATTTTTTGGTGTCTCTAGGAGGCCGGGTGCAGATGAAGCCTAACGGCCTCCTAGAGTTTAAGGGTGAAAGCCAAGATGGAAAGCACGAGCATAAAGCCAAGGACTAGCCAGTCCACACGGGTGAAGTGAAGCTGGTTGTAGACTGTTCGCTTGGCAAAAGGATCATAACCTAACACTTCGTGAGACAGCCCCTGATAGCGGATTCTGTCCAGCATTGCCTCAAAAAGCGGGATAGCAAGACCAACTGCTTTTTTTGCCTTTTGGACAACGCTTCCTGTTGTGTCGATCCCGCGGGCTCTTTGGATTTCTTGAAGTCTTGATACTTCCAAGCCCACAGAAGGAACCGTGAGCAAGGACTGGCCCAAAAGGTAAGTAAAAAGCTCGGTTGCCGTTGACCATTTTTCGATCCGGATGTTTCTCATGGTCTCGACAAACCTGCTGTTTCCCATGGACATGACCAAGGCAGAGGAGCCAAGGAGAACAAACATTCTTAAGGCAAAGATGGCTGCCTTGCCAAATCCTCCGGCAGGTAGCTCGACAACAGTGACAAAAACCAGAAAGGGTGCTACTACCCGAAAGAAGTTAAGCAACCCTCTTGGTTTTGACAACCAAAACACTAACACCGTTCCGGCAAGGAATGCCTGGCCTGTTAATGTTTTATATTTCAAGGCGAGTACCGAGAGAATCATCCACCATGCAAACCAAAGCCTGCGATCCATGTCTCTCCTTTCAAGGAGAGGGCTCGGGTGAACCCTCTCCCTGCGGGATGGTTCTCAGAAGTTGGGGAGTTCTGATCGCCATTGGACAATGCGGAGCAGGGGTTCAGCCAGGAAAGCGGTGCAGAGTACCATTGGAATGGTGTCTGACATCACGCCGATGGCGAAGAACCCGGCCCACCAAGGAACTCCTCCTGCAGTAGTGACATTGAGCGAGGCGCCGACAAAAAAGGCCATGGTCACGCCAGCGACCAGGTTCACGAGCGCGCACTTGACGACCCATCGCCTTCTGTTCTCCTGAATGTGGGAGAGAAGTTCCTGGCGGCTTTTTCCTCCACGGAGAATCACGGCAATGGCTGAGCCGGTGAGTGCACCGACAAGGATGCCGTCAACCACTGGGGTGTGGGGCAAAATCCAGTAGCCTGCCAGCAATGCCCAGGCTATCGAGCCCAGGTAGCCGGCAAGGAACCCGGTGGCTCTGCCAAAGACCAAGGCAACAAGGCCTGGTACAAAGGCAAAGGTTCGTAGGTGGACTGCCCCGGGGATGATCGGGACCGGCGAAAGAAACATCCAGCTGAACGCAGTAAGACCGGCCATTACAGCACCGATAAGCAAACCTTTTCTGACATCAGCAGGATCAGCGCTTTCTACCAATCCCCAGTTTCGTAGTTGACTCATCAGAGCGTACCAGTTCCCGAGTTTGGTGAGTCTGATGGCGACCAGTACCAACCCCATAGCGAACACTGCCCAAACCACGTAAGTGATGGGGTAGCTAGCCTGCTCCATCCAGGCAAGCCACGAGGGGACCTTCAGTTGGGCAACGCGCTGAAGAAAGGAAGAGATTGCCTCCCTTCCAAGCGTGGTGACGGAGATGACCAAAAGAAGGAGAACCAGAAGCCCTGCGAGGATCAGGGGAACCCGATCCTCTCTACCGACGTCTACTCTTCGAGCTGCTGTTCTCGTTGCCACGGTCTGCCTCCTTTTTGAGACATAGAGAATTGCGGAATGCACAGTCTGCTTTCAACGGAAAGCAGCAAGGAAGCGGCTTAAAAAGAAGGGCCTCTTTGCTGCCTTCCGCATTAATTGGCTTTCACTTTTCAAAGAACTAACCGTTTAAGAAACGCTTTTGTTTTCAGAAACGGAGTTATTAAAGTCATTTTTTAATTGTTTGAAAAAGTTGGAAAAAAGAATAAAAAAAGCCCCGGCTAAAAACCGACACCGTGGGCAGTCTGAAGTTGCCATTTTATTAAACATTGTTTTTTCTCCGGCAAAAGAGAATCTTTTTGCTGATAACACTTTTTTAGCAAATTGCTACAAATAAGTCAATAGATTGAATTATCGGCTGAAAACCGGAAGCATAGAAAGGTAAAGAAGCTTTCCTTGATACTGGTTTCCTTGTTTAAAAATTGAAGCAATAAGGGAGATATTTGCTCCAGTCTTTAAAAGAATTTTTTCAAGGTTGGTGATGGTTTTTCCGGAAGAAACCACATCATCAACCACAATTACTTTTTTTCCTTTTAAAAGCTGGGCATCCGGTCCATCCAAAACCAGCATTTCCGGTTTTTTTCCGTTTGTAACTTTAAGGACTTCCGGTGAAAGCATATAGCCTTTTATGCTTTTTCGGCAAACAACATACCTTTTTTTGCCAAGTTTTTGCGACAAGGCAAACAAAAGGGGAACTACTTTTACTTCTGGCCCAACAATGTAGTCAAAATCAATTCCTTTCAGTTTTTCAGCCAGCAGTGAGGCGGCTACTTCTGTAAGTTCGGCATCACCTAAAAGAGAAATGCTGGCAATTTTTATTTTTGGAGTTAGGGAAACAATAGGCAATTTTCTTTTTAAGCCGAAAAAGTCAAGCTCGTAAAACTCCATATTAAAAATAATTATATGTCAATTAGGAAAATAAAAAATATTGCTTTGGAAATGGATTTTTGTTAAAATGTTTTTTGAAGATAGTCTTTTTTATTGACTTTCAAAGCGGTGCTCCGCTTAAAAAGAGGCGGAGTTCTTTTTTTGATATTTTTTATTAAAGGATAATTATGGCAGCAATCCAAAAAACAACTGAAAGAACTATGCCTTTGGAAAAGGTAAGGAATATTGGTGTTATTGCCCATATCGACGCCGGTAAAACCACCACTACGGAAAGAATTCTTTTCTATACTGGAAAAACTTACAAGTTGGGAAATATTGACGAGGGAACGACGGTCACCGACTGGATGGACCAGGAAAGAGAACGAGGAATTACCATTGTTTCTGCGGCAATTACCACTTTTTGGAAAGACCACCGTATTAACATTATTGACACCCCGGGACATGTGGATTTCACGGCTGAGGTTGAGCGTTCCATGAGAGTTTTGGATGGCGGAGTTACTGTTTTTGACGCCGAAGAAGGAGTGCAGTCACAGTCAGAAACAGTTTGGAGGCAAGCGGATAAATATCATGTTCCCCGGCTTATCTTCATAAATAAAATGGACAAGCTTGGTGCTAATTTCAAAGGCACCTTGGAAATGATAAAAGAAAGACTGGGAATTAACCCAGCCATTATTTCTTATCCTATTGGCGCGGAACAGGATTTTAAGGGAGTAGTTTTGTTACTCGAGAAAAAAGCCCTTTACTGGGAAAAGGACCCGCTTGGCATTCAGTTTGAGGAAGCTGAAGTTCCGGAAAATATGAAGGCTGAAATTGAGGAAGCCAGACATAATCTGGTAGAACAAATCTGCGCTGAGGACGAAACCCTGCTTGAAAAATATCTAAGTGGCGAAGAGCCAACTATTTCTGAGCTTAAAACCGTTTTAAGGAAAGCCACTATCGACTACAGACTGGTGCCGATTTACGCCGGTTCTTCTTTAAGGAATAAAGGTGTTCAGCCGCTTCTCGACGGAATCATTGAATACCTGCCGTCGCCTTTGGAAGTTCCTCCGGTAAAAGGAACAGATCCCAAAACAGAAGCAGAGCTTGAAAGAAAGCCAAGTAATGACGAACCGTTATCTGCTCTGGCTTTTAAAATTCAGGTTGACCCTCATGTTGGAAAATTAACCTATATCAGGGTTTATTCAGGAGTTTTAAAGTCAGGCAGGCCGGTAATGAATTCTACAAAAAAAGATGAAGAAAGAATCGGCCGGCTACTTCTTATGCATGCAGACAAAAGAGAAGAGATTACCGAGGCCTTTGCAGGAGAGATTGTGGCTGCCATCGGTTTAACTAATACTTCTACCGGAGATACACTTTGTGATCAGACCAATCCGATTGTCCTTGAGTCGATCAAATTTCCAGAACCGGTTATTTCTTTGGCCATTGAACCAAAGACAAAGTCTGACCAGGAAAAACTGGGCAATGCCTTAAACCGGCTTTCGGAAGAAGACCCCACCTTTAAAATAAAAATGAACCATGAAACCGGGCAGACCATTATTGCCGGCATGGGAGAACTCCACCTTGAAATTCTGGTGGAGAGAATGAGAAGGGAATTTGGCGTTGATGCTGAGACCGGTGCGCCTCAGGTGGCTTATAAAGAAACAATTGCTAGAATTGCTGAAGGTGAAGGAAAATATATTCACCAGTCAGGGGGGCGCGGTCAATACGGTCATTGCTGGCTTAGGGTTGAACCTAAAAACAGAGGCGAGGGTTATGAATTTACTTCTGAGATTAAAGGTGGCGCTATTCCCAGTGAATTTGTTCCCGCGATTGAAAAGGGCGTTAAGGAAGCAATGGAAAACGGTGTTCTGGCCGGATTCCCTATGGTTGATATGAAGGTTGTTGTTTTTGACGGCTCTTTCCATGAGGTTGACTCTTCAGAGATTGCTTTTAAGATTGCCGGTACTCAGGCGCTTCAGGCAGCAACCAAAGAAGCAGGGATTTCCCTACTTGAACCAATTATGAAAGTAGAAGTTACTACCCCTGAAGATTTCATGGGAACCATTATTGGTGATCTTTCTTCAAGAAGGGCCCAGATTTTGGGAACTGAGGTCAGGGGAGTAGCCAGGATTGTCACGGCTTTGGTTCCTTTAGCAGAAATTTCCGGTTATTCGACTACTTTAAGAAGTTTAAGCCAAGGAAGAGCAAGCTACTATATGGAGCCTTCTCATTATCAGGAAGTGCCCAAAAATATTACAGAAGCAATTGTTGCAAAGAGAACCTAAATTTGTTATAGTAGCAAATTATTATCCCCTTATAGGGGAGCTTATTTAGCGAGTTTATTAATTTATTAATTCTCATTTATTAATAGGAGGATAAAAAATGGCAGATTCAGCCCAAAAGTTCGAAAGAACTAAGCCACATCTTAACATTGGTACTATCGGTCATGTTGACCATGGTAAAACCACTCTTTCTGCTGCAATCAGCACGGTTTTATCAAAACAGCCGGGAAACCCAACCAAAAAATTGGAGTTTTTTGATATTGATAACGCTCCTGAAGAAAAAGAAAGAGGGGTTACCATCAATATTTCCCACATTGAGTATGAGACAGACAAAAGGCATTACGCCCATATTGACTGTCCGGGACACGCCGACTATATCAAGAACATGATTACCGGTGCTGCCCAGATGGACGGTGCTATTTTGGTGGTATCTGCTCCAGACGGACCAATGCCGCAGACAAGAGAACACATTCTTTTGGCTAACCAGGTTAATGTTCCGGCTTTAGTTGTTGCCTTAAACAAGGTTGACATGGTTGACGACGCTGAGCTTCTTGATTTGGTTGAAATGGAAATCAGGGAACTTCTTAAAAAGTATCAGTTCCCAGGAGATGAAATTCCCATTGTCAGAGTTTCTGCTCTTAAAGCTCTTAACGGCGACGCTGAGGCAGAAAAAGGCATTTTGGAGCTCATGAGTAAGGTTGACGAGTATATTCCAGATCCACAAAGAGATCTTGACAAGCCTTTCTTAATGCCGGTTGAAGATGTTTTCTCAATCAAAGGTAGAGGCACTGTTGTGACCGGAAGAATTCAGAGAGGGAAGGTTAAAGTCAACGAGGAAGTAGAGATTATTGGCATTACCCAGACCAAAAAGTCTGTGGTTACCGGAGTTGAGATGTTTAGAAAAACTCTTGACGAAGGCCAGGCTGGAGACAATGTTGGTTTGCTTCTTCGAGGAATCGAAAAAGACGATGTTGAAAGAGGCCAAGTTTTAGCCAAACCAGGGTCAGTTACTCCTCATACCAAGTTTGAAGCCGAGGTGTACATTTTAACCAAAGAAGAAGGCGGCAGACACACACCTTTCTTTACCGGTTATAGACCTCAGTTCTATTTGGGAACAACTGATGTAACTGGAACTGTTGCCTTAGCTTCCGGAGTTGAGATGGTCATGCCTGGCGATAACGCCAAGATGACTGTTGAGCTTATTGTTCCGGTTGCTATGGAAGAAGGGCTCCGCTTTGCTATCAGAGAAGGTGGACACACCGTCGGAGCTGGAGTCATTTCTAAAATTCTAGCTTAAAAATACTTTAAACCCCCGAGCTAAGGCTCGGGGGTTTTATGAAAAAGAACCTTTAAATGAATAAGGGAAGAATACGCATCAAACTAAAATCTTATGATCACCGTGTTGTAGACGAGGCGGCAGCTAAAATTGTGGAAACTGCGATTTTAAGTGGGGCCAAAATAACCGGGCCAATTCCCTTGCCGACAAGACGGAGGCTGATTGTTGTCAACACCAGCCCGCATACAGATAAGGACGCACGAGAGCAGTTTGAAATGTTAACCCATAAAAGGCTAATTGACATTGCTGAACCAACTCAAAAAACAATTGAAGGTTTACAACACATGGAACTGCCCGCAGGTGTGGATATTGAAATCAGAATGTGATGTCTTAAATTGAAATTTGAGGCAAAACATAGTAAAATAGACTGATACTTGGAGGTGTCAAATTTTTAGATAATTAATAAATTCAAAGAGTATAGAAAGAGCGCTTCCAGAACCTGCAGGCGCTCTTAATTTTTGAAAAAATGGATAAAGAAAAAATCACTGCTATAAAAGGAGAAATGCTGACTTTATATGATGAGGCTGGAAAAGCTCAACCGGTAACTTCGGTTATCGGCAAAGAGGCAAAACTCGCCGATATCTTTAAGGAAGGTGATTCAATCATGGTTTCCGGCGTTTCCAAAGGAAAAGGTTTTGCCGGCGTGGTCAAAAGGCATGGTTTTGCCGGCGGTCCTAAGACTCACGGCCAATCTGACCGGCAAAGGGCGCCAGGTTCAATCGGAGCCACCACCACCCCGGGTAGAGTTTTTAAAGGCAAAAGAATGGCAGGAAGGATGGGTGGCGAGAAAGTGACTGTTAAAAATCTTTTGGTTTCAAAAGTTGATTCGGAAAAAAATATCATTTACGTTAAAGGTGCGGTTCCGGGAAGCAAAAGAGGACTAATTACTTTAAGAAAACCATAAAATGAAAAGTTTAAAGATTTCAACCATTAATAAAAAAGCGGAAGTTTCCGGAGAGGAAATAATTTCCGGTAAAATTTTGGAAAAAGAGGTTTCCCCTCTTTTGGTTTCCCAGGCAGTGAATGCTTTTTTGGCTAACCAAAGAAGATCTTTTGCTAAAACAAAAACAAGAGCCGTGGTTGTTGGTTCAAAAAGTAAAATTTACAGGCAAAAAGGCACTGGTCGGGCCAGACATGGTGACAGGCAAGCTCCGATTTTTGTCGGTGGCGGAGTTGCCCACGGTCCGAGTGGAGAGCAAAATTATAAGAAAGCTCTCCCCAGGAAGATGACCCAAAGGGCAATTTTAAAAGTATTAACTGATAAAATTACAGAAAAAAAAGCTTATTTGGTGGAAGGGCTTAATTTCAAAAAAACAAAAGAGGCTTCTTTGTTTATAGACAAACTAAAAGAGAACCTTAAAGAAGAAGGGAAAATTGCTTTAATTATTGGAAATGAAGCAGACCTTAAAAAATCATTTAGGAATTTAGCTGAGGCAGTTGTTTTAAGCATAAAATCTATTAGCCCTTATGAGCTTTTAAGCTTTGATTGCCTGTTAATAACCCAAGAAGCTTTTGAAGAAATGAAGAAATATTTTGGCCTTGAGGCAAAGGAAGAAAAAAATGAAAAGGCTCATTAAACCGCTTATTACTGAAACAACTCTTGATTTGGCTCAAAGGAATTGGTACACCTTTGCCGTTCCCTTAGGCCAAAACAAGAATGCAATAAAAGAAACAGTCGAAAAACAGTTTAAGGTTAAGGTTACTGATATAAAAACAATTGTTGTTAAAGGAAAAACAAAAAGGTCTTTAAGAACAAGAAAAACTACCAAGTCGTCAAATTGGAAAAAAGCCATGGTAAAGGTTAAAGAAGGTCAAAAAATTGATGTTTTTGATATTGGAGCATAAAAATGGAAAATAAAAACTTAAAAACTATGATTGGAAAAAGAGGTGGCCGTGATTCAAACGGTCATGTTTCCGTTCGCCAAAGAGGTGGCGGCAGCAAAAAATACTTAAGAAAAATTGATTTTAAAAGAGACAAAATCGATATACCTGGTGTGGTTGAAAAAATTGAGTATGATCCGAACCGGAATGTGGATATTGCCCTTGTGCTTTATCCTGACGGAGAGAGGCGTTATATTATTGCCCCTCTTAATCTAGAAGCTGGCGATAAAGTGGTTTCCGGAGAAAGCGTTGAGATAAAGGCCGGAAATGCAACTAGCTTAAGAAATATCCCTGTCGGAACACCGATTCATAACCTTGAGCTGGTTCCTGGTAAGGGTGGACAAATTGTCAGAGGTGCGGGTTCTTTGGCCACAATTTTATCTAAAGAGGGCGGACTTGCCCAAGTAAAGCTTCCTTCAGGAGAGTTAAGGATCTTTTCTGAAAGCGTTAAAGCAACAATTGGCCAAGTAGGAAATATTAGTGAAAAATTTAAGAAATTAAGAAAAGCAGGTGACTCTAGGCACAGGGGGAAAAGACCCCATGTTAGAGGAGTGGCTCAGCACCCAGGTTCTCATCCTCATGGTGGCGGAGAAGGCAGAAGCGGTATTGGCATGCCTAGTCCTAAAAGCCCTTGGGGTAAGCCGACTTTGGGAAAAAAGACAAGAAAAAAAGCTAAATACAGCGACAAATATATTATTACTAACAGAAAATCTCGTTCTGTAGCGAGAAAATAATTAAAATATGGCAAGATCAAGCAAAAAAGGACCATTTATTGACCCGAACATTACTAAAAAAATAAACGCCATGAAACAGAGCGGCAAAAAAGAACCGATTAAAACTTGGGCAAGAGCTTCGCAAATTGCTCCTGAGTTTGTCGGTCACACTTTTATGGTTCATAACGGCAGAACATTTATTAATGTTTTTGTTACTGAAGACATGGTTGGCCACCGCTTGGGAGAATTTGCTCCTACAAGGACCTTTAGAGGTCATGGCCAGGTGGTTAAAAGAACCATGGATAAAACCTAAACAATTTTAAAAAAGAAAATGGAAGTACAAGCAAGCGCCAAATATCTAAGAATTAGCCCCAGGAAACTGAGGTTGCTGACACACGGTCTAGTTGGTCTAAACTCTAAAAAGGCATTAAGTATTGTTAGTACTTACCCGCAAAAAGGAAGCCTTTTTCTTGAAAAGGTTTTTAAGCAGGCAATCGCGAACGCCAAAAACAACTTTAAGCTTTCTGAAGATGAGCTGGTGGTAAAAAGCGTTGAAGTCGGTGACGGCCCGTCTTTTAAAAGAATGGACAAGTCGCATGGCGCTAGGTTCGACCGGGGAATTATTCAAAAAAGAACTTCTCACCTTTATGTTACCCTGGAAACAAAAAACAAAGAAAATAAAACCAAAGAGACTGAAGTAAAAAAAGAAAACAAAGAGGGAAAACCTAAAAGAACCGAAAAAACAGAAATTATAAAAAAGAATAAAGCCCTACCGGTAGCTAAAAAAACTAGAACAAAAAAGGAAGATAAGAAAGGATAATATGGGACATAAAGCAAATCCAATCAGTTTTAGACTCGGCAACATTTATACTTGGAATTCACTTTGGTTTGCCAACAAAAAGAACTTTAAAAAAGTTCTTCTGGAGGATGTTTCCTTAAGAGAATATTTGATGAAAAAACTTAAGTTGGCAGGAATCATTGGGGTGAAGATTGAAAGATCGATTAATAAAATTAAAATTATTCCCCAAGTGACAAGGCCGGGTGTAGTTATTGGTCGCGGCGGCGCCGGGCTTGAGGAACTGAAAAAAGAGCTCAGTAAGATGGTCTCGATTCCTGAGCCGGAAAAAAACCTGGAAATTTCGCCTGAGGAAGTAAAAAATCCTGATATTTCGGCTGTTTTTGTGGCCCAAAGAATTGTTGAGCAGCTTGAAAGAAGGGTACCGCACCGTTATGTCATTAGAAAGGCGATGGAAAGAGCAATGTCTTCGGGCGCAGAGGGGATAAAAGTTGCCTTGTCTGGTAGAATAGCCGGAGCCGAAATTGCCCGGGCAGAAAAATATTCAGAAGGAAAAGTGCCTTTACAAACCTTAAGAGCAAAAATCGATTATGCCGATGTCCCTGCTTTAACTAGATCAGGTTATGTTGGTGTTAAAGTTTGGATTTACCAAGGAGAAAAAGATGCTAGCGCCTAAAAGACAAAAATACAGGAAAACATTCAGAGGTAAGAACAGAGGGAAGGCAATCAGAGGCTCGACCATTAACTTTGGCGAGTATGGCCTTAAAGCTTTGGCTCAGGGTATGGTTTCCTCCGCCCAGATTGAGGCAGCCAGAAAAGCGATTGCCCATTACACCAAAAGAGAAGGAAAGATTTGGATTAGGGTTTTTCCTGACAAGCCGATAACCGGCAAGCCGTCAGGAACAAGAATGGGTGGTGGCAAAGGTGATATTCAGGGATATGTTGTTCCGGTTACGCCTGGTAAAGTACTTTTTGAGCTTGCCGGGGTTAATGGTTTTATTGCCAGCGAAGCCTTAAGAAGAGCAGCTGATAAGCTACCGGTCAAAACAAAATTCTTAAAAAGGGATGAAATTTAAAGGAGAAAGATGAAAAGAAAACAAAAAGATGAATTGAGAGCTAAGTCAAAAGAAGAGCTAAAAGGAGAAGTTCTTAAAAAAGAAGACGAGGTTATGAACCTTAAGATTGAGGTTCAGTTAGGGAGGATAAAAAATACAACCTTACTTAGAAGAAAAATGGACGAAATTGCCGTGATGAAAACAATTGTTAGAGAAAAAGAGCTTGAAAAGGAGGCTTCTTTAAAAGAAGTTTAAAAATGAAAACATTTGAAGGACAAGTTGTTTCAGACAAAATGGTTAAAGCTGCGGTTGTTTTAATTGAGCGCCGTTTCCGCCACCCAATGTACGGAAAAATTGTTAAAAAGAACAGAAAAATTCACGCTGTGAACGAGATTGGCGCCAAAGAGGGCGAAACCGTTGTTATTGCTGAAACAAGGCCTGTTTCAAAGACAATCTCTTTTAAGATTATTGAAATTATTAACAGTAAAAAAGAAGAACCAAAAAAAGAGGTTTCTGCCAAGGCAAAAGCCAAAAAAGCGGAGGGTGAAAAGAAATGATTCAGTTAAGAAGTATTTTAACTCCGGCCGATAACAGCGGAGCAAAGAAATTAAGAGTGATTCATATTTACGGTGGTTTCCGGAGAACTTACGGAACAGTTGGCCAAATTGTGGCAGCTGTGGTTGATCAGGCTGATCCTAACGGCGTGGTTAAAGACGGAGAGATTGTCAGGGTGGTTTTAGTAAGGACTAAAAAAGAAGTTCGCCGGCCTGACGGAAGCTATATCCGGTTTGACGATAATGCTGGAGTGGTTATTGATAAGGACGGCAACCCCCGCGGCACCAGAGTTTTTGGCCCGATTGCCAGAGAAGTTAGAGAAGCAGGTTTTAACAAAATCGCTTCCTTGGCAAAAGAAATGTATTAAAACTTAAAGAGGTTAAAAGAGGTAAAAATGAAAATTAGAAAAGGTGATAAGGTAAAAATTCTTTTAGGGAAAGACCGGGGTAAAACTGGTACAGTTGACCATGTTGACGCTAAAAAAGGATTGGTTTTAGTAGGCGGCGTAAACATGTTTAAAAAACACGCCAAACCTAAAAGCGAGAACGATAAAAGCTCAGGCGGCATCATTGATAAAGTCCGGCCTATGCCGATTTCAAAAGTCCAGCTTATTTGTGCTAAATGTGGTAAAATCACCAGGGCTGGATTCAGTTTGAGCAAAAATGGCAAAGAAAGAATTTGCTTAAAATGTAAAGCCCAAATTTAACATGAATAATTTACTTGACTTTTATCATAAAGAAGTTGTTGCCGACCTAAAAAAAGAACTTAAGGTCAAAAGCCCGATGGCTGTCCCCCGCCTGGTAAAGGTGGTTATCAACATTGGTCTTAAAGAGGCTAAAGACGATAAAAAGGTAATTGATATTGTCAGCGGTCAACTGGAAACAATTTCCGGCCAAAAACCAAGACTTAATCGGGCAAAAAAATCAATTGCCGGGTTTAAGCTTGGTAAAGGTCAGCCGATTGGTCTTTCTGTTACCCTGAGGGGCAAAAGAGCCTTTGCTTTTTTAGAAAAGCTTTTTAGAATTGTTTTGCCAAGGGTAAGAGATTTTAGCGGTTTAAGCCCAAAAGGCTTTGACGGTAATGGCAACTATTCGCTGGGAATCAGCGAGCAAATTGTTTTTTCAGAAATTGACTTTTCAAAAATTGACAAGGTTCGCGGCCTGGAAATTACCATCGTTACAACGGCAAAAAATAATCAAGAAGCAAGGTTATTACTTGAAAGACTGGGAATGCCCTTTGCCAAGGAGGAGTAAAAATGGCAAGAAAATCTAAAATTGTCAGAGAAACAAAGCCAAAAATGTTAAAGTATGAAACCAGGGCCAGAAACCGCTGTTCTCTTTGTGGCCGGTCCAGGGGGTATTTAAGGCTTTTTGGTCTTTGCCGCCTTTGTTTTAGAAAACTGGCAAATCAGGGGGAAATTCCTGGAGTTAAAAAAGCTAGTTGGTAAAAATATGTTTAATGATCCAATATCAGATTTAATTGTCAGACTTAAAAATGCCTCCATGGTTGAGACGGGAACGGTTTCTCTTCCCCATTCAAACGTCAAGGAAGGGATTGCCGAAATCCTTAAAAAAGAAGGCTATCTTTCTGATTTTGAAGTTAAAAAGGAAGGTTCAAAAAAAGAACTTATCATGCACCTTTCTGAAATAAACGGCGAAATAAGACCGCTTGAAGTAAGAAGGATTTCCAAACCCGGTCGAAGGGTATATGCCAAGGCAAAAGATATCATGAAGTTTAAAAGAGGTTTGGGGGCAGTAGTGCTTTCCACCCCGTCGGGTTTAATGACGGGTAAAGATGCGCTTGCAAAAAAACTTGGCGGAGAGGTTCTTTTTAAGATTATTTAAGTAAATAAAAAATGTCTAAAATAGGAGAAAAACCAATTTCAATCAAAGAAGGAGTTAGCCTTTTAAAAGAGGAAAAAAGTCTTGTGGTAAAGGGTCCAAAGGGTGATCTTATAATTCCTGTTCCCGAGGGAATTGAAATTTCTTTTAATGAGAACACCGTTAATGTAAAACGGCTTTCGGAAACAAAGAAGGTCAAAGCCCTTCACGGCACCTTGGCCCGGCTAATTGCAAATGCCATTAAAGGAACAACAGAAGGCTTTAATAAAACTCTTGAGGTGGTGGGAACTGGTTATCGGGCTCAGATGGAGGGCAATACTTTGGTTTTAGCTCTTGGGTATTCTCATCCAGTCAGGTTTGAAACTCCTGAGGGAGTGAAAATAGAGGTTAAGGAAAACAAAATTACTGTTTCCGGGACAAACAAAGAGGCAGTGGGCCGGGTAGCTGATAAAATTAAAAAATTCAGAAAACCAGATCCTTACAAAGGCAAGGGTATTAGGTATTTAGGCGAAAAACTAAGACTTAAACCAGGAAAAGCAGCCGGTAAAACCGGAGCTGCGGCAGGAGGTAAATAAAAATGGAAAACAAAAGAATAAGGGCTTTAAAAAGAAAAACCAGAGTCAGAAGCAAGATGCCAGCTGAAGGCTTTCGCCTTTCAGTCAGCCGCTCAAACCGTTATCTTTTTGCTCAAGTCATTGACCAAAAAAGCGGGAAAACGGTTTTGGGTTTAAGTGATAAAAAAATTGAAGAAAAAGAACTTAAAGGGAAAACAAAAAGTGAAAAAGCAAAAGTTTTTGGCCAAAAATTTGCCGAAGAAACAGTAAAGCAAAAGATAAAGAGAGTCATTTTTGACCGGGGACCTTACCGCTATCATGGCAGAATTAAAGCTTTTGCTGAAGGCGTGAGAGAAGGAGGCTTAGAATATTAATATGAATAACTTAAATACTGAACCTAAAATTGAAAAAGAATTCGAAGAGAAAGTTGTTCAGGTAAACCGGGTTTCCAAAAAAACCAAAGGTGGAAACAAAATTGGTTTTTCTGTTCTGGTAGTAGTGGGGAATAAAAAAGGAGAAGTTGGTGTTGGCTTAGGTAAAGCCGGAGATGTTTCTTCTGCCATTTCTAAAGCAGTTGATTATGCCAAAAAGCATCTAATCAGAGTGCCGCTTAAAGGAACCACTATTCCTCATGATGTCCGTGTTAAAAGAGGAGCGGCTGAAGTTTTACTAAAACCGGCACCGGTTGGCTCTGGAGTTATTGCTGGTGGTGCTATCAGGTCAGTGGTTGAAGCTGCTGGAATCAGGGATGTTTCCTCAAAGGTTTTAGGGACAAGAAATCAGGCTTCAAATGTTTATGCTTGTATGGAAGCTTTAAAAAAATTAAGATCAACTAAAGAAGCGGTTAAATAGGGAGATAAAATGGAATTGTCGAAATTACCGAATACAAATACAAAAGCCAGAAAAAGAGTTGGTCGGGGTTATGGTTCAGGTCGAGGTGGCCATACCTCGGGCCGAGGTCATAAAGGCCAAAAGGCTAGGGGTTCAATTGGCCTTTTTTTCCAGGGAACTAAATTTAAAAAATCACTCATAAAAAGACTGCCGCTTGTCAGGGGAAAGGGAAAACTAAGCCCGAAAACAGGTTCAGTGATTATTGATCTTGAAGCTCTTAGGGCTTTTAAGGCAAACGAGCTTGTTAGCTTTGAAACCCTGCAGGAAAAGGGAATTCTTTCCAAAAAGCTTCCTAAAAACACCCCGGTGAAGATTTTAGGAAATAGCCCCCTTGAAGTTTCTTTAAATGTAGCCTTGCCTGTTTCTAAAAAAGCGGAAGAAAAAATCCAGAAAGCCGGTGGCAGAGTGATTGAGCCGGGCTCTGGGGTTGCGGTTAAAAAAGAAGTTAAGAAAGAAAAAGAAAACAAGGGAAAAGAGAAAAAAGAAACTAAGGAGAAAAATGGTTGAAAGAATTTTAAATGAGCTGAAAACAGCTTTTAAAATTCCTGAACTCAGAAACAAAATTCTTTTTACCGCCCTAATCCTTGTAGTCTTTAGGTTTGCTTCACATATACCAGTGTCCGGGGTTGATGTTACTTCCTTAAGGCAGCTTTTTGCCTCTAACCAATTTTTAGGACTTTTAGACATTTTTTCAGGAGGGACCCTGGCGAATTTTTCTGTTATGGCCCTGGGTTTGAACCCCTACATTAATGCCTCAATTATTATGCAGCTATTAACTATGGTTTTCCCCCAACTTGAAGCTTTGCAAAAGGAAGGAGAATATGGCCGGGAAAAAATTAATCAATACACTCGCTACTTGACCATTCCCTTGGCTGTTTTTCAAGCGGTTGGCATGTTTGCCTTACTAAGAAGCCAAAATATCATTTCTCAGGTTATGCCGCTTCAGGTTGTTGCTTTTGTAACCACGATGGTTGCGGGAACTTTATTTTTAATGTGGCTGGGAGAGCTGATTACGGAAAAAGGTTTAGGTAACGGCATTTCCTTAATAATATTTGCCGGTATTGTTGGCCGGCTGCCGGTTACATTTGGTCAAACCGCCGCCACCGTTGAAACTACAAATGTTCTAAACTTGCTTATTTTTGCCGCACTTGCCTTGGGGGTTATTGCTGCGGTTATTTTTATTGATGAAGCTGTCAGAAAAGTCAGGATTGAGTATGCCAGAAGGATAAGCGGCGGAAAAATGTACGGTGGCCAAACTACCTTTTTACCTCTCAAAATTAATCAGGCTGGAGTAATTCCGATTATTTTTGCCGTTTCTTTAGTTTTACTGCCTTCAATGTTAGGCCGATTTGTTGCCCAGGTTCCCAATCAGACTGTTTCTTCAGTTGCCACTGCCCTGGCTACGGCTTTTAACCCCGGCAGTCTTTTCTACAACCTTGCCTATTTTATTCTGGTAGTTGGTTTTACTTATTTTTACACTGCAGTGATTTTTAACCCTACAAAAATTGCCGAGGAAATAAAAAAACATGGCGGTTTCATTCCCGGCATTAGACCCGGTTCTCCAACAGCCAATTTTCTAAGTTACATTCTGACCAGAATTACTTTGGCTGGCGCTCTTTTTTTGGGCCTGATTGCAATTTTACCCTCAATTGTCCAGGGGATAACCGGTTTAACTACTCTAGCTATTGGCGGAACAGGTATTCTTATTGTGGTTTCTGTTGTTTTGGAAACCTTCAAAGTAATTGAAAACATGGTGCAAATGAGGGGTTATGAAAAGTTTTTGGAAAGGTATTAAGGAGGGAAAATGAATCTTTTGATAATCGGACCACAAGCTTCAGGAAAAGGAACCCAGGCGGAAAATTTGATTGAAAAATTTGGTCTGGCCCATGTTGAAATGGGCGGTCTTTTGCGCCGGGTTTCCAAGGAGGACTCAGAACTCGGTAATAAAGTTAGGGAGGTAATCAACTCCGGAAAGCTTCTTTCTGACGAGTTGGTAGTAGAAATTCTAAACCAGCACCTTAGTTCTCTGGGAAGGCTTGATAATATTCTTTTTGACGGTTTTCCGAGAGTGCTTTCTCAGGCTCAGTATTTTGAGAAATTCTTAGAAAAAAAAGGGAAAAAATTGGATGCAGTTATCTATTTAACCTTGCCAAGAGAGATTACTTTTGAAAGGCTAGCCAACCGCCGTACTTGCGGAACTTGCGGTAAGGTATTTAACCTAAAAACAAAGCCGCCTAAAAAAGAGGGAGTTTGTGATTACTGCGGAGGAAACTTGGTCGTAAGGTCTGATGAAACTCCTGAGAAAATTGAAACAAGGTTAAACGAGTTTGAAGCCCAAACTCTGCCCATGGTTACATATTTAAAGCAGAAAGGTTTGGTAGAAGAGATAGACGGAAACAGACCGATTGAAATAATTTTTGCTGATATTTCCGAAAGACTTAAAAAACGCGGGCTGGTAAAAAATGCCTAAAATCTCCATTAAAACACCAGAAGAAATTTTTGCTATGGCCGAAGGTGGTAAACAATTGGCCGGGATACTATCCGAGGTTGAAAAAAAGGTAAAACCAGGGATAAGCACTTTGGAAATTGATTCCTGGATAGAAAAAGACATCTTAAGTTTTGGCGCTAAGCCTTCTTTTAAAATGGTTCCTGGCTATCACTGGGCCAGTTGTGTGGGAATAAATGACGAAGTTGTTCACAGTATTCCTAGGAAAGACAAAATTCTTAAAAACGGAGATCTTTTAAAAATTGATCTAGGCATGTTTTATAAAGGGTTTCATACTGACCTTTCCTGGACAAGGATTGTAGGGAGCGACCTTAAGCAAAAAAGCGGTTTTTTAAAAGCGGGGGAAAAAGCTCTTAAAGAGGCAATTAACGAGGCTAGGCCCGGTAAAAGAATTGGCGACATCAGTAAAAAGATTGAAGAAGTCGTAAAAAAAGCCGGTTTTAAGCCTGTAAAAGTGCTTACAGGACACGGAATTGGCAAAAAGCTACATGAGGAGCCCTTGATACCGGGAATTACTAAGGAAAAAATCGAAAACACGCCGGAAATTTTGCCGGGAATGGCCTTTGCCATAGAGGTTATTTATAACGAAGACGACGACGAAGTTGTTCTCGGAGAAGACAACTGGACTATTTTTACAAATGATGGTAAAATGTCAGGGCTATTTGAGAAAACAATAGCAATTACTGAAAACAAACCCCTTATCTTGACTCCATTTCAGTTTGAGAGGGGTCACTAAAAACGGGGGGAGTTTTTATTATGCTGAAAGAAGGAGAAGTAGAAAAAGAAGGAGTTGTTTTAGAGAACCTGCCGAATACTACTTTTAGAATAGAAACGGCAGACAAAAAACAATACCTTTGCACTTTGTCAGGAAAAATGAGAATGCACAGAATTCGCATTTTGCCTGGCGATCGTGTAAAATTCGTGGTTACGCCTTATGATCCTGAGAGGGGTAGAATTACCTACAGGCTCAAATAAGGCAAAAGGAGACAGATGAAAGTTCAAGCATCAACAAAAAAAAGATGCCGACAGTGCAAAATTGTAAGAAGGCGCGGCCGTGTTTATATAATTTGTGTAAATCCCAAGCATAAACAAAGACAAGGATAAATATGCCAAGAATTTCAGGAGTAGATATACCGGAAGCAAAAAGAATAGATATTGCCCTTACTGCCATTTACGGTATTGGCAGGAGTAATGTGGAAAGCATTCTTTCTGCAGCTAAGATTGAGTCTTCAAAAAAGGTAAAAGAACTTAACGAAGAGGAAATTAACCGGATTCAAAAGGCAATTGATGGCAGCCACAAGGTTGAGGGTGATTTAAGAAAAGAAATTCAAGCAAACATAAGCAGACTCAGGCAAACCGGGACTTATCGCGGCAAGCGCCATGCAGCCGGCCTGCCAGCAAGAGGTCAAAGGACAAGAAGCAATGCCAGAACCAAAAGAGGACGAAGAATGACTATTGGCGCTTTAAAGAAAGATGAGCTTTTGAAAAAGCAAAAAGCAGAAACTGAAAAAGCAAAAGCATAAATTAGAAAAACAATTATGAATAAAAAGACAGCAACAATAGGACCAAAAGGAAAAGTTAATGTTCTTGCCACCTTTAACAATACCGTTGTTTCGGTGTCAGACCTTGAGGGCAATGTTCTTCTTCAGGAATCAGCTGGCTCTCTGGGTTTTAAAGGAGCAAGAAAATCGACCCCATACGCTGCCACCGTTACTACAGAGAAAGCTTTGGTAAAAGCAAAACAGCAGGGCATCAAAGAAGTCGAAGTTTATATAAAAGGTCCAGGAGCGGGCAGGGATGCGGCTTTAAGAGCAATTAGGGCTGCCAATTTAAAAATTGACCTTATTGCAGATGTGACCCCAATACCCCATAACGGAGTTAAACCTAGAAAACCAAGGAGAGTATAAAATGGCATTATATTTTTCAGAAAAATGCAGACTTTGCCGGAACGCCGGAGAAAAATTGTTTTTAAAAGGTGAAAGGTGTTTTACCAAGTGCCCGATTGATAAAAAAGGAGCAGTTGCTCCTGGCCAGCATGGTGCTAAAAGGAGAAGAAAAGTTTCTGATTTTGGCTTAAGACTTAAAGAAAAGCAAAAACTAAAAAGAATCTACGGCATAAGCGAAGCCGAGCTTAAGAAATATTTTGGTCAGGCAAGAAAAGTTAGAGAAGCGACGGGCGAGGCAATGCTTCAGATTTTAGAGTCAAGGCTTGACAACCTTGTTTACCGGCTAGGCTTTGTGCCGTCTAGGCGTTCGGCCAGGCAGTTGGTAAGCCACGGCCATGTTCGGGTTGACGGAAAAGCAGTTAACATTCCTTCTTACCGGGTTAAGCCTGAGCAAGTGATCAGTATGGATGAAAAAGCACTTTCAATGACCCTGGTTAAATCTATGCTTGATAAAAAAGATGTCAGTCTTCCCGACTGGCTCGAAAGGAAAGCTGCGGTTGGAAAGTTGGCTGCTCTTCCCGGAAGAAACAAGATTGACACAAACATTAACGAGCAGCTTGTTGTTGAATATTACTCAAGATAAAACTTAAATTTGTAAGTATTAAATTAATAATATTTAAGGAGACATTATGATCAAACCAACTTTTCAATTCAGGATAGAAAAGGAGACTCCCGACTACGGAGTATTCATCTTTGAGCCTTTACAACAAGGCTACGGACAAACCTTGGGCAACTCTTTAAGAAGAGTGCTTCTAAGCAGCATGCCCGGTGCCGCTATTGTTCAGGTAAAAATAAGCGGAGTTAAACATCTTTTTTCGACCCTCAAAGGCATGAAGGAGGATATTGTTGAATTTACCCTTAATCTTAAGAAGGTCAGGATTAATTATAGTGGCGACAAGCCGGTAAAAATTACTCTTGAAAAAACCGGTCCAGGTAAAATAACCGCTGCTGATTTTAAAGTTCCTTCTGGGGTAGAAATTGTAAACAAAGACCAAGTTTTAGGCACATTAGCTGACAAAAATGCCAAGCTTAAGGGTGAGTTTATAGTCGAATCCGGTTTTGGCTATATTCCTTTTGAAGAAAGAGAATCAAGTGAAATCGGAGTTATTCCTTTGGATGCAATTTTTACGCCAGTAAAAAGAGTTAACTATCATGTAAGCGCTACCCGTGTTGGAAGAGTGACAAACTTTGACAGGTTGAACATGGAAGTTTGGACAGACGGTACGATTGCCCCCAAAGATGCGGTTTTACGCGCCGCCGAAACACTAAGCTCTTTCTTTAATCAAATTGTCAATCCTCAAGAGGTTGAAGAAGAGGTGGAAGAGGTAACAGAATATAAGGCAGAAGAGCCCTCTTTAACAATTGAGGAACTTGAATTGCCGACAAGAATAGTGAATGCCCTTCTAAAGGTAGGGGTTAGAAATGTAGCTGATATTCAGAAAGCAGGCAGAAAAAAGATTTCTAAGGTAAAAAACCTTGGTGGTAAATCTTTAAAGATAATTGAAGCTGCTTTGGTTGAAAAGGGAGTTGAATTAAAGGACTAACCCCATGAGAAAACAAGTTTTTGGACGCCAGCTTAACCGGACGAAAAACCAGCGCCAAGCTCTTTTTAGAGGGCTTATAAACGCGCTTATTGTTAAGGGAGAAATTGAAACAACTCTGCCTAAGGCAAAGTCAATTATCTCTCAGACGGAAAAACTGATTACCAAAGCTAAAAGTGGAACATTAAACGACCGAAGGATTCTTTTTCGTTTTTTAAACAAAAGAAATTCAGTTAACCGATTGGTTGAAGAAATTGCTCCGCTTTTTAAAGAACGAAACGGTGGATACCTGCGCCTTGTAAGAGTTGGTCAAAGAAAAGGCGATCAGGCGGAAATAGCACGAGTTTCTTTTACGGAAAACGTTGAACCAATGGTTAAAAGACAAAAACAAGAAACCAAAGTCTTGGAAAAGGCAGAAACAAAAGAAAAAACCGCCGAAGAAATAAAAGAGATAAAAGAAGTTGAGGTTCAAGAATCGAACGAAAAACCTAGAAAAAAAGCTCAAAAAAAAGAAGCTAGGGAGAATAAATGATAAAAGCAACGAAAAAGTCAGAAATAAAAAGAGGCTGGCATCTTATTGATGCCAAGGGAGAAATTCTGGGTCGCTTGGCTACAAAAGTGGTACCCTTGCTTCTTGGGAAAAATAAACCCTATTTTGTAAGGAATCTGGATTGCGGTGACCATGTGGTGATAATTAATGCCGGCGACATTAAGGTTACTGGTAAAAAAGAACAGCAAAAAACTTATCAGTCCTTTTCCGGATATCCGGGAGGTTTAAGAGAAATTTCTTACGCGCAAATGAAGGAGAGGTTTCCTGAAAAAATTATTGAAAAAGCAATCCGCAACATGCTTCCGAAAAATAAATTAAGAGACTGTTGGATGGGAAAACTTCATGTTTTTGCCGGAAGCGAGCACAATTATAAAGATAAGTTTAAAGAGATAAAGAAAGAAAGTAAAAAAGAGGAGAAATAAAAATGGAAAAAAAGACTAAGGTAGCGAAAAAAGATTTTATTTATGGTTTGGGAAGAAGGAAAAGGAGTGTGGCTAGAGTCAGGCTTTTTACCGGGAAAGGTCAAACTATGATTAACGAACAGCCGATTGGTGAATACTTTAAAAATGTTTCCCCAGTCCAATTTTTTAAGCCTTTTGACTTAACCGAAACAACCGGAAAATATTATGCCACTGCCAAAGTTGAAGGTGGTGGAAAAGCTGGACAACTCGGTGCCTTTTTACACGGTTTAAGCCGGGCTTTATCTGAAGTTAACCCTGAAAAATTTAGAAAACCTTTAAAATCAGCTGGACTTTTGACCAGGGACCCCCGAGAAAAAGAAAGAAGAAAACCAGGCCTGGCCCAGTCAGCAAGAGCCAAAAAGCAATCACCAAAGCGTTAACAGGAGCGTTTCTTCCGTCTTTCTTAAACTTGAAACTTTTAATTTTTTGTCTGTGGTTAGCACTTTTATTAAAAAAACTTTTGGTAAAAGTGAGGACAAGTGTTGCCGTGAGAAGTTAGGCAATTTTTAGCTCTTTGGCGACTCCGGGATCAAGTGAGGTGGTAAAAAGTATTTTCATTTCTTTGGGTTTTACCCATTTAATTTGTGCTACTTCATGAGGCTCGCTTGGTTTTTGAATTGGTTGGGGTTCAGTAAGCCGGCAAAGATGATAGGCAATAATGACATGTTGTATTTGAGGGTGAACTCTTAGGGAAATCTGTTTGGTGCATTTAATTTGGTAGCCGGTTTCGGCAAGGACTTCTCTTTCAACGCAGTCTTCGCGGCTTTCTTCAAATTTTTGCTTGCCGCCAGGAAAGGCCCACCTAAGCACGGAACCATCTTTTCCTTTTTCTTCTTTTACTCTTTGGATTAGCAGAACTTCCCCTTTTTCATTTAAGACTACACCTAGGTTAATAAAGTTTTTACTTTCTGCGTTCATAAGGCTATTCTATCAGAAGGTGTCAAACTAATTTTTTTAGCAAAGAGACAGGCAAGTTTCAAATCATTACTATTAGGTCTATTTTTATTTATGCCGCCGATTTCTTTTAAAGCACCAACTTCATCATGGCCAGAGCAGCAAAACTCGCCCACAAGCTCAAAGCCTTTTTCTTTCAATACCTCTTTAAAGGGATCATGCCAGACGAATTTTAGTTTCGGCATGCCGGCGGTTGAGAAGACAAAGGCGGGTTTTTTGTTTTGAAAAGGCAGTTTTTTTACCAGATTAAAAATAGTTTCGTGGTGCCGGCCAAAATAAATCCCTGAACCGAAGCCGACAAGATCATATTTTTCAAGGTCAGCAGGTTTAACTTCTTCCGGTTTAAGGACTTTAGCTTTAAGTTCGCTAGCCATTGCTCCTGTAACTTTTTGAGTATTGCCTTTGTGAACTGAGCGGCAGACGATTAGTACCTTCATTTTTCAAGGCCATTTTACCAGAAAGACTTAAAATGATAAACTAGGGCGATGAAAATTCTTAAAGCTTTTTTATTGCTTGTTTTTGCTTTGCTTGCAGGTTTTTCTTTTTGGTTTTACAGAGAGTTTAGCGGACCAGCCAAAGAAGCTCAAAACCAAAGGTTTGTTATTAGTCTTGATACTAAAGAAGAAGAAGTTATTGAAAGGCTTTATAGTGAAGGCTTTTTAAAAAACAAAACCATTTTTAACCTGATTTTGGATTTTAAGGGCTGGAGGGGAAAGATTGAACCTGGAGCTTATTATCTTTCTAAAGCCATGAATGCATATGAGCTTGCCGGGACGCTTGCTTATGGCCCGGTCCAAAAATGGGTGGTTATCCCGCCGGGAAAGAGAAAAGAGCAGACGGCCCTTATTCTAAAAAAAGCCTTAAATTGGCCGGATGACATGACTATAAATTTTATCACCGTTGCCGAGGAAGGATATCTTTTTCCGGATACCTATCTTATCAATACCGATGCTACGCCTGAGGAAGTTTTTAAAAAACTGAAAGGAAATTTCAATGAAAAGTTCAGTGCTGAAATTCAACAAGGCCTGCTTTTGAAAAACATAAGAAATGATACGGCCATTAAAATTGCTTCGCTTATTGAAAGAGAATCAGGCGGAGACAGTGATAAGCCGATAATTGCAGGCATTATTTTAAACAGAATAAAAAAAGAAATGCGGCTTGAGATTGACGCCACAGTTCAATATGCTTTGGCAACAGAAAATTGCTCGCTTTCCTCAAAAAACACAGAAAGCCACCCTTTATTTGAATGCGATTTTTGGCCAAAGCTTCCAAGCGGCTTGGTTAGAAAAGTAGATTCTCCCTTTAATACCTACCGGATTGATGCCTTGCCGCCTGCACCTATTTGCTCCCCCGGTCTTGCCTCAATAAAAGCAGTGGCTTTTCCGGCGGAAACAGAGGCCTTTTACTACCTTCACTCTCAAGATAGGCAAATCCATACTGCCGAAACCTACGAAGAGCACAAAGAGAATATAAAAGAGTATTTGGATTAATGTCGCCAACGAGCGAAAAATCTTGAACTGTTGACAGATACCATTTTAACACACTGGAAACCGCCCACTTTTGACATAACAAAGGTTATTTTGGATGAAAAATACAAGTATGAGGGCTTGGGAAACGGTGGATTTACGTATCAATACTAATATGGTGATGACTATTGAACTTATTATTTTGGATATTAGTTTTACAGAAGTATCCGCCCACCTTTACCATCACTTATGGTATAAGCATTAAGTTTTCTTAACTCTTCACTTACGGAGACTTTTAGTAAGGTTCTTACTAATGAAACAAAGGTTATTTTGGTCAAATCTACATTATCCACTTGGTCTACTGGAGGCGTGTTATTTTCGTTAGCATGGAGAGTATTATTCTCTTTTAGTCCCATGCTTCAATTTTCATTGTTGCAACGCACTTTTACTATTAGAGGATACTGAAGAAAAGTGAGGAAACTGAGGAGAAATTAACCCATTACGATTATTTTTTGGTCATCATCTATAACAAGTTTTGCACCTCGCCATGTTTCTATAGACATTGGTAGCCCTTTTAACTCCAAACGTAGGTGGTTTATTTGTCTCTGTATCCCTTGGTTTACTCTTGCCCGTTTCCCTTGGGGCGGATAGTGAGGGTTATAACTTGTCTTGTAAATCTCCTCATAACTACACAGATTGTTGGCATTGTAAAAAAGATGGATAAAGATTGCACACCGTACCGTTTTACTATCCTTAAAAGTGTGGACGAGTTTCTTCTTATGGTATAAGAATACGCTCCGACCGTCCGTCTCTAGTTTCCAACTGTTCAAAGTCACCTTTTTATTAGGAAATACAATAACGTGCATATTTATATTTATCTTTGTTTACATTATACCAATGAGGCGCCTCAATCTGATATAATTTGGGTAACGACCTAAACTCGTAGCAATACGGGCATGGTTAAAACCAAAACCCACCATAGGGGAACGAGCGCTCCTCGTTCAGCGTACCTATGGTGGGTCACAATCCGAAAGGGTTGTGTGTAGCCGAAAGGCTATGGCGCTGGCGGGGGGCGCTTATTGCGTTTACCCACCTCGCCGACCCTACGCAAATTATTAGTAGTAATTTGCTACAGAAAGGAAGGTGAGACTATGAGAAAAACCGTACGCTACAAAAAGGGAGACATTGTAGGTAGAAAGTTAAAGGAAGCCACTCTGTTAAGGGGTTGGAAAATTGTTGAGGAAAAAGAAACAGGAGGATTTAGTGCTGGCAAAGGATTTTTATTAGGTCTGATATTTTTACCTCTAGCCCTTTTTGGTTTTGGAACTTATGTAGAAGTAACATACGAAAAACAGTAAACATTAGTAAGCCTTAATAAATACCCTTCTCAAAATTAGCGAGAGGGGTATTTTTTTGGGCAAATTACTAGCAAAGCGCTGGTTTTAGTTCGGTGTTTTCACCAAAAGAAGGATTTTTTATAATATAAACATGGGTAGAAGTATGAGAGGTGATTACGTAGAGATGTTTAAGTTTTACTTTATGGGTATGAGAACTGATACAAATCTATCAATGGATATAGTTGACCCTCTTACCCGTGAAGTTAAACATTTTTCATTGCCTCAATATAAGAGAACTAGTTATAGAGATGTAGCAAGGCATTTTGGCTATAGCGTAAGGCAGATTGAAAAAATTGGGAAAAAATACAAGTGGTATTTACAGCGTAAGTATTTTCATCTAAAAGTTATGAACCGCTTACCGTGGGATAAGGAGTGGATTTACAAAAGTTAAGCAACTTGTGGTTGTTCTATTAACCAACCGTTTTGCTTTAAGAAAGCCTTTAATAATTCGTTACTTACATCTTCATAGCCTAAGCTCCAATAGATTTCTTTTATAAAGTTAATAATATAGCCTTGAAGTGCCAAGTCGTCATATAAAAGAGACGTCTCTATTTCAACTCGCCAAATGTATTTATTCTTTAGTGGCACTTCCTCGTCCTCATGCCAGAACAAACCACCTCTGTAGCCGTTAGGAACAATACGTTTTAATTGCGCCCCATTTATACCATCTAGTTCTAAATACCCATAAATAGCCCCTTGATAATTAAACAGCTTATAAAAGTTCTTTAATGCCTTTAGAAACATGATGTAGTACACAGCTATTGCTTCTATATAAATATGCTTTCTTGTAGCGTCTTGGCGCAGTACGTTTTCTGCTAAATACATTAAGCCTGCCGAAAAGACCTGCTGGCAACTCAAACCGCCATCATAATTATGCTGGAAACGATAGACGCCCTCTTGAATTGGTTTAAGATTTAGGTCTGGGAAATCTGTACTACCCTTACGATACCTAATTTGTTCAATCTTGGTCTTTATATCATTTGGGTTGCAAAGCGCTCTTTGTGGATAGTAAGGCTGTAAAAGAATAGTTAGCATAGAAACCTCCGTGCCTAAAGGTTTCTGGTAATACTGTGAGTTATATTCTGGCGGTTGTTGGCCTTGTGCTTTAGCTTTCTCTATTTGTTTTTGGTAATTGGCTTTTTCAACTGCTATAAGTTTTAGACGTTTTCTTTCTTCTGCTTTAAGTCCAGCCTCATAATTTTCTTTAGCAATCCTTATATAGTTTTCTCTTGCTAACCTTGCCTTATCTTTTTTACCTACTAATAACTCTACAGCTTCTGGACTAGCAAGGCTAATTGGGTCTGTAATGTTTCCACTACGAACATAGATATTAGCCTCATTGTGGACATAATAGGGCGTTCTATCTCCCTCGTAAATCCTTACTAATATAAATACTTTTCCATTTACTTCATTGGTTACGTGCAAGTCGTAGAGCGGTCTTGGGTCTACTGAAGTAGCATATTGATGTATTTTATCCGCTAACTTGCTATCAAAAGTAATGCCGTCAAAAACTACTGGTTTACCAGATTTGTCCTCTTCTACGCCTACTATGATTACGCCACCTCTGCTATTGGAGAATGAGGCAAAATGCTTGGCTAAACCCTTACTTGGAAGTTCTTTTTTGTAATCTAACTGAAATCCCTCAATGTAACCCTGTTTACAGAACTCAACTACCTCTTCAAATGTAAAAGTATCTATAGGTTTGCTTAGTATTTGCATAATTCAATGTCATGAAATTGAGTTAGTTTTAGCTTCTAAAGCGTAGTTTAATATAATCCTGTGCTTGTGAGCCTTGCAGTTCAGAGGTAGAGTTACCAGCACGGACATAGAAGCGCTGACTTTGACCGTCCTTAACGTAGATAGGTACTCTAGATGGCAAGCAATCTATAGCCAGCATACGCTTGCCCTCATGGTCTTCAAATCTTGGGTGGAGGTATACCGTCCAATGTGAGCCTATCCTGTCATTAAGCAGATTTACTAAATGTAAATGTAATTTATCATCGTTTTCAAAGCCGTCTACACTTAAACCTAATGCTTCTTTATCGTCTGAAACACCGATTAGAAGCGTCCCACCTTTACTATTTAGAAAACCAGCAATAGTTTTTAGTACGCTTAGTTCTATTCTTGGGTCTGGTTGTCCAGTATGCAAATTGGTTCTTAGAGTGGACTTAAACTCAACTGCACCCGTCTCACCTTGCGCAATAATATCAGCGATTGATAAATGAGATATTTCATCTTCTTGTTTTAGGTCTGATTTTAGCTTGTGGTATGCGTCTGCAATTATCTGTGAAATACGCTCTCTTCTTCTCATTAAAAACTCTCTGTACTCCATTTCTTCCCAATTATCTGGGAGACCGTGCCAGTAATACATCTTTTTAATTTCTTGAGGTGAAAAGCGAGATACTATTTGTGGTACATACTCCTTAGGGTCTGTATCAGAAATTGCGGAGTTATCATTCCATTCCACAATTGCATAGTTAGCAATTTGGTTAGTGTCTCTAAGGTCTATTATGCCTTGGGTTTTTAGATATGCTTTGGGGTACAGATGATGTCTCTCCAGAGCCGAGCGAGTGGACTTAATGGAAGCGTCTATTAAATCTGCAACTTTTTGCTTTGAAAATAATGCGTCTGCCTCTAGTAACACCAACGAAGCATAAAAGGCAAAAAGAGACGGGCTACGTGGTGAGGATGTAGCAAGGCTATTTGGTAAATTGATAGACCAATAGTCATCCGTAAATACTTCCGCACAAATACGCTCTAACTCACCTATAAACTCGTCTGCCTCTATTACATTTCTAAACCGTGCTAAATCAAACTCCATAGCGCTCTCTGGAGAGCCTGTAAATCGTCCTGTTAAGCTGGACATAAAGAACCAACGGGCGATTACTTGCCTTAACTTAAACTCTTCTACCTTGTACTCTGTACGCCCGATAAGGTAGAGAGTATAGGCAAACATTAAATTAGTCTGAGAACTTATGTAGTCACTATTACGGTAGCCAGATAGTGCTATAGCTTTGAGGAAATCGTGCCAGTAGGTAAGGTTTAATACACGGGATTGGGCATTCTTTAGTATTTCAAATTGGTCAATTCTTCTTTGCTCACTAAACTCACCCGTCTCCAAGTCCTTACCTCTTAAGATTGAATAGACGTAGTGCAATCTTGCTCTCTTAAAGCCTAAGCCAACACTTACTCTTAGCAATTGGTCTGGGTCTGGTTGAGAAACTAAATTATAAGGGGATGGCTGACCAGTTGAGGGAGTTTTTGCCATACGGCAAAAGTCCTCTAGCATAGTCCTACCCTCATCCCAGAATACGGACATTAAAGTAAGAATAAAATCTGACTGATTAAGTGGTTTACCCTCACTATTTATACGGACAAATATCTCTGCCACTTGCTCCTCTGTAATAGCAGACGATAATTCCAATGCCGTAAAAGGGAAATTAAGTAGGTTAGATAGTCGTGTAATTGACTGTCGTATTTTCTTTACATCTTCTGGCGTAAGGTTAGCAACCTCCTGATTATTCTGGATATACGTATCTACAAGTTCAAAAATATCTGTAGATTTATTCCAGAGCATGGAGATATTGGGGATATAAGACCTATCTTTTTTAATGGCGGCGTCCGAAACTGCAAAGCGTTCCGTGATAGGATTAAATGATATTTCTATCTTTTCCTTTTGGTAATTTTCTCTCACCACCTCTACACCTTGGATAACGGCAAAGAGTGATGTAAGTCTTTGTTGACCATCTACAATAAGTAATCTTGCAGGTTTTTGCTTGGTGTCTGCTCCAATTTGTCTTGCTTCCTCAACAAAAGCATTTTGCCAAAATAGTAAGTAGCCAATGGGGTAACCCCGATACATACTGTCAAAGAGGTCTCTAACTTTGGTATCTTTCCAGACAAAAGGTCGCTGTATGTCTGGCAAGCCTATTTCGCCCATCTCAATATAGTTGACGAGCGTACCCAAGTCGTAGCGTACTTCTTTGAATAATCTATCTGCCATATTTATCTTTATAACTATAGTCCAAAGTCTTTAACACTTGTATTTAATCGGTTGATTTTTTGTAACAAATGCTAAATAATGATAAATAGATTATATGGCAAAAGATGACCTTTTTTCAATAGAAGAAGTAGCTAAAACGCTTAAAGTCTCATACATAACCGTTTACAGGTGGATTAGGGCTAACAAACTGCCGTCTGTTAAGGCGGGTAAGCAATATAGAATAAAAAAAGTAGACCTAGACGCTTTTCTAAAAGTTAAATAAAGATAAATATGAGCGACCAAAACAACAAAATTAACAAAAAAGTTGAAATTGACTTGAGTGAGCTACTTAAAAAGGATGCTCCCTATCTTGTAGAAGATGGCAAGGTAAACATAGAAAAATTAAAAAGCTTACTAACTGGCAAAACTACCGAAAAAGAAGACGATAGATTTTATTTTAACTGGGCTGGCAAGGATAAAGTTTTCCAAGCAATCCAAGCACCCGCATTCTCAACTCTAGCGCCTCAAAAGGACAAATCTATTGGTTGGGACGAGACCGAGAACTTAATGATAGTAGGTGAAAATCTAGAGACCTTAAAACTCCTCCTAAAACCCTACTTTGGCAAAGTTAAAATCATTTATATTGACCCACCCTACAACACAGGTAAAGACTTTATCTACAAAGACGACTTTTCCGCACCTCTTAAAGACTACCTAGAGCGTACGGGACAAAAAGGAACCGCTGGAGAAAGACTAACGACTAATTCAGAAACTAACGGGCGCTACCATTCCGACTGGCTTAATTTCATGTACCCTCGTTTATTTATGGCTAGAAATCTACTACGTGAAGATGGACTAATTTTTGTTTCAATTGACGAAAATGAACATCAACATTTAAGAATGCTTATGGATGAGGTTTTTGGCGAAGATAATTTTATTGCAGAATTAGTCTGGCAAAAGAAAAAAGGCGGAAGTAATGACGCAAAATACATAGCTTTAGAACATGAGTATGTAATTTTTTATGCAAAAACCAAAACTACATTAGAAAAATTATTTATACCCCACACTGAAGAATATCTAGAGAGGTACAACCAAGAGGATAAAATAGGGCGTTTTTATTGGGATACATTCAAAAGAAAAAGTGGAAAGCAGTATTACGCAATAAAAGCACCAGATAATACCAAAATAGAGTTTGATGAAAACAATAACCGTATAAGTTGGTTAAGGTCAGAAAAAAGATTTTTAGACGACTTAGAAAAGGGTGAGGTTAAGTTTGAAAAAAATGGTGACGGATGGTCTGTGTTATTCAAACAACGGGAGCCAAAGGGTAAAAAACCGAGAAGTTTAATGACCGACGTAGGAACAACAAGTGCTGGAAGTGATGAGTTGCTGGATATTTTTAAGAAAAACATATTTGATAATCCCAAACCCTCTACACTAATCAAGCATATTCTAAGCATTTCACAGGATAAAGACGCTGTTGTGTTAGATTTTTTTGCAGGCTCTGGAACTACAGCAAAAGCTGTATATGAACTTAATAAGGATGATGAGGGTTTTAGAAAATACATCTTAGTCCAAATCCAAGAGCCAGTAGACATCAGCAAAGAAACTGGCAAAAACGCAAAGGAATTAGGTTTTAATTCTGTAGATGAAATTTGTGTTGAAAGAATAAAACGAGAAAATGAAAAGCTAAAGGGAAGTAAAGGAGATATTGGGTTTAAGGTGTTTAAGCTATCTCACTCAAACTTTAACCTAAAGGAAGAGTTTGAACTAACCGAGAATAAAGACTTGGGAGAGTTAAAAAGTAACTACCTAAAAGAGTTAGGACTTTATGTAGACCAGCCCACCGTAGCTACAGCAAATACTTTGGATATCGTCTACGAGATAATCTTAAAAAATGGCTTTTCTCTTAACTCCAAAATTGAAGAATTAAAACTAGGGTCTAATAGTTTCTATAAGGTAAACGACGCCGAAAACGAGCTGGAGATATACATATCTTTAGACGCAAAAATTGAGGATGGGTCTGTAGAGGCTATACGCACCACAGAGTACAAAGGCAAGACGTTTGCATTTTATGACAACGCCCTCACCGATAGCCAAAAGATAAACCTCAATACTTTTGTGAAATTGCAGGTAATTTAACCTATGCTAAAGCTCAAGTTTAACCCCAACCTAGACTATCAACAGGACGCTATAAAAGCTGTAACTGATATTTTTGAGGGACAGGTAAAGGTAGAGAAAAAGCATATTTTCCAAGTCATACCGAACAAACTTACCTTAGAAAAAGACACACTCCTTACAAACCTCCAGACGGTACAGGAAAACAACCATCTAGCCAAAAGCCCAGACTTTTCTGTACCCCTTAACGTAACTCTAGAGATGGAAACGGGTACAGGCAAAACCTATGTGTATCTACGCACTATCTTAGAACTTTACCAGAAGTACGGGCTATCCAAGTTTATTATCGTCGTCCCTACGGTAGCAATTAAAGAGGGTATTATGAAGTCCCTAGCTATCACCAAAGACCATTTTAAGGGTCTCTATAACAACTTATCCTACGAATACTACGAGTATGTATCTACTAAGCTCATGACCGTCCGTATGTTTGCGCAGTCCTCTCACTTGCAAATTATGGTCATCACAAAAGACGCTTTTAATAAAGATAAAAATATCATCCATAACAACCATGACCGTATGGGCGATAAACCAATTTCGCTTATCCAAAAGACTAACCCTATCGTTATTCTAGACGAACCGCAAAAGATGGGCGGAGAGGCTACTCAATGGGGCATAAAAGAGCTTAACCCCTTAATCGTACTTAGATACTCTGCAACCCATAGGGATATTGAAAATCTAGTCTACAAACTTACTCCTTTTGACGCCTACGCAAAAGGTTTAGTAAAAAAGATTGAGTTAGCAACCGTCGTAGAGGAAAGCGACCCAAACACTAAAAAAATTATCCTAGAAAACATCTACTCCTCTGGAAGTAGCCTAAAGGCAAAGTTAAAGGTTTTCATAAAGCAAGCGACGTCTGTACAACTAAAAACCATTACCGTAGGCTCTGGTGATAACTTGGCTACTAAGTCAAAAAATCCCTACTATGATGGGTTTACCGTTTCTGAAATTAACCTAGGCAATAACTATATCCTCTTCTCAAACGGATTAAAGGTACACGTAGGACAATCGTCCGTAAATGAGGATGAGATTGTACGAATGATGGTACGAGAGATAGTCTTAGAACACTTGGAAAAAAAGCGCAAGTTTAACCCTCTGGGAATTAAGACCCTTTCTCTCTTCTTTATCCACCGTGTAGACGATTATTTACCCGCCGACGGCTGGCTACGGAAAATGTTTGAGGAAGAGTACCAAAAGGCTACTAGCACCAATTACCAAGAGTTTAAGACCGCCAGACCAGATAAGGTACATTCTGGGTACTTTTCCGAGATGAAAAAAACCTCATCTATAGAAAATGACGAAAAAGCATATGAGCTGATTATGAAAGATAAGGAAAAACTACTCTCCTTAGATAACCCCGTGGAGTTTATCTTTTCCCATTCTGCCTTACGTGAGGGCTGGGACAACCCAAATATCTTTAATATCTGCACCCTTGCCTACTCAACCTCTGATATTAAAAAAAGGCAGGAAATTGGACGTGGGCTACGTTTGGTTGTAAACCAGCAGGGAGACCGCATTTACGACCGAGATATAAACGTACTTACCGTAGTTACCAACGAAAGCTACCAGAATTATGTATCTGAATTGCAGACCGAGTTTAGGGATGAAGCAGGAGAAAGCGCCCCACCTGTAGAGCATAAGAAAAAACGAGTTAGCCTAACCCTAAAAGATGACGCATTAGCTAACAAGAGCTTCCAAAGCCTTTGGAAGCTACTAGCAAAAAGGGCTAAGTTTGTTGTCTCTATGCAAGAAGAGGAAATAATCAGTAAGTGTGTAGATGAAATTAACAAAATTGACGAAAGTAATATCCGAGAGATACGGGTACACATTACTAAAACAGGTATAGACACGCTTCTCTTGGATGACATTAGGGGTAATATCGTAAGCGACCGAAGCTACGAAATCGGAGCCACCAAGCAACTACCTAACATTATTGCCCTCCTCCAAGCTGATACTAAGCTCACAAAGAAAACCCTACTAGCCATACTGCAAAAGGTAAATAATTTTGACCTGTTTTTCAAAAACTCCTACCAGTATGCAAGCCTCGTTTCCTACGCCATTAAAACCGTCATATCAGACCTAGCCTCTAAAGGTATTAGCTACGTAGAGATTAGCGACGATTACGGGCTATCGCTTTTTAATAAGGAAGTCCAGACCTACGAAAAATACCTAGTAAAGCTAGAGAGTGCCAAAACGCTCTACAAAACAACCAACAACGGACAAAAGGACGCCGTGATAATTGACCCCAGTCCGTCTTTAGAGGGCGTATCACAACCAGAAAAAAGGTTTGCCGAGAACGCAGACCGTAACGATACCGTTAAGTTTTTCTTTAAGCTCCCAGATACTTACTCTATAGCTACCCCAGCAGGGCAATATACGCCAGATTGGGCGGTAGTAGTGGAAAATGGCGACCATAACCAAGTCTATTTTGTAGCTGAAACCAAGGATACTAATAACATTAGTAGTCTCCGTCAAGAAGAGCAAATAAAAATACTCTCTGCACGGGCTATGTTTAAGGAAATCATGCCAGAGGTCGTTTTCAAAGCTCCCGTAAGCGAGTTTAGCGACCTTTCATGATTAGTCAAAAAAGTGTAGACGAGTTAAAGAAGATATTTAAGGAGGAGTACAAATCCGACTTAACAGACGAGGAAGCCAAGGAAACGGGTCAAAAGTTGGTGGACTACTTTAGTCTTTTAATAGAGATTGATAAAAAGGCTAAAATTGTTAGGAAAAAATGAAATATAAATATGTATGAAGATACAGAAGAAATTGACATTACTAAACTCAAATACGTGCTGTATGCCCGCAAGTCCACGGATGACAGCTCCCGCCAGTTAAGGTCTATTGACGACCAAATAGCCGAATGTTTAGCACTTGCAAGGAGGCTAAATCTTAATGTTTCTCAACCCATAATAGAAACCAAATCTGCTAAAAGACCTAATCAACGCCCCTTATTTAGACAAATCCTAAGTGATATTAGAAAAGGCGTCTATGATGGTATCTTGGCGTGGAACCCAGACCGCCTTGCACGAAATATGAAAGAAGGTGGAGAAATCATAGACATGATAGATGAAGGGTATATAAAAGACCTCAAGTTTGTCACCCACCATTTCACAAGCGACGCTAACGGAAAAATGTTACTTGGTATGGCTTTTGTGTTATCAAAACAATACTCTGACGACCTTTCCCAAAAAGTTACCCGTGGAGTACGCAGGAGTTTTGCAGAGGGTAAGTCCCCAGTCCCTAAACATGGGTATATAAGAGACGAGAACGGCGTATATGTACCCGACCCAGTTACCTATCCTTTGATTGTTAAAGCATGGGAAATGCGAGCAGAGGGAACGAGCATAGAAGAAATTGTTAAATACTTAAATGACAACAGCTATAGACGTATTGTCAAAAAATCAGGTCGTAAAGTCAAAATGACGAAACAAATCCTTAGCGACCTGTTTAACGACCCTTTTTACTATGGTGTCCTAATGCAAGCAGGAGGAGAAGCAGACTTAATAAACCTTAATAACTTCCAACCAGCTATAGATAAGGCTACGTATATTAAAGTACAAAGTCTAGCTTACCGAAAGATTAAGCCTAATAAGCAACATAAAGTAGCCTTTTATCCTTTAAGAGCTATGGTGGTTTGCTTATATTGTGGTAGAAATATGTACGTAGCACCCTCCACAGGACACACAGGGCAAAGATACCTAAATTACAGGTGTGATAACGATGGTTGTACAAGACCTAAGAAATCCATACGAGCTAAGGTGATTTTTGATTTTATTTATCAATACCTAGAAGACGGTCTTAATTTTACGGAAGAAGATTACAACCTCTACTACAAAGACCTAGAAAAAATTACAGAAGAAAAGCGTGAGCAAATTAGAATGAAAATACATTCAAAACGAAGTGTACTACTTAACGCAAGAAGAGACCTTAAAGACCGTGCATTAGCTCTTACCGACTTAAATAACAAAATTAGCGATACAGTTAGGAAAGTAACAGAGGATAAAATAGCTGAATTGAAAAACCTAGAAATAGACTTAACTGAGGAGATTGCTGAACTAGAGAAGCAAATTAGAGACCCCGAAGAGGACAGACTGACCCTCCAGCAATTCTTGAACTTGTCAAAAAATGCCTCTGTTATCGTCCAATCTGCCGATGTGGTAGTGAAAGATGAGATATGCCGACTTATATTCTTGAACTTAACAGTTGATGAGGAGAAAGTGGCGTCATATCAACTAAAAGAACCGTTTGCGACACTCCTAAAACACCGCCAAATCGTATCTAGTCGGGGAAGCGGGACTTGAACCCACGACCTCACGCACCCCATGCGTGCGCGCTACCAACTGCGCCATTCCCCGTTTTTTATGTTTTTTTGGAATTTCTCTCTTGTATTTTACCAGGTTTTGTGCCAGAATGTAAGCAAGTTTGAGCCCAGGAGTTAAAATTATGAGTCGACAAAAAAAGGAGAACAACATGACAGATACCGGAACTTCACAAAAACTTCAGGCCATAAAACTGGCTATGGATCAGATCGAAAAACAATACGGTAAGGGTTCAATTATGCGTTTAGGAGAAAACCCCGCTGGAAAAGTTGCCGCAGAAGTAATTCCCACCGGCACGATTGCTTTAGATATTGCTTTGGGAGTTGGTGGTGTTCCCCGGGGAAGGATTGTTGAAATCTATGGGCCTGAAGCTTCGGGAAAAACTACAATTGCTCTTTCCATTGTTGCCCAGGCGCAAAAGATGGGCGGCACCGCTGCTTTCGTTGATGCAGAACATGCCATGGATCCGATTTGGGCCCAGGAAATTGGAGTTAATTTAGACGAGCTTTTAGTTTCCCAGCCCGATACTGGCGAACAGGCTTTGGAGATTGTGGAAACCTTAGTAAGAAGCGGAGCAGTTGATGTCATTGTGGTTGACTCAGTGGCGGCTTTGGTTCCAAGGGCGGAAATTGAAGGAGAAATGGGAGACGCAATGGTTGGTGTTCAGGCGAGGCTTATGTCTCAGGCTTTAAGAAAGCTGACTGGTGCTATTTCTCGTTCAAAATCAGTTGTTATTTTCACTAACCAGCTTCGCCAAAAAATTGGGGTAATGTTTGGCAACCCCGAAACAACTCCCGGAGGTTTGGCTTTAAAGTTCTATGCCTCAGTAAGAATGGATTCAAGAAAAATAGAAACCCTTAAAGAGGGAGACGAAGTTGTTGGCTCCCGCCACAGGGTTAGGGTGGTTAAAAACAAGGTAGCGCCTCCTTTTAAAGTAGCGGAGTTTGACATTCTAAGTAACGGCGGAATTTCCCATGTTGGTGGAGTTTTTGATGTGGCGGTTGACCTCGAGGTTATTTCCAAGTCAGGAGCTTTTTACCGTTACGGCGAAACCATGCTTGGCCAGGGGAAAATAGCTGCAATTGCTTACCTCTCTGAAAACCCGAAGCTTTTAAAGGAAATTGAAGAAAAGCTTTGGAAGGCTGTTAAGAGCGGCAAGGCAGCAGAAGAAAAGATCATTGGCCAAGAAACCAAAGAGTAATGCCCCAAATTACGGCTATAAAGCTCCAGAAAAAAAATGACCGCTACAATGTCTTTGTTGATGGCGAATTCCTTTTTTCTTTGCCTTCAGAAATTATTTTAAGAGAGAACCTCAAACAAGGGAGCACAATTTCTTCGGGAAAAATCCAAGAGCTTATTAAGGAAAGCGAGTTTGCAGCTGTTTTTGATAAAGTTTTAAGATTTCTTTCTTATCGTCCCCGCAGCTTTTTTGAAATTGAAGGCTATCTTGAAAAAAACAAAGTGGGCAAAGAAACCCAAAAGCTGGTTAAGAATAAGCTTGGCTCTCTTAAGCTGATTGACGATGAGGCTTTTGTACGCTGGTGGATTGAACAAAGAACTAAGTTTCGTCCTAAAGGCCGATATTTTATTATTGCCGAGCTTAACCAGAAGGGAATTGCCAAGGACTTAATTGAAAAAGTTTTGCCTGAGGAAAGGACTAAAGATGACGAGCGAAGTGTTGCCCAAAAAATTGCCCTTAAAAAGCTTGAGAGAATAAAAAACCTGCCGGAAAACGAAAAAAAATTAAAACTTTATAGTGCTCTTTCCCAAAGAGGTTTTTCTTACGACATAATCAAGGAAATTGTTGATAAAGTCCTTGAAAAAGAGTAAAATTAACATACTTAAGGAAAAACTTATAGAAGAATAAGTAGAAAATGAAGAAACAAAGCAAAAACACAATTTTTCTTCTAAGACTTGCCCTCGAGGGGTGAGTTTCTTTTTGTTTTTCCAAGAGTTTTATATTTGAAGGATAATTATTGGAGGAAAAATGTCACTCTTGGATAAAATTTCAGAACTCATAAAAAAGCAGCAGCAGCTTGAAAAAAGGCTGTCCCAGCTTGAAACAGGTAATCAAAAAGAGGCCGATTCTTCACCTAAGCCTTCCCGGGTTGACTTAACGGTTTACGAAACACAAGCGAGGGAGCTTTTAGCTCAAGCCAGGGAAGAAGCTTCAAAAATAAAAGAAGAAGCTTCAAAAATAAAAGAAGAGGCCTTAAGGCTTAAAAACGAATCTTTGCAAAAAGAAGTTGAGGTTGACCGGAAAGTTGGGGCAATTGAGGAAAGGGAAAGGCTTCTTAATGAACAGAAAAATGAACTTGAAAAAAGGGTTTCCGATCTTGAAGAAGCAAGAAAAGAGCAACTTCAGAGGCTTGAAAAAATTGCTTCCCTTACCAAGGACGAAGCTAAAAAACTAATCCTTGAGGCAACTGAAAAAAGGGTTAGTGACGAAATTGCTCAAAGAATTAGAGAGGGTGAAGAGGAAGTTAAGGCTACGGTTCAGGAAAAAGCTAAGGAAATATTGATTGAGGCGATGAAACACGGAGCAGTTGATTACACGGCCGAATACACTGTTTCTGCCATCAGGCTTCCTGACGAAGAAATGAAAGGAAGAATTATTGGAAAAGAAGGAAGAAATATTAGGGCCTTTGAGGTGGCTACCGGAGTTGAGGTTGAGCTTGACGAAAGCCTTGATATTAGGCTTTCTTCCTTTGATCCAATAAGAAGAGAAGTTGCCAAAAGATCGCTTGAAAAGCTGATAAAAGATGGTCGAATTCAACCTCAGCGGATTGAGGAAATTGTGACAAAAACAAAGCAGGAAGTGGAAAGAATACTTTTTGAAGAAGGCGAAAAGCTTTGCCGCGCCGTTAAGGTTTATAATCTGCACCCTGATCTAATAAAGCTTTTAGGAAGATATAAATTCCGTTTTTCTTATGGTCAAAATATGATCGTTCATACTCTTGAGGAAACAAAAATCGGGATTGCCATTGCCGACGAACTTGGCGCTGATGTGCCCATTGTCCGCTTAGCCTGTCTTCTTCACGATATTGGTAAAGTAGTTACCGACGAAGAAGGAAGCCATATTGAACTTGGTGTTGATCTTTTGAAAAAATACAGGATTCCTGAAAAAGTTATAAACTGTGTGGCTGAGCATCACGAAGATAGACCCTTTTCTTCAGTTGAATCAGCGATAGTTTGGATAGCTGATGCTATTTCCGGCTCCAGACCGGGAGCGAGATATGAGCCACACGAAGATTATGTTAAAAGAATGACTGACATTGAAGAAATCGCCAAATCTTTCCCCGGCGTTGCCGAGGTCGCAGCTTATCAGGCAGGAAGGGAAGTGCGGGTGATTGTGGAACCGGAAAAAATTAATGACGCGGAAATGACGGTTTTAGTTGACAAAATTGTCAAAAAGCTTGAGGAAGAGGCGAAATGGGCCGGTCAGATAAAAGTAACGGCTATCAGGGAAACAAGGTCCGTCGGCGTGGCTAAGTAACATTGACTTTGCCTAGCAATTGCTATATCATAGCTGTAAGAAAATGAAAAAAATTGATCTTATTGAAATTGTTGCCGATAAAGCCCATTTAACCAGAAAAGCTTCAAAAGAATCAATTGAAACTTTTCTTTCTGAAGTGGAGAAAGCACTATCCAAAGGCGAAAAAGTTGTTATCTCCGGGTTTGGGACTTTTAAAAGTGTTTTGGTAAAAGATAAAGCGGTGATAAATCCCCAAACTAAACAAAAGCAAGTAGTTAAGTCCCATCGGGTAGCCCGCTTCACTCCGGGAAGAAGCCTCAAAAAATCAGTTAAATAAATTTCCCCAGTTTTGGTTGCTTATAAGCCTAAAAAGCTCTATTATGTTAGCAGCTTTAAGCTTTATGGACTCTATAATTAATGTTTCAAATTTAAAAAAGTTTTATCAGGTGAGTAAACCTGAGCCTGGCCTTTTGGGCTCAATTAAGTCTTTAGTTAACCGCAAGTACGAAGAAGTAAAAGCAGTTGACGGAATTTCTTTCAAAATAAATGAAGGCGAGCTGGTTGGTTTTATCGGACCTAATGGTGCCGGCAAAACCACTACTCTTAAGTGTCTTTCCGGGCTTTTGCATTATGATTCCGGTTTTGTTTCTGTTTTTGGTTTTAATCCTTGGGAAAGAAAAGACGAATTTTTAAAACAAATTGCCCTGGTAATGGGTCAGAAAAATCAGCTTTGGTGGGATTTGCCTCCGATTGAAACTTTTAACCTCAATAAAGTTATTTATGAAATTCCGGAAAAAGAATATAAAGACAGCCTTGAAGAGCTTACCAGCCTTCTTGAAGTGAAGGATGTAATTAACATCCAAACCCGTAAGCTTTCTTTGGGCCAGAGAATGAAATGCGAACTAATTGCTTCTCTTTTGCATGGTCCCAAAGTGCTTTTTTTGGACGAGCCTACTATTGGTCTTGATGTTGTTTCTCAGAAAAAAATCAGAGACTTCATCAGAGCCTATAACCAAAAAATGAAATCAACCATTATTCTTACTTCTCATTACATGGACGATGTTAAAGAGCTATGCAAAAGAATTGTCATTATTGATAAAGGCAGGCTGATTTTTGACGGCAAACTTGAAGAAGTAACAGCCAGGTTTGCGGACCACAAAATTATATCCGTGGTTTTTGCTAAAGACGTTGACCCAAAAAAACTTGAAAAAATAGGCCAGGTAAGAGAGTATTCATTTCCCAAAGCAGTATTTTTTGTCAAGAGGGAAGTGGCTTCTGTTGCTGCTTCTGAACTTTTGCAGAATTTTCCCATTGCCGACCTTAACATTGAAGAAGTGCCCATTGAAGACATTATCAGAGAGGTTTTTACCGGGAAAAATTTTGCATGATAAAAAAATATGCTCAGATTTTCAAAATTACTTTTGAAGAATACTTTGCTTACCGCTTAAACTTCTTTTTGTGGCGCTTCAGAAATTTTGTTTCTTTTTTTGCCTTAGTAATTTTTTGGTTAGCTATTTATGGTGTCGGAGAGAATGTTTTTGGTTACGAAAAGTCGCAGATGATTACCTACCTTATTGGCATTGCCTTTTTAAGAAGTTTGGTTTTAGCTTCCCGTTCATTTGAAATTTCAAGACACATCCGTCGGGGGGAGCTGAGTCGCTATCTTCTCTGGCCACTAAGTATTAACAGTTTTTGGTTTGGCCGGGATTTAGCTGATAAAAGCATTAATTTAATCTTTGCTTTTTTTGAAATTGGCCTAGTTATTTTGATTTTTAAGCTCAACCTTTATTTTCCTCAAAGCCCGGCTAATTGGATATTTTTTATTGTCCTTGTTTTGCTTTCTACCCTTCTTTACTATTTTTTAAGCTTTTGTATTTCCATTCTTGCTTTTTGGACTGAGGATGTTTGGGCTACCCGCTGGCTCTTAGGAATTATCTTTTTAGAGTTTTTGTCAGGAGCCTTCTTTCCTTTAGATATTCTTCCCGGCTGGCTCTCAAGGGTTGTTTATTTTACCCCTTTTCCTTATCTTGTTTTTTTTCCGCTTAAGATTTGGTTGGGTCAGGTAGCCATTGGGGAAAGCTTTAGAGTTTTGGCAATTACTATTTTTTGGCTGGGTCTTTTTTACTTTTTATCAAGCTATCTTTGGAAAAAAGGATTCAGAAAATATGGCGCTTATGGCGGATAAAAAAATAAAAAAAATCAATTTAAAAAAACTTTTAAGAGTTTGGTTTGCAATTGCAAAGATTGCAGTCCAGGACCAAATGATAAGCAGTTTAAGCGGTTATCTGTTTTTAGTGGGAAAGATCTTTAGATTCCTTTTTCTTTTTGTTTTCCTTTTTTCCGTTCTTTCTGCCACTAAAACCCTTTCTGGTTATACCAGAGAGCAGGTGGTTGTCTTCTTTTTAGTTTTTTATCTTGTCGATACTATGTCCCAGTCTCTTTTCCGTGGAGTTTATTGGTTCAGGGCCTTAATTGTCTCCGGGGACTATGATTTTGACTTGCTTAAACCCATGCCTTCTTTTTTTAGGCCGGTTTTTGGCTGGACAGATATTTTTGATCTTATTACCCTTTTTTTCCTTTTAGGTTATTTTGCTTGGTTTGCGGTAACAAGAGGTCTTGTTTCTGGTTTAGAAAGTGTTTTTCTTTTTACCCTTCTTTTTGTAAACAGCTTGGTAATTTCTTTTGGCATTCATCTTTTTGTTTGTGCGGTCGGTGTTTTAACAACTGAAATTGATCACCTTATTATGGTTTATCGCGATGTCAGCAACATGGCTCGCTTTCCCACTGATATTTATCCCCAGGGAATCAGGTTAATTCTTACTTTTGTTATCCCTGTAGTTGTTCTAATAACTGTACCGGCAAAGTCCATCCTTGGTCTTCTCTCTCTGCCATGGGTAATTATTTCGGTTTTACTCGCAGGGACTTTTCTTTATAGCTCTTTAAGATTTTGGAAATATGCCTTGGCAAAATATTCAAGCGCCAGTTCGTAAGCTTCCGAGAAATTTATGAAAAGAAGCGAAAAGGACGCTTGGCTGATATAATAAGTGCCATGAAATATTTCATCAAGACCTTCGGCTGCCAGATGAATGTGGCTGATTCGGAAAGGATCAGCGGTTGGTATCAACAAAAAGGCTGGCAAGAAGCAGGAGAGGTTAGCGAAGCCGACGAGGTGATAATTAATTCCTGTTCGGTGAGACAAAGCGCTGAAAACAGGGTTTATGGCTTGGTTAATAACCTTTCAAAATTAAAAAGAAAGCCAAAAATTATTTTAACAGGCTGCATGCTTCGGCTGCCTAAAAGAGTTTTAATAAAAAAACTACCGGCAGTTGACGAATTTAGGCCAATAAAGGATTTTTATTCAGGTTTTCCGTTAAGAAAAGATAAAAACCATGCCTGGATACCGATATCAAACGGTTGTAACAACTTCTGCACTTACTGTGTGGTACCTTATGCCAGGGGAAAAGAGATTTCCAGGCCCCTTGAGGAAATCGTTTGTGAAGTAGAAGAATTGGTAAATAGGGGGTATAAAGAAATCACCCTTTTGGGTCAAAACGTCAACAGTTACGGTAAAGATTTAAAGAATTTTCAATTTTCAATTGACAATTTTCATTCAATTCCGCAATTATTAAATTTTCAAACAAAATATGAAACACCGTTCGCAATTTTACTTGAAGTGCTTCATCAAATAGAAGGAGTTGGAAAAATCTCTTTTATTACCTCAAACCCTTGGGATCTTAATGACGAAATTATTGAAGCAATTAGTTTGCCTAAAATTGACCGCAATCTTCACCTTCCCGTTCAGTCGGGTGATGATGAAATTCTAAAAAAAATGAATCGCAAATACACTAAAAAAAAGTATCTTGACCTTGTTAAAAAAATTAAAAAGAAAATTCCCGAGATAAAAATAAGCACCGATATTATTGTTGGTTTTCCCGGAGAAACTGAAGAGCAGTTTATGGAAAGCGTTAAACTGGCTAAAAAGGTAGGTTTTGACAAGGCGTATATTGCCATTTACTCGCCCAGAGAAGGAACAGCCGCCTTTAAGCTAAAAGATAATATCTCTTTTAGAGAAAAGAAAAAAAGGTGGAAGATTCTTGATGAGCTTATTAATCATAATAGAACTTTTTAAACAATCAATTTAAATGACTAATTCATTTGATAAGATTGGCGTTATTTGCGGGCCAACCGCTACCGGAAAAACAAATCTGGCCATTAAACTGGCAAAAATATTTAAAGGAGAAATAATTTCAGCTGACTCAAGACAAGTTTACCGGCAGATGGATATTATTACCGGAAAGGATTTACCCAGGGGCTCAAAGTTTAATCTTATTTTTGAAGACAAAAAAAGAAGGGTTGGCTATTATCTTTTTGAGGGTATCCCGGTTTGGCTTCTTGATGTTGTCTCTCCAAAACAAAGATTTAGCGCGGCTGACTTTTACGAGCTTTCTTTAAAGGTTATTGAGATAATTCTTGGTAAAAGGAAACTGCCGATTATTGCCGGCGGAACTGGTTTTTATATTAAAACTATAACTGACAATATTGAAACCCTTGGTATTCCTCCGGATTGGAAGCTGCGGGAAAAACTGTCTTCTTATTCTGCCGTTACGCTTCTTAAAATCCTGGACAACCTGGATCCTGAGCGTAGCAGAAGGATGAATGAAAGTGATAAAAAAAATCCTAGAAGACTGGTTAGGGCAATTGAAATAAGCAAAAACCCAAAAATTAAAAAAGAATCAAAAAAATTTGATTTCTATTTAGCTGGTTTAAAGGCATCAAACAGTTTTCTTTATGAAAAAATTGACCAAAGAGTGGAGGAAAGAGTTTCCAGTGGAGCCGAAGATGAGGTTAAATCTCTTTTAAAAAAAGGGTATCACTGGTCGAATTCAGCTTTGGGAACAACCATTGGTTATAAAGAATGGAGAGGTTGTTTTGAGAATAAAGAAAAAAAAGGAGAGGTGATAAAAAAATGGAAATTTGCCGAGCATGAATATGCCAGAAAGCAGTTAACCTGGTTTAAAAAAATAGCGAACCTGTCATGGTATTTAATTTCCGAAGAAGGTTGGCAAGAAAGTCTAGAAAAAGATTTTAAAGATTGGTATAGTTAAATCATGCCAAAAAAGATTGAAATTTCGCACAGGACAATTATTTTTACAGCAGCTTTTGTTTTGGGCTTATGGTTTCTTTATCTTATAAGATCTATTCTTCTTGTTGTCTTTGTTGCCTTTATTTTAATGTTTTCTTTAAATCCTTCTGTCAAAAAACTGGAGAGGCTCGGAATGTCTCGCTGGCTTGGCATTTTAATTATTTATATTTTATCTTTGGCGATATTGATTTTAACTATCAGCGGCATTGTTCCTCCTTTGGTGGAGCAAACTTCAAAATTGATTAACCAAATTCCCGAGTTTTTCACCCAGTTTAGAATTTTAGGAATTGACGAAACGGTGATTGCTTCCCAACTAAGCCAGTTTGCTTCCTTGCCGACCAATATCATCAGGTTTTTGCTTAATGTGTTTTCTAATGTTTTAAGCGTTCTTGCTTTAGCGGTAATTACATATTACTTGCTTTTGGAAAGAAGAAGAATGGACGAGCATCTGACTCTTTTGTTTGGTGAAAGTCGCGAAAAGGAAATAGAAAAAGTGATAGACGGTATTGAGGCAAGGTTGGGTGGTTGGGTCAGAGGCGAGCTTTTGCTGATGACTTTTGTGGGAATAATAACCTACATTGGCTATACAATTATTGGTTTGCCCTTTGCCCTTCCATTAGCAATTCTGGCTTTTTTGCTCGAACTTTTGCCAAATGTCGGGCCTACTGTTGCTGCTATTCCAGCTATCCTTATCGGTTTTACCATTTCGCCGCTTACCGCCTTGGCCGCCGCAGGCTGGGCTTTTTTAGTTCAACAGGTTGAAAACTCAATTTTGGTGCCAAGGATTATGGAGAAAACTGCCCATATTAATCCGCTAATTTCTCTTATTTCCCTCGCTATTGGCTTTGAGCTTGCCGGGGTTGGCGGTGCGATTCTGGCAATTCCCACTTATCTTACCGTGGAAACTATCGCCAGGAAGGTTTTTTCTTCAGAAAAGTTTAAATAATAAAGGTTAAAGATTCGTAAGCCAGATTCTGTTTAGGAAACATCTATCTTTGCTCTTGCCCCAACTCTCGGGAAAGCATCCTTAAAAACGAGTTGGCCGAAGATTGCAGCGGGGAGGATTGCCCCACTTTGCTAAAGCTTCGCGGGGCAAGCCCCTCTTACTCTAGACGAAGTGCACCCAGTAGCTTGGTCGTTTCACCCGGCGTCACCCGGATCGTCACTGTTGCTCTTACTAGGTCCGGTGTAACACCGGACTTCCCGATTTGCATCGGGACACCCTGCTTTCTGCTGTCTGGACTTTCCTGCCCGGTGTAACACCGGACTAATTTCCCGATCTTTAACCAGCCTTGATTATACCAAAAAATGAGGGTAAAATCAATTCTATGAGCTTTTTTAAAGCCCTTTTTTTAGCTTTGGTTCAAGGCTTAACTGAGTTTTTGCCGGTTTCCTCTTCTGGTCATTTGGTTCTTTTTCAGAAACTTATGAACTTTGGCACTCCTCCTGTTTTTTTTGATGTTCTTTTGCATTTCGGCACCTTGGGGTCAATTCTGGTATTTTTCAGAAAAGAAATTTTAGCGATTGTTAAAAACCCTGAAAAAAACAGGAAATTGATTTGCCTTATTTTTATCGGTTCAGTGCCTGCTGCAACTTTTGGTTTTATTCTAAGCAGCTATCTTGAAGAAGTTTTTGATTCACTTTTTTTTACCGGTTCGGCCTGGATTCTCGGAGGGGTAATTATTGTTTCTACTTTTTTTGTCGGTAAAAGGAGTAAGGAAAAAGAAATGAACTTTAAAGATGCCTTTTTTATCGGTCTTTTTCAAGCTCTAGCTCTTTTTCCTGGAATTTCCCGTTCAGGAACAACCATAAGCAGCGGTCTTTTTAGAAATCTAAGTAGAGATCAGGTTTTTAATTTTTCTTTTCTTCTTGCTATTCCGGCAATTATCGGAGCCACCGGACTTCAGGCTTTAGAGGCTGATTATTCTCAGTTTTTTTCTTTTGTTAATATTTTTTCAATGGTTCTTGCCGGCATTATTGGCTATCTTGCCCTTTTTTTATTAAAAAAAGTGCTTGTTAAAGAAAAGTTTTACTATTTTGGCTTTTACTGCCTTTTTTTAGGGGCAGGGGTTTTAATTTTTTCCCTTTTTAAGTGAAGAAAATTAGCAATATTCATTTCCTTCTTTTTTTTTGTTTTTTTATCAAGAATTCTTTTATTAAGCAAATCCCCGGCTTTTTTTGACAGCCCTGAATATCTCTCCTTGGCCACAGAACCGTCTGCGCTTGAAGCTTTAAAAAAAGCTCATTACCCGATTCATCCACTTTATATTTTTGCAAGCTGGCTTTTTTTCCGAATTCCTCTTTCAGTAAGCAGCTTTTATAAACTTGAGTTTTTAAGCGCTATTTCTGGAACTGTTTTGGTTTGGGTGATTTATCTTTGTTTAAAAGAGTACTTTGATAAAAAAAAATCTTTACTTATTTCCCTAGCAGTTTCTTTACTGCCTTATTTTTGGTTAAGCCAAATTAATATTCTTTACGAGCCTTTTTTAATGCTTTTACAAGCTTTTTCTTTTTACTTTTTAATTAAATACTTTAAAAAAGAAAATCTGCTTTCCATCTTACTGTCAGGAGTTTTTTTAATGCTATCGCTTTTAGTTTCAACTACCAGTCTTTTTTTCCTTGCTTTCATGTTTGTTTTTGCTGTTCTTGAGAAGAAAATAATGGTTTTTAAGCTTACTTTATATTTTCCCTTCCTTTTTCTTTGTTTTTTTATATATCTTTTTGTAATGAGTTTGCGGGGGATTCCCTGGCAGGATTTTTGGAAAGTGTTTACTTCTTCAAACAGCCTTTTGGGTAAAATTGAAAGCGAAAGGTTTATGTTTTTTGTGAGGGCAATAAGAAATTCACTCGTTGTTTTTATTTATCATTTAACACTGCCTCTTAGCGCTTTGTCTGTTGTTTTATTAATAAAACAGGGTAGTAAATTAAAGGAAAACTTTTTTGCTAAAAATAATACTAAAAGAATCGGGTTTTTTTTGGTTTGGTTAGCACTTTTTTTAATCATTAATTCCTATTGGCATGCCGGTATGTTTGGGAGAATTTCCATGATGTTTACCTTGTTTCCTTTTATTATTTTGGCAAATCATATTTTTTCAAAAAAAAGAATTTACGGTTTTCTTTTACTTTCTTTTTTACTGGTAAGCTCTTTTTTTAAAGTTATCCCTTACTGTTTAACCCAAGTTCCTTACTATGAGGAAAAAATCTTTCTTGGGAAAACTGAAAAGAGAACCCTTGTTGTCAGCAACTACGAGGAGCCTTATTTGTGTGCCGAAAGCGACTGTCTGGTTCTAAATTCCCCAAAAACAGATAAAGAAATCCTTTTAAGAAGAATTGATGATTTGCTTAAAGAAAACGAGAGAGTATTAATGACATCTCAAGCTGTAAGTGCTCCTTACAACCAATACGACGGCATGCACTATCATATACTTTCAAAAAGAAGGGTTTACCCCAAAACATTGGGTGAAGAAATTGCCGAAAAGTATAGGTTAAAACTTATAAAGCAGTGGCCTCAAAAAAACCTTAAGGTTTATCAGCTTAAAAAACCCGAGGAGACTATCAGACAATAAAAGTCTGTAAATGAAAAATGGAGCTTGACCAGTATTTTTTAAAAAATAAAGAACTTGCCAAAAAGTTGGTTGAAGTGGCTCGGGTGGGGAAAGAAGACATTGTGTTAGAAATTGGAGCAGGAAAGGGTTTTATTACTGAAGAGATTGCCAAAAAAGCGGGAAAGGTGATCGCCGTTGAAATCGACCGAGGTTTTGAAGGTGTTCTTAGGAAAATTCCAGGAAATGTTGAACTAGTTTTTGGTGATATAAACAATGTCTTGGAAGAGAGAGTTAAATTTAATAAAGTAGTGGCTAACCCCCCATCGTCTTTGGTTGAGCCTTTGGTCCGAAAATTTATTAACAAAGATTTTGAGGTGATGTCTTTCCTTTTGCCTCTTAAATTTTTTCAAAAACTTAAAAGCCCCTTTTTTACGGTTTATTATGATTCTTCTTTGGTAAGTGAAGTAGATAAAGACTCTTTTTCTCCGGCTCCGGGTACTAAATGGGCAATTGTTAAAATTACAAAGAAAGAAGAACCGCTTAAGAGCAAAGAGTGGGAAAGGTATATAAGGAAATATTTGTACGAGCACTCTTCGGCCAAATTAAAAAACGCTTTAATGGAGGCTTTTGTCAGAATTTACCAGTCAAGAGGAAAAAGGTGTACCAAAAACCAGGCACGGCGCATTGTTTTAAACTTGGGTTTTTTTTCAGAAAGTCCGCCGGAAGAAAAAGATATTCCTGAGATTGCTCAAAAAGCGGGCAATTATCTTTCAATCTAAACCCCCCGGTGTTACACCGGGGGATTATTTTCCCTTTTAAAGGACAAAATCTTTAGTTTGCACCAATTTTAAACATTGAGGTGCCGCAATCAGGACAACTAGCTTTCATAGCTGGTTTGCCATTTTTCATGGTAACTCTTTCCGGATTGGCGACTTCTTTCTTGGCGCGACACTTGACGCAGTACATTGTTGCCATATTATCGTTCACCTCCCTTCTTAGTTAATGAAGGGCAGACTAATATGTTTCTCGAGTAAGAAAAACAAAGCTAACTCGAGGCTGATTGCCAGTATGGATAAGATAAGCGTTTTTGTCAAGTCCTTCCTAATCAGTTGAACCGGATAGACATAAAGAGACTCTCTTTGATATTGTTCATTTTTTTCTTCTTTGGGAGTTTCTGGCCTTTCTATGTTGGATTTTTGGTTTGTGGGGTCAGGGGAGGTGGTAAAAACTGGTTTTTGGATTCTTCTTAAATCTGCGGCAATTTTTTGCCTTTTTGTCTTTTTAGACATCGACATTACTATAACATAATCCAATTTTTTTTGTCCAGCCACGATGTTGACTTTAATTTTTATTACTCTTAAAATTGCCTAAGATGACCGATTTTTCGAGCTCTACCCTTTTAGTCTTAACTTTAGTTGTGTTTGCATGGCTTGGGGCAATAACTTTTTTGCTGGTACGAATTTACCGCACTTTTTCCCGGTTGACAAAAGGGGCGAGCGATAAAGATTTAAAAACATTGTTGGAAGAGCTTTTAGGACAAGTCAAAAAAAATCAGGAAAAAGACACTGATTTGGAAAAAAGCCTTTTGGAAACCCAAAAGGAAGCACTTTTGCATATTCAGAAAGTTGGACTAATAAGATATAATCCTTTTGCTGACACTGGCGGCAATCAAAGCTTTGTTTTAGCGTTGCTGGACGGCAATAATAACGGAGTTGTGATAACCAGCCTTCACAGCAGGGAATCAACTAGGGTTTTTTCAAAACCAGTTATTGCCGGCAAGGAAAGCGAGTTTGAGTTTTCTAAGGAAGAGGTGCAGGCGATTTCAGAAGCTCAGAAGAAAAAATAGTATTTTACTTTTAATTTTTTATATATTTTTATAATTTATTAATATTGGCAAATCCATGAAAAAATTAAGACTGCCCTTGCTCTTCATAGGTATTTATCTACTTTCTGCCGGAATTTCCTATGGAGTTTTTAGTTTTGTAAAAGATTCCGGCTCTGGTTCGGTGGTGGAAACGCCGATCCCCCAGGAACAGGGGCAAAAAGGCCGTTTTCCGGTTCTGACCGGCCCTAAAGACCAGGTTTGTCCGATAAACGGCGCAAAATTTACCAAAACTGAAAAAGAGCTTTGGGAAAAAAGAAGGCCACTTATGGTAATGATTGAAAACCACGCTGATTCCAGGCCTCAGTCAGGGTTAGATAAGGCCGATGTTGTTTATGAAGCAGTGGCTGAGGGAGCGATTACCCGCTTTATGGCAGTTTTTTATTGTGCCGACGCCGCTTACGCTTTAAAGGGAGATTACGATGTTGGACCGGTAAGGTCAGCCAGAACATACTTTCTTGATTGGGCTTCAGAGTACGCTGACTATCCTTTATATACCCATGTCGGCGGAGCACACTGCAGTCCTGCCAATGGCAATAGCGGGCCTTGTACAACTGATAAAAGAGCTCAGGCGCTTGAACAGATTCAGGCATATGGCTGGCTTAACAAAGAAACCAAATCTGATTTAAACCAGTTTGCCCTTGGTTTTAAAGTTTGCCGCCGGGAACCTGATCGGACTGGCCAGCCCGTAGCTACAGAGCATTCGATGTATTGCAGCACTGAAGCGCTTTGGGCAACTGCAGCGGAAAGAAACTTAACTAACGTTAACTATAAAAATGTTTCTTGGGATAAAAACTTCCGACAATGGAAATTTAAAGATGATTCGCCTTCCTCCGGTTCTGTTTCACCGGAATTTGATTTTTGGCAGGACTATAAAGACTATCGGGTTAAATGGCAATATGATCCGTCAAGCAATTCCTATAAAAGGTTCAACGGCGGCGAGCAGCATGTTGACTTTAACACCAAAGAGCAATTGACTGCCAAGAATGTAGTGGTACAATTTGCTAAAGAAGCCGGACCGGTGGATGTTCATAAACATATTCTTTACGGAACTACGGGTACAGGCCGGGCGCTGATTTTTAGGGATGGTTTAGTGATTGACGGCAAATGGGCCAAAAAAACAAGAGCAGATAGGACTTTGTTTTACGACAGCAAAGGCAAGGAGATTGAGTTTAACCGAGGTAACATTTGGATCGAGGTTCTGCCCACAACCGGGAAAGTAACCTATTAAGGAGACAAACGCTTGCCCCATGTAAGATGCTAGAAGATATAGTTATTTCGAAAGTAAGAGTAAAGCTTCTTTGCTTGTTTTATTCAAACCCGACCGAGCTTTATCATGTCAGAGATTTGGTTAGGAGAACCAACGAGGAGATCAACGCGGTAAGAAGAGAGCTTCAGAATCTTGAAAAAGCGGGCATTCTAAAAAAAGAACCCCGCGGTAACCGTCTTTACTACTGGATTAACCCCTCTTATCCTTTATACCAGGAGCTTTTACAGATAGTTTCAAAAGAAGAAGGTTTAGGCAGCCAAATTATTAAAAACCGTAACCGCCTGGGGAAGGTTAATTACTGTGTTTTTTCAGGTAAATTCGTCAGAAGAATGGAAAGAGAAGAAGACGAAGTTGATATTTTGGTTGTCGGCAGTGTAGTGATGGTTGAACTGGCTTCTTTAATTAAGGCTGAAGAAGAAAAAAGAGGGAAGGAAATAAATTACACCGCCATGACTAATGAAGAATTTGAATTCCGCAAAAAAAGAAGAGATCCTTTTTTACTTGGCATATTAGGCAACAGTAAGGTGATGATTATCGGCGACGAGGAAGAGCTTATTAAATAAACTGGTTTTAATGACCCAAAAAGTAATAAGAACGGGGAATTCTTTAGCTGTCACTATTCCTTCAGACTTTGTAAAGTCTGTCGGAATCAGACCTGGTGACGAGGTAAGGTTGATAACAGAAACAGATAAAGGTGAGATTACTTATGTTTTTTCCGGCGCCAAGCAACTGCCTCTTTCTGAAAATTTTCTAAAAATTCGAAAGTAAAAAGAAACCGCTTCTTTTTTGGGTTATAATTAAAAAAGTTTTAAATATCATGAAAAAGACAAGGTCGGTACTCTGGCTTATTTTATTTGTTACCCTTTTTTCTGCTTTTATTGATTTGCCTAAAGATTTTCATTTTAAGCTTGATTTTGCCGGTCTTAGAGTGGACCGCCGTTTTTCTTTTGAAAACCTGGATTTTAAAGCCGGACCGATAAATTTCAGAAGACCAATTGAAGTCAAGAAAGGTTTAGACCTTCAAGGCGGAACTCATCTTGTTTTTAGCGCTGATATGGCCGGAATCAAAGAAGAAGATCGTGAAAGCGCTCTTGTTTCTGCCCAGGAAAATATTGAAAAAAGAGTCAACTACTTTGGTGTCAGCGAAGCAGTGGTGCAAACCGCCAAAACAAATAATGACTATCGGTTAATTGTCGAGCTTCCGGGGGTAAAGGATGTTGACCAAGCAATTGAGCTTATTGGCCAAACCGCCCAGCTGCAGTTTTTAGAAGAAAACCCGGATCAGGAGGCAGCCTCAAAAAGCGGAGAATTTTTTTTACAGACCGACCTAACAGGAAAAGACCTTAAAAGATCAGTAGTTCAGTTTGACCAAAACACCGGTTCGCCGGTAGTGGGCTTGGAGTTTAACCCTGAAGGAGCCAAAAAATTCGGAGAAATTACTACCAAAAACACAGGCAAAATCGTGGCCATTTTTCTTGATGGTGCTCCGGTTTCCCTGCCAGTGGTGGAAGAGCCGATCACGACCGGAAACGCGGTAATAAGAGGCGGTTTTAGCCTTGAGGAGGCAAAAAAACTAGCAGTTCAGCTTAACGCCGGTGCTTTGCCGGTTCCGGTTAAGCTGATTGAGCAAAGAAACATTGGCGCAACTTTAGGCGAAGAATCTGTGGAAAAAAGCGTCAGAGCCGGAGTAATTGGTCTTCTTTTTGTTATGGCGTTTATGTGGGCTTATTATGGAAAGCTTGGCTTTTTGGCTGATTTGGCGCTTGTCAGCTATGGTCTTATTACCCTTGCTTTATATAAAATCATTCCCGTGACCCTGACTTTGCCGGGGGTTGCCGGTTTTTTGCTTTCCGTGGGTATGGCGGTTGACGCCAATATTCTTATTTTTGAAAGAATGAAAGAAGAGGTAAGGACAGGGAAACCCTTGAAAACAGCCATGGAACTTGGTTTTGGCCGGGCTTGGGATTCAATCAGGGATGCCAATATCTGTACACTAATTACTGCTTTTATTCTTTTTAATCCTTTTAACTGGAATTTTCTTAATGTTTCCGGCATGGTTAGAGGTTTTGCCTTAACTTTAGCTATTGGAATTGCGGTGTCGCTATTTACAGGGGTTGTGGTTACCAGAAATTTAATAAGAATTTTTTACAGGGGATAAAAAATGAATTTCATGAAATACAAATGGCTTTACTTTTTAGTTTCCCTTTTAGCGATTGTCCCCGGCCTTTTTTCTTTATTTAAATGGGGGCTTAATCCATCGGTTGATTTTACCGGTGGCTCTCTTCTTGAGCTTGAGTTTGAAAAAGAAGTAAAAAAGGAAGACTTGCCTGAAATTAAAAGTTTGATTGAAGAAAACGGCTTTGAGGTAAACTCAATCCAGTTTTCAGGAGAGAAAAGATTGCTTTTTAAAACCCAACCTTTGGCTAGAGAAGATGTTTCTTCAATCACAGTAGCCATTGCTCAAAAGAAAAACGAAAAGCCAATTGAGCTTAGGTTTGACACCGTGGGTCCGACTTTAGGAAAGGAATTGCTTGAAAAAACCTTTATTGCCATTGCCCTGGCTTCAGGTTTTATTCTTTTGTATGTCTGGCGTCAATTCAAAGACCCAATGTTTGGTGTGACCGCAATTTTGGCAATGTTTCATGATTCCCTGGTTTTGCTGGGAGTTTTCAGTCTTTTAGGCCATTTTAAAGGTGTGGAAATAGATACTCTTTTTGTGACCGCGGTCTTAACCATTCTTTCCTTTTCCGTTCATGATACCGTCGTTGTCTACGACCGAATTAGGGAATCGCAAAAAAGGTTAAGAGGAGCAAGTTTTAACGACTTAGTTAATAAAGCAGTGGCAGAAACCCTTTCCCGTTCAATAAACAACTCAATGACCATTATTTTTATGCTTACTGCTTTGTTTTTATTAGGCGGAGCAACGACAAAGTGGTTTGTTTTGGCTCTTCTTATCGGTACAATTTCCGGCACTTATTCATCGACTTTTACCGCCGCGCCTTTGCTTGTGGTTTGGAATGATCTTAAAAGCAAGAAAACTAGGATTTGAACTCTTTAAGCTTTTTTAAAAGAGGCTCTCTTTTATTTTCTACCTTTTTTTCAACCACTTCTTTAAAAAGGTCATTTAACACTTCTCCTACTTTAGGCCCGGATTTTATTTTCAGGATTTCCATAACATCTTTTCCGTTTACCTTAAGGTCTGTAACTGAAAAGGGTTGTTTTTGAACTTCGGCAAGTCTTTGTTTGAATTTTTCCAAACGCCAGGAGGTTTCTTTTGCACCTCCGCCCAAGCGGTCGCCGGTTCTTAGGGCAAGAATGTCCTCAAGGTTTTCCTTGCCTACGTTTCTTATAAACCTTCTGATGGCAGAATCAGTTTGCCTTTCGTCAACGGTAAACAAATGCCAGCGTACTAAGGTTGTTAAGCGTTTTGCATCTTTTTTAGAAAGCTTCAGTCTTTCGGCAATGCCTTGGGCAATCTTGGCGCCCACCACCTCGTGGTTGTAAAAAGTTCTTTGTTCACCCTCGCCCTTGGCCGTATAAGGTTTGCCGATATCATGAATCAAGCTGGCCAGCCTCACAATTGGATCTCTACTGGGAGTGAATTTTAAAGAAAGAAGTGAGTGTGTCCAAACATCGTAAATATGGTGTTTGGCCTGGGCCATTTCATAACCTTTTTCAAGTTCAGGAATAATGTGGCTTAAAAGAGAGCTTGTTTTAAGCAAAGTTATCCCTTCAGTCGGAAAGTCGGTAGCCAGTATCTTTAAAAGCTCGTCTCTTATTCTTTCCGCGGAAATGTACTTAAGAAGTGAAGCGTTTTTACTAATGGCGGCAAAGGTATTTTCCTCAATAGTGAAACCAAGTTGGCTGGCAAAACGGACGGCTCTGAGCATTCTTAGGGCGTCTTCAGAAAAGCGCTCATTAGGGTTTCCGACTGCTTTTATGGTTTTATTTTTTAAATCATCCAGGCCGTTAAACAAATCAATAAGCTCAAGGTCGTTATCCTTTGGTCCGATGGCCATGGCATTAATGGTGAAATCTCTTCTTTTTAAGTCTTCTTCCAAAGAATTTCCCCAAAAAACCTGGTCGGGTCTTCTTTTGTCAGAGTAACCCTTTTCACTTCTGTAGGTGGTAATTTCGTATTTTACTTCCCCCTTTTTTGTTTTAATTATTAACCCGACAGTACCAAAGACATTGTCGTAAAAACTTTTTGGAAAAATTTTTTGAATTTCTTCAGGCGTAGCGTTGGTGGTAAAATCAGCTTCAATAAAACTACCCTTAAGAAGTGAATCCCTGACTGCGCCGCCGACAAGGAAAATTTCCCACCCCCCTTGCCTAAAGGCAGTAAAAATTTCAATTACCTCTTGAGGGATTTTTTTGGCTAATTTTTCTTCAACTAAGCACCGCATATGCTAAAATTGTATCACATGAACTGGAAAATCCTAAATAAACCCAAAAAAGAAATACTGGAAAACAAAGAAATTATTGAAATAATTTTGGAAAACCGCGGTCTTAAAACAAAAGAGGCGGTAGGAGAATTTCTTAACCCTGCTGATCCGGAAGAGTTTAAAGCCAAAGACTTGGGGATTGACGAGGCGGAAGTAAAACAAGCCATAAAAAGAATCAAAAGAGCAATTGACGAAAAAGAGGATATTTTGGTTTACGGCGATTATGATGCCGACGGTATTTGTGCTACTGCCATTTTGTGGGAAACGCTTTTTAAATTGACAAAAAAAGTCCTTCCCTATATTCCCCAAAGGTTCAGTGAGGGCTATGGTTTCAATAAAGATTCTATTCAGAGAATAAAAGAGGAAAACCCTAATCTAAAGCTTATTATTGCCGTTGATCACGGTATTACCGGAAACGAAAAAATTTGTTTTGCCAAAGAATTGGGGGTTGATGTCATTGTCTGTGATCATCACCAGGTGGGTAAAGAAAAGCCTTTATGTGAAGCAGTTGTCCACACAACCCAGGTTTGTGCGGCGGCAATTTCCTGGTTTATGGCCAAGGAAATTTGTCTTGCCTTTGAAACAAAAAGAAAAAAAAGCGAGCACCTTGATTTAGTGGCCATTGCTTCTGTTGCTGACCTTGAGCCTTTGGTGGGAGTAAACAGAAGTTTTGTTAAATTTGGGTTAAGCGCTTTAAACAAAACTGACCGGCTCGGAATTCTCTCAATCTTAGAGGAAGCAGGAATTGAAAAAGGCAGCATTGGTACTTATGAAATTGGTTTTATCATTGCACCCCGGATAAATGCTATGGGTAGGATGGAGCACGCTTTAGAGTCGCTCAGACTTCTTTGTACTACCAACCCAATTAAAGCCAAAGAATTGGCCCAAAAACTGGGTTTAACTAACAAGGAAAGGCAGGAATTAACCGAAGAAACTACACACCATGCTAAAAATTTGTTTCTTGAGGAGTACAAAGAAAGACTTCCCAAGCTTATTCTTATCAGCCACGAAACCTACCAGGAAGGAGTAATTGGTTTGGCGGCAGGAAAGCTGACTGAGGAGTTTTACCGGCCCTCAATTGTGATTGCCAAAGGCGAAGTTTATTCAAAAGCTTCTGCCCGTTCTGTCAGCGGGTTTAATATTATTGAAGCGATCCGTGCCAGCTCAGAATATTTAGTTGAAGCAGGAGGCCATCCCATGGCTGCCGGGTTTACGGTGGAAACTGTAAAAATTGAAGAGTTTAAGAGAAGAATTCTTGAGGAAGCAGAAAAGCAAATTACCGATGATATTCTGGAAAAAAGCTTAAAAATTGATTTAAAGCTTCCTCTTGGGCTTATCAATCTTGGTTTGTGGAAAGAAATCAGCAAGCTTGCTCCTTTTGGCCTTGGTAATCCTGAGCCTGTTTTTGCTTCAGAAGCAGTGGTAAAGGACAAAAGAAAAGTAGGCTCAACAGGAAAACACCTGAAAATGATTTTAGGCTTTGACAAAGCTGGTTTTGTTGAAGGAATCGGCTTTAACTTGGGAGAAAAAGCTGAAGAAATTACCCTGGGCGATAAGATAGAGATTGCCTTTAGCGTTACCTTAAATGAGTGGAACGGAAACAAAAAAATTGAGGTAAAGATAAAAGATATAAGAAAGATTTAAGGAAAACGGAAGGATGCAAAAAAATGACAGAAGAGCTAAAACGGCTTTTTTCCAAAATCCAAAGCTATAATACTGAAGCTGATTTCGGACTGATAGAAAAAGCTTACAGCTTTGCCCAATCTGCCCACAGCAGTCAAAAAAGGCTTTCCGGGGATCCCTTTTTTGTTCACCCCCTGGCTGTAGCCAATATTCTTGCCGACTATAAACTTGACACAATTTCAATTGTGGCAGGGTTTTTGCACGACACATTGGAAGACTGCGAGGTGTCTAAAGAAGAAATTGAAAAGGAGTTTGGAGAAAGTGTTTTGGAAATTGTGGAAGGGGTGACTAAGATCGGAGAAATCAGCCTTCGCGGCTCATCAGAAGAATCTTTTGTGGAAAACTTAAGAAAAATGTTACTGGCAATGTCAAAAGATCTGCGGGTGATTTTGGTAAGACTGGCTGACCGGTACCATAACATGCAGACCTTGCAGTATTTGCCCCCTGAAAAAAGGATAAAAAATGCCAAAGAGACACTTGAGGTTTATGCGCCTTTGGCGGAAAGGCTGGGCATGGGAGAAATGAAAGGAAGCCTTGAAGATCTTGCTTTTCCCTATGTATATCCTGAAGAGTACAAGTGGCTTATTGAGCATTCCCGGCCTTATTATAAAAAAGCGGAAGAATTTTTGGAAAAAGCTACGCGCGAAGTTTATAAAAAATTGGCTGAGGACGGTATCAGAGTTAAAATCACTTCTCGCTCAAAGCACCTTTACAGCTTGTGGCGTAAACTCTTGAGGCCGGAAATTGACAAGGACATAAACCGGGTTTATGACCTGGTGGCAATGAGAATACTGACTGACAGCGTTAGGGATTGTTATGCAACTTTAGGAATTGTTCATTCTCTTTGGAAGCCGATTCCGGCAATAGGTATCAGAGATTTTATTGCCCAGCCCAAACCAAACGGCTACCGTTCCATTCACACCACTGTTTTTTCTTTTAAAGAAAGGATTACTGAAGTTCAGATAAGAACTTTTGAGATGCACGAAGAAGCTGAATACGGGGTGGCTGCCCATTGGCAGTATGCTGAAGCAAAAACAAAAGGGGTGAGCGGCAGAAAGCTGGAAGCCGGGGTTTTTACTGCTCCAGACAAGCTTTCTTGGGTAAAACAGCTGGTTGTTTGGCAGAACGAAGTGGTTGATTCAAAAGAATTTTTGGAGGCCTTAAGGTTTGACGCTTTAACGCACCGGATTTTTATTTTCTCCCCTAAGGGAGATGTTTATGATTTGCCCGAAGGAGCTACTCCGGTTGATTTTGCTTACGCCGTGCATTCTGATTTGGGAAACCAGACTTATGGCTCTTTGGTTAACGGTAAGATGGTGTCTTTAGATCACAAGCTTAAAAGCGGTGATATGGTTGAGATAATTAAAAAAGAAGGAGTTAAACCCTCAGAAAAATGGCTGCGCTTTGTTACCACGCAACTTGCTAAAAATAGAATCTCCCGCTATCTGCGTGAGAAAAGCTGATGAATGGTATATAATTTCCCATATGAATAGAACTTTGGTTTCTGAAACCACCGCAAAAATCGGAGAAGAAGTGCTTGTAAAAGGTTGGGTCAACACGCGAAGGGACCATGGAAAAATCATTTTCATTGATTTAAGGGATAAAACAGGCTTGGTCCAGGTAGTTTTTGTTGACAGCCAAAAAGCAAAGGAATTAAGACCCGAATGGGTGGTTGAAGTAAAAGGGGTGGTTAAGCAAAGACCGGAAAAACTTATTAACCCAAGGCTTGGAACCGGCAAAATTGAAATCGAGGCCAAAGAGCTTAATATTTTGGCCAAATCAGAGGAGCTTCCTTTTGATACCGGAAGCGAAGAGCTTAATGTCAGCTTGCCGGTTTTGCTTGACTTCCGGCCTCTAAGCTTAAGACATCCCAGAAACCGGGCTGTTTTTAAGGTTCAGGAAACAATTATTGCTTCTTTCCGGGAAGTGCTTCGCGAAGAAAGTTTTACTGAAATTCAGGTTCCCACTATTGTTCCCAGTATTACCGAGGGAGGGGCGCAGGTCTTTAAGATTAAATACTTTGACAAAGAGGCTTTTTTAGCCCAGTCGCCACAGCTTTACAAGCAAATCATGGTGGGAGTTTTTGAGAGGGTTTTTACTCTGGCACACGCTTACCGGGCTGAGCCTTCTGTTACCACTCGGCACGTGACTGAGTATGTGGGTTTGGATGCAGAAATGGGGTTTATCTCCTCTTTTGAAGACATCATGGACACGGTTGAAAAAGTAATCAGAAGAATTTTTGTTAACCTTGAAAAAGAAAACAAAGAAGAACTATCAATGTTTAACGCCACTATCCCGAAGCTTTCTTCCAAAATTCCCCGGATAAAAATGAGGGAAGCCCAAGAAATAATTTTCAGAAGAACCGGCCGCGACAATAGAAATGAGCCTGATCTTGAGCCTGAAGATGAAAGGGAAATCTGCCGCTACAGTATGGAAGAATATGGCTCTGAGCTTGTTTTTATTACCCATTATCCAACTAAAAAAAGGCCTTTTTATACTTTTCCTGACCCGAAAGATCCTGAGTATACGGAAAGCTTTGACCTCATTGGCCGGGGATTGGAATGGGTAACCGGCGGCAGAAGAATTAATGATTATGAAATGTTGGTTGAACACATTAAAAAATGGGGTAACCGGCCGGAGGATTTTGAAATTTATTTGCAAGCCTTTAAATACGGCATGCCGCCCGAAGGAGGCTTTTGTTTAGGGGCGGAGAGAATAACCATGCAGGTTTTAGGTCTTGAAAATGTTAGAGAAGCAAGCCTTTTCCCCAGAGACATGGAAAGAATTGATCTTAAATTACCCAAAAAAGAAGAATAAAATGGAAAGTAAGAAGCTCCTTTTCCTGCAAAAATCAAAAAAGACAAAAAAAGAAGACAAAAAGTCTTTGGCCAATTCTTTTTTCTTTCCTCTTTTAAGTTTATGGATAATCCTTGTTTTACTTTTTTTAGGCTCAAAAATAATCAAGGCTGAGCCGGAAATTGTTGGAAAAAAAGAGGCCCTTGGCTTTAGGCAGCTTTTACCTTCACCAATGCCTTATCCAGTTAACCGGAAAGTTTCTGTGACCCCGGAAGTAAGTGCAAAATCAATTTACATTATTGATTCAGGCTCAATGAGAGTCCTTTACGAAAAGAATCCGGAGGAAAGACTTTTTCCCGCTTCGACTACAAAGATAATGACTGCCCTTGTTGCTCTTGAGCATTACCGTACAGACCAGATTTTGAAAGCCGGAAACACCGAAGTTGAGGGTAATGTAATAGAGCTTGAGCCTGAGGAGCAGATGTCGGTTGAAAACCTTCTTTATGGGCTTCTTGTTGGTTCTGGTAATGACGCTGCCTTTGCCTTGTCTGAAAATTATCCCGGGAAAACCCCGGGCTTTGTTGAGGCGATGAACAGAAAAGCCCAGGAAATAAACCTTAAAAACACGCGGTTTACTAACCCGGTAGGTTTTGATGAACCCGGGCATTTTTCAACTGCCAAAGATCTGGCCTTGCTCACGGCAGAAGCAGTTAAGAACCCGGTTTTTTCAAGGATTGTGGCCACTTCGGGTCTAACCCTTACGGACGTTTCCGGTACCAAGACCCATTATCTTAAAAATACAAACGAGCTTATTGGACAAGTGGAGGGAGTGGTTGGAGTGAAAACAGGCTGGACAGAAAACGCAGGGGAGTGTTTAGTTAGTCTTGCTGAGAGAAAAGACGCTAGGGTGATTTCCGTTGTTCTTGGCAGTACTGGCCGTTTTGAAGAATCAAAAAGTCTAATTGATTGGACCTTTCAGAACTTTGACTGGGTTTCTATTCTACCAGCCAGCTATCACTAACAGCGGGAACATAAGCAATAAAATCGTTATCTCCCTCAAAAACAATTACCGGCTGCAAATAAGTTTGCGGCTTTTCGCTTTCATAATAAGCAAGGTAAGCATTTCTGATAACTATTTTTCCTTCAGGATTATTCCCTAAGTTGGCAATAAAACCCTTGCCCCCAATCAGGGCAGACCAGGCGGTTTTGGTGTCTTTAAGCGGATAGGTGGCAAAATTGTTTTCTGAAATAGGGTAATGGTAATACTTAGCGTCAATAATTCCCTTGTTGTGGGCAGAAGAAGAAATAAGCAGGGAAACATTGGCGTCTTTGGGGTTAGGAGGTAAAATCTTAAGACCCTCAAGTTCTTTTCTGAATAAATTGACTTTGGCAAAAACTGACTCATGATAAATGGAATTTACCAGGTTTCCGTTTAGATATTTGAGAAAGATAACTTCGCTTTCGCCTTCCATTAATTCTTTGGTTAAAACATCTGCGCCTTGAAGAAAGCCCCTTGCTGTTGAGATGGCCTGGGTGTCATGAGGAGGAGACCCCCTGGAAAGGATTTCAATGTCGTTTTTCCAGTCATAAGAAAGCTGAAAGTTCCGGGTCAAACAGTCAACCTCTAAAGTAGTTTTGGGAACCGTGTCGGTTGAGAATCTAAAAAAATACTGGTCTATTTCTAAAGGCTCTTTGTTAAAGCCCAGCTTTTTAGCCCAAAGTCTGGTATTTTCTTTGGTGGAGAAATTGGGTGACGGTTGGGGGATAAAAAAGACTTTTGCTTGGGTGGGCAAGCTGGGCAAAGAGCCGGAAATTGTTTCCAGCTTAAAGTTTAAAGTGGGAAGGTTTTGCCTTTCCGGAAAAGTAAGCTTAGGCAGTTTGCCAAAAGCTACGGTTGGTGGCGGTGGCGGTGGCGGGTGGGTCTTTTTCCAGTAGGCCTGAAAAGTTAAAAACAAAAACCTTAAAAAAAGCAAGGCAACGATAGCAGCAGAACCAAACTTAATTGTTTTTCGGGAATAGTAAGCGGTTTCTGTTAAAGTAGCCATTTTTTAAAGATAGAGAGTATTTTGAGTATAGCTTTGCTTCATGGTAAAATCAAGGCTATACATATTTATTTTAATGAAAAATGGATAAGATAAAAACCCGTTTTGCTCCCAGTCCGACCGGTTACCTTCATATCGGCGGCTTAAGAACCGCTCTTTATTCTTTTGCTTTTGCAAAAAGCAAAGGCGGGAATTTTCTTTTAAGAATAGAAGACACCGACAGAAGCCGCTTTGTTCCTGGAGCAACAGAAAGAATTTATGAAATATTAAAAATATTTAACCTTAACTGGGATGAGGGGCCTTTAGTGGGCGGGCCAAACGGCCCGTATGTTCAGTCGGAAAGAGCAAAAGAAGGTATTTACCAAAATTTTGCCCAAAAACTGGTTGATGAAGGCCATGCTTATTATTGTTTTTGCCCTCCTCAGACAAAAGAGGAAATCAAAAAAGAACATGAAGGCAAAAAAATAAGCTTAAGAGACGAAGCTTGCCGCAGCTTAAGCAAAGAAGAGATTGAAAAAAAGCTTAAACGAGGTATAAAACCGGCCATTCGGCTTAAGGTTCCTGAAAAAGAGAAAATCTCTTTCAAGGATTTTGTCTTGAGGAAAGAAGTTACCTGGGAATCGGAAAATATTGACGAGGTAATGCTTCTTAAATCTGACGGTTTTCCCACCTATCACCTGGCGGTAGTGGTTGATGATTACCTTATGGGAATAACTCACATTATAAGAGGCAGAGACTGGCTTCCCAGTACGCCTGTTCACCTTCTGCTTTTTAAATACTTAGATTTCAGCTTGCCCGAGATAGGACACTTGACTGATATCTTAGATCCTGGCGGCGGCAAGCTTTCCAAAAGAAAAGGCACAGTTTCCGTGGAAGAGTTTTTGAAAGAAGGTTACCTGCCGGAAGCGCTTTTAAACTTTATCATGTTATTAGGCTGGGCGCCTAAAGATAATCGGGAGATTTTTTCCCTTAAGGAGTTTGTGGAAAACTTTGAAAAAGGGGATTTGCAGATCTCAAATCCGGTTTTTAACCGGGTTAAGCTTGACTGGTTTAACGGCCATTACATCAGACAAAAGGCTGATGAAGAATTGGTCTCTTTGCTTGAACCTTTTGCGCCAAAAGATGCGGAAAGAAAAACTATGCTTAAGATAACTTCTTTAATTAAAGACAGACTGGTTAAACTTTCTGATTTTAAAACCTATACCGGCTTTTTCTTTGAAACCCCGGAAGTTGATCCTTGTCTTTTTAAGGATTTGCCATATAATGAGCACCTAAGCGAGGCGGTAGCTGCTCTTAAAGAAATCGAAAATTGGAATAACGAAGAAATTCAAAAAACATTAGGAAAACTGATTGAAAAAAAAGGTTGGAAAACAGGGGACTTTTACATGAGTTTCCGCGTTGCTTTAACCGGCAGCAGGTTTACCCCTCCTGTCACCGAGTCTGCGGAGATACTCGGCAAAGAAGAAACGCTTAAAAGACTTGAGAATCTTCTTTGACATAGATCTTCAGGCTCATTTTTAAACTTATAGTCTTTTGTTATTTTAATTACTGAAAATTTAGCAGTTTTGCAATAAAGTATGGTAATCACAAAAGATGGAAAAACCTGATTTTGAAACAATTTTTGAAAGCCTGACTCCTGTTAAACTTTTTAAAGGAGATAAAATCGGCAAAAACACAGAAGGTAATCTTCTTACCTACATTAAGTCAGGTTATGTTCGGCTTTACACTGTTTTGGCAAGCGGAGAAGAAGTGACTCTTCATATTTTTAAGCCGGGTCTTTTTCTGCCTATTTTGACTGATAAAATTATTCCCGGAAAGTACACCCTTGAAGCCTTAACTTCGGTAGAGGTTTATGAAATTTCTGAAGACGACCTTGCCAAGCTGGGTATTTCTAATCCTGAAGCGGTGGTACCATTGTTGAGGGTTGGTTTTGAGGGTGTTGAGGAACTTTTTGACCGTATTGAATCGCTGGCTTCCGGCGATGCTTATACCAAAGTTGTTTCTTTTTTCTGTCTGCTTTTTAATAATGAAAACGGTTCAAAAAACTTAAAACCAGGTTTTCCTTTAACTCATCGGGTTGTGGCCAGCCTTACCGGTTTAACCCGGGAAACAGTAACCATTCAAATGCTTAAGCTTAAGAAAAAAGGTCTTATCGTTGGTAAGGGCAGGAATTTAATGATAAAAGACCTTGAGCTTTTGAGAAAAGAATGCCCTCTCTCTGAAGAATAAAACTTCGTATCTTTAATTTAAGCCTCATTTTTGGTAAAATTAGCCATAGATTTCTTTTGCCCGGTCGTCTAACGGTAGGACTTCAGATTCTGGATCTGACTATTGGGGTTCGAATCCCTGCCGGGCAGCCAGTATATGCACCCAAGGTGACTCGGGTGCCTCAAATAGCCCTTCTTATCTTTTCAAATCGCTATTTTCAGAAGCGAGGATTATAACCGTTCTTTGCCCTCAAAAATCCTCCGTTCGAATCTCTACTTTGGTGTGTTTATAGGATATAATTATCCATATATGGTTAAAAAATTCTCTGTAGGGTACGTTGTTATTATTGGAGCCCTTCTTGTTCTCGGAATTGCTGGTTTTTTCTGGCTTAACAAGCCAAATGAAGAAAATTTTAAGGCTCCGGGAAGAGATTGGAATTCACCTAAAAAGGTTGAGGATTACTTTATTGAAAGATTAAGGATGACGCCCCAGGAAGCCTCTGAAATCAGATCAAAGCCAGGAGTTGACGGAACAGTTGATTTAAGAATAAGCACCAATGTTACCCTGGAAGGACTTGTCGGAAATCTTTATTATTACGGTTTTGTACGAGATGAAGACACTCTCCGGTACGCTTTAGAAAATACTCAAGATACTACTCCGAGTGAAAATGCAATAAAAGCTGGCAAAAGCGGAACGATTGATACGAATGCTGAATACAGAATTTCTGAAGATATGACAACCTGGGAGATTGCAGATATTTTATTAAATAAGCCATCCGGTCATTTTAGTTATGATGAGTACGGCTATTTCTTTATGCCTTAGTCTTTTTGGAATTTTCTGGGGGTTCGTTTCCAGAAAATCTTTTAACATAGTCGATCCATGTTTTTTTAGATGGAACTATTTCTTTGTGGAGCATGCCAATAGTTTCCATTCCGCACATAAATAGCTGCCCTAAGGCCTCATCGTAAGAGTGGTTTTTAAAATCTGAATTTAACGGTTCTTTAAAGTTTAACCAATTATGAACTACTGAATTTCTCTCTTTTCGGTATTTGTGTAGTTGTAATTTCAGGTTTTTACTAATAACTTTTGCCTTGAATAAATAATCTATAACAGATGCAAAAGATCCCTCCTTGGGGTTTTTAAGAATCTTGTTATATTTTTCTGGCTGTTTTGAAACATTGCAATAAATAAAATAGCCTAAAAAAGTTAGCCCCTCAATTAATGACACTAACTCAAAGTTAGCTCCAGTCTTTGACTCGAGAAAAAGTTTTCTAAATGTTGTAGGAGTATAGTCTCTATAAGGGACGCCTCCTTTATCATTAATTTTTATCGAAAAGTTATATTGATTCATAATATAAGGAAATTATATATCAAACGCTTTATTCGAGAGGAGCTCCGCAGACCTCTTTATTATGAATGTAAAGTTGTTTCCCGAACACTTTAGTGATTTCTCTTTTTTCTTCATCCGTGCCGTTTCTTAGAATGTGTTGGGCAAATATTAATAGCTAGAGACAAGAAGGATTTAAGGGACTGGTATTTAAGTTGAGATTTTTTTCTGAATTTCAGCGAGATTTTTAACTTCTATGTTCTTCCAATTTTGCCTCAAAAGTGCTAGGATTTAAGTCATATGGCACAAGATTATAGCAATTGGACCAAAGAGGATCTAATTGAAGAAATGAAGCGCTTAAGAAAGCGTAAAAAATACGGTTTAGTTTGGGAAGATAAGCCAGAAGATGTAGTTGAGCAATGCAAAAAAGAACTTCCAGTTCTAGAAGAAGTTAAAGATAAAGAAATTTCCACAGATTCAGATAAACCAGTCAATTTGTTAATAGAGGGCGACAACTTCCATGCGCTTTCTGTATTGAACTACACTCACAAAAATAAAATTGATCTCATTTATATAGATCCTCCTTATAATACGGGCGCAAGAGATTGGAAGTACAACAACGACTATGTCGACATAAACGATGTTTTTCGACACAGTAAATGGATTTCAATGATGAGCAATAGGCTCAAAATTGCAAAAAATCTACTGAAAAGAGATGGTGTTTTAATCTGCACAATTGATAAAAATGAAAATGCAACATTACTCCTATTACTTGAGGAACTTTTTCCTGCATATGACGTAACAACAGTTGTTATAGAACATAATCCAAAGGGTTTACCTAGTAGCAATTTTTCCTATTCACACGAATACGCTCACTTTGTTATTCCCAAAGGGTTGTCAGTTATTGGTAAAAACCCTGCGACGAAAGAAGATACAAGAAATTTAAGAAGGGCGGGGCGAGCATCATATAGAACAGAACGTCCTACTATGTTTTATCCAATATATATTAAAGATGGGAAAGTGAAGCGGATCGGCCCCATTCCTGAAGCATCATTCCATCCTGGGAAACGATCAATTTTGAAAGATAATGGAGAAATCGAGATTTGGCCGATTGATGATAGAGGAAAAGAAAGAAGATGGCATTTCGGGTTAGATTCAATTGAAGATCATATTGAGAGAATAGGAGTAAAAGAGAAAAACGGCGACTATCAACTCTATGTAACCGCTGTTCCTGCTAGATATAAGACTGTTTGGACTGGTGGAGATTTGGATGCTGGTAAATATGGCACATCACTTGTGAAAGAGATTATTGGGAAAGAATTTCCTTTCCCAAAGTCACTATATGCAACCGCAAAATGTTTAGAAACTGTTGTATACAAAAAAGAAAATGCAACAATTTTAGATTTTTTTGCAGGATCAGGAACTACTGGCCATGCAGTCATGATGATGAATCAACAGTATGGAGGGAGCAGAAATTTTATTTTATGCACAAATAATGAACTTAACGGCCAAGAAAAGGAATTAAGGGAAAAAGGATTGACTGAGCAAGAAATTCAGGAGTATGGAATTTGTCGTGCAGTTACGTACCCCAGAATAAGGAAAGTTATTGAGGGTTATAACAATACTAAGGGAATAAAAGCTAATCTTAAATATTTTATAACCTCTTTTGTTCCAGCAGATCCAACAGATAAAAATAAGATCGAATTAACCAAAAAAGCAACAGAGATGTTATGTATTAAAGAAGATACCTTTGAGGAAGCTGAATTCAAAGAAAAGTTTAAGATATTTAGAAATAAAAACCACTATACGGGAATTATTTTCGATCATCAGGCTATAGACGACTTCAAAAGGGCCATTAAAGATATTGATGGCAGGTTTAGTGTATATGTATTCTCATTGGGTGATGATACTTTTGATGACGAGTTCGCAGACATTAAAAATAAAGTTAAGTTATCGCCTATTCCTGAAGCAATATTGAGGGTTTATAGAAGAATATTTAAGTAAATTTTTATGAAAAAGAAAAAACAAACGATAAGCAAGGAATTGAGGATGCCTCATATATATCGAGAGGATTTGGAAAAGATAGAAAATCTTATTTTAAATGAACTAAAGCCGAGAGAGTATAAAATTGAAACCAATGAATATGAGTATGAAAAGGTAGAACAATTGCAAAAAGACTTGGGAACAGCGGTAGACTTGCATGTCCAAACTTATACTCCCTACTTGAGTATAGATTTTAATAAAAATAGTGCCAGAGTATATTCTGGCGATGACGATTTAAAAACCATGGGAGCATTTGATCAAATATTCTCAATTCTGTCTAAGAAAGAGAGAAGGGTTTTGTATTATCTATCGAAAGTTTCCGTATGGGTTGCTCCAATATTATTTTTTGCTCCTATCCGTGCGCTTGCGGAAATTGACAAAGTCGATAACCCGAAACTTTGGGTAGTACTCGGTGTTGTACTAGTAAGCGCACTCTGGTGGGTTATCGGTTTTTACTCATCTCTTTATAAATTCTCAATAATCGATTTCACTTATTTAAAAGAGAAGCCAAACTTTATTGTACGCAATAAGGATCAAATTATTCTCGTGGTTATTGGAGCAATAATAGGGGCTATTGCAACAATTGTTTTTAATAAGATACTTTTTTAAGCTATGCAATTAAAAGACTACCAACACACAGCTATTAAAAAACTATTAGCCAGAAGCAAAGAGCTTTTGGCCCAAAGTGGCGAGAAAAAAATCATTTTCAAAGCCCCTACAGGATCAGGCAAGACAATCATGATGGCCGAGTTTTTGAAACAGATGGTTGATGACTCTGAGATAAAAACTCCGCTGTCTTTTATCTGGACGGCTCCCCGAAAACTACATACTCAAAGCAAGGAAAAGTTGGTTAGGTATTTTGACACTACCAGGGCTATCGAGTGTTCAGATTTTGAGGAATTAACTGATAAGCAGATCGGTGAGAATGAGATTTTATTTTTGAATTGGGAGAGTATCAACAAAAAAGACAAAAATACCATTGTCAAAGAGAATGAGAAAGAGTTTTATTTAGGCAAAATTATCGAAAACACCAAAGACGAGGACCGAGAGGTTGTGTTGGTTATTGATGAAAGTCACCATCACGCCACTAGTGAAATATCCCACAGCCTTATAACGGATATTGGGCCGAGATTAACCATAGAAGTGTCAGCAACACCAGTTATTCAAGATCCCGATGAGATTGTATCCGTGCCACTTGAGGATGTCAAGATGGAGGGAATGATAAAGAAATCTGTCTTACTAAACCCGAATTTCAAAAATGTTCTTTCTGGCGACAATGTTACCTCTGCTCTAGCCGACGGGACCGACATGATGGTGCTTGAGGAAGCATTGAAGAAACGTACAGAATTGGTAAAAGCATATCAAGATGCGGGGATTAACGTTAACCCATTACTGCTCATTCAACTTCCAGATAGAAAAACACAGCAAGAGGATTTAATAAAAGACGAGATCATCCGACACCTAAAAGACAAACACGGAATGACGACTGAAAACGGACGTCTGGCAATATACCTATCTGAGGAAAAAGAAAATCTTGAGAACATATCGAAAAATGATCAGGAAACCGAAGTGCTTATTTTCAAACAAGCGATTGCTCTGGGTTGGGATTGCCCTCGTGCGCAGATATTAGTGCTATTTAGGGATTGGAAGAGTTTAACATTCTCAGTGCAAACTGTTGGCCGAATTATGCGCATGCCCGAGCCAGACATGGGTCACTATGAAAACGAAATTCTCAATTTTGGATATGTCTACACTAATTTAACCAATATCGAAATTAAAGAAGATATGGCTAGAAGCTATGTCACCATCTACACCAGCAAGAGGATTGATAGCTACAAACCATTGGAACTTACCTCTGTGTATCGTTTGCGACATCGCGAGAAAACACGCTTAAGTCCGTTGTTTATTCGTCTATTCCTAGAGGAAGCCAAAGAGTACAAGCTAGAAGAAAAAATTGAAACCAAAGGGCAAAAACTAGAGTTGACGTTTATATCTGATTATCAGGCTGGTGGTGTGGATCAATTAATTAATGCAGAAATCCGGGGAGAAGCCAAGATTGATACGGAAAACGAAACTGATCTGCAAAAGCTGTACGATTTCTTCGTTAGAAACAACCTCACCCCTTTTTATCCAGAGGATCGTTCTATTGGTAGGGTTAAAGAGGCCATCTACTACTTTTTCAAAGAACAGTTAAAGATGGATTACGGCAAGTATTTTGCCGAGATCATTAATATTGTTCTTAGCGAGAAAAACAGGCAACATTTCGTCAATGTCATTGATAAAACTAAAGAGCGGTATATTGCCGAAACCCAAAAGCGAGAGGCTAAACTACAACAATTATCGGATTGGGAGGTGCCACAACAGCTCAACTACGGCGGGGATTATGTTGCTCTTAAAGTCGGCCGATCGGTAATGACTCCTTTTTATTATGACAACCGCTGGAAAACAGAGGAAGCATTTATCAAGTTTTTAGAACAATCAAACCAGATTGAATGGTGGTTTAAGAATGGAGATAGAGATTCAACATTCTTTGCCGTGCCGTATATGGAAAATGGCAATCAAAATCCTTTTTATGTTGACTTTATTGTTAAGTTTAAGAACGGCACGATAGGGTTATATGACACCAAAGGTGGCAGAACAATTAAGGATGCTAAAGAGAAAAGTGATGGGTTACAAGATTACATTGGGGCACAAAATAAAAAGGGTAAAAAAATGGTTGGCGGGATTGTGGCGAATACTAACTCAAGGGACTACTCGGGTAGATGGGTTTGTTACAAGGGCCAGAGCAGCGATCTTGTGCTAGATAATTTCTCTAACTGGGAAACGTTGGAATTATAAGAATCTATGAAAATCAATAAACTAATTCTGGACAATTTTAGAAATTTCCAGGATAAGATTGCTGTTGATTTTAATAGCCTTACAGTTGTTATTGGGAAAAACGATTTAGGTAAATCTACTATTCTCGAGGCATTGGATATATTTATCAATGAAGGCTCCTCTTTAGTCAAGCTTGATAAAGATGACGCGTGTAAAAGATCTCAATCAGATGAATTTTCGATAGGCGTTGTTTTTTCAGAGTATCCTGAAAGAGTTGATATTGACGAAGGCAACCAAACTTCTTTGGAAGATGAGTATCTATTAAACCGAGACAGTTTATTGGAAATTCATAAGCATTATAAAAATGGAAAATGTACTGGTGTTTATATTCACGCATTGCACCCTACTACTGAAGAAGCAAAAGATCTATTACTAAAAAAGCAGCAAGAGTTAAAGAAAATCGTTGAAGATAATGGCTACGCTTGTGACAACAAAACAAAAAATGCCTCTTTACGTAAAGTCATACGAGAAGGTGTTGGAGATTTAAAGTTAGAAGAAATTGATATACCTGTTAACGAAGAAGATGCTAAAAGGATATGGGGAAAACTACAAACTTATTTGCCAGTATATGCATTGTTCCAGTCCGATAGAGCAAATAAAGATGAGGATCGAGAAGTCCAAGATCCGATGAAATTAGCGATAAAAGAAATATTACAAAAGGAAGATTTGCAGGAAAAACTAAGAGGTATAGCTAATGAAGTTGAAGAGATTTCTAAAGAGATTGCACACAAGACGCTTGAAAAATTGGCCGAAATGAACCCTGATATTGCTAGAGAGCTTAAACCAGTTATTCCTCCATGCTCTGACTTAAAATGGGATTCTGTTTTTAAGAATATTGAGATATCAAGCGATGATGGTGTGCCGCTAAATAAACGTGGAAGCGGTGTTAGAAGGTTAGTTTTGTTAAACTTTTTTAGAGCAAGAGCGGAAGAACAAAGGAATCTAGACTCAAAATCAAATGTAGTGTATGCAATCGAGGAGCCAGAAACATCACAACACCCCAACCATCAAAAGATACTTATCAAAGCACTGAAAGATTTGGCCGATCAAGAAGGAAGACAAATTTTTATAACGACACATAGTCCTTCGTTAGTTCAATTGTTACCAAAAGATTGTGTGCGCTTGTTATGCAAGAAAGACGGAAATCTTGAAATTATTAGTGGAGACTTGGCAATTTCAGACATAATAGACGATTTGGGTGTTCTTCCAATAATCGGTAAGGTTGCAGTCTTTGTTGAAGGAGAAACTGACAGAGAGTTTCTGCTAAATATCGGTGCAATAAACGAGTTAAAACAAATTATTGATATTAGTAAGATCTCAATAATACCGCTTGGTGGAAGCACGCTTGAAAGATGGATAAATAGAAACTATTTAGACGGATCAAATATTGTTGAATTTCATCTATATGACAAAGACAGTGATGAAAAGTACAAAGAAGCAGTAAGCAAGATCAACGAAAGAGCCGACAACTCAAAAGGGCAGTTAACGAAATCGCTAGAAATTGAAAATTATATTCATCCCTCGCTCGTTGAAGGATGTGATAGGCTTTCTAGTATTTCATGCACTTCGATAAAAAGCCAGTGGAAGAATAAAGACATACCTCAATTTGTCTCGCAAAAAACTGGGATTGACGAATTGGTAGTAAAAGAAATTCTTTGTTGCTCTCTATCAAAGAAGATGAATAAGCAATTGATGGAGGAGATTAACATTTGGGATGAGGTTGAAGGTTGGTTTGAAAGTGTTAAGAGTATGACTGAGCAAACAAGATAACTTATGAGTCAATATTACAATCCAAACAGAACAAGAAATATTTATGATCCAAAATCTAGCGAGTTGTTTCGCCTGAGTCGTGGAAAGATAGACAATTTCATTACGTGCCCACGTTGTTTTTATCTTGACCGGAAACTGGGAATTGCTCAGCCTCCCGGATATCCTTTTTCTCTTAATTCCGCTGTCGATAAACTTCTCAAAAAAGAACTTGATATTCACCGAGCAAAGGGGACACCACATCCTTTAATGAAAACTTACGGTGTCGATGCAATTCCTTTAACTCACGAAAAAATTGAAGAATGGCGGGATTCGCTAAGGGGAGGGATTACTTTCAGGATAGAAGGAAGTAATGTCGTGGTAACCGGCGGAGTTGATGATATGTGGATTAATCCCCAGAGTGAATATATTGTTGTTGACTATAAAGCAACTTCCAAAGAAGAGGAAGTAACTTTAGATGCCGACTGGCAGATTGGCTATAAAAGGCAAATGGAAATTTACCAGTGGCTTTTCAGAAAGAACGGTTTTGCGGTTTCTTCGACTGGTTATTTTGTTTATTGCAATGGCAATACAGATAAGGAAGCCTTTGATGGAAAGTTGGAATTTGATATTAAGATTATTCCCTATTTAGGAGATGATTCTTGGGTTGAAAATACCATTCATGATGCAATTGATTGCTTAAACAGTAATGAGATTCCGGCTCCTGGGGCAGATTGTGATTACTGCCGGTATGTAGAAGCGGTTAGAAAAATTGATGAGGTTGCTTATGCTTAAAAAAATTGAAACTGCCGATGAGTTTATTAAGAGGAAAACTGATGAGTTTTCTAAAAATAAATTAATTGAAATAAAAGATATCGGTCGAAGCGGAAAACATTTTTTAGCTCGTGAAGCTTGGACTTTTATGCCACAAGGGAATTTGGGTGATAAAGTGTTTGTTATCGAAAGGTTTAGAAAAGAATCAACTGAAGGAAAAATTGCGTACACAGATTCCTGGAAGAAAGGAGATATTGAGTACCGCATCGGATATTTCATTATTGGGAAAATTGGTAAAGCGGCTGGAAGATGGGTCTGGGGACAATATTGCCCTTTGATTCCTCATGAAGATTTAGATAAATTATTATCCAAAGCAAGGCAAGAAGGAACACTTCTTTAAATTAAACGATTTTCGTATTTAGATAAAGAATCGAAATGAAAACAAAAAATTCTTTGAAAAACACCATGGAAGTGGGCGGTTAGTATGGGTTTATAGTACAATGACAAAATAGATGAAAGAGTTACAGATTGTTTATTCGAATAATTATCTTAAATACGATCTTGGAGAAGACAATCCCATTTCCCGGGATAAAACTGGAAAGTTTTTACGATTTCTTAAAGAAGAAGGAAGCATTCCCTTCCGGGTGCATGAGGCACCGAAAGCAACCGATAGCGACATTCTTCTTGCCCACACAGAAAGGTACTTAAACAGAGTAAGGCAGGCTGCGATAAATGGAGTCGAACTCGATCCTGATACTCCGGTTAACTTGGAAACATTAGAAGGAGCATATTATATTGTTGGAGGAACAATTCTCTGCCTTAGTTTGGCTCTTGAAGACCAACGAGTAGTCAATATTATTGGAGGAATGCACCACTCTGGCTCATATTTCGGATCAGGATTCTGCATTTTTAACGATCATGCCATTGCTATTAGAAAGCTCCAGAAAGAAGGAAAAATTGAAAAAGTAACAGTGTATGATTTAGATGTACATGCAGGACAGGGAACCCAAGAAATTTTTTATGAAGATCCTACGGTTTTGACCGTCTCTATCCATCAAGATCCCAATACTCTCTATCCGGGAACCGGGTTTGATTGGCAGAGAGGAAGAGGAGCTGGGCTGGGAATGAACATTAATATCCCGCTTCCCCCTGGAACTACCGAAGAAATATATCTTGAAGCTTTGGATTCAGTCTTGGAACAAACCAGAAGTTATACCTCTGATATGAGAGTTTTACTTTTGGGTGTCGATACTTATAAGGGAGATTTACTAGGCGGTTTCCGGCTAGAACAAGAAAGTTTTAGAAAAATTGGGGAAAGATTCCGTGATTTTCATAAATTAGCTGTTCTTTTCGGTGGCGGTTATTCAAGAAAAATTCCTGACTTGTGGATGAAATTTTTAGAAGGATACTTAGGAGTTCCTTCTCATATCGTCTGACACGAGTTTTCTTATTTCTTCGGCTTTACTACTTTTATTCTGTTTTGCCTTTAACTTGAGGTATTCATCTAACTCTCTTTCGATTTCTAAATTAAATCTGACGGTGGATTTATTTAACTCAACCCATTTGAGGAAATCCTCTATTATTTTTTTTAAATTTGTCTTTTTATATTTTTGTTTCTTTAAATATTTATAATAATTTGAACTAATAAAGAAATCGCTTAAGGGAGAATCTTCTACTTTATCCGAATCTTTAATTAAAAGTAACGTTGGAATATTCTTTTGAAGAGATAGAACTAGCTGCTGGCCGACTGCGGAGATATTATGCGAATATTCAAGAATTACCGCATCGGATTCTTTAATGGCTTTTTCTGTCAGTTCATACATTTTGCTGACAGTTATTTCCTTATTACCTTTTATTTCTTCGTCAATCCAGTCTCTGGACAGTTTGTGTCCTAACAGGCATATTTGTTGACGTATTTTCAGATAATCTGTTTTGTTTTTTTTGAAACCCGGCAATGATCCCCCGAAAAAAACTTTCATTGTCGGTATTATACATCATTTGCATTATTATAGGTATTGCTGTACAATCAGTGTACATTTTCTATATTTATAAATGTGTCAATATTAAAGGTTATTGAAATCGGTTTTGGTCCTCATGCTAAAAGGATATATTTTCCTGCCCTGCAAGAATTAGGAAAAGAATTTAATGTTAGTCTTTCATTGGTTGTCGATCTTAAGCAACAAGAATTTGATATAAGAGACTTTTTCTCTGACTATGCAGACAAACCAGATTTTCTTTTTGTTGATCCTTTTGAAGGAAATCTTCCTAAAGAGGTAGATGACTTTTTAAATAATTATGTTGCCAAGCATAAAATTGATGGAGTAATAATTTCCACAGAACCCCTTTGCCATTATGCCTACGCTAAATGGGCTTTAAAAGTCGGTTTGAACATCCTTATGGATAAACCAATTACCACTAAAAAAGAAGTGGTTACAGATTTATCAGCAGCAAAAAAAATTGAAAGTGATTATATGGAATTGTTAAAAGATTATCTCAATCTCCAAGAACAAAAGGAAACTGTTTTCATAATTAACACCCAACGGCGTTTTCACCCTGGTTTTAATCTTGTTAATGAACTTCTCTCTGAGGTTGCCGTCAAGACCAATTGTCCGATTACAGCAATACAAGCCACTCATTGTGACGGGCAGTGGAGACTTCCAAACGAAATAGTAACACAACAATACCATCCATATTGCAGCGGATACGGAAAAGGCTCGCATAGCGGTTATCATATTTTTGATTCAGTTTATCAATTTTATAAGGTATCTAAATTAACAGCCAAAATAGCTGATTCGATGGAAATTTTTAGTTCTTTTTTTCAGCCTAAGGGCTTCTTATTTCAATTAAATCAAAATGATTATGAAAAATATTTTGGAAAGGCATACTCAACAGTTAGAAAATATTCCGACAACAGACTATATAAGATGTTCTCTGGTTATGGTGAAATGGATCTTTCCGCTATTGTGAGGCTTAAAAGGGGAGAAGATTGCATAGGGAATATAGCTATTAATCTAATGCATAACGGTTTTGCCCGAAGATCGTGGGTAAAGCCAGGAAAAGATCTTTATAAAGGAAACGGAAGAGTTAAACATGAATATCACAACATAGAGCAAGGGCCATTTCAAAATATTCAGATTCACTCTTATCAATCAAAAGACAAACATGATACTAACACTAAAGATGATTATCTCCTCGGAGGCAACAGCCATTTTGATATTTATGTCTTTAGAAATAAAGACATAACGGGAGACAAAGATCCGTTAAAAATTTTTAGAATGTCAGACCTGAAAAAATATTGCCCAGAAGTGCAAGATGATAAATTGGCTATCGAAAGTGTTAAGCATCGAGTTGTCAAAGAATTCTTGAGTTGTTTGGTGGGTAAAAGGAGTAAAATCGAACTTACTTCTAATATCGATGATCATTTAATGCCCGTGCAAATAATGAGCGGTATTTATAGGTCACATAATAATTATATTAGAGGGTTGAATCCGTTGGTTAGATATAACTTAACTTTATGACAGATATTAGTGCAATAAAAGCTCTTGCTTTTGGCCTGCTTGATGGCGGCGGAGATATATTTACTAATTTTCCTGGATATCTGTCACACCAACTATTTTCGTCTCTGGGCGGAAAGAATACTTCTGTGAACGAAAAAACAGCTTATGAAATAGCTTGGGGGTCAAGTTTTGCTGGTAGAAGAAGTGCAGTAATGTTTAAAAATGTCGGATTAAATGTTGCTGCAGATCCTTTTTTGAACTCCATGCTTCTTGGTATAAATGCTGGTTTGGTAATAATTGTTTTTGACGACGTTTATGTCGAGGGGTCTCAATCGCGGCAAGATTCAAGACACTATTTTAATTTTTTTAGGGGATTGTGGTTTGAGCCATATAATGTTCAGAATGCTTATGATGTTGCTTATAAATCTTTTTCTCTTTCTGAAAAGTATAAAACACCGGTGATAATTAGGGTCACAAATCCACTTATCAATATGTCGAGTGATTTAAAAAGAAAGAAAAAGCAGAAAAAGAGTAATAAGCCTGTCTATGATCATAGAAAATTTGTTGTGCACCCTACAAACTATCTTTATCAAAGAAAAACGCTACTTAAGAAGAATGACAGAATTCAAAAGTATATTAATGGCCTATACAAGAATGTGTTTGTCGAAACAAAGGATAATTTATTTGTCTTCGGTTGTTGTGTAAATGAACAAAAAAAATACTTAAAAGATAACTATGGCAGAGTACAGTTCTTTACTTATCCTCTTCCTCAAAAGACTACTAATTTAATTAAAAAGTCGAAGAATTTAATTGTTTTAGAACAAGGCGATGATTTTGCTTGTCGTGAAGTTGGAAATTTGACGAAAAATTTGCTGTTAGGAAATAATACTGGCTCAATGCCGGATATGTCGAAAAATTATATTGTTTCTAAAAACTATGAGAAGTTATTTTCTGCAGTTAAAGCTATTCGGCCTACTTTTGTTATTGGTGACTTGGGTGAATATACCAAAGACACTTACGGAACGATAGATGCCTGCCTTTGCTTAGGTTCAAGTATTGGAGTTGCAACCGGTTGTGCTTTAGCTGGATATCAAAAGTCGTTGGTAATAACTGGAGATGGTGCTTATTTACATTCAGGCAAAAACGCATTAATGGAATCAATAGAAAGGAAAATTACGCTAAAAATTGTTGTTCTCTGCAATGGGGGATGTAGAGTAACTGGGGGTCAAAAAATTCCGGGGGATTTGTTTGATCAACCAAAGGAAGTTAGGGTTTTTAAACTTAACTATGATAAGACAACGACTGCTGTTTTCAAGGAAACTTTAAAAAAAATGATTGATTCAAAGTTTACCACCATATTATATGTTTTGATGTAATCCATGAAAGAAAGGCCGTATTACTTACATTTTGAAGGGATGGATCTTGCAGGAAAAACAACTGCAACTCAAAATTTTATTAAATCAACAGGGGCCGAATGGAACATAAGGAGAAATTCCCTTTCGAGAGAAAATCCAATACACTTGCTTGCTGATTCTTTAAGAAAAGCAGAAGCATATGATGCGGAAGTCTTGGGGAATTTATATGTGGCTGCCCTGATGGCAGATATTCATTCTTTTCAATGGCCAGGCAAGGATACCATCCAAGACTCAACAATTATATTAAGATCTATTGCCTTTCACACAGTTAGGGGCACACCGAGGATCAGGGAAGTACTTCTGGATTTGTTGCCAGAGCATCCTAAATTTGATGCTTCATTTGTTTTTACCGCCAGTATTGAAAAAAGGCTTGAACGTTTGCAAAGGAGAATTGCTTTAGCTCCCCAAGAAGTTTCAGAAGAAGACATGATGGTAATAAGGAAGCCGGAGAAATTTTTGGCAATGGAAGCGGTGATGGTGGATATGGCCAAAATGGCTTTCCATTCAGTTATAGTTGATACCTCCACATTAACTCCGGACATGGTTGTTGGTGTGATTCATCAAAATTTTAGATTTGAGAAATGAAAGAAACTCAGCCGCAAGGATATCGCCATCTCGAGGCATTACACTATTTGGCCGGGATACCTTTTGTTGAGCATTTGGGTGTACGAGCCAATAAGGAAAAGATTTTAGAAGATTTGGGTTTTAGTAAAGGAACCAACATTGCTTTAAAAAAAGAATTCCTTTTACCAGAACCGGATGAAAATCTTTTAGGAATTGAGGATTATCTTGTTCAACAAATATCTCAAGGAAGATTTGTCGCAATGTTATTCAAGGATGGCCGTTGGGAGTCGATGGGTGGAGCGCCGGTGACTTATCTTATGGCCGAGAAGGACATCCGAGATAAATTGGTTTTTAGCAATGGGAAACTAATAGAAGTTAGTGCCCACGATGGCAAAGTACTTCAAATCGATCGTGAAATTTCCCTTCAAACATATTCTAGAAGAAAATCAATTGCTTCAACAGTGTCAGGCTTTGCAAATTACGAAGATCCTATCACTGTGAGGCTAGGTGGAGGTTTTAGACTGCAGTTAGATGATTTAGTTTTTATTGACGGTGAGCCGCACCTTTTGTTCTCCGGGCACTTTTCATTTAATGATATGGGGTCGAGAGTTTTAGCTTTATCTTGCAAAGAAGACTGTGCAGTGCCGAGATATGAAACATCATTTCTTTTAAAAATTAATAGTGGGCAATTATCTTTTATGGGTGATATGGAATTTCAAAGAGCTTCTGGCTCTTCAGGCAGTGTGAGAACGGTGGTTAATAAAGTGGTCTCAAGTTTGTTTTATCATGATGGTAAAGCTATTAGTGAGCTGACAAAGATGCTTTTAAGCGTCAAGCCAGTGATGGGGATCCATCAATTTGAGGGGATATTTAGTATTCCCAGTGAATCTGAAATAAGTGCTGAAATTATTGATTTTGATGGACTTGAAGCGTTTGATGTTGGGTTTCAAGGACTACAAATAGATCCTTCTGAGAGACTTATCCGAGGACAACTTAGAAGAGCTGGTTTTCTTACAACTGACCCCGAAAGCCTGCTTCAATATATTGCCTATAGAAGAAGAGTTGCTGCGACCGTAGGTGAATTAATTAAATCCAGTGAAATTCCGGACGACATTAAAGAAAGACTGAGCCAACAATTTATCAATTCATTTGATCTTTTTACGCGAAACAGAACGGATCCGGTCAAACTAGGAAGATTGCTTGATACCCTGTGTCTTGATTGGGAGGATACAACTAACCCGCAAGTCAAATATTTTCGGAATGAAAATGACATGTTGATTATGTTTTCTGTTGAAGGTTTTAATCTAGCGTTTTGGAAAGACAGTGGAAAACTTGTTGATTGCTCCAATTTAAGAAAAATAGCGGCTAAATTAAGTCGGGTTGTTGGAAAAGAAATCTTGCCTGTTCATTTATCGGCATTAAAGGAAGGCGATTAGGAGATTACTAAATAACTATAATTTATTTTAATGAGTTAAAGGAGAAAAAATGAATTTACCTAACTTTAAGTATTTTTATAATAATAAAGCTAAAACTCTTGATGTAGTTTTACATGGTGGTTCTCAGGGCATGGATTCTGGATTTATAAGCAAGATTGTTGGTGCTTCAAGAAAGACTGGCAATAGCGTTGTCGCTTTTAACTTTCCCTACATTGAAAGAGGTGAAGAAAACTCCTCCGGGCCGGAATTAGTTGAGGAAATTGATGCATTGCAATCAATTCTCGATTTTTGTCAGTCCGATAAATTTAAGTCTGTTAGATTAATTGGTAAATCTTTAGGGGGAGTTGTTGCTGGACATTATTTGAAAAAACTTAATGGAGACCAACTGAATAAATTTAGTCTGATTATTTTTGGTTATGATATTGGCTACATTGATTTAAAAAGTTTCCCCGGGAAAATTGTTATTATTCAGGGAAGTAAGGACAAATTTGGAGATATTGAAGCGGTTAAAAAGGACATGAATGGAACTGCTTCAAATGACATAACCTATTTATCTATTGAAGGAGCGGATCATAGTTACCGAATTCCGGAAACAAAAGAACCAATCTATGAAGACGAAGCGGTGAATGTTGCTTTTGGGCGAACCTGAAGCATTGTTAGATACGTCAAACTACATTAACTAGTTTCTTTTTTGTACTGTCCCAAATGTCTCATTTAGCCTTGAATGTGATACACTAGTGATAGTTGCTTATGGGACTAAATGGTACTAGACCCGTATGCTCAGCCAAGACGAGCAATCACCTTAAATACTAATTATTATTCAGGTTTTGGCTGAGTTAAGTTGTTGACAACAAGGTAAAAATTGTTGTTTAATCTAACTAGCTCTATAGCGAAAGTTGTAGGGTTAGGGGGTTTCTAGCAATAGATTCTCTCGTGAGGAGAGGCTTCAGCAATGGAGTCTCTTTTCTTTTTAGAGACCAGAGCATGCTTATTCTTAATCTTTAATTCCTCTGGCGATTTTTTTTGCTAAGGCTTCGTCTAAAATTTTCTTTCTTATCCTTATATTTTGAGGGGTGACTTCAACCAGCTCGTCATCATTAATATATTCAAGAGAATCCTCCAGACTCATGGTTCTTGGAGCATCAAAGTGTTCAGTTTGCCCTTTAACTCTTGCTCTTTGGTTGGAAGCTCTTTTTTCCTTACAGGCATTGACCTGAATGTCTCCAGGCCGAGAGCTTTGGCCAATGACCTGGCCTTTGTAAACATAAACAGAGGGACCGTAGAAAAGCTCGCCTCTTTCTTGAAGACCGGAAATAGCATACATTAAAGTATTGCCTGATTCACAGTTAACTAAAGAGCCGTTTTCCCTGCCGTTAAAAACACCTTTTTCAGGAGCAAACTCATAAAAGCTGGTGTTAATAACTCCTAAGCCCCGGCTGTCGGTTAAAAACTGGCTGCGAAAGCCAAAAAGCCCTTTAGTAGGGACAATAAATTCCAAATATGCAGTTTGGTCAATGATTTCCATTTTCTGCATTTCACCATACCTGCTTCCCAGCTGTTGGATTATTGTACCAGCTAAATCTTCTGGCACTTCAATAAAAACATTTTCATAAGGAACTAAAGTTTTTCCGTCAACAACCTTTGTAATAACCTGGGGCCTAGATACTTCCAGTTCATAGCCTTCCCGTCTTAACCTCTCAATTAAGATGGCCAGATGAAGCTCTCCCCGGCCGGATAAGGTCCAGCCGCCATTAGGATTATCTTCAACTTTCAAGGCCACATCAGTTTCCAACTCTTTATAAAGCCTTTCACCCAGCTTTCTTGAGGTTGTAAACTGGCCTTCTTTTCCTGCCAACGGCGAAGTATTAACATTAAAAGTCATTTTTACGGTTGGCTCTTCGACACTAAGAAGGGGGAGGGCAACCGGATTTTCCGGATCGGCAAGTGTTTCACCAATGGTTATTTCCGGAATTCCGGCAATAGCGACAATATCTCCGCTTGAAATCTCTTCCCTGGTTTCAACTCTGTTTAATCCCTCAAAGGTCATAACACTGGAAAGGACGCAATTTCGCTTTTCGCCGAGTCTGTTTATATAGGCAATAGTTTGGCCTTGTTTTAAAACTCCGTTATAAACCCTGCCTACGGCAATCCTGCCTTTGTAGCTGTCGCCGGTAATGGTAGTAACTAACATTTGCAGCGGTAAGTTTTTGTCTCCGGTTGGTGCGGGAATATGGTTTATGATTGCATCAAAAACGGGAGTAATGTCAGCCATATCCTCAATTTGGGGATCTTTTCCTGCTTTGCCTAATTTTGCCGAGGCATACAAAACCGGGTAATCAATGATTTCGTCGTCAGCGCCTAAATCGATGAACAAATCAAAAACCTTGTTAAGCACCTCGTTAATTTTTTTATCGGGAATGTCAACCTTATTAATCACCACGACTATTTTTAGCTTTAATTCCAATGCTTTTTTTAAGACAAATCTGGTTTGGGGCATTGGCCCGTCCTTGGCATCAACTAAAAGCAAGCAGCCATCCGCCATCCGTAATACCCTCTCAACCTCGCCGCCGAAGTCAGCATGTCCCGGAGTGTCAATGATGTTTATTTTAGTTCCTTGATAGACAACAGAAGCATTTTTGGAAAAAATAGTAATTCCTCTTTCTTTTTCCAGGTCGTTACTGTCCATAATGCAAGTACTCTCCGCCACTTCTTTTGAGAGTTCTGTTTTTGATTGGCGCAGCAAGGCATCAACCAGGGTTGTTTTGCCATGGTCAACGTGCGCAATAATGGCGACATTTCTTAGATTGTTCATAAGACCATAAAAAAACTGCGTGTTACCGCAGAATAATATTCCTCGGGAATATTTCTATTATACTATTTTTGCCAGGATTTTGCCATATTGACCAAAAAACAAAAATATCCCATAGTCATTTGACAAACAGAATGCATGATGTTATAATCATTTTTGTATTTGCAGATTGAAAGAATAAATCTGCTTAAATTTAGTTGAATTTTAAGTTTAATTGATAAAGATACCTCAAGTTTATAAACTTTTTTCTGTATCTTTTCTTCGTAACTTTATATCTTTCTTATTTAGGCAGTTTCATTCTTTTAAATCCGCAGTACTTCAGGAATACCATGTATAGAAAGTTTGGACAAAGATCTCAAGGAAGGCAAAATTTTAACCGTTTTAATGGGAATCAAAATCGTGGAGCAAGGCCGGTTAAGGCCTTTAACCCGATTGAGTTTATAAACAACATTCCCGAGGTAAAAAAAGAGGAAAAAGAACAAGAGAATATTATTACTCATTCATTTTCGGATTTCCAAATTGCTCCGGAACTTAAAAGGAATATTTTAGAAAAGGGGTACACAAAACCAACCCCAATTCAAGACAGGGCAATTGAGCCTATTTTGGAAGGCAAGGATTTGGTGGGAATAGCCAATACCGGAACCGGAAAAACCGCCGCATTTCTAATTCCTCTTATAAACAAGGTGTTAAAAGACAGAAGACAGAAAGTGTTAATCCTTACTCCGACGCGCGAATTGGCAACACAGATTAAAAGTGAATTTTTAGACTTTTCCAGATTTTTAAATATTTTTGCCTGTCTTTGTATTGGTGGCGAAGATATCAGAAGACAGATCCGGGATTTGTCAAGAAATCCTAATTTTATTGTGGCGACGCCGGGCAGAGTTCAGGATTTAATTGGCTCAAGGGCAATCAATCTTAGTAGCTTTTCTTCGGTTGTTTTAGACGAAGCAGACAGAATGGTTGATATCGGGTTTATTAAAGACATTAAATACATTGTTTCTCTTTTACCCAAAACTCGCCAGTCACTTTTCTTTTCGGCAACAATAGATAACGAAGTTCAGCAGATTTTACAAAGCTTTGTTCAAGATCCTGTTACTGTTTCTGTTAAAACAAGGGACACTTCCCAAAATATTACTCAAAAGGTAATTCTGGTTGAAAAAACTAAAAAAGTTGAAGTTCTCCATGATTTACTGATTAAGGAAGATTTTGTAAAGGTCCTTGTTTTTGGAAGAACAAAACATGGTGTGCAAAGGCTTTCAGACGAACTTGCGGCAAGAGGTTTTAAAGCAGGAGCAATACACGGGGACAAAAGGCAAAGCCAAAGAAATAGAACCTTGGAACTTTTTAAGAAGGATGAAATAAACATTTTGATTGCGACCGATGTGGCCTCAAGAGGGCTTGATATTCCCAATGTCAGTCATGTAATCAATTTTGATTTGCCTGAATCAAGGGACGCATACATTCACAGGATCGGAAGAACCGGCAGAGCTGACAAAAAGGGAATTGCTTTAACTTTTGTTAATTAAATTTATCTTGATCTTCTGTCTGATCGTCCCTGTCCTCGGCCTGATTCCCTTTCTTCCCTCGGCCTGGCGATGTTTACAGTAATTTTCCTATTGTCAATTTCTTTTCCGTTAAACATTTGAATTGCTTTTTGGGCTTCCTCGGTGCTGCTCATTTCCACAAATCCAAAACCTTTGCTCCGGCCGGAAAACTTGTCGGAAATAATATTGACACTCACGACATTCCCTGCTTGGGAAAACATATCTCTTAATTGCGCATCGGAATAGTCATAAGGCAACCCGCCGACATAAAGCCTATTTTCTTCCATTAAAAATCACATCCTAACTAAACTTATATTTCTATATCCTACCCCAAAATTGTAATAACAATATGAAGTTTTAACATAGAAAGAGTAAGAATCGAAAGGGTTTGGTGCTGTTTTAATTACCTGATTTTAATTTTTCTTTTAAAAAGTTTATTAATAATCTCTTTATGAAAAAATTGCCGGTGATTATTTTTCTTTTGGGGATTTTTGTTGTTATTCTAATTTATTTTGAGGCAAACCCGTTTTTAAAGAAGGAGCTTTCAGGGGAGAAAGAATTCTCAGCAAATGAAAAAGACTTGCTTTTGCCGGATATTGTTGTGTCTTCTCCCGCCGAGCTTTACATTGAACAAACAGGAGAGGAAAAGAAAATCCGTTTCAGTACCACTTTTTATAACCAGGGAGAAGGCAGGCTTGAACTTGTTGGCCGAAAGGATTCCCAACGCCAGGTTATTAACGCCTCGCAAAAAATAGTTGCTGCTGATGGTTCTACGATCGAAAGAGAGGTTGGGGAATTTGTTCTTCATCCGGAACACAGCCACTGGCATGTTGAAGATTATGTTGTTTTTGAGCTTTGGAGCCTTGAAGAGGATGGGCAAAAAGATAAGCTTCTTGCTAAAACCCGGAAAATGAGCTTTTGTATTTGGGACCAGGAAGCGTTTGATTTGTCTCTTGAAGGTTCTCCCCAAAGCCCTCGCTTTTTATCCTGCAACAGCGAAACGCAAGGCTTGTCTGTTGGCTGGTCTGATACCTATCTTGCTAATGTTGAGGGTCAGGAGCTTGACATTAGCCAAATTTCTGATGGTAAGTATAGAATAACAACCTTCGTAAACCCTGACCAAAAAATATTTGAAAGCAATTATGATAACAACAAAATAGAACTTGAGGTTGAAATAGTAAAAGACAGAATCACTATTTTAAATAACTAATCTGTTTAAAAGGTAGCCCAATAAAAGTATTTGGGGGGTACCGACAAGAATTAAGGCCACCGCTGCTTTTTTCCCAATATTTGAGGCAATAATTCCAATTTCAGTAAAATCTGTGACCACGCCTGCCTGAAGAAAAACAAAGGCATTTCCAAAAGCCCCAGTTCTTTGGAAAAGTTCAAAAGCCATTGGGGCCGAGCCTTCCGAGCAAACTTCAATTATTGAAGCTACTATTAGTGTTGCCAGTAAACCTAAAATACTGGGACCAAAAAACTGGTGGAAAATATCTTCAGGTACATATGTCCCTAAAAAGGAGGCAACCAAAAAACCGATAAGTATCCACCAGACAACCATTTTAGAAAGCATCCAGCTTTCAAGAACAACTCCCTTTACCGTGTTTTTCCACCCCGGCCAAACAAAATGAACTTTTTGCTTTTCAGAGACAGTATTATTTTTCCTTCCTTCAATAATTCCTTTTTGCTCAAGAACCTGAAAAATGAGTCCGGAGATAGTGGCGATTATTATTGCCCCAAAAATAATAAAAAGGGCGTTTAATCCAAAAAGGGAAAAAAGAAGAACTGTCAGTGCAAAATTTGCCCAAGGCGCTGCCAACAAAAAAGCTAATGTTGCGGCTGACGAAGCCCCCTTTTTGTAAAGGGAAACAGCGATGGCAAGAATGCCGTGCGAACAAGCAGAAGCTAAGAATCCTAAAAGAACGGCGATAAAAATGCTTTTTTTACCTCTTGATAAGAGATTGACCATCAGCTGTTCGGGAATTAAAATATCAACAAGTCCTCCAATTAAAAGCCCCAGGAGTATTGCCCACCAGGTAAGGCTAAGATAGCCCAGAAATCTTGCAAAAACCGGGGTTAAGATTCCGATTCCAAAATACAAAAGAACAAAGTGGAAACCGACAAGTCCGGCTATCACCGTTAACACTAAAAATAGCGGTTCTTTATACCAAGGCTTTTTTTCATGATTGCAGCAGGAGGCGGTGTTTTCCATTAGACGGGCTTTGCTTTAAAGGTACTAAAAATTTGCAGGTTTAAGATTTCTTCCAGGGTGACTATTTCAGGATTAAAGGTAATGTTAAACCGGTTTGGCAGGGAAAATTTAATGCTTTCAATACCTTCAATTTTTTGAAGCTCCTCGCCAACAAGAGGAGCATGCCCGGAGCAGGGAATGTCAACGCTTATAGCAGCTGAAGAAAGGCTTTGCCCGGAAACATTTTTTGAATTATTGGTTAGCCTAAAGTTAGTCATCAGGGGAAAAATTACTAAAAAGAAGAGAAGATTTACTCCTATCATGCTTGAATAAAGAACAGATAAATATTTTTTCTTTTTTTTAATTCCTTCAAAGGAGAGCAGGTTTTGCCTTTTTAAATACAAAAAAGAGGAGAGAGAAGCAAAAAATAAAGATAAAAAAATCAGCAAGGGGAAGAAATAAGAGTTAAGCATCCAGTTTCTTAAAAGGGAAGTGGCAGAGGTTGCACCAACAACAGAAAGTATTATGAAAGCAAGGCAAAAACCGTGTGGTAAAAGGCCGTATAAAAACCCCTTTTTAAAAGTGTCTGTCTCTGTGTTTCCACCAACATGGCAACAACTTTTATTTTCCATTTTCTTTTTCACCAAAAACTTGGATTAATTCATTAAGAACTTTGACTCTTTGTTTTTCGTCTTTACCCCTAACGGCAGTGGTAACACAGGTATCAAGATGGTTTTGCAAGATAAGCTCGTTTACTTTTTTTAAAGCGGCGATAACTGCCTGATTTTGGCGGATAACATCAATGCAATAGCTATTTTGTTCGATCATTCTTATGTTTCCCTTAAGATGACCGAGAAGATAGTTCATTCTTTTTATAATTTGTTTGTCTTTTGTTTCCGTCATTTAATTTAAAATACCCTCCCCTGGGGGGTTTGTCAAGTATTTACTTTTTTTAATCTTAATGATCCTGTAAAATTGTAACAATGAAGAAATCATTTGTTTTTCTCTTTTCTCTTTTTCTTCTTAATTTTTTTCCCCAAGCTGTTTTAGGTCAGGAAGTTGCTAGGGAAGAAATACTTGAAGCCGAAGTTTTAAGTGTTTTAGAAAAAGGAAAAATTGAAATTGCGGGCAGCATGCAAGAGTATCAAAAGCTTGAGCTTTTGGTTACAAAAGGCAGCCTTAAAGATCAGAAAATTATTGTGGAAAACGGCACGCTTCCCACTACCAGCCAAATGGTTCTTAAAAAAGGAGATAAAGTAATGCTAGTTGAAGGTGAAGATTTCGAGGGTAACCGGTTTTATCAAATAACAGATTATGTGAGAAGAGACTCTCTTTTGCTTCTCTTTTGCTTATTTTTGGTTTTGGTAGTGTCAATTGCCGGCATAAGGGGTTTTATGTCTGTTTTAGGTATGGGATTTTCTTTTTTAGTAATTTTTTTGTTTGTCCTGCCCCGGATTTCTTCAGGCGCTAACCCGGTCATGATTGCAATTTTGGGTTCATTTTTTATTGTTCCTGCCACCTTTTTTTTATCGCACGGTTTTAACAAAAAAACAGTAGTGGCAATTGCAGGAACCGTGGTTGCTTTAATGTTCACCGGCTTGCTTGCCGGTTTTTTTGTTGATAATGCCAGGTTAACCGGGTTTTCTTCCGAAGAGGCAGGTTTTTTACAGTTTCACCACAACGGGATTATAAATATTAAAGGGCTGCTTCTTGCCGGAATTATTATTGGTGTTCTTGGCGTTTTGGATGATATTACCATTTCCCAATCGGCGGTTGTGTTCCAGCTTAAAGATTCAAACCCCAAGATTAAAAAAGGAGAACTTTACAAAAGAGCGATGTCAGTAGGCAAAGACCATATTTCCTCAATGGTTAATACTTTGGTTTTGGTTTACACCGGTGCGGCCTTGCCTCTTCTTCTCCTTTTTATAAATAATCCCCGGCCTTTTTCCGAGGTAATAAATTACGAAATTATTGCTGACGAAATAGTGAGAACCCTTGTGGGCAGTGTTGGTTTGATTTTAGCAGTTCCGGTAACAACCTTTTTTGCTGTTTTTGCCGCTAAATCTTTTAAAGAAAAAGACTAAATTTTGTTGTTTGTTATCTTTCTTTTCGGTTATACTTAAAGGGCCTTTGGCTATGCTTTAAAAGATGCATTTTTCTACTTATTCAGCTAAAACCGGAAACGAGGTAATTAATGAATTTACGACTTCACCCCAAGGGCTTTCTTCGGAAGAAGTAAGGCTGAGGCGAAAACAATACGGGCTAAACGAACTTTCGGCGGCGAGGCTTCATTGGTATGACATTTTATTAAGGCAGTTTAAATCTCCTTTTCTTTACCTTCTTTTGAGTGCCTCTTTTGTTTCCTTTGTTTTGGGTCAGATTGTTGACGGCTTAATGATCCTTCTTTTTGTTTTAATTAACGCCTTTTTGGGTTTTATACAGGAATTCCGTTCTGAAAAAACCCTACAACTTCTTAAGAATTATGTGGTTGTTAAAAGTAGGGTATTGAGAAACGGTGAAGAAGAGATTATCAAAAGCAGCGAGCTTGTTCCCGGAGATATTCTGATCTTAAATCCGGGTGACATTATTCCCGCTGATGTGCGTTTTATTGAATGTGAAAGCTTGGTGATTGATGAATCTTCCCTTACCGGCGAGTCGGTTGAAATTGAGAAAACCAGCAAAAAAGCAGAAAGCGAAACCAAGGAAATTTACCAGGCAAAAAATATTGGGTTTGCTGGTACCAACATAAAAAAGGGTAAGGCTTTAGGGGTGGTTATCAGTATCGGCAAAAATACCCAGATTGGCAACATTGCTTCCCTTGCTTCAGGTCAAAAAGGCGGGAGTAATTTTGAAAAAGGTATTGCCCGGTTAAGCGGTTTTGTTTTAAAACTGGTGGGAATTACTTTGGTTTTTGTCTTTATTGCCAATATTATTCTTAAAGGGCCGGTTGAAATTCCTAAACTGTTTATTTTTGTGGTCGCATTGGCTGTAAGTGTTATTCCTGAAACTCTGCCGGTAATTACCATTTTTTCTTTTTCCCGCGGTGCGCTCAAGCTAGCAAAAAGAAGGGTAGTTATTAAAAGGCTTTCTTCAATTGAAGACCTGGGCGGTGTTGAGGTCTTGTGTACCGACAAGACAGGAACCATTACGGAAAACAAGCTGGCAGTAAGCGGCTTTTATCCAAAAGAATCAAAGGCTATCCTGTTTGCTAGTCTTGCAGGGACTCTTTCTGAAAAGACAAATGATTCTTTTGAATTGGCTTTAACAGAAGCTTTAGGAGAAAAAGAGAAAAAAGCTTATAAAGAATTTGAGAGAATAAAAGAGCTCCCTTTTGACCCGGAAAGAAAGAGAAACAGCGTTTTGGTTAAAAGAAAAAACGAGTACTTTTTGGTGACTAAAGGAGCACCTGAGGTAATTTTTGATCTTACCAAAACTGCGGGTTTTCCAAAGAAAGACTGTTTTGGCTGGATTGAAAGTGAAGGAAGGCTGGGAAAAAGGGTAATTGCCGTTGCCAGAAAAAAGCTTAAAGAAGATTTTAGAGATTTGGAAAAAGAAGAGAAAGACCTTGAGTTTATAGGACTTCTTTCTTTTTATGACCCCTTAAAAAAGACTGCCCCGGCCGCTATTGCCAACGCCAAAAGCTTGGGAGTGCAGATAAAGATTCTTACCGGTGACAGTAAAGAAGTGGCTGGCGCAATCGCTTATGAAATCGGCTTAATTGACAGCGAAAAAGAAGTTGTAACCGGAAGGGAATTTAACTCTTTTTCCTATGAGGAAAAGATAAAAGCAGTTTTTGGCTATAAAGTATTTGCCAGAGTAACACCAGAGCAAAAATACGAAATTATAAAGCTTCTTCAAGCAAAATATTCAGTTGGTTTTCTTGGCGACGGCATTAATGACGCGCCGGCGCTTAAAGCGGCAAATGTGGCTTTGGTAGTTCAGGGGGCAACGGATATTGCCCGCGAATCGGCAGATATTGTTCTTTTAAACAAAAGTTTAAGCGATATTATTGAGGGAATCAAAGAAGGAAGAAAAATCTTTGGGAACACTGTTAAATATATAAAAGCGACGCTTTCCTCAAACTTTGGCAACTTTTACGCCGTGGCAATTGCCTCGCTTTTTATTCCTTTTCTACCGCTTTTGCCTTTGCAAATCCTTCTTATTAATCTCTTAACAGATTTTCCTATGATTTCTGTTGCCACGGATAATTTGGACGAAAGAGAACTAAAAGTTCCCAAGAGTTATGACATAAGAGAGATAACGCTTTTTTCAACGGTAATGGGTTTGGTTAGTTCACTTTTTGACTTTCTTTTTTTCATTCTCTTTTTCCGCGCCTCTGCTCAAGTACTTCAAACTAGCTGGTTTATTGAAAGCATTCTTACCGAGCTTGTTTTTATCTTTTCCGTAAGAAGCAGGGTTAGCTTTTTAAAGACCTCAAAGCCTTCTTTTGCTTTGCTGAGTTTAACAGGGCTTTGTCTGGTTCTTACTATCGGTTTGCCTTTTTCTGGGCTTGGCCGGCAGTTTTTCGGATTTGTCTCGCCGCCAAAAGAAAGCATTGCCATTGTTTTACTGCTTACTTTTTTCTATTTTGTTTCTTCAGAAATAGTAAAAGCCGCTTATTACCGCATCTACAAATAACCCTGCAAAGCAGCTGTATCAATAATATTTACTTTCGTGGCTTCAATTCCCCCTTCAATTGGCGTGCCTGCTACCTCAATTATCATACTCTCACTTAGGCTGGTTCTTGAAACCGGATTATTAAGCTCACTTAAAACTTCAGTTTTATTAGTTACATATAAAGGTAGCGGGTTTCCTGTTTCTTCTTCTAAAATAGTTACTAAAATTGAGTCTTTGTAGGCTACGGTGGTTTTTGAAACCGAGATGACTCTTCCCTTAAAAAGAAACAAATTTTCATTTGCTCCTTGCCTTAACCCCAAGAAAAAAAGCAGGCTGCCTAAAAAAAGAAGCAAGAAGACGGCAATAACAAGTTTTCTCACCAGTATATTTAAGAAAACAAAATTTAACGCACAGTAAGCATTTGGTAATAATTAGGAAATTTTTGGATTGAGCAAAGAAAAACCTGCCGGCCTAAGCAAACATTTGGAGTGCTTCTTTTAATAAAACAGGAGAACCATGTCCAGGATAAACAATGGTATACGGATCAATTTCTGAGAACCTTTTTATTGAATCTTTATAATCTTTTTCTGAACTATATGAAAAGTCGGTTCTGCCTATTCCTTGTTCAAAAAGAGTATCTCCAGAAAAAATGACTTTTTCTTGAGGGAAATGCAGGCAAACACTTCCCGGTGTATGCCCTGGAGTTTTTATAATGTTAAAAGACATTCCTTCAAGGCTTATGTTTTCTTCTTTTTCCAAATCAATCGAAGGATCTGGAGGCAGGATAATGACTTTCGAGTTTAGCCAGTAAGAGGCAGAATTTTTTGAATTTTTTAGCAAAAATAGATCTTTGAAATTAATGGCAAAAGGAATTTTGAAGTTTGTTTGCAGTTCGCCGGTTGCTAAAACATGGTCAAAGTGGCCGTGGGTAGCAACAATCAAAAGGGGATTGAGCTTTAAAAAAATAACTCTTTCGCTTAAAAAATTACCCTCGTCTCCAGGGTCGATGATAATGCAGTTTTTGTTTTGGGAATTATAAACTAAGTAACAGTTGGCGTTTAATTCACCTACGGAAAAAGTTTCAATTTCCATTTGCCCATTATAACTCTTTCCCTTAAGTCTTTTTGTAAATTTATTATTAATTTATTAAAAAACTTTTACAATCGGTTGATATTTTTTCCTTAATGGAAGAAAAAGGAATTTCAACCGTAGGAACAATTTTTTTAATGATATTTCTTTTGATAGCCGGAATTGCTGTTCTGGGCCTGACTGGAGTTATTGATTTAAGCTATCCTAGGGTAATTAGTCCGACACCGCCCGCGGAAATCACTCCGGCTGATCTTTCTCCCTCTCCGACTCCTAATCCTGAAATTGAGGGTTGGGAAACTTTTTCTTCTGAAGAAATTGGTTTTTCTATTGAATACCCCTCGGATATTAATATAAGCAGAATGGAAGATACGGTGGTCATGACAAAACAAGGCCCAACCCAAAGACAAAATACTGAGTTTTATGATGGAATAAGCCTTAGTTTTAGCTCTGGCCCATTAGGAGAAAGGAGCTTAAGGGAATTTGCCGAAGAAGAGGCAATTGGATATAGGCAACAGCCGGTAGTTGACGAGGTGAGCAACTTAAGGTTTGTAACCATAAACGACATTTCCGGTTATAGTTTTGATGTAGTTAGTCTAGGCGAGAGAACTTATATTTACCTTCCCCAGGGGGAAGATAGATATCTGCAGATCATTAACGCAACGGTTGATCCTGCTAACCAGGGGTTTTCCGAGACAGTTAACCTCATGTTTTCCACGCTTAGGATAAAGACTTGAAGGCGCTTGATTTTTTGCTTTTGGTTTATTAATCTTCAGGTACTTATGAATATGAATACCCATCTTAAGGCCGCAAATTTTATTGCCAACTTAATGGACAGGCAGTTTAAAATATTTAATTTTCGCTTTGGTTTGGACCCTATTTTGGGACTTATTCCCGGAGCCGGTGATATCATTTCTGTCTTGATTTCTTTTTACATTGTCTGGATAGGCCTGCAAATGAATCTTCCCAAAGAAAAAGTCTGGCAGATGATCGGTAATGTTTTAATGGATTTTGTTGTTGGTGCTGTCCCTCTTGTCGGCGATTTAGGTGATTTTATTATTAAAGCCAACACTAAAAATCTTGAAATCATTAAGGAAAGTAGAGCAGATATAGTTGAAGGGGAAATTGTTGAGCATCTTTAATGAGAATATGGGATCTTCCACCTCATGTTTTGTGTGACAAGCACCTTCTTGCCGAGCACGGCGAGCTTCACGCTATCTGGTCAATATTGACAAAAAATAAAAGCGGTTACTCAAGTCATCCGGAGGTAAAAAGATGGGAAGGAAAACTTAAAGCTCTTTTTTTGAGACACGAACTTCAGGTTAAGGAGATTAAAAAAAGAGGTTTTCAACACAAAAGCCCGCTTGACGAAAGCTTTGCTGTTGGTAGAGGAAAACAGGATAAGCTTCTAAACACGCTTCCTGAACAAAGGCAGCTTCTTTATGCCAAGGGGTGTTCTTGTAAGGTTTAGTTTCGAAGCTCTTTTATTAAGAAAAACAATTTTCCAACGGTTGTCTCAAAACCTTCTTTGCCGTAAAGGTTAAAAATTGCATACAAAAAAACAAGGCCAAGAATTATTCCGAGAATTTTAACCAAACTTCTAAGCATGGCATAGCTTTCTTGAGATTTTCTAATACTGTCATATGAAGTAAAGCTGACATTGCTTGCCGATTGGGCGGGTGGGGAAATTGAAGCCTGGGAAGGCTGGTTGGTGTAAGCAGTAACCGGGGTAACTATTTGAATGTTTTGGATATTGGTTTTATTTTTAAGGTTTTTTTCTTCCCTTTTGACTGCTTCCATGGCGCTTTGGATTTCTTCTTCGGAGTTCCCTGCAGCCAAAAGATTGCTCCTGATAGTTTCCTCGTCAAGGTTATATAAAGAAACTCTTTTAATATAGTCGACAATCTCCTGGACATACATGCCCATATATAAATTATTTATATTTATGAGGTGAGTGTCAAATCTTGTTAGTTTGCCTTAATTTTAAGAGGACTTTTTACAAGCGGCTCTGACATGACGGAGCTATCATTAACAGGATCATAACGTTCAGGAGGAGTTCCGAGGATCCAATGGGTAGAGACTACTTCGTAAGTATCAATATCATTTTTCCCGCCTGCTGCCTTTGCTTTATTTACTTTGACTTCAGCAATACCTAAAGAAATGGTATGGCCTTCCGGGTCTTTTTTTCTTATGAGAAATCTTTGTGTCAGGTTTGGTGCTTCTCTTTCTGTAAACATATTTACCTTTTTATTAGGTTTCTTATTTCAATAAATAAAGCTCCTAAGCCAAAAAGGGTAGCAAACGCGGAAAAAAGCGGGCCGATAAAGGGGATTGAGGCAAGGATGAAATATATTGCTAACCCTAAAACAAAAACCCAGACCGTTTCTGTTTTCTTTCCTAACTTTTGCAGAACAAATGAGCCGATAAAATAAGAGATAAAGATTTTAGCGAGGTAAAGAATTATCAGGTAAACAAAAAGAAGGATAAAAGCCAGAGGCAGTCCGACTAAAGTTAAAGCCAGAATAATAAAGACAAAAGGGAAAAGCACCACACTTAAAAAGCCAATTCCTAGTGAAAGCCAGGGGCTTTTTCCCAATAAAGAAGCTGTTTCTCCGACAAAACGGGGGAAAAGGTAAGTAAGAAGAATTCCGATTAAAAGTGAGGACAAGAAGCTAATAATTCTAAAGACAGCAGTTGTTCTTCTAAAAAAATTTTGAACATCTTGGCTTTGGGGAACATTAATCCTTGAAGAAGTTCTTCTTTCGATTTGGCCAGAAACAGTGGCTTGTTTTTCAATGTTAGCTTGATTTTCGCTGTAATATGTTAAGTCTCCGGCAATGACTGCGCCTGAGACAACCCTTAAATTATTAGTTGCCGCTTCTACATTTCCGGAGATGTTATCTAAAATATTAATCGTTTCGGCTCCAGCCCTCACGTTGCCATTAACAGGAGCGGCTATAATCACACTGCCTGCTCCGGTAACAAGATTTCCCGAAAGGGTTGCTTCGTTAACAATTTCCAAAGTTCCTGCTGCGACGCTTAAGTCATCACCGATTTGACCGCTAACAATTACCTGGCCGCCAGCTATTCTTGCATCTTCGCCTATTTTCCCTGAGACATTGACAACACCGCCCGCAGCGACCAGATCGCCGTTTACGGTGCCATCGACAAGAACCTGTCCTCCGGCAGCATAAACATCGCCGTTTACAGTGCCTGAGATGTAAACAGTCTGGCCAGCTGCGAAATAATCGTCGTTGACAATTTCGTCCCGAGGAAGAGTAATGATTCTATCTTTTTCTTGGGCAAAAACAGAGAAGGGAAAAAGAAACAAAAGAAAAAAGATTATAAAAAGTTTTTTTACTGATTTCATAAATCAACATAATATAGAAGATTAGAAAAAAACAGTCAAGCAATTTTCCCTTGACAATAAGCATATAATTAGGTTCATGGAGAGGCTGGTTTGTTTTCAATGGTTTTTTCCTTCACCGACAAAAAGTGGGGGAAAAATTATTCCTGCTCCCCCTGAGGCAGTTTTAAAAAGAGACGAGTTAAAAGATACCTGGCTTTTTAAGGAAAAACACCCTCAGGAAGTTTATTGTGTTTCGCTTTCTCCTTCTACTAAAAACGGTGAAACCGGTTACTCTGTTAAGGCAGAAATAATTATAAGAGGGACTGAGAGAAATTAACTTTTAAGTTTCTGCTTGACTTTGCTTTCTCTTTATTTTAAACACTGGGTTTAGATGGAGGATGAATACTACACAACCTCAAAGGTGAAAAAATGGTATAAAACCTGGTGGGGGATACTTCTTTTGCTTGTTTTAATACCTTTTTTCTGGCCTTTTCTGGCCGGTGGTTTTATTGCTTTTTGGATTTTCAAAAACCTGGCCAGCCAGCCGCTTAAGTTTATTTTGGCTTGTTTTATTCTTATCCCAACAATCATTTTTGGCAGTATCTGGACGACAGTTTTACTTGGTTTTGAAGAACTTTCTCCCGGAAAAATACAAATTGAAAGCCCTCAGGTTATGTCTTTGCCGGAAACAACCCCCACTAATTTTCCGGTAGAAACCACTCCTTCGGCAGAGAAGAATATGTCTGAATATTTTTCTGAAACGGATAAAGCGGAAGCTAATGATCGCGCCGTTTCTTTGGTGGTCCGGGTTATTGATGGCGATACGATTGAAATTGAGGACGGGATAAGAGTAAGGCTTATTGGTATAAACACGCCCGAGCTTGGGGATTCAAGGACTTCAGCTGAATGCTTTGCCAGAGAAGCCTATTTTAAAACAAAAGAACTTTTAGAAGGGCAAACCATTGCTTTAGAAAGAGATGTTTCTGAAACTGATCGCTACGGGAGGCTTTTGAGGTACATTTATCTTGAAGATGTTTTTATAAATGAACTATTGGTAAGACAAGGCTTTGCCTATGCTTCTTCTTATCCTCCTGATGTTAAATATCAGGAAATTTTAAGTAAGGCGGAAAAAGAGGCTAGAGAAGAAAGTGCAGGGCTTTGGTCTTTGTGTAATATTTCACCAGAACCGACAGACTCAGAAGCAAGTATTTTAAAACCAACTGTTTTTGCTCCAGTATCGGGAGAATACACCTGTAATTGTTCGAAAACCTGCACTGAGATTTCTTCTTGTGAAGAGGCTCAATACTTACTTAATGTTTGTGGTTGCGCTGCCAGAGATGCCGACAAAGACGGTATTGCTTGTGACGGTGTTCCTCTAAAGTGCCAGAATTGACATTGTTAAGGCTGTTTGTTTTTATGCTCTCTTTCAGTCTTCTTACTCTTTTTTAACTTTTTTATCATCTTTATATAAAAAGATGGAACCGTAAAGGACTCTTATGGTATATCTTAAAGCTGTGGCCATTGGTTTATCAGTATTGGCAATAATTGCCCTTAAAAATCTTTCCGCACAGCTTGGCAGCCTTGAGCAGTTTGTCAGAACCGCTTATTTTTTTCAAGGAAACGCGCCATCTAAAGAAAGCGGAATCTCCATTAAGGAAGAAGACGAGGTTATAAGCGAAAGCTCAACTTCAGCAGAGTTGAAGGAAGAATTAAAACTTGGAGATTTTCATTACCCTGAAGCTGAAGTAGTCAATTTTGGAGGGAATAGTTTTCTTTTAAAAACTAGTGATAGTGTGGAAGTGGTAACCGACTGGTATAAAAAAAGAATTTCCGATAAAAAAATGGGGATAAAAAACTTTATTCAAACCAGAACAAACGATAATTTTTCAAACTTGCTTCAGGGAAAAGGGGAAAAAGAAGACATTAAAGTTGAAATTGAAAAAGAAAGTAATGATTCAAAAGTCAGCATTATAGTTACTATTAATAGTTTTAATAATTAAAAAGGAAAATGAAGGAAGAAAACAACTCTAGCTTTCTTAAATCTTTGTTAAAATACTTTTTAATTGCTGTGCCAGTTATTCTTGTTTCAGTGGTTTCTTTCTTAATTGGGAAAAAAAGCCTGTCTTTGCCGCCTACTCAAAGTAGCGAAAAAGTTCTTTCAGTTGAAGCCAGGCCAACTAAGGAAATCGGCAAGGAAATTAGTCTTGAGGTTGGTAACCCTGAAGAGGGAAAAATAAAGTATGTGGTTGACTCCGCCGAAATATTAAAACAAATTGTTGTTAAAGGCCAAGACGTAAGCGCGGTTCCCGGAAGGGCTTTTCTTGTTTTAAACCTTAAGATTACCAATGAAAGAAAAAACGGCATCCAAATTAATACCCGTGATTTTATAAGGCTTTCTTCCCTGGGAGAGGAATGGGCTGCCCCGGAAATTCATAATGATCCGGTTGAAGTTCAGGCAATTTCCACAAAAATTACCAAAATCGGATTCCCAATAAACGACAGTGACAGGCAGTTTAAATTAAAGATTGGAAAAATTGACGGGGAAAAAGAGGAAATTGATTTAAACTTCTAATGAATTGCTAAAAAGTTGCAATTCTAATTGCCTTTACTTAACTCTTACCTGTTATTTATTCGCTTCTAAATATAAAACTATATTCTTCCAATAGAAGTGCTTCCCTTTTGGGAATACTTTAAAAGAAAGGAGGTGAGAAAATAATAAAATGTTTTTTAAAAAATTTTTTGCTTTAATTGTCACCCTTTCACTTCTCTTTAGCGCTTTTACCCCCGCAGTTTTTGCAGCCACAGAGACCGAGATTTCCGGTAACGGCAGTTTTTCAACAAATACTGTTGATATCGTGGAAAGCGAAAACAAAGTGGTGGTTCAGAATAATGACGCTGTTATTGAAAACATCATTAATTCGGAAGCGATTTCAGGGAAAAATAATGTTGGTGACAACACCGGAGGGGATGTTTCCCTTTTTACCGGTAACGCAATTACCAGTGTTGAGGTGAGTAACTTGGCAAATCTAAACCAGGCTTCAATTGAAGACTGTGACGGTTGCCCGAGTGATGAAACGGCAAAAATTTCCGGTAACGGTTCAATGTCTGACAATGATATAACTAAGTTTTCATGCACGGATATCGCTGTTTTCCAAGACAATTTTGCCGATTTTAACAATGATGTGAATGCTAAGGCTGTATCCGGCTATAACGATGCCAACGGAAATACCGGCGGCGATGTTACGGTTAGCACTGGAGCTGCGGGAGCGAGTATCGTAATTGATAACACGGCCAATGCAAATATTGCCACCGTTGGAGGTGATGAAAACGGCGAGGAAACAGGGGCTGTTGAGGCGACTATCGCCGGTAACGGTTCCTATAGCCTTAATAACATCAGCCTTTTTGAAAATAGGCTTGTTTCAATTGTTCAGGAAAACCTCGCTTTGATAACAAATCAGGCCAATGCCGAGGCTGTTTCCGGTAAAAACGACGTTTTTGACAACACTGGCGGCAGCGTTTTTGTAGACACTGGCACAGCGCTTGCTGATGTTGAAATCAACAATTTGGCTAACTTTAATTGGGCCGATGTTGAGTGTTGTCTTACCCAGGAAGCAACCGAAATTTCAGGAAACGGTTCTGTTTCCAGCAATAACGTTTTCTTAGATGAAATCGATTCCTTGTTTCTTTTTCAGAATGAAGGAGAGAATGAGGGAGGCTGGCTTCAGTTTAGCAACTGGGTAGATGCTTATCCGAAAAGCGGTTATAACGATGCTTTTCGTAACACAGGTTCAGTACAATCAGACCCCACCTTATTTACCGGCATGGCAGTGTCAGAAGTTGATGTGGAAAACACCGGAGGATTAAATGTCTTTGGCGATTTTCCGGAACTTGATTTTGAGTTTAACCTAGGACAGGTGTGGGGGCTGCTTTTTTAAATAAAAGAACCTAACTTGGGAAGTAGGGAGGTTCACTAGCACTTCGGTGAACCCCCTACAAACCAAGAAAAAAATAAAAAAATGGAAAAAGAAATGAGAAGATTAAAAAAAATAATATCAATAATAGTAGTAGCTTTGTTTCTTTTTGCCCGGGCAGTTCCGGTTTTGGGTTATGAAGTGCCGGAAGCTCCTAGCGCTCCTTCGGCGCCAACTTCACCTTCAGTTCCCGAAGCGCCTTCGGCTCCTACCTTGGAAGAAGCGTTAAGCCCGGAAACGACTCAAGCCGAGGAGACAGAGAGCCCAAGCCCAGAAGCCCAGGCACCGGAAAGTAGCAGCGAAACAAACGAAACAGAGCCGAGTGTAACCCAAACACCAGATTCTCAGCCAACACTTACTCCTACTGAAACAAGCCAAGCCTTACCTGTCGGCCAAGAAGGCGAGGCGGAAATTATTACCGGAGACGCTACAAATACTGCAAACCTTTTTACCCAGGCGAACACAAACACGAATATAAGCTCTGATGAAGAAAGCAGTGGAGCTAATTCTGAAAACAGCGGCAATGGTTCAGATTCCCAAAACCAAAGCCTAATTTCTTTAGAAAGCGAAAGTTCAAACTTTCAGGAAAACAGTAGCGAGATGGGAAATTTGCTTGAGCTTTCCACGGAAACAGGAAGTAATTCTGCTTCTCAAAATCTTGGCGACTCGGAAATTTTTTCCGGAGACGCGAATACAGGGGCAACTGTAATTACGGCTGCTAATACTAACATTGACGGTGTTGCTATGGCGGAGTTTAATGTTACAGATGACCATGTGGGGGATATTGTTTTGGATTTTGAAAGTGCCGCACCGGTTTCATACAATGATGCCAACACTTTTAACCAGGGTAACGGAGCAGGGTCAGTTAATGAGGCCCAAATTGCCACTTTTGAACAAGATGCTTCCTTTCAGGAAAATAACGCTGACTTAGAAAATAATCTTTATCTTTCTTCAGATAGCGGTAACAACAACACAAGTCTTAATACTGGCGGCGATTCAGAAATTAATACCGGAGATGCTAATGTAGCGGCAAATGTAGTTTCCTTTCTAAACAACAATATCGCCGGAAATGTGGTTTTAGGGGTGGTTAATATTTTCGGGAATTTGGTTGGCGACATCATTCTTCCTGAAGGAGCTTTTGAAAGCGCTTCTTTGGCTTCTTCAGCTCAAAATACAGGGAACGGCTCAGGTTCAGAAAATGAAGTTAAGTTAAATAGTAGTTCAAATTCTGAAACAAGCCAGGCAAACCAGGCCGAGATTGAAAATAACCTTAAGCTAAAAGCCAATACCGGCAGCAACGAAGCGGCCAGGAACACTGGCGGCGAGACAGAAGTGATTACCGGGGACGCCAACATCGAAACAAGGACAGTCAATGTAGCCAATTCAAACATTGAATGCGGCAACCTTTGGCTGGTAATAATAAATGAGGCAGGAAATTGGATTGGCCGCATTGTCGGCACTTCCGGGAATGCCAATGTTGCCGGGTCAGAAGAAATGGATATTACGGTTGATGAAAAGGGTAATGTTTCTGTCCAAAACAGCGATAATGGTGCCGGATCAAATAATAATAGCGAGGTTGCCAGTGAAGAAAATAGTCAAACCGAACAAAAAAATGAAGCAAAAATTGTCAATAATCTCAATCTTGAGGCCAATACCGGCGGTAACAAAGCCAACGACAATACCGGAGGAGATTCAACCATAAGAACAGGCGATGCCAATATTATTGCCAATATTATTAACTTTGTAAACAACAACATCAGCTCAAACGGAAAAATACTAGTGACAGTGATTAATGTTTTTGGCGATTGGGTGGGCAACTTCCTGCCACCGGGGGCAGGACCGGAGGGTGGCGAGGAACCGGTTGGCGGCCAGGACAATGAAGATGAAGTTGCAGAGGAAGAAAATAGTGAGGAAACTGAAACAAACGAGGATTACGATTATGATTATTCCTGGAACTGGGAGGACTATTACCTAAATGAAGAAAGAGCAGAGGAAGTTTCCTATTACAGGGAAAATGCCTATCTTGGCTACCAGTCAAGCGGAAAAGTTGCCGGAAGCTCAAACCAAACAGAGGAGGAAAGCAATGAGGATGACAGTTTCCTCTCTGTGGAAGCGATTACTGATAACAGTGTGCCGAAAAACAAGATTAAAGTTAATCTTGCCTGGCTTACTTTAACCTTGCCTTTACTTGGACTAACTGTTCTTGTTAGAAGATTAATGAGAAGATAGAAAAATTATCTTCTGCTTCTTCGCCTAGCTCTTTCAGCTCTGGCTACTTCTCCGGCAATGTCCAGCTCTTTGGGGTGTTCGCCGTCAACATCAAGGTAAAGTCCCCACTCCTGCTCGCTTTTCAAGGTATCGTCGTCTGACTCAGGATTGGGCATGCTTCCGCTTATTGTTTCCTCGTCATAATACTCAGGAAAGCTGGTCATGGTTTCAAACTCTTCTTCAGAGAGACGGGTACTTTCGATTCTGACAACACTGGAATTTTTAAACCTATTTGAATCTTTGTTTGCCATTTTTTACTCGCTTTTTCTGGCCACGAATTTGTTAAAACGGCTTTCTTCCCCTTCACGAGTTTTTTCCTGGTAAAGAAGAGCCAGATTCTTGTTTTCAAAGATTTTAAAAAATTCTTCCCAAGAGATATGTTCAAGGTTTTCTTTTGTTCCTAAAGGAGGAAAGTCAAACCTGAGGATGCCACCATTTTCTTCTCCAGTTCCTTTAACCATGGAGGGAATACCGCCTCTTTGTTCGGCCCATTTTCTTATTGTTTCGTGGTCAGCGGTAATTTTGCTTTCGCTCTCTTCTGCCATAATTATCTATATTGATAATATTGGAGAGACTTTAAGAGTTTATATGAAGAAAGTAATAAAATCGTAAATTCAGACTCTTTCAACGTATTGGCCCGTTTCCACATTTATTGAAACCGTGTCGCCTTCTTTTATGAACAAAGGAACCTGGAGACGATATCCGGTTTCAACTTCAACTTCTTTAGTGGCACCGGTGACTGTGTTGCCTTTTGCTCCGGCCTCTGAAGCCACCACCTTAAGCTTTACTTTTAGAGGCGGCCTTAAAGCAACTGCCTGATTTTCCAGGGTATAAACTTGGTAAGTTTCGCCCTCTTTCATTAAAGGAAGAAAGTTTCCTGCCATTTCTTTGGGTAAGGTTAATTGCTCGTAAGTTTGAGGGTTAATGAAAAAAAGCTCGCCGCTGTCTTTGTAAAGATACTGAAGCTCTTTGGTTTCCAAAGGCGCTTCCTCAAGCTTTTCTCCTGATTTAAAAGTAAAGTCAATAACATTGCCGGTTTTTAAGTTTTTAAGTTTTGTCCTAAAAAAAGCTGAACCTTTTCCTGGCGAAACAAAGGTTTTGTCAACCACAATATGGGGAGCATCGCGAAAAATAATGCATGTTCCTTTTTTTAAATCAGAAGTGGAAATTGTTGCCATATTGGCATATTTTAAAACCGAAGCTTTTTTTTGTAAAGATAGAAAGAGGCTAAAGGCAAAAAGGATTGGTTTCTCTTATGTCTTTTGAATCAGTAAAAAGCATAATTAGCCGGTCAATTCCGACGGCAATGCCCGAAGTTTCAGACATGCCTTCTTTTAAAGCCTCAATAAAATCCCTATCAGGTTCAAAGACCTTCATTTTTTTTCTTTTTCTTTCCTCAAGGTCACTTCTAAGCCTTTTTTCTTGTTCCTTCCAGTCAGTTAGTTCTGAATAACCATTGCCGAGCTCAATTCCGGCTAGGTAAAACTCCATTCTTTCCGCGTATTTTTTATCTTTTTCTTTTATCTTTGAAAGCGCCGCTAAGGGAGCTGGGTAATCATAAAGTATTAAAGCCGGGCTTTTCAGAAGCTCTTTTTCAACTTCATTTAAAAATATTTGGTGATAAAGCTCTTCCCAGCTTGAGTTTTCGGTAAGGTAGCCCTTTTTTTGGCAAATTTGCTCGGCCTTTTTTGGGTCTAAAAACTCATCAAGGTCAACTCCGGCATATTTTTTAAAAGCCTCTTTACAGGAAATCCTAAGCCAAGGAGAATTAACATCAACTTCTTCTCCTTGGTAGAAAATTCTATCCTTTTTAAGCCCGTTTTTTATGAATCTGACTAAGTTTTCACAGTCATCCATGAGGTTTTTATAGTTTCCGCCGGTTCGGTACCATTCAAGAATGTTAAATTCTTTTAAATGAAGCGGATCTTGCTCGTTTTGGTCGCGGTAAGCTTTAGTGATTTGAAAGATGTTTTCAAATCCCGCTACCAGCATTTTTTTTAAAAGAAACTCGGGAGACGGAGTTAAAAAGATCCTTTGCTCTTGATCTTTTATTTCATATACCTCATTAAAGGGACTTGGGTCAGGGGAAGTAACCAAAGTTGGAGAATCAACTTCCAAAAATCCCTCTTTATCAAAAAATTCTCTTATTAGCTTAAGAATTTTTGCTTTTGTATAAATTTTTTCCCTTAAAAGTGGATCGTTTTTTAATTTTTCCCAGATTGGCCTCATTTTTAATTGCAATATAGATTAGTTATTGATATGCTTTATATATGCGACAAGGTAATAAAACATTCTTGATTATATTACCTTTTTTAATCTTTGTCGCTGCTTCCGTTTTAGGTTTAAGTATAAGAAACTTTAATCTTGTGGAAAAATCCGGAGGTTGTGGCTGTGATTTTGAAAACACTACCGGAGAGTTTGTTGCTGAAAAAAAGGCATATTTTTTAAGTAAGGAGATAACTCCACCTTTGACTGCTTTTGCGGAGCCGGAGAAATCGGTTTTAGGCGAAAATTCAGGCGAAGAAAAATGGATTGAGGTTGACCTTTCTGAGCAAAAAATTATTGCCTGGGAAGGTGAAAATAAATTTCTGGAATCAGCTATTTCTTCAGGTAAATGGAACAGAACGCCAAAGGGCGTGTTTAATATTTGGGCTAAGTTTAAATACACCAAAATGTCAGGGGGCAATAAAGAAGACAACACTTATTACTACTTGCCTAATGTCCCTTACACCATGTATTTTTATAAAGGGTTTGGTTTGCACGGAACTTATTGGCACGATAATTTCGGTGAACCCATGTCCCACGGTTGTGTGAATTTGCCCACCCTGGTTGCAGAAAAGCTTTTTTACTGGACAACACCGGTTTTGCCGACAGGTAAAAAATCAGTATTTGCAGAAAGTAATTCAGGAACCAGAGTAGTCGTCCACGATTAGCCAAATTTTAGTAAAAATTCTTTCATTTTTTACATAGATATTACATTTTTTTGAGCTTGTGGCGGTTGACTTTTAGCAATCTACATGCTAAACTGCCAATATAATTTAAATTAAAAGGAGACTTAAGAAATGTCACTTTTGACCAATGAAGAAGTAAACAATGGAACATTGACCGTACCTCTAGTTGCCCTTCGGGATGTTGTTATTTTTCCTCATACAGAAACTCCTCTGACCTTCGGCAGGATAAAGTCAAACGCCGCCATTTCTGCCGCTTTTAAAAATAATAAGAAAATTGCCTTTGTTTGCCAAAGAAATTCCCGCACGGAGGTGCCGGGAGAAAAAGATTTTTATTCAGTCGGCACCCTGGCTTCAATTGATCACCTGATTGAAAGCAATGGCAATATCCATGCTTTAGTCAGAGGTATTTCCAGGGTAAGAATTGAAAATGTTGTCCAAAACGAACCCTATTTTTTAGCTGAAGTTCGGGAAGACAAAGAAACTGTGGTTGAAAACGATGAGCTTAGGGCTATGGTTAAGCACGTTACGGACCAAATTCAGAGAATCTTCAACTTGGGTAAAGCTATTGATGTGATGGTACTTATGAAACTTCTTTCCGGCGTTTCTTATGAAGAGCTTTCAAACCAGGTTGCCTCAATTTTGGATTTAAAACCCCACGACAAACAGCTGCTCTTGGAAATTCCTTTAATAAACGAAAGACTGGAAAGAGTGGCGGAAAGGCTTTCCTACGAGATAAAAATACTTGAGCTTGAAAAATCAATTGCCAACAAAACCCAAGCTAAATTTGACAAAGGAATGAGAGAGGCGGTCTTAAGGGAAAGGAAAAAAACAATTGAAAAGGAATTGGGAGAACTGGGAGCAGAAGACGAAGAGGAAAAGGACATTCTGGACCTTAAGGAAAAAATTGAAAAAGCAAAGATGACGGCCGCGGCATACAAAAAAGCGACGGAGGAGCTTAATCGCTTAAGAAAAATGTCTGCCAATAATCCGGAAATGGGTTACATTAAAACCTATCTTGACTGGTTGGTTTCCCTTCCTTGGTCAAACGAAAGCTCAAGCGAAGTTAGCCTAAAGAGAGCCCAAAAGGTCTTAGATGAAGACCATTACGGTCTTGAGAAGATAAAAGAAAGAATTCTTGAATACCTTGCGGTTATGAAGCTTAAAAATGAGAGTGAAGGCAAGAAAGATGTTGAAGGCAGCGGTCCGACTATCCTTTGCTTTATCGGCCCTCCTGGAGTTGGAAAGACTTCGCTGGGAAAGTCCATTGCCAAAGCTTTGGGGCGGAAGTTTGTTAGGGTTTCTTTAGGAGGGATCAGGGATGAAGCAGAGATAAGAGGCCACCGCCGGACCTATGTTGGCGCTTTGCCGGGAAGGATTATTCAGGGAATTAAAAATGCCGGTACCAATAACCCCGTTTTTATGCTTGATGAAATTGATAAAATCGGCATTGATTTTAGAGGCGATCCATCTTCAGCCTTGCTTGAAGCTTTGGATCCTGAGCAAAATAGAGAATTTTCCGATCATTATCTGGAAGTTCCCTTTGACTTATCTAAAGTCTTTTTTGTCGCCACCGGCAATATGTTGGAAACAATTCCGCCGGCCTTAAGGGATAGGATGGAAGTTATTCGTTTCCCGGGCTACACTGAAGAGGAAAAGTATAATATTGCCAAAAACTATCTTTGGCCAAAACAGCTTAAAAGCAATGGTCTTGAAAACAAAGATCTGGTTCTTTCTGACGAGGCTTTAAGGGAAATAATTCAAAGCTACACGCGTGAGGCGGGAGTAAGAAATTTGGAAAGAAATCTTGCTTCAGTTTGCCGTAAGATTGCCAAAAGGATTGCTGAAGGGAAAATCATTGAGAAAGAAATTACTGTTTCCCGGATAAGGAGATTTTTGGGGCCGGAGAGAATTCTGAAAACCGCTCTTGAAGAAAAAGATACCGTTGGGATGTCAACCGGCTTGGCTTGGACAGAGGCGGGCGGAGAAGTGCTTTTTGTGGAGGTGGCGCTAATGCCGGGCAAGGGGCAGCTTTTGCTCACCGGCCAGCTTGGAGATGTAATGAAAGAATCTTGCCAGGCAGCCATGACTTTTACTAAAAGTCATGTGAAGGAATTGGGTATTAACGAAAAAGCGGTTAAGAATGTTGATGTGCATATTCATGTCCCCGAGGGTGCTGTGCCTAAAGACGGACCTTCCGCCGGAGTGGCCATGGCAACTGCTCTTGTTTCTGCAGTTACCGGAAAACCAGCCAAAAAAGATGTAGCTATGACTGGTGAAATTACCCTAAGAGGGAGGGTTTTAGAAATCGGCGGAGTAAAAGAAAAAATTCTGGCAGCAAGAAGGGCTGGGATAAAAACTGTTGTTCTGCCTAAAAACAACAGGAAAGACCTTCAGGAAATTCCGGCTGCAGTTAAGAAGGATTTGAATATTGTCTTTGTCGACAATCTGTTTGATGCCTTTAAACACACCATTAAGCATTAAATCTGGTTCACCTCAAGAAAATCCCGCAGTTTCCGATAGTAGTTTGTAAGACCCTTTCTTGTAGTGCTTGGGGGGGAATTAAAAGAGGAATTAGGAAAAGATCCCTGGCCTTCTTCATTTTTCTTATAAAGATCAAACAAAAAAGCTCTGCCTTCTTTTTCTATATGGGAAACTTCGAACTTTTCGGAAAGAAAATTGCCGATTTGCCTGTCTTTAGAAGAGCAGTTTGCATAGCAGGAAAAAACAAAAAAACGCCATTTGCCTTCAAGCGCATCATTTTTAATTTCTTCCTCAGACCAATAAATTTTTATCGGCAGCCCGGTTTTGTAACGAAAAAGCTCCTCATTAAAATCCCAATTAACGCCAATTTTTTCCGTGCCAATTAAAGGGGTAATTTCATCTATAAAATTGTTCTGCCAGAGGGATTTTTTAACTTGTTTGTCTTTGTAGCTTATAACCAACAAGCAAAAAACAAGGTTTAAGGCAAAACTAAAACAAAAAAACAACCTAAAATACCTTTTTTTGTTTTCAAAAAGAATTACAGAGCTGCGGCTTAAGGTAAGGATAAAAAAAGGAGAAAGATAGTAGAGCCAGTAGGGGTGGGCGAAAGTGCCGTTTAAAAAAAGGACAATGTTTAAGATGCCAAAAACCAAAAAAACGAAAACTTCTTTTTTAATTTTTTCTTTAACAAGATAAAAAATGGGGAGAAAGGCTAGGGGAGAAAAGTAAATAAAAATTCTAATCAAGGTAAGGATAAAAAGTTTTAAAAAAGGATACTCTTTTCCTAAAAACTCATTTCCCAAGCTGCGGACAAGATAGGCGGTAGTTAGTTCCTTAAAGCCGACAAGGAAGGAAACATAGGTCAAAAATAAAAGCAAAGTAACTAGGGAGGTGAGCAGATATTTAACTTGCTTTTTATCTTTATAAATAATAAAAAATGAAAAAAGAAAAAGGAAAAAAGTCCAATCAGATAAACTTCCGAAAACAGTGGTAAAAAAAAGTAAAAAAGTTTTAAACGCAAACTCTTTTTCCCACAGAAAAACAAAAACAAGGCTAAAAAAAAGTACCCAGGGTTCAAACTGGATTAATTTTCCGAAAGAGAGGAGGAAAGGGCAGAGTGAAGCAAGTATTAAGGTTAAATATCCTTCTTTTTCTCCCCAAATTCTTTTTGAAATTAAAAACAAAAGTAAAACTGAGGCCAAAGTAAGTAAAACCGGGAAAAATCTTCCCGGCCAGAAATTTTCAAAGCCAAATAGAGTATAGCTTAAAAGGGTAGAAAGCTGAAGAAGCGGAGGGTGGTGAAGATAATATTCGAACCTCTCCCCGACTTTCCTATTAACAGGACCAAACTTTGTATTTAAAAGGCCGTATTTCTGGTAGTTCTTGGCTTGGATTGAATAGGTGGCGTTATTATTGCCAAAAGGGCCGACAAAGGGTAAATTTATATCTTTTAGAAAATAGATAAGACAGAAAAGAAAAGATAAAGCGGCAATTATTTTTAAAAAATGGATTTTCATTTTGTCTGTATAATTTGCTTAAGTATATGATGATTAAAAGGTTCAAAGCAAAGAGAAGCCGGCAGGATATTTTAGCAGCGGCTCTCATAATGTTATTTTTCTTTTTGCAGGTTAATTTGATTTTTAAAGAATCCCGGGTTTTTGATGAACACCTTTTTTTAAATGCAGGTTATCAGTTTTTAAAAAACAAAGATTTTACCGCAGATCCCTACAATCCTCCCCTGGCCCGGGAAATTACCAGCATTCCCCTTCTTTTTAATTTTAATTTGATAAACGACCCTTTTCTTTTTTGGCCAAGGCTTATGGTAGTTATCTTTTCTTTAGGCCTGGTCTGGATTTTATATACTTGGTCAAAAAAGCTTTGGGGAAAAGCAGCAGCGCTTTTAAGTCTTTTCATTTTTTTGCTAACTCCGGAGATTTTGGCCCACAGCCATTTGGCCTTAACCGACCTTTTGACTGCTTTCTTTCTATTTTTAAGCTATTTTTTCTTTGATAAATACTTTATTCAAAAAAAGAACCCCGGTCCTAAAGAAAAAATTATTTTTTTTCTTTTTTTAGGACTTTCTTTGGCCGTAAGAACGGTGAATCTTTTTTTGTCGGCCCCCCTGCTTTTTTATTATCTTCTTTTTATGAGGAAAGAAAATATTATTAAAGTAAAAGATTTTGCCTGGGGTATTGTTATTGCAGTAGCCATAATTTGGGCTACCTATTTTTTTACTTTTGAGCCGGCCTTGGGCTATAGGAGAGACCCAAACAGAGAAGCTTTTAATTTTGTAGAAAAATATCCCCGCCTCTCTTTCTTGCTTGAAAAACCAATTCCATTAGGCAGTTACATAAGTACTTATAAAAGCAATTTCATTTTTTTAAAAACAGACAAGCTTCCCAAATATGCGGCTTTCGCGGGAAAAGAAATCGGCAAAGGACCAGGTTATTTAACCCTCATTGTTTTTTTATTAAAAACCCCAATTCCTCTTTTAATTATGTTTCTCTATCCCCTTTTAAAGAAAGAAAAAAACAAGACTGAAAAATTTATTAAGTTCACTTCCCTTTTCATTTTTCTTGAAATTCTTTTTTTAGGAACTGATTTAAGGATTCGGTATTTTTTGTCTTTATATCCGCTGTTAACAATACTAAGCGGAAGGACAATCACCGATTTTATTAAAGAAACAAAAACAAAAATAATTCTTGCCGGGTTAGCATGCTGGCTCTTAATTAGCGCAAAAAACACCTATCCCCATTTTTTGACCTTTTTTAATGAAATAGCTGGCGGTAGGGATGAGGCTTACAAAATTGTAGTTGATTCAAATCTTGACTGGGGGCAAGGTTTACCGAGTCTTAAAAACTACCTGGAAAAAAACAAAGTTAACGATTACCAGCTTGCTTACTTTGGCAGTGCAAACCCAAAAGAGTACGGGCTTAATTACGAAAGAATAAAAGATTTTAATCCTCTGGAAACAAAAGAGATAAAAGAGTTAAACACAAAAAAACCAATTATAATTTCGGCAAGTTGCTGGTACTATTGCGGTTACTACCAAAACAAAGAGTTGATAAATAAAAACCCAATAATAATAGATGGCCAATTTCTACTGTTTAACAAATGATAAAATGAGAGAGTAACCACAATTCGTCTTATGAAAAGTTCTAAAAATGATGACAAGATTATTATCTCCGGGAATACTGTTGTTCATGAATCGGCGGGAGGATACTTATTTTCTGAAGAGAACGGCAAACTTTATGTAGCTCTTTTGATAAACACTGAAGGAAAATATTTTGTTCCCAAGGGACACTTGAGAAAAGGAGAATCTTCGGAGCAGGCTGCCTTAAGAGAGATCAATGAAGAACTTTGTTTAAACCAATTTCCTATTAGAAAGGTGGCGAAAGTAGGATTGGTTAAATATTCATTTAATAAGCCAAATGATCCAAAAGAACACGAAAAAACTTGCCACATGTATGTGTGCGAAGTTCAAAACAGGATAACTATTAAACCCTTGATTGACGAAAAATATGTTGAGACTCGCTGGGTTGAGGTTGGCGTTGCCTTGGAGAAGATTGAACACGAGAGAGAAATGTTATTAGAGGCAGTTAATTTGTACAAAAGTTATAGAAATTTATCTTCTTTTGTTTCTGAAACTGTAAATTTATTAAAAAAAACTTTAATGAATAACCTTCTAGCCATAATTGACTCTGGAAGTTATTCCTCAGGGGGATATAAACCTAATTGGAGCGATATAGATTTACTGCTTGTAGTGAAAAAGTTAGATACTCCAACAAAGTTAAAAGTTGCACAGGTCTCGTCACGGTTGAAAGGGAATTACAATATTGATTTAGGACTAAACATTATTACAGGAAAAGATTATTCATCTCCAATAAATCCGACAGCAACATTGGCGGGAAAGACTCTTCAGGCATTACTTGAAATGTCTTTAGACGATAAACGAATTATTTATATTGTTGATGAATTGGGGAAGGCTTATATTCCTTCCCAAAATGAAATTAAGGAATTTAGCTACTCTGATATTGCAAAGTTTGTAATTTTGAATAGAAAGGCTTTAACGTCATCAGAGGTTAACAACCCTGAAAAGTTTAAGAAAATTGTTGAAAAACAAATTAGATACGCATTTATTATGATGAAGCTTGCAATTCAGTACTATGAGATAAACCTATATGAAACCAAGTTAGATATTTTAACTTCAGCAAAAAGAAAATTTACAGATTATGACTTTTTGTCAATGGGAAAAATTTTAGAAGTAACTAAAAATTGGTCTTTAATTGTGGAAAAGAAAGACCTTTTGGCTGTTTTAAAAATTGTTGATGATTTTATCGAAAATTTCTCTAAATATTTTTTTTTGAAAGTATCTTTAAAAAAATGAAAAATGTTAGAGCAGTTCAAAACGTCCTCTTTGAAAAATACAGAAATTTCCCTCCGTTTCTAACAATCGTTGAGAAAAAATTAGGTGAAACAATTGTTTCTGTAGAAGACTTGTTTAAGTTTTATGGAATTAAATCAAACAACATCATTATAACAACTATTGATAAAAAAAGATCTTTGAAACGATATGTACTAAAACGTTCTTCGGCAGAAAATATAGTTAATGAATTTAGGGGTACTGAGTTAATTTCAAAATACTTACCTGTGGCTAAAGTTTTATTTACGTTTAAAGTCAGCGGTGAGTCATGGTTACTCAGGGATTATATATCTGGAGTATCGATGGCAGATATCACGAATTACTTTGAGCAGTTAAAAAAAATCCAGCAATTGCTAGAGCTTGAAAGAGAAAAAGAAAGAATAATAGTAAATGGATATATAAAACTTGAAAATAAAATAAATAGTAAAGACTATTTAGTTTTACCTACTAATAAATTATTTCACCAGAGATTACTGGGTGAACGTTATAGAGACTTTTTTATAGATGGAGAATTCATGTCTCTATATATAAATAAAAGAGTTGTTTTAAATGGCAGAAAGTTTCCTTTAACTTTAGCCGAGATATTTCAGAACCTCAAGGAGAAATATTCTCAAACTAGAGAAATGGCTGTATTTCCTGGCCATGGAGATGGGCATCACGGAAATATGTTGGTGTCTAACGAAGGAAAAATTACTTTTTTCGACAACGAGTATTCGTGTATCATGCCTTCATATATGGATCTATCAAAGCCATACTATAATGATTTACTAGGAATGTTATTCTATTACTTTCATGATAGATTATTAGATTATTTTAGTATTAAATCTTATGACGAGGGCAAAACAACATTAAATTTGAAGATTAAGTTGAACAAAAAGATTGGCACAAGAATGGAGATTACCAAAATCAAGCTGCAAGAAAGGCGGAATTTTCTTAAGGATAGCCAAAACTATTTAAAATTAAATGACTATCTTTTTATGTGCCATACACTAAATAAAAATCCGAATTTATTTCCTAAGAAAATTCTTGTAATCTTCCTAGCATTCAGCGAAATTTTAAATGAATTTGATTCTTTCAACCCCGAATCAATTTATTCTTATTTTTAAGAATTAATTTGATATAATAATCATTAAATGATAGAAAGAAACGTGATAGGAGAAAACGATTGGGAGTCAGTTGCTTTAGGAAATACAATAGAAATAAAATCGACCGACGGCCTTGAAGTCAAAATCTTAAACCCAGAAAACATAAAGAATGTTTTAAGTCAAGCAAACTTCTCAAAGCCTCTGTTTATTTTTATTTCCGGAACAAGCGAATCTGGTAAAAGTACATTTGGTAAACTAGCTGTCAAAACGGGCATAGCACATAGACTTAAAATATATAAAACTCTTGCTGAAATGTCAGGAGAGAAGGGATTGCCCGAGATGGTGGATAATCCATTTAATTACGCAACCAGTATTGCAACGAACCAAGAACTTGTTGAAGAAGTAAGCAATAAAATCTTAGAAAATTATGTAGGTTTGATGCAACAAACAGATATACCGATAGCCGTAGTTGAGACAATCAAACATCAGTGGATGGTCGAGCAATTTAGGGGGGATTCAAGCATTAGATTTTTATCAATATTTATAGATGCAGATTTAGAAAAAAGAATTGTGAGAGAATCTAAAAAGTCTGGTAAGTCCATAGACATTGTAAGATCTGAGGTTCACAAAAAGGATGTAATGAAACAAACTTTGGGTTCGGAAGAGGTTGAGAATTCGGCCGATATATATATTTCAAACAACGGAAGCCTTGAATCATATGAAGATATGATACTTTCTTTCCTAAAAATTCTGCGAAGTCATTCAATAATTTATTCGGGCGAAGCTCACGATTATTCCTTGGATTGACATGATAGAAATTTCTTCTTCTTTCGTTGAAACGGTTGAATCATCAGTTGGCAGGGAAGATTTTGGTTTCAATAATAAATTTGGCCTAATGCTTATTGGCCACGATGCAATAAATTTAGATATTACTGAATTTATTATTTCATATACCCTAGGTCGTCTCAAAATTAGTTCGCCCAGTGTGGAACTCGCGGGAGTGATAATATTGGCTTCAATTTCCAGAGAACAAACCAGAGAGATTTATCCCGAACTAGAAGGAAAATTATTTGAAGCATTTGTAAATGCTTTTGAAAAAGAGGAAAGTGTTTTAGTCGTATTCCAACAAACTGACCCCATGAATAAAGAATACGATTTTATTTCGGAAATAAACAAAATAAAGGGAAAAATTAAAAAGCATAAACCTAGAGGAGAAAGCACGGGATGGAAAGATTCAATTCGAGGAGCAACTCCGTTACCGGGCGATAGAGCAAGATATGAAGAAGTCGGTAAAAAAATCGATGAAGGAAATCTTTCTCTCGAGGATTATCTCAAACTTACACATCATCTGGTTCACAGCCCCGATAATGCTGAAGAGATAGCGGGGCTTTATTTATTAATTGGAGAAGATTATAAAAAAGAAATTTTTGGTGATAATGTCGAAAATTTTGACATGTGGGTCCAAAAAATTGTAACTAAATAGGAAATATTTTTTTAAAATACAAAAATTTGGTGACCCCACCCGGATTCGAACCCCGTAAAACTTTACCTTTCGTTCGAAGAACTCAAGGGGCAGTTGACGGGGCAGGCCGGGGTTAGTGACGCCTATGGGAGTCGAACCCATGTTACAAGGATGAGAACCTTGCGTCCTAGGCCACTAGACGAAGGCGCCGCGTAAAATTCACTTCGTTCATGACGCGGTGAACCGGCGTAAGTTTATCGCGTCCTACGCGGCTTCACACGCGGAAAGTTAATTAGCCTTGTTATTATACCAATTTTAGGTAGATATTGACAAATAGATTTTTAAGCCTTATTATCACCAAGTATTAGGAAAAACTAGGCATAGTGGCGGAGCCACTTTTTTGTTTTCCCGAAATTTTTAATTTTTGTAAAATATTTAACTATGGAAGAAAAAGTATACTTAACAAAAGAAGGGATGGAAAAGCTTAATGAAGAGCTAAAATCCCTTAAAGAAAAAGAAAGGCCGGAAACAGTAGAAAGACTTGCCCTGGCAAGAATGCAGGGTGATTTAAGCGAAAATACCGAATATGCTGCCGCCCGAGATGCTCTTGCGTTTATAGACGGCAGGATTGAAGAAATTGAGGAGATTCTTAAAAACGTAGTTTTGATTGAAGAAAAAAACGGGCCCAAAGAAAGTGTTGATGTTGGTTGCAAAGTGACAGTCAGAACAAACGGCAGTGAGCATGTTTATCACATCGTTGGCGAATGGGAAGCTGATCCTTCTAAGAAAAAGGTTTCTCCTTCTTCACCATTAGGTCAGGCTTTGATTGGCAGAAGAGCTGGAGAAGAAGTTGAGTTTGAAGCTCCGGCAGGCAAAGTCGTTTTTACCGTGGTTAAGATTGACTGATCTTAACACTGCCTTCTATTTGTGCTAAAATCTCCCTTAAATGTCAACACTTGACGAACTGCGCAAGCAAAGAATAGAAAAGCTCAAAAAAATCAGGGAACTGGGGATTGACCCTTATCCTGCAGTTTCCCGACGCGAACAAACAAACGCCGAAGCCCTGAAAATGCTTAGCGAAAAGGTTACTGTGGTTGGAAGGTTGCGGGCGCTTCGGGGGCATGGCGGTTCCTCTTTTGCTGACCTGGTTGACCAAACAGGGCGTATTCAGCTTTTTTTCTCAAGGCAGGAGATAGGAGAAGAAAAGTATCAACTTCTTAAACTGCTTGATTTGGGTGATTTTATTGAAGTCAGCGGTGAGGTTTTTAATACACAAGCTGGAGAAACCACAGTTAAGGTAAAAGACCTCAGATTGCTTACAAAATCAATAAGACCGCTTCCGGAAAAATGGCACGGGCTTGTGGATACGGAAACGAGGCTCAGAAAAAGATATCTGGACCTTATTATGAATCCAGAGGTTAGGGAATTGTTTATTAAAAAAGCAAACTTTTGGCAGGCAGCTAGAAAGTTTCTGAAGGAAAAAGACTTTTTGGAAGTGGAGACACCGGTTTTGGAAGCTATTCCCGGCGGTGCCGATGCCCGGCCTTTTATTACTCACCACCATACTTTGGATATTGATCTTTATCTTAGAATTTCTCTGGAGCTTCACTTAAAAAGACTGATGGTGGGTGGTTATGACAAAGTTTTTGAGATTGGCAGAATTTTCAGGAACGAAGGGATAGATGCTGAGCACCTTCAGGATTATACCCAGCTTGAATTTTACTGGGGGTATGCGGACTATAACAAGCTAATGGACTTTGTTGAAGAATTTTATAAATTTTTAGTAAAAGAAACTATGGGCAGCCTAAAAACCATGCGCCAGGGGCAGGAAATTGACTGGTCAGGCAAGTGGGACAGGGTTGATTATAGCGAAATTTTTAAAGAGAAAACCGGTCTTGATCCGCTTGGGGTTTCTTTAGAGGAACTTGAGAAAAAGGCAAAGGAATTAAAAATAAAATATGAGGAAAATATCGGCAAAGGTAGGCTGATAGATTTAATTTATAAAAAAATGGTTCGGCCTTCTTTGGTTAAACCTTGTTTTTTAATTAATCTGCCTGTTGAAATTTCTCCTTTGGCGAAAAGAATTCCTGAAAAACCAGAGCTTACCCAAAGGATATTGGTTATGGCTGGCGGTACAGAGCTTGGCAATGGATTTTCCGAGCTTAATGACCCGATTGATCAAAAAGAAAGGTTTATTGAGCAGCAAAAATTAAGGGAAGCCGGAGACGAAGAAGCACAAATGTATGACCGTGATTTTGTGGAAGCTTTGGAATATGGTATGCCGCCGACAGCAGGTTTTGGTATGAGCGAGCGTGTCTTTTCCTTTTTAGTGGACAAGCCGATTAGGGAAACAGTTTTCTTCCCCACCATGAGAGGAAACGAATAAAATGATAAAAAGAGAAGAAGCCTTAGAGCTTATTGAAAGCAAGGTTGAAAACAAAAACATTATTAAGCACATGATTGCCACCGAGGCTTTAATGGCCGGTGTTTATGATGAACTTGAAAAAAGAAGCAGAACAAAAGAAGAATTGGGAGGGAGCCGGGAAGAATGGATGATGGCAGGTCTTTTGCATGACGGTGATTATTGTGATGGGGTGCCGGTGGAAAAGCATGGAATTCAGATAACCGAGTGGGTGAGAGAAAAAGGCCTGCCTGCCGGCAGGCAGGGTTATGAAGTTCCGGAAAATGTTGCCCGCGCGATGGCAGCTCATAATTGGTACGGAACAGGCGTTGAGCCGAAAAATTTAATGGATTGGACAATTTTTTTGGGCGACAGTTTGACCGGACTTGTTGTGGCTACGGCCCTTGTTTTACCCGACAAAAAACTTTCTTCCGTTACCCCGGAAATGGTTTTAAGAAGATTTAATGAAAAAGCTTTTGCTAAAGGCACCAGAAGGGAAGACCTCAAAAAATGTGAGGAAAAGCTTGGTCTTAGTTTGGAAGA
>JAGVBK010000001.1 GCA_020059745.1 Candidatus Shapirobacteria bacterium
GGGGCTCGAACCCGCAACCTGTCCGATGGACATCGGACTGCTCTAGCCAGTTGCCTTTTAGTTTTTAGGCGGGATTGACGGGGCTCGAACCCGCAACCTTCCGCGTGACAGGCGGATGCTCTAACCAGTTGAGCTACAACCCCAAGGCTATTTTTTGGTCTTTAATTATTTTTTCAATTATATTCCGATTGGCAAAACTTTTTAGTTTATACTCAATTTTCCTGGCGGTTTTAAGATCAGGAAATTCTTGACTAAAAACTAAAACAACCGGTCTAATGTTTCGTGTAAATTTTGATTTACCATTCAAATGATCGTTTAGCCTTCTATTTAGGTTATTTGTGCTTCCTAAATAGTATCGGCCATTCTTTTCAGATTTAAGAATATAAACGAAACCTTTAGTCATTTCGTTTAACCCGCAACCTGTCCGATGGACATCGGACTGCTCTAACCAGTTGAGCTACAACCCCCAATATTAAACTCAAAACTCTAAATCCTAAACTCTAAATTACGATTCAAAAGATTATTCACAAGGCCTAGAACTTGGTGTTTTGAGCTTAGAGTTTACACTCATATTATATTTTAGCTTGCCTCTTTCGTCAACTAATTCTAATATATGAATAGAATGCCAAAAAGCAAATATATTACAAACAAAGAAATTGTTTCCCTGCTTCAAAAAATGATTACCGCCTATTCGGTAAAGGGCGAGAACCGTTTCAGAATTCAGGCTTACGAAAATGCAGCCGTTTCGGTTGAACATGCGACCAGCGAGCTTAAGGATCTTTGGGATGAGGGAAAACTTGAGGAAGTTCCCGGCGTTGGCTCGGGAATTGCTTCATATTTAGATGAGCTTTTTAGGACGGGAGAAGTAAAACATTTTAACGAAGTTTTATCAGGACTGCCTCCCTCGCTTTTTGTCTTTGAGAAAATCCCCGGAATAGGCCCAAAAAGGGCTTTAGCCTTGGCAGAGGAACTTAATATAAAAAGCGAGGAAAATGCCCTAGAGAGGCTTAAGAAAGCCGCAGAGGAGCAAAAAATCAGGGAACTTGAAAACTTTGGCGAAGTTTTAGAGCAGGAGCTTATTAAAGGAATTGAAAGCCTTAAAAAAGGTGAAGGCAAAAAACCAAGAATGCCGCTTTACAAAGCAGATGAGGTTGCAGACGACCTAATTTCCTACTTGCTTAAAAACAAGGAAGTTCTTGAGGCTCACCCTTTAGGCAGTTTAAGAAGGAGGCTGCCCACTGTTGGCGATATTGACATAAGCGTTGCTTCAAGTGACCCTAAAGAAGTTTTGGATCACTTTTTTAAATACGAAAAGATAAGAAAAGAGGTGAGCAGGGGAGAGGAGGCTCTGGGAAGGGCAATTTTAGTTAGCGGTCAGCAAGTTGATATAAGGATTTCCTCGCCGGAAAAATACGGGTCAATGCTTCAGTATTTCACCGGCAGCAAACAGCATAACATTAATCTTAGGGATTTTGCCTTAAAGAAAGGCCTTTCTCTCTCTGAATATGGCATTAAGAATCTTAAAACAGAAAAGCTTAAAACTTACAAAAAAGAGGAAGACTTTTACAATGACTTAGGTCTTGAGTGGATTCCGCCTGAGATTAGGGAAGGGCTTGATGAAATAAACGCAGCAAAAGAAAAAAATCTGCCTGAACTTATTGGCCTAAAAGACATCAAGGGTGATCTTCATATTCATTCAGACTTTAAGATTGAGCCAAGCCATGACCTGGGAGGCTCAAGCGTGGGAGAAATGATTAAGCTGGCTTTGGAAATGGGGTATGAGTACTTGGGCTTTTCTGAGCATAATCCCTCTGTTTCCCAGCACTCAGATAAGGAAATCATTGATTTGTTAAAAAAGAAGAAAGAATATCTTGAGGAATATATTTACTCAGATGAAAACGGGGTGAAAATTGGAGTAAATAAATTACCCATAAGGGTATATAACGGTTTGGAAATAGACATTAAGCCAGATGGCTCGCTGGCTATTCCTGAAAAGGGATTTGAATTTCTTGATTTTGCCGTTGTTTCGGTTCATTCGAGCTTTGATCTTAACCGCCAAAAAATGACCGACAGAGTAATAAAAGGGCTTTCACATCCCAAAGCCAAAATCCTAGGGCACCCGACAGGGAGGATGATTGGCAGCAGAGAAGGATACGAGCTTGATTGGGACCGGCTCTTTGACTTTTGCCTTCAAAGTAAAAAAGTTCTTGAAATTGATGCCTGGCCAAACAGGCTTGATTTGCCTGACTTTATTGTCAGAGAGGCAGTTAAAGCAGGGGTAATGCTAGTAATTGATTCCGACGCGCATCTGGCTGATCAAATGAGGCTGATGGAATATGGCGTTTCTGTTGCCAGGCGCGGCTGGGCTGAAAAAAAAGATATTATAAATTCTTTACCTAAAGACAGGCTTGATGATATACTTCTTAAATAATATTTACCTTTAAAGGAGGTGAAAAAATGTTAGTATTCTTAGCAGTTTTAGCTATAATCGCCCTTTATTTTCTTTCCATTTATAACCGTTTGGTAACCTTAAGGACGAGGATAAGAGCTTCAATTCAGGAAATCGGAAACCAGCTTAAAAGGCAAGCGGAGCTGATTCCAAACCTGGTTGAGTCTGTTAAAGGTTACATGAAGCACGAAAAGGAGATCTTTAAAAGCCTGACAGATGCCAGGAAAGCAATCATGGAGGCTACTTCGAAGAATGACCCCCAGATGATGGTCGAGGCCAGCGACATGCTTACTAAAACCATTGGCGGCTTTAGGGCGCTTATGGAAAGCACCCCTGAAATTAAAGCCTCGGAAACTGTAAACAGGCTGATGGAGGAGCTTCGTGATACAGCTGACAAAGTAATGTATGCCAGAAGGACATTAATTGATCTTTCAGCTGATTACAATGTTAATGTTGTCACTTTTCCGAGCAACATTGTTGCCAACATTTTCGGGTTTAAGGAGGAAAAAGGCTTAGTGACTCCCATGGAAGGCGCTCATGTTGAAGTTAAAAGCGCAGAAACGGAAACACCCAAGGTAAGCCTTTGAGATTTTGATGCTTAATGTTTATGAACAGGTTGACGCCAATAAAAGGCGCTCTAGCCTGATTATTATCATCTTTGCTTTATTTATTGCCACTGTCTCATATTTTATTGGCAGAGCTTTAGGCTATGGTCCGGGTTTTATTGGTCTTGCGCTCATCATTTCCGGAATAACTACCTTTATTGGTTACTGGAATTCTGACTTAATTATCCTTGCTGTTTCCCGTGCCAGGCCGGCAGAAAAAGACAAAGACAGGCTCTTTTACTCTGTTGCCGAAAACATAAGTCTTGCTGCCGGTATTCCTGTGCCCAAGCTTTATGTGATTGAGGATAGCGCTCCGAATGCTTTTGCTGCAGGCAGAGATGTTGAGCATGCGTCAGTGGCAGTTACTACCGGGCTTTTAGACAAACTTGACCGTACCGAACTTGAAGGAGTGATTGCGCACGAAATTTCCCATGTCAAAAATTATGACATGAGGCTTATGTCTGTAGTTGTGGTTTTGATTGGCATGGTTACCCTGCTTTCAGACTGGTTGCTTCACAGCACTTTTGGCATAAGAAGGGAAAAAAACCAGATAAGCGGAATTCTTTTCATTGTCGGCCTGGTTTTGGCCTTGCTTTCGCCCTTAATAGGAAAACTGATACAATTAGCGTTATCAAGAAGAAGGGAACTTTTGGCTGATGCCGGAGCGGTCTTTATTACCAGACAACCAGCCGGTTTAACGAGTGCCCTGATTAAAATATCCAGGGACACTGAGCCGCTTGAGGCAGCCAATAAAGCCACTGCCCCTTTGTATATTGTCAATCCTTTAAAAGGAAATGAAGGCCGAGTTGACTGGTTTGCCAATCTTTTTAGGACGCATCCGCCTATTGAGCAAAGGATAAAACTTCTTCAGGAGATGATGTAATGCCAAAACAGGTTTTAACCGAAAAAGAAGTAAAGCATATTGGAAAGCTCTCGAACCTTGAGCTTTCAGAAAAAGAAACCCAAAAGTTCAGCGCTGAGCTAACCGATATCCTCGATTTTGTGGAGAATCTTTCTGCTGTCGATACCGGGGAAACTCCAGCCCTTTCCAACATTAATGAAAAAACAAATGTTTTCAGGGAAGATGAAGTTAGACCCGGGCTGACTCAGAAGCAAGCTCTTAAGAATGCAAAAGAAGCCCACAAGGGATTTTTTAAAGTACCGGCAATTTTAAAAGAATAAAAATGGACAGCCTTTACCAGCTATCAATTTTAGAAGCAAAAGAAGGAATTAAAAAAGGTTCTTTTAGCAGAGAAGAGCTGGTTAAGTCAGTGCTTTCAAGGATTGAAGAAGTTGAACCCAAGCTCAACTCTTTTGTTTCCGTTAATAAAGAAGCAGTCAAAGATGCAAGAAAAAAAGACCAGGAAAAAGAAGACAAAGCTCTTTCCGGTATTCCAGTTGCTATTAAAGAAGTGCTTTCAACAATTGATATAAAGACGACTGCCTCTTCCAGGGTTCTTGAAAATTACTATCCAGCGTATGACGCAACCGTTGTCGCAAAACTTAAGGAAAACGGAGCCATTTTAATTGGCAAGACAAATTGCGATGCTTTTGCTTTTGGCGCTTCCACGGAAAATTCCGGTTTTGGGGTTTCCAAAAACCCTTATGATCTTGAAAGAGTTCCAGGCGGTTCAAGTGGCGGTTCAGCTTCGGCAGTGGCGGCTGGTGAAACAATTTTTGCTTTAGGCACTGATACTGGCGGCTCAATCAGGCAGCCTGCTTCTTTTTGCAGCATTACCGGGCTTAAGCCGACTTATGGCGCTTGTTCAAGGTACGGCCTTTTGGCAATGGCTTCCTCGCTTGATTGCCCCGGCCCAATGACCAAAACAGCAGAAGATGCGGAGACGGTTTTTAATCTGATAAAAGGCAAAGACCCTAAAGATGCCACTTCAGTTGACTTTCCAGAGAAAAAACTTCAGACAGGAAAAATAAGAATTGGTTTGCCTAAAGAATATTTTTCTGATGGCATTGACAAAGAAGTAAAAGAGGCAGTTCTAAAAGCTGTTAAATCCTTTCCGGAAAAAGATTTTGAGTTTACTTATGTTTCTCTTCCCAATACTGGCTATGCAATAGAGGTTTACTATATAATTACGCCTTCAGAAATTTCTTCGAATATGGCAAGGTATGATGGAATTAGGTTTGGCAAAGAAAGAAAATATTTTGAGGATGAAGTGAAAAGAAGAATTATGCTTGGCACTTATACTTTGTCGGCTGGATATATTGACCAGTTCTACCTTAAGGCATCAAAAGTAAGAAGGTTGATTACAAATGACCTGGAAAATGCCTTTAAAAAAGTTGATCTTATTATCGGCCCTGTCTCGCCGACTCCGCCCTTTAAAATTGGCGAAAAAACTGATGATCCTTTGAAAATGTACCTGGGAGACATTTTAACCGCAAGCGCCAACCTGGCCGGAATTCCCGGCATTTCTGTTCCCTGCGGGTTTGCGGATAAAGGTTTGCCAATTGGAATGCAGATAATGGGACCGCGCTTTTCGGAAGAGCTTATTTTTTTCGTTTCCAAAACCTTTCAAACTCTTACTAATTGGCACAAGGCCAGGCCAAAAATTTAAAAATGGAGTCAAGAAAAATAATTCAGTTTTTAAAGAGAAATAAGTATTTTGTTCTTTTGTGGATATCGCAAATTTTCTCTCAGGTGACCATTAACATGATGAATTTTGTCATGGCCACTAAAATCTTTGAAAAAACCGGCTCAACCATTGCTGTTTCTTTTCTTTGGGTTTTTTACTACATGCCTTCGTTTTTAATCGGTCCTTTTTCCGGGTTTTTAGTTGATCTTTTAAACAGAAGAAGCGTTCTTTTGGCCTCAAATCTTTTTCATGCTTTTATTGTCCTTCTTTATCTGCCGGCCGGAGAAAGAATTTTTATCATCTATTTTGTTGCTTTTCTCTATGCCTTGGTTAACCAGTTTAATTATCCGGCCGAGTCGGCATCTGTTCCCTCGCTGGTTAAAAAAGAAGATTTAACTTTGGCAAACAGCTTGCTTATGTTTACTTCCCAGACTGCCCTTGTTGTAGGGTTGGGAGTTAGCGGTGTTATTATGAGGCTTTTTGGCGAAAACAAACCAATTTTGATTTCTTCAATTTTGCTTTTTTTGGCCGCTATTGCTGTTTATTTGCTCCCTAAAACTGAACAGCTTAAAAAACCACTTAAGTCTGGTTTTTCTGATTTTTGGGAAGAGATTAAAACGGGCTATCTTTTTATTAAAGACAACACTCTGGTTTTATTTCCTATTCTTTTAGTAATTTTTTTTCAAATACTGATTGTTATCCTGGGAGTTTCTCTTCCTAGCATTTCTTCAAAGCTTTTGGCGATTAACATTAAAGACGCTGGTCCGGCTTTGATTATTCCTTTGGGACTGGGAGCTCTTTGCGGCGCTTATTTTATAAACAAAAAAAAGGAGAGAAGAAAGAAAACGTGGATAAAGACAGGGCTTATCCTGTCTTTTTTGGTTTTTGTTTTTCTTTCCGGCCTGATTCCGCTTCTATTGCCGGGCTTAAGAGTGGCAGTTGCAGTTTTCCTAATGTTTGTTTTGGGCATTGCTGGATTTATGATTTTTATTCCCAACCAAACTTTAATCCAGCTTAACACCCCCATTTCCCTGAGGGGCAGGGTGTTTGGGACATTGGCTTTTTTGACAACCGCGGTTACCATGCCTTTGGTTTTATTTGCTGCAATCGTTGTTGATGTAGTGGGAATTCAGCTATTTTTGTTTATAATTGCCTTATTCTTGCTTTTAGGCCTTGTCTTTTTTGAAAAAGCGGAAAACTTTGTTTTAAGCAGGGTGATAATTAAAAACTAAAATGGAATTATCGAAAACAATCATTGGTCTTGAAGTCCATATTGAGCTGAGGACAAAATCAAAAATGTTTTGCAGTTGCAGCGCTGATCATTTTGGCGTTGAACCAAACACCCAAACTTGTCCTGTTTGTCTGGGCTTGCCTGGCGCTTTACCGGTTCCTAACGAAAAAGCTATCAAAGACACAATTGTTATCGGTCTTTCTTTGGGAAGTACTATTCCCAAAAGCACCTGGTTTGACCGAAAAAACTATTTTTATCCGGATCTTCCTAAGGGCTACCAGATAAGCCAGTATAAAAATCCACTTTGTGTGGGCGGTTCACTGGAGCTAGACAGCGGTAAGAAAATTGGCATTACAAGAGCGCATCTTGAAGAAGATACTGCCAAACTCCAGCATGCCACAATATCAGGCGAAGAGGTTTCCTTAATTGACTTTAATCGAAGCGGAGTGCCTTTGGTGGAAATTGTTTCTGAGCCTGTTTTGAGCACTTCAGACGAGGCAAAGGAATACTTGGAAAAGCTTCAGCAGTTAGTCCGGTACTTGGGGGTTTCTGATGCAGACATGGAAAAAGGCAGCATGCGCTGTGAGCCCAATGTAAACATTGAGATAAAAGAAAGCGGGAAACTTTACAGAACCCCGATTACCGAGCTTAAAAACATTAATTCTTTCAGGTTTGCCAAAAGAGCGATTGACTATGAAGTGCAGAGGCAGTTTGAGGAATTCAAAGAAAAAAGAGAAGAAATGACCCCAGGCAATAAACAAACCAGGGGGTGGGATGAGACTAAAGGAATTACTGTTTTACAAAGACAAAAAGAAGAAGCCAAAGATTACCGCTATTTCCCGGAGCCAGACATACCGCCAATTGTATGGACAGACGAAGATTTGAAATCTTTTGCCACAAGAATTAAAGAAATTGAGTTGCCAAAAGAAAAAAGGCAAAGATTTTTAAGAGAATACAGCCTTTCCGATTATCAGGCAAGAATACTTACTGATCTTAAAGAGCAGGCTGAATACTATGAAGCCAGCGTCAGGGCGGGCAAAGAAAAAGGCGTTTCGCCACTTGAAATTGCCAATGTAGTTATAAACAAAAGAGCGGGAAAAGACCTCTCGCCGGAGGAACTGGTTGAATTCATTGCCAGAGAAAAAGAGATTAAGGAAGTTCCTGAAGAAGAAATTAACAGTTTGATTGAGAAATATTTGGAAGAAAATCCAGACATTGTAAGATCATTTAAAGAAGGAAAACCCCAAGCTTTGGGGAAAATAATTGGTTTGGTTAAAAAAGAGCTGGGAGTAATTGTTTCAGCCGACAAAATTGCTTCTTTGATAAAATAAAGCTTTCATTCTTTTAAGGCTGAAGACACTTCATTTTTAGGTGTTTTTTTGGTATAAATTAGGTAGATGGCAGGATTTATTCACCTTCATGTTCATACGGAATACTCTCTTCTTGATGGTCTTCCGAAGATTAAAAACCTGGTTAAAATGGCCAAAGAACTAGGCATGCCTGCCGTGGCTTTAACAGACCACGGAGTGATGTACGGCGCCATTGAATTTTACAAAGAATGCAAAGCCCAGGGCATTAAACCTTTGATTGGCATTGAAGCCTATACTGTTAATCACGACCACAAACTAAAAGAAGGAAAAGAAAACAAAGATAATAACCACCTTGTTTTAATTGCAAAAAACCATAAAGGTTACCAGAACTTGATGAAACTGACTTCCATTGCTCACCTTGAAGGTTTTTATTACCGCCCGAGATTTGATAAAGAAACTTTAGAAAAATACAGCGAAGGTCTTATTGCTCTGTCGGCTTGCCCGGCCGGGGAGTTGGGAGAGCTTTTAATAAACGGCCAGGAAGCAAAAGCCAGACAAACCGCACTCTGGTTTGCTGAGACTTTTGAAAAAGGAAGCTACTTTTTGGAAATCCAAAGACACCAGTATAAAGACTATATCGAAAAAAGCCCGGACAGGAAAGTCAAAGAGAGTTTAAGGCAAAATCAGAAAAGCGAGGACGTTTGGGTTAAGGGAATTATTAAGCTGAGCCGCGAGCTGGGGCTTCCGCTTGTCGCCACCAATGATGTACATTACCTTAAAAAATCTGATGCCAAGGCTCAAGATGCTTTAGTTTGCATTTCAACCGGAAAGAATGTTAGCGATATCGAGAGGCTTAGGTATGTTGACACTCCTACCTTTTACTTTAGGACAGAGGAAGAAATGAGAGAAATTTTCAGAGATGTTCCCGATGCCGTTGATAACACCACAAAAATTCCCGAAATGGTCGATGTTGAAATTGAGCTTGGAAAATGGTTTTTCCCCAAATATCAGCTTCCTGAAGGAAAAAATGCTGCCAACCAACTTAGGGATTTGTGCAATCAAAGACTTAAGGAACGCTATCCTGGGGCAGATGAGGAAACCAAGCAAAGGCTTGAATACGAGCTTGGTGTCATTATTGACAAAGGCTATGCTCCTTACTTTTTAATGATGGCAGACATGGTTAACTGGTGTACTGGCCAGGGTATTATTACCAACACCAGGGGTTCAGCTGCCGGCTCTCTTGTTTCTTATGTGATGGGAATAACAACCATTGACCCCTTGCGCTATGGCCTTCCATTTGAAAGATTTTTAAATCCTTTCAGGCCAAAGCCGCCAGATATCGATCTTGATATTGCAGACGACCGCAGAGAAGAGCTTATTGCCCATGTGACAGAGGAATATGGTTATGACAAGGTTGCCCAGATCTGCACTTTCGGAAGAATGCTAGCCCGGGCAGCAGTCAGAGATGTGGGTCGGGTTTTAGGACATCCTTATTCTTTTCCCGACAAGATTGCCAAGCTTATCCCCATGGGTTCGCAGGGCTTTCCAATGACCATTAAACATGCTTTGGAAATTACCCCCGAACTTCAAAGCCTTTATGATTCAGACAGCGAGGCCAAAGAAGTTTTAAATCTGGCCCAGGAAATTGAGGGGAATGCCCGCCACACTTCTGTGCACGCAGCCGCCATAGTGGTTTCACCAACCGAAATTACAGATTTCACTCCTCTTCAGCTTGAGCCAGGCGGAGAAAAAGTCATTACACAATATGAAATGCATGCCAGTGAAGATGTTGGTTTGGTTAAATTTGATATCTTGGGGATAAGAAATCTTTCCATTTTAGGAGAAGCAGTTAGGATAGTTAAGGAGGTAAGCGGCGAGAAAATTGACCTTTCAAAAATCCCAATTGACGACAAAAAAACTTATGACATGCTGGCCAGGGGAGACACTATGGGTGTTTTTCAGCTTGGCGGTTCAGGTATGACCAAGTGGTTAAAAGAGCTAAAACCCAACCGGCTTGAGGATATCATGGTGATGATTGCCCTTTTCAGGCCTGGCCCAATGGCAAATATTCCTGAGTTTATTGACCGGAAAAATAATAAAAGCAGAATTACATACATGCATCCAAAAATGGAGAAGTTTTTGGATAAGTCATACGGAATTTTGGTTTATCAAGAAGATATTCTTTTTACTGCTCTGGAGCTTGCAGGTTATAACTGGGAATCTGTGGACAAGCTAAGAACTGCCATTGGCAAGAAAATTCCCACGGAAATGGCTAAACAGCATGAAATCTTTGTCCAAGGCTGCGTTGACAATTCGGGCATGTCCAAAGAAGAAGCGGAAGAAATCTGGGAGCTTTTTGTTCCTTTCCAAGGGTATGGTTTTAACAAAGCTCATGCTGCCTCTTACGGAATTGTTTCCTATCAAACCGCCTATATGAAAGCCAACTTTCCGGTTGAATACATGACTGCGCTTTTAACTGCGGAAGCTACGGATACTGACAAGGTTGTTGAGGCAATTGAAGAATGCAAAAAAATGGGAATCGTGGTTTTACCCCCTGACATTAACAAGTCTTTTTCCGGGTTCACCATCGAAGAAAACTCAGACTCGCTTGAAGGAAAAGCAATTAGATTTGGACTTAACGCCATTAAAAATGTCGGAGGTGCAGCTTTGGATGAAATTTTGACTGCCAGAAAAGACGGAGATTTTAAGAGCTTCTGCGACTTCTATATGAGAGTCAACGGCCAAAAAGTGAACAGAAAGGTTCTTGAAAGCCTTATTAAAGCCGGAGCCATGGACAAATTTGGAAAGCGCTCTGCCATGCTTGCCGGCCTTGACAGCTTGCGCCAAAAATGTGACGCCTTAACTAAGCAAAGGTCCCAAGGGCAGGTTGGGCTTTTTGATTCAGATGATGAGGGTTCAAGCCATGCAGTTCCTGATGACAATTTTCCCGGCATTGACGAGTTTAAAAAAGAAGAGCTTATGCAATTTGAAAAAGAACTTTTAGGCTTTTATCTTACTGACCATCCGCTTTCTGCCATGTTTATGGCTCTGGAAACATCGGTAGGCACAAAAATAAAAGAGCTTCTTGATTCAGAAGAAACCCTTGTTGGCCAAAAAGTAAGCGTCGGAGGGGTTATAAGTGCGGTCAGGGTGGTTATGACCAAAAAGAACAATTCTGAAATGGCTTTTGCCACAATTGAAGACGGCACCGGCAGGATTGAAGTTGTTGTTTTTCCTAAAGCTTTTGCAGCCGACAAAAGCATTTGGGAAAAAGACAAAGTTGTTGCCATCAGAGGAAAACTCGAAAAAAGAGACGAGGAGTTTTCAGTTATTGTTGACGAAGGTAGAAGAATTAATGGCGATGAGGGTGAAGGCTATGACTTTGTTGTCCGCGTCCCCAAAGGCACAACCTCAAAGACCCTTATGGAATTAAACAGGCTTCTAAAAACAAGCCCTGGAGAGAAAATGGGAGTTTTGGTTTTTGAAAACGGCGGTGCTCCCAAGAAACTGGAACTTTCTTTTGGAGTTGACTATAACAGGGAACTTCAGGCGGAAATAAAATCGCTGTTGAATATTTAAGCAATTTGAACTAAAATACGCTCTATGGCAAACCAGATCACAATAAAAGACACAAATATAAAAGTAGGCGACATTATTGCCGTCCATCAAGCAGTGGCAGACAAAGACCGCGAAAAAACCCAGATTTTTGAAGGAAGGGTAATTTCTATTAAAGGAAGAGAGCCTAATAAAACCTTTATTGTCAGAAAAATTGCCTCAGGAAAGATTGGTGTAGAAAAAATTTTCCCTGCTTCACTTCCTTCAATTACCAAGGTGGAGGTGAAAAAAACAATCCCTGTAAGAAGAGCGAAGCTTTACTACTTAAGGCCAACAAAATAACCTTAATCCCTCCTTTTCCTTAAAAAAAGGTAAAACCCCGCGATTACCATTACAAGCGATAAAACTTGTGCCACTCTTATATTGGAAACCTGCCAGGTGTCAATTCTAAACATCTCTGAAAACAGTCTTATTAAACCATAAGAAACAAGGTAAAAAGCAAACCCTTTTTCTTCCAATGAAAATTTTTTCTTAAAACTCCTAAAGATAACAAAGGCAAATATGCAAAGAAGGGCTTCGTAAAAAAAGGTGGGATGAAAATAGGAAAAAGAAAGGTATTCGAGAGGCCTTTCGAAAACAGGAACATAATATTTCCAGGGGAGGCTGGTTGGTGGGCCAAAGCCTTCAAAATTAAAGAAATTACCGGCTCTTCCGATTGCTTGGGCAAGAAGCAGAGGAGGAAAAAGAAGGTTAAGGAGCGAGAGAGGTTTTACTTTTTTAAGAAGCGAATAAAGCAAAATACCAAAAAAAGCGCCGATTATGGCACCAAAAATTCCCAGGCCTCCTTGCCATACAAAAAAAGCCTCAATTGGGAATTGATTATAGTAGCTTAAATTATCTAAAATATGATATACTCTAGCGCCTATAAGAGAGAAGATTAGAGAATAAGCTAGGGATGATAAAGCGCTTTGGGAAGAGAGACTGTAGTTTTTGCTGTTTTTCTTAGCGTAAGAATAAAGAAAGACAAGGGACAAACTGATAAGTACGCCGTAAAAGTAAATTTTTACCGGTCCGACTTGCAAAAATGGTTGTGGCATAGGCTCAATTGTGCTAAAATTTAAATAGATTTTAACACAAAAAAATAATTCATATATACGGCAAGAAGCGAAAAGCTTTTTTGAAGGGAAAGTTTTTGTCGGGTTAAAATATTTAGAGTTTAGAATTTAGGGTTTAGAGTTTGATTTTTGGGGCTGTAGCTCAGTGGTAGAGCAGTTGCCTTTTAAGCAATTGGTCGAAGGTTCGATCCCTTCCAGCCTCACCGCGTAAAATCCGCTTCGCGGATCACGCGGTAAACCATGCGGATCACGCGGTAAACCATGCGGATCACGCGGTAAACAGTACATGTATTATGTTTATATAATTGAAAGCATAAAGGACAGTTCCTGGTACATTGGTTATACACCCGACAGTCCTTTAAAAGATTAGAAAAACATAATTCAGGAACAGAATATTATTCTAAAAGAAAAATTCACTGGAGACTTATTTACTTTGAGGCATATATAAAGCAAGAAGATGCTACATATAGAGAGAAATTTCTCAAAAGTGGTGCGGGGAGAGTTTTTCTAAAAAAGCAGTTAAAAAATTATTTAGGTTAATCGGCTTGCCGTCGCGTAGAACGCGACAAACGTACGATCAAGGAAGCTATACCGGCTTGCCGCGTGCGAAGCTATACCGGCTTGCCGCGTGCGAAGCTATACGCGGCCCCATCGTCTAGAGGCCTAGGACACGAGGTTTTCAGCCTTGTAACCCCGGTTCGAATCCGGGTGGGGTCACAAATTGATATTGTTAGTTCCTTTCTAACTCGTCGCCGGCTCTTCTAAAAATTATTCTAAATGAGTTAATTCAATAAACTGCAATAAGATATTTTGTGCATAATTTATTTGAAATAGTTTAATGTTGCGATTATTGCCTTATAATATTAGGTATAAAGCAGTTAATTTTTAACATGACAAGAATTTCAGTAAAAGCCTTAATTGTTAAAGGTAACAATGTTCTGCTTTTGAAACCTAAAAATCTTCAAGGAAGTTTTAAGGGTTGGGATGGTCCAGGCGGGCATGTTGAAGAGGGAGAACCAATTTTAGAAGCTCTTAAACGAGAAGTTCTTGAAGAAACCAAACTTATAATTGATAAAGCTTATCCAATAAAAATAATGAAAGTTCCGGGCGTAAGTACGGATTACATGATCTTTCTTTGTACTGTTATTAATGATGAAGTTATACTGTCTCCTGAACATACAGAATATACATGGATGGATATTTCCTCATTTAATAAGTTTTTAGGTGAATATTTAAGAGAAGACCTTAGGTTTATAAACGAAATAGTTTCTCGGCTGCTAGAGTAGAATCTCTTTTACTTTCATTCTTTCTTGTGGGGTAGCTTTCCTGCCAACCAGTCAATTAAGAATGCTAACGGAAGCGAGATAACTAAAAAATTAAATAATTGAAAACGGGTTCTTGTAGCGAAAAATTCATAAACAAAAAGAAATAGATAAATTACCCAAATTAACTTCTGAAAAAGAGTTTTCCTGTTAAACCAACCAAGCGTATGTTTGTAAAAATCCTTAATGTCTAGGTCCTGCATATTTCATTCGATTATATTTTATTTTTCTTAAAAAATCTTTAATAAATATTTTTGGTAACCTATAATATTGCTTTCTTTAAGTTATTCTGGTATTCTTCTTTCATTCAATAAAAACAATCAAGGCTAAGCGCTGCCTTGTCATTTTTTTGCTTGAAGTTTTTGCACTTTAACTTGCCTTAAAGAAGGAGAAAAACAATGCCTGTAAGCTTCAGTGAGCCGTCTTTTGGAGGGAGAAAGATGTCAACGACTTTAGTGTCGATCAGGGGGCTTTCCCGCCCAGAGGTCCTAGCAGCTCTTTTTAACGCTGCTGAATGCCTTGACAGAAGACAAGTATCCATGACGGTTGAGCAAGCGGAAGAACTTTTCCGCACCAAGTGGATGTTTGTCGAGTTGGAGGGGAAACGCCTCAATCTTGTTTTTTACCAAGGCGATTTTCTCGATGTTTACGGTTACGACAAGTTCAACGGCGGATATGGAACCGCAGAGAAAGTGATAAATGCTCTGCGTGAGTCCAAGCAGGCGAGTTAGTGCAAAGGGCACCAAAGGAAGAGATATCGTGGTTTATACCATGGCTGCAAACTCTTCCCGCGGTGCCTTTTTGTTTTTGAAAAGTTTGTGTGCTATAAGGAGTTATGAAGGAATTTCTATGCAGAGTGGAAGGGCGCTTTTGCATTGAGTGTTGCAAAGAAAGGGATTGTTCACTTTTAGGCCTGCTTAACGACGGAACAATCGGTTGCCAGGGACACGAGGTAAAAACCCCTGACGGTATTTCAATTACTCCTTTTTGTCAGGATTTTAACTGTCTTGCCGGAAAAACAGATGAAGAAATTGAAAAAATAAGGCAAAAAATTCTGTCTCTTCCAAAAGGCCAATTTAAAATGAGCGAGATAATAAAAACTTGATAAATTAGTTAAGCTCCTTTTCCCATTCCGATCTACTAAAAATACCGATTAAGCAAATGTGGTCTTCCCCGCTTTTTACTTAAATACCTTCAAGCTTTTTCTTTCACTGCAACTAGATTTGAATAATTGCTTCATTTAAATTTGCATACGAAAGATAATTACCCAAAGAATGGATTAGACTTGCCCTTTCTTCTTCTACTGAAAAGTTATCACGATTAAAGGGCTCGTCGTATATTTTTATGTGTTTGGAAAACCTAGAAAGATCCCTATTAACGGGAACTATTTCAGCGTGGGCACTTATTCTACCCTCTTTTCTAAGGTCGTTATTTGTTAAATATTCTCTCTTTCCAAGCAGGTCCCCCATATATTTAGGCCCATTTATGTCTTCAAAGCCTGCGTAAACGCCAATAGTTAAAAAATGGTAGCCTTCACATTCAAAGCCGGGAACCGACTCATATCGAACTATTTGCTCTTCGTATCTTGGTCCTTCATAAATAGCTCTTGTTGTTGGGGAAATAACTATTTTTATACCAGACCTTAATGAACTCTCCAAAGAAACACCTATAGGAGTTAATAGATAAAGGCTCCTTTCGACCTTAGATTTATATCCAAGAATTTGACCGTTTCTGTTGAAAAACAGATTATTAGCACGGGCAAGAATTCTTTCGGCTTCAAGTTGACTTCTCAAGTCAAGAGATTCTTTTCTTAAAAGTTCAACCCTTACATCTTCTCTGTTTACAAATTGGACGCGATCAATCTCTTTATTTGGCATAACTGCTTATTTCGATAATTTATTATCCTATATAGAAATTATACAACTTAAGTCAAATCTATGGTTTAATTATTCATTTAATTTGTTTCCGCCCTCCCGCACCGATATGTGGTTCTACCAGTATCTGCAATAATATTTATTTCCACCCCATAAAGTGCTATAAATATAGCTATTAACAGTAGTTTTTATATCTCGGGAGAAGAAGTAATATTGTCAACGTCAGAAATTTGTGGGCCTGGGAAATTAATTAGCCTTAAATAATGCTTCTGGAGATCTTCTTTAAAAATATATCTTACTTTATTTTCCATGAACTGAGGATGTCCAATGAAGCTAGAAGATGTAAGCTCTTGATTTAGTTTTTTCTTTCTAGACAGTGGACAGACGATAACAAGCCTCTTCGTGTTTCCAATTTCTGTACTGATTTCCAGTAAAGACCAAAACCTTTCTAAGGCAGAAAGAATGCTTGTAGATATTTCAATCTCAAATGCATAGGCAGGCAATCCATCTTTATATAACCATATACAATCAATTTGTTCTATTCTTTTCCGTTGCGTGTCATTTTTATATTCATAAGGTAAATTTTTAATTTGGGTGAATTCCGTAAGCAGGGGATCATTTTGTTCCCTCCCGCCAATCTTTATAAGAAAACCAAGCTTTTTCCCCAGAGAGGCTATTTCATAAATAACCTTTGTGTGCTCTGTATTAATTGATTCATCTGCGGGATCTTGAGTAATGGTTCCTTTGGCAGCTTCCAAAAACAATCCTTGTTGAAATGCGACACTTTTAGGATCTTTCAACTCCCAAGTTGTCCCATCTTTAGAAAATGCAATTTCTTCTATCACTGATAGAATTTCCCGATTAGACGGTTCATGTCCATTGACCAGTAGCGGTAAAAGCCTTACAATTAGGGTGTCAATGTCCAGTCTTCTTTCTCGCCTTAATAAGCTAGTGGCATAGTAACGAATCCTGTCTCTGGTTGGGATATAGTTACCAATTTTCTGCGAGTTTTCTTCTTTTATTTGCCACCTTTTGTCTCGATTGTCAAAGTAAAACTCAGTTTTTAACATTTCTAGGACATTATCTGTTGTGGTGTTTGCCGCTTTATCAATTAAATTATGTTCAAAAAGATCAGGGACCACGGCTCCCATTATTTCCTCAAGAGTAGCTCCTCCTCTTTTGATTATTTCTCTTTCAGCTGCATTCAGAATAACCTTGTGAGCAGAAACTGCACCACTTTCGTAATAAAAGATTACCTTAGAGGTTTTTTTGAAGTTAACAATTAGTTCAGTAGATAAAACTTTTAAAGGGTTAGATACCTTGTGCCAAGATTTTAATTTGGTTGGTTGGATAACGGTATTGTTATATTCAAAACCAACATCTTTAGCGGCATCTCTGATCCCGTACCATAATCTTGCTTCTTTATGGTGAAAAACGAGAGAGAGCCACGAATCATTTTTTGCTACTCTAGCCATTTCCTCGAATGATTTATGAAGTAGATATATATAGTCATCTTTTGAGTGCTTAATATCTCCCCCTTCAATCACTTCTAGCTTTCTATCCTCGTCAGTGACTTTAAAATTTAACCAGGCGTTCCACATTGTTGATAGATCTAGGTATGCAATGTGAGCACCATAGGGGGGATCTGTAAATATATAGTCAACACTTTTTTCGGGAATAATTTCGGAAAGATTAGTTGCAGAATGGCAATAAATTTTGCAGTTTTCGTTTGAATAATAATCACCGATAAGTTGATTTGTTTCTTTTTTAGCCTCAATCAGGTTAGAAAATCTTGATTCAAATCTATTCCATACATGCGTCATTTCAATATTGGATTCTTCTTTAACCTTCGGAATCCAATATCTGTATTGAGTGTATGGGCTGCTACCCCTCCTCCTAAACATCTTATTTGTCGTGGATATCGTAGAAGAAAAGGCCAGTAGGAGTAGCTTTCTTATTACTTCATCTTTAGTTTTTTCAATTTCATTACGAAGGATCGACAGGCCAATAAGTTGATTTTTTGTAAAAAGATCTTCAACATATTCGACGTCTGAGTTCGAAGGAAGCTTAACCTTTTTAGGATACCAGTAGGGAATTTCCTTACTAGTAACTTTTTCTTCTGGAAGTAAGTCAATTTCAGAAATTTCCTTTCCAACTTTATTCTTAATTTCAGTAAATCTTTTGAGTAGGGCATTAATGTCCACCGGAGACACACAAGACATTTCGGTTATAAAGCAAGAGAGGGGAGAAATGTCAACTCCTATTGTTTTCCTTTTTAATATAAGGGATTCTACGTTAGTTACCCCTGAACCCGTAAAAGGATCGAGGACAATATCTCCACTTTTCGAGAATCTTGAAACGTAATTTTGAACTACATTAAAAGGTCTTTTTGTAAAGTAGGGATGAAGTCCGTAATGTCTCTTGGCTGCTTGTTTCGTCGGTTCAATGGGCTCGTCTATCGGTTTGATATATTCTTGAGGCATTTCTTTTTTTATTCTAACATAATTTATTTTTTAAGCAGAAAGTAGTAGAATTTGTGCAAGTGAGATATTTCACTCTTTTAGAAAATGTATCTATTGGTTACAGATGAAACAAACGCCGAACCGACGACAGAAGGAGAATTCTTCATTTTTGGGGGGATAATCTTCGAGGATAAAAACTTACTTTTTTTAGACGAAGAAATTAGAAAGATTAGAGAGGGGGCGGGTTATAAGAAAAGTGACTTGTTTAAATTTGACACTCGTTTAAGACCCACTTATGTATCTAAAGAGAAATTCAATGAAGCCAAGGACAGAGTTCTCGATATTTGTGTAAAGAATGGGGTCAACTTCATCGCTTATCTTATTCATCACGGAATAGTTGACAAAACCTTGAAGATTGAATCAGCGATTAATCACTTGACTAGTGGATTTAATAAATTTCTGAATGAAAAAGATGCTTTTGGAGCATGTTTTTATGATAGGATGCCTAAGATTGAGAATCAGTTTAACCTTTTGAGAGATAACTTTTCTAATGGTTTAAGATTTCCTAATGGCAAAAGGATAAAACTAGAAAAGATAAAGTTACATGGAATAACCTGTTCTGGAGCATCTAACATTTATTCGGCTACGGATATAGTTTTGGGATCTTTTCGCTACTGTGTAAACAAACCAAGGAGTGAAAAGCTGGCGAGTTATATGATTAAAAAAATAAGCGATATGGTTTGGGGGGATAGAGAAGGAAGAAGCATTCGCTGTGTCGGAAAGGGCATAATTCTACGACCCCAAAAACCTGGCATAAAGTATAAGAAAGATTATTCAGGCTTGATTGAAAATATAAATTCACTACTTAGACGTGAGTGATTATATGCCATATTTTGACCAAACTACCATTATTACCAATAATGCCTTAAAGAAAATGAGGGATTATGGGCTTAAGCATGAAGTTGTTAGGGATGCTTTTAATCATCCTACCAAAGAAGAATGGTCAAAAATTCCTGGCTGCAAAAGCTATATAAAGACAAGAAAAGAGGATGAGGTAGGAGTAATTGCTAAACAAAACGAGCAGGGTTTTTGGGTTATTATTTCTGTATGGTGGAGAAAGCTTTTTTAGTAGTTTGTAGTTCGTAGCTTGTAGTAAGTAGCAAGCCAATATTGTTATAATAAACACACATGCCAGATGATATAAATTCCAAAGTAAAAGACCTTGAGAAAAGGGTTAAGGCTTTGGAGAAAATTGTTTTGAAGCCTGAGTATCTGGATTCCGGGAAAGATGAGCTTTTTGACGATGCACTAAGAGCTGTTCGCCAGTTTGGACGCGCTTCAACTTCCTTGCTTCAGCGAAGGCTTTCCATTGGCTATAATCGGGCTGTTAGAATTTTAGACCAACTTGCTCAAGAAGGTTATATTGAAGACAGGAATGACAGCAAGCCCCGGAAGCTTTTAGTCTAGACAGTTTGAGAAAGTTCAGGAGTGCGGGGCTTGGGATTATTTTTGGGTGACGCGATTGTCACTTTATTTTTTTCCCTTTTTTGCCCCGCACTCAGGTGTCCTCCGAACTGTTACCCGACCTCGTCTGATTTGAGCAGCTTTTCTATCAACGAGACAGGGATAACAATGACGATGTTGTCGCCTTGTCTTTGAACAAGAGGAGCTTCACCGGCTCTGGCTGCTTCCAGCGTGACTGCCGGGTACCACTTTCCAAGGATGTCGCGTTTTAGCAACCCCCTGGATTCTAGGTGCTCAAGCTCAGACCTCACGTTTTTTTCGAAACGTGTTACCCTCCTGTCAAAGTACTTTCCCGGATTTTGCCTTACCTCCTCAATGATTTCCTCAAGGGTAAGTCCTTCAGGAAAACCCATGATGAAACTCAAAAGGTTTTCTTCTCTCTTGCGGGTAGGAAAGTACATTATTACCTCCTTTTTTAAGGAACAATCCGCTCGCCGAGGACATTGACATTATAACCCTGAAATCAAGCTGGTTTGAAAAAAAATACTTAACTGCTTGAAAAATTACTCCTTTTGTAAGAAAATCCGCTTAATGGAAAGGCAATCGCCTGAAAGAGGGCAATCTGCAGAAATTTCCTTTGGCACGGTTTATACATTCAAAGACAAGGAAGAAAGGCGCGAAATCATAATTGATATCGGCGAAAATAATACCTTTCACTCCTCAAGGCTTTTTAGAACCAAAGACGGCACTTTCGGCTTTCTTTTTCCCGGTACTTCTAACCCGAGAAACATCAGAAGAATTGAATGTGTTTGGAGTATAGAGGAAGTAATTGAAGCCGCAATAAAAGGGTATCTTGAAAAAAAATGAATTTAAGCCCCCTGAAAGCTACATAAACATGTTAAGAAAGCTTTCCCGCCAAGGTTCTCGGATTATCCGCTTTTAAAAACTTTCAAAAACCATACCTTCTTTTTAATATTTCCCAACAATTAGAAACTAAATTTCGATGTAAAGGAGGTGATAAATATGGACACAGGTAATGGCAACATGGCGGATATGTCAAAAATGGGAAGCATGCTTGACAACCTTAAGGCTATGATAGACTTTCCCGCTACCAAGGAAAGAATAGTTGAGGAGGCAAACAAAATGGAAGGGATGGCAGATGAACATAAAAGTTGGCTCAAAGACAATCTTCCTGAGGGCATGTATAACACAATGGAAGAGGTGAAAGATGCTCTCGGAATGTAATCAGTAGTAAAATTCAATTATCCTTAAGGGTTCGACTTGTTCGGGGTAGTTTTCAAGGCTGGGATCATCTTTTACCCTGCCGACTGTGCCTTGCCTTTCCAGCCAGGGAACCAAGTCTTTTCTTTCCTCCAGGGCCTCTTTAAAATTGGGGGTATTGGTTATAGTGTCGTCAGGCTGGATTGTTTCTCCCTTTTTAACAATGTAGCCCGGAGCATAGACTGTTTGCCCGTTTACCTTAATATGTTTGTGGGTGACAAGCTGCCTTGCCGCGGGACGCGACTTGGCAAAACCAAGCCGGTAAACCACGTTATCGAGCCTTTTTTCAAGCATGGAAATAAGGGCTTCACCGGTATTTCCTTTTTGTTCTCTTGCTTCATTCACATAATTTTTAAACTGGGTTTCCCTGAGGCCATAAATTCTTTTCGCTTTTTGCTTTTCCCTGAGCTGAAGTCCGTATTCTGACATTTTTTTTCTTTTTCTAAGGCCTCCGGGCGGTACCCCAAGCCTTTTTAGCTTTTCTCCTTTGCCAAAAATGTCAACTCCTTCCCTTCTTGAAAGTTTGTCTTTCGGTCCTCTGTATCTTGGCATAATTACAAATTAGCTCTTTAAATTAAAAATGGTATGAAAAGAAAGTAATATCAAGGTTAATTTTCTTTTGCCTTTTTGAGAGTAGCCTGAGTTAAATGGAAAGCTCTATCAGACTGTAGCTTAACCTGGGCTTAAAGTTCTCAATTTTTTGCATCACACTTAATACTTTTCCGGCCCAAGCTTTGTTAGGCGGGCAGTAAACAGGGTTCATTTTTTGAGGAGTGTTTAAACCTCTGGCATAATACTTTTCTGCCAAGGCTTCGGAAACTTTTTCTATCGAGTCTTCCCAGGAGGCAAACTTAATCTTGCCGCCTCCCCAGCCGTAAGCATTAAAGGAGTTGGGAATTATTCTTTTTCCATAAGAAGACTCAATGCCTGAAATAGCGGGAAGAAGCCTCCAGTCAATTCCATATTTGTCCGCTTCCTCAATAAACTTGTCAGAATGAACAGCCAAAGGAGAGTTTTGTGCTCTTAGAAAGCTTTTAAGCTTGGTTTTTCTTTGGTCTTGTTTTTGAGTTTCCTCTTTTAGAACTCCCGATTGTCCCGCCACGCTGTATGCTTCAACGGGTTTAGGAAATAAAAGAGAAAGTATTACTGCAAAAATGGTAAGAATAATACTCATTTCGGCCTTTTATTTTGGCCAAAAAAAATCCTAAGAAACACACAAGGTATTTCTTAGGATAAAAAGCATTATAGCAAAATAACCCATAAAAATCAAGCATTCACGCTTAAAACACAGCCTCAGAACATGTTATACTTTATTAATGAAGATTTTAGGCATTGATCCGGGCACTGCCACCATTGGGATCGGAATAGTTGAATGTAATGGAGAGAGCGTTTGTTCCCTTCATTCAGGCTGGATCCAAACCTCAAAAGACGACTCTCCGGAAAAAAGGCTTTCGCAGATACACCTTGAAACCACCAGCCTTATTAAAGAGCATAAACCTGATGTGGTGGCTATTGAAAGGCTTTTTTTCTTCATTAATTACAAAACTGCCATGGCCGTATCTGAATCAATCGGGGTTATTAAGCTGGCTTGCCAAAACCAGGGCATCCCCATATCCACCTTTGCTCCGCTTGAGATAAAGTCTACCGTGGCCGGTAACGGCAAAGCCAAAAAAGACGAGATGCAGGTCGCAGTTAAAAAAATGCTTAACATTAAAACGCCTAAAAAGAAAAAGACCCATTTTGACGATTTGTGTGATGCTTTGGCTGTGGCTATTTGTTATGCTAAAAAGAACCTGATGCAACCTGAGACCGGAGTAGGCTATAATAAAAAAAGAAAATTAGGTTCTAAACTTAAAACAACCAAAAAGAAAGGTTATAAAGGGATAACCAAAAGAAGAAAACCCTCCTCTGCTGAAGCTGCGGAGGGCGAGGAAAGGGGGTGAAGAAATTAATGCCGGATTTTAAAGTAGGTACCGTTACCCACTATTTTGATAAAATCGGAGTTGCCGTTGTTGAACTGACTGATAATTTGGCTGTGGGAGAAAAAATAAGAATCCAGGGAAACGGCGGAGATTTTACCCAAGAGGTAGACTCAATGCAAATTGAGCATGAGCAAATTCAAAATGCCAAAAAAGGTGATACGGTTGGTATGAAAGTTAACCAGGAAGTTCAGCAAGGAGACGAAGTCTATAAAGTAGCCTAAAATGGATTTTATACTTGCTCCAGACATTGATTCCGAAATAAAGCGGATTGTAAATATTTTGGGGTTTTTGCATGTAAAACCTGAAAACATTGTCTCCTTCAGAAGCACCGGCTCAAAGTCACGAGCCATTGCTAGAATTTGGTCTTTGCCCAGAATCTGGCAGATTGCCCTCAAAAAAGAAGCCCATTACTGCATTGAGGTGATTTCCGAGAGGTTTGACCGGTTGACACCGGAAAACAAAGAAAAAGTTCTTATTCACGAGCTTCTTCATATTCCCAAAAACTTTTCCGGAGCCTTGCTTCCCCACAGACAGAAAACAAAGAGAATTGACAGCAGAACGGTTGATAAATGGCACAACCTATTAAAAAACACTTAATCCTAAATCAAAGTTCTAATTTAAAAAACCATTATAATGTCACTAAAATATAATTTAATTCTTTAAATTTTAGTATTATTTAGAATTTTGTGTTTTAGAACACAGAATTAAAAAAATGAATATTTTTGTTTTTTCCGGTGACGACATTGTTTCTTCAAGAAAAGCCTTTTTAGAACAGTCTGAAAGCTTAAGACAAAAAGGCTATGAAATTGAAAAAATATCAGGCAAGGATTTGAGCATGGAAAAGCTGGAGAGCTCGCTTGGGGCAAAAACTCTTTTTGGTGAAAAAAGAGCGCTCGCAATTGAAGGCTTTCTTTCTTTAACAAAATCAAAAGAAAAAGATGAAGTTTTAAAGAAAATTTCTTCTTTTGACGAGGCAGTTTTGATTTTTTGGGAAGGAAAAGAATTTTCCAAGGCAGACCAGCAAAAATTTCCCAAAGAATTTGTTTTTAAAAACTTTAAGCTTCCCTCAAGCCTTTTTTCTTTTCTTGACTCACTTAAGCCGAACCAGAAAAAAACTAACCTTGAAAACTTTAGAAAAGTGATTGAAGAAGTTGACGAATTTTTCCTTTTTGCCATGCTTGCAAGGCAAGTAAGGCTTCTTATTCTTGCCCAAGAAAAATCTCTCAATGTTTTGCCCTGGCAAAAAGCCAAACTTGAAAAACAGGCTAAAGAGTTTGACAAAGAAAATCTTTTATCGCTTTACAAAAAAATGCTTGAACTTGATTTTAAACAAAAAACTTCACAAACGCCTTTTTCTTTTAAAGAATCACTTGAACTTTTAATAGCAGAAATATAGAATAAATTTATGAACATCTCCCGCGACATCTTCAGAACCTACGACATAAGAGGTATATACGGCGAGGATTTAACAGATGAGATAGCCAAAATTATCGGAAAAGCTTCAGGACAATTTTTTCTTCAAAATAACCAAAAAAAGGTAGTGGTGGGTATGGACAACAGAATAAGCGGTCCCGCTGTTTTTGAATCTTTTTGCTCAGGGCTTTTAGAGTCTGGCTGTGATGTTTTGGATGCCGGCTTAAGCCAAAGCCCGATTGTTTACTATTCTTGGTATGGGTTTGATGCCAATGCCTCGGTAATGGTTACTGCCTCTCATAATCCGGCCAAATATAACGGCTTTAAAATGGCTTTAAATAAAAAGCCTTTAACTGGAGATGATTACCAAAAAATTTACGAGCTTTGCAATTTAGGGAGGTTTCCCAAGGAACCAGGCACTCGAGAAAAAATTGATCTTTGGACAAAATACAAGGAAGAAATTAAAAAAAACATCAAACTGCAAAAAAAACTTAAAGTGGTGGTTGACTGTGCCAACGGCGCTTCTGCTGCTTTCGCCCCTGAGCTTTTAACCGAGCTAGGATGTGAAGTTATTCCGATTTATTGTGAGCTTGACGGCCGTTTTCCCAACCACGACCCTTACCCTCAAAAAGTCGAATATTACACCGAACTTATAAAAGCGGTAAAAGAAAAAGGCGCTGATGCCGGTCTTTCTTTTGACGGAGACGGTGACCGGTTAGGCGTTTATGATGAAAAGGGAAATTTTGTGGAAAACGACAGGCTGGCCATGATTTTCAGCGAAGACATTTGCCTTAAAAATCCCAATCCAAAAATTGTTATGAATATTTCCACCTCTCTTTCCGTAATTGAACACATTGAAAACTGCGGCGGCACCTTTATTCTTTGGAAAACCGGCTACCCCAACATTACCGAGAAAATGAGGGAAGAAAACGCCATTTTCGGCGGAGAAATAAGCGGCCACTTCTTCTTCAGAGACCGTTACTTTGGTTATGACGATGCTTTGTATGCTGCTTTCCGCACCTTAGAAATTATCTCAAATTCAAGCGAACCGCTTTCACTTCTAATTGAAAAACTGCCTCGGTATTTTGAGACCAGAGAAATTAGGGTTCAGGTTCCTGAAGGAAAAGACAAGTTTGCTATCTCCAACGCCGCAGCTGAGGAAATTAAAAATGAGTTTCCAGAGGCAAAGTTTTATGATTTTGACGGCATCAGATTTGACTTGGGCGACGGCTGGGGTCTAATCAGGCCATCAAACACAGAACCCGTTATTGGCACCAGGGCAGAGGCAAAGTCAATGGAGAAACTTGAGGAAATAAAAGACTTAATTAAAAACAAGCTTAAAAAGCACGAAGTTAATCTTAGTTGGTAAATTATGCCTAGCCAAAATCCTTATCTTTTAAGAGTTGAAAAGCCTTGGGGGTATGAGCTTATTTTGTCTCCTCCGGAAGCTTCGGCAGTGGCAAAAATCCTTCATTTAAATCAAGGTTGCCGTTTTTCACTACAGTACCACGAGATAAAAGAGGAAACTCTTATTCTTGTAAACGGAGAAGCAAACATTATTTGGGGAAAAGAAAAAGAAAATTTAACAACTGAAAAAATGGAAAAGAAAAAAGGGTATTTTATCTCTAAAGGCACAATACATCGTTGCCAGGCTCTTTCTGACTGTGATATCTTTGAATCGTCCACCAAAGAAGAAGGAACAACCGTAAGGCTAGAGGATGACTATAAAAGGCCGGACGAAACCGAAGAAGCAAGGGAAAAAGAAAGAAACACATCTTAAAAAATATGCCTGCCCAAAAAAAAGAAAAATTTGTTTACTGGTTTAAGGAAATAGACAAAAAAGACGGGGATATTGTTGGAGGAAAAGGGGCTAATCTTGGGGAAATGTATAACCTTGGCATCCCTGTCCCTCCGGGTTTTATCATTACCTCCGGTGCCTACTTTCACTTCATTGAAAAAAACAGCCTGCTTCCTAAGATAAAAGAGTTACTTTCAGACACAAACAAAGACAGACCAGAGACCTATACCGCCGCTTCGGGGAAAATTAAAAAACTAATTAATGATGCTCCAATTCCGAAAGAGATTTCCCTTGAGGTAATTAAAGCTTACATAAAACTTGGCGGAGTTTTTAAAAACCCGCTGGTTGCGGTCAGATCTTCGGCCACTGCCGAAGATTTGCCGGACGCTTCTTTTGCAGGACAGCAAAGAACTTTTTTAAACATCAAAGGCGAGTCTGAGCTTGTGGAATGCGTTAGAGAGTGCTGGGCTTCCCTTTTTGAGCCCAGGGCTATTTTTTATCGTGAAGAAAAAGGCTTTGACCATTTTAAGGTGGGCTTGGCGATTCCTGTCCAGGAAATGGTGCAATCAGTTGCTTCTGGAGTCATGTTTACTTGTGATCCGGTAACTGGCGAGAAAAACAGGATAATTGTTGATGCTATTTATGGGTTGGGGGAACTTATTGTCCAAGGAGAAGTAACGCCAGATCATTTTGTCATAGACAAAAAAGACTTTAAAATAACACAAAAAATCATCTCTAATCAAAAAGTTCAGCTTATAAAGAAAAACGGAGTTACTAAAAAATTCACTGTTCCTGCTTCAAAGCAAGAAAAGCAAAAAATTTCCGATAAAGAAGCGGTCAAAATTGCCAAGCTGGGAGCAAAGCTCCATGAACACTATTATTTTCCCCAGGATTGCGAGTTTGCTGTTGACCGCAAAAGAAAAATCTTTATTGTCCAAACCAGGCCGGTAACAACTCTTGAAAAGGCAGAAGACAAAAAAGAGCTAAAAGAAGAAAAGAAGGAGATAAAAGAGGCAATAAGCGAGATAAAAGAGAAAAAAGAGATTTTAAAGGGTTCTCCTGCCAGTCCTGGCATTGGTTGGGGCTCAGTGGTAAAAGTCAAATCAAAAAGCGAGATTGGTAAAGTAAAACAAGGCAATGTTCTTGTTACTTCAATGACAACACCGGACTTTGTTCCGGCAATGAAAAAAGTTTCTGCCATTGTCACCGATAAAGGCGGCCTGACTTCACATGCCGCTATTGTTTCAAGGGAACTTGGCGTTCCCTGCGTTGTCGGCACGGAAAACGCTACCCAGGTTTTGAAAGATAAAGAAGTCATAACCGTCGACGGCACCAAGGGAGCAATCTATAAAGGCGGCCTTGACATCAAGTCGAAAATAATTGAGCCACATTTAGTTCACCATTCAGATGAGGAAAGCCGGCTTCTTCAAACCGCAACCAAGCTTTATGTTAACTTGGCTGATTATTCTCTTGCTAAAGAGGTGGGTGAAAAAAATGTTGACGGCGTTGGGCTTTTAAGAGCAGAGTTTATGATGGCAGAAATAGGGGAGCATCCTAAAAAAATGATCAAGGAAAAGCGAGAGAAAGAATTTATTGAAAAACTCTCTGAAAGAATGGCCGCATTTTGCCAAGCTTTTAACCCAAGGCCGGTTATTTACCGGGCCACTGATTTTAAAACCAATGAATACAGAAGCCTAAAAGGCGGCGACCTTTATGAGCCTAAAGAATCAAACCCGATGCTTGGCTACCGCGGCGCTTACCGCTACATTGTAGACGAAAAAGTTTTTGCCATGGAGCTTTCCGCCATTAAAAGGGTCAGAAACAAGCTTGGGCTTAAAAATTTATGGCTAATGATCCCTTTTGTCAGAACACCGGAAGAGCTTTTAGAGGTTAAAAAAATTATTACCTCAAACAAGCTTTTCCGCTCAAGTTCTTTTAAGCTTTTAATGATGGTTGAAATTCCTTCAAATGTAATTCTTTTGGAAGAATTTTTGAAAGTTGGCATTGACGGCGTTTCTATTGGCTCAAACGACTTAACCATGCTTATCATGGGTACTGACCGCGACAACAGTGAAGTGGCCACCGTGTTTGACGAAAGAAACCCGGCTGTTTTATGGGCATTGGAAAAAACAGTGAAAACCTGCAAAAAAGAAGGCGTCACCTGCTCAATCTGTGGCCAGGGTCCAAGCCAATACCCAGATTTAGTAGAAAAACTGGTTGAATACGGCATCACCAGCATTTCCGTTAACCCTGACGCAATTGAAAGAACCAGAGAACTTATTTACAGAGCAGAATCCAAAAGAGTTACCGGTAAAGATTAAGAAGCCTTGAGGTTAAAAAGAATTATAAATTCTCCTTTAGGTTCTTTTTGTTTGTATAGAGAAGAAAAATAGGAGATTTTCTCTTTTTTAATTTCCTCATAAATCTTAGTCAGCTCCCTTGCTACCACAACCTCAATGTCGCCAAAAACGCTTAAAAGGTCTTCAAATGATTTAAGCAAGCGGTAAGGCGATTCCATAAAAATTACGGTTGAAGGCAAAACCTCAAGGCTTTTTTCAACTTTTTTAAGTAAATTAAGCCTTTGGCTTTGCTTTGAGGGCAAAAAACCTACAAACAAAAACTTGTCAGTAGCCAAACCAGAAGAAGAAAGAGCCACAATAGGCGATGATGGGCCGGGGACAGGCACAACTTTTATCCCCTGCATTCCACACTCCCTGACCAGCTTAAAGCCGGGATCGCTGATTGTAGGAGTGCCGGCATTGGTAACTAGAGCAATTTCTTTACCCTCCTTAAGCTTTGAGATAACCTCTGGAATTCTTGCCAATTCGTTCTCTTCATAAAAAGATAAAAGCTCGGGAATTCTTAGACCTTCTTTCTGGTAATTCTTAAGAAGGTTAAGAGTTTTCCTGGTATCTTCGCAGTAAATTAAGTCCATGGAAAAAAGTGTGTTTAAGGCTCTTAAGGTAATGTCTTCAAGATTGCCGATAGGAGTGGAAACTAGATAAAGCATTTTAAAATCGCCTGATGACCCCCACAACTTTACCCTGTATTCGCACATCTGTTGCATAAATCGGCTGCATGGCACTGTTGGCTGGAGCCAATTTAATTCTGGTGGCTTCTTTAAAGTAGCGCTTGAGAGTTGCCAAGCCGTTCTCCAAGAGAGCTACTACAATATCACCATTTTTAGCCTCATTTTGTTCCTCCACCACCACAAAATCTCCGTCCAAAATTCCTTCTTCAATCATTGACTCGCCTTTTACCTGAAGAACAAAAGACCTTTTTTTGCCGGAAAGCATTCCCGGTGCAACATGAATTGAAGCGTTTGGGTCAGTATGTGGCTCAATTGGAGAACCAGCTGCAATAAACCCCAATATGGGCAGCTCGATGCCGTTTACATTCTGAAGCTGGCTGCCAGAAACAACTTCAATGCCCCTGACTGAACCCTCATATTTTTTAACGACGCCCTTTTTAGCCATGGAGTTAATATGCTCATGAACTGTAGCCAGCGAGGAAACACCAATAGCATCGGCAATTTGCTGCAGGGTGGGAGAGTAGCCGTTTTTTTGAATATATTGCTTAATGAAATCTAAAATTTGCTTTTGTCTTTTGTATAAAGTAACTGGCATTTTCTAGTTAATAGCTAATAGTTAGTAGTAGGTAGCAAGCTAATAATCAATTTACACCAAAGAAAACCCGAATGTCAATAGGTGTTTTACATTTAAGAAGAAATTAATTTAAAATAAAATTATGAAAAGGATTTTTTTTATAATCTCTTTACTTTTTTTATCCTTTTTCTTTCCTAAACCAACCCTTGCCAAAGATTTTGACACCTTTTTTAATACCACTTACAAGTTTGACAAAGATGGGGCATGTTTTGTCACTCATGAAATCTCTCTTGTCAATAAAACTGCCAATTATTATGTCTCTGAGTACACCTTAAGCGTAATTAGCGGCGAAATAACTGATATTGAGGCTTTTGACAAAGTAGGACCGGTTAAAGCGGAAAAATGGATAAAAGATAAAACAACTCTTATAACCCTTTCTTTTAACGAAAAGGTTGTCGGACAGGATAAAGTGCTTTCTTTTATCTTAAAGTACAAAGCTGACAAAATCGCCAAAAAAGAAGGAAACCTCTGGCAAATATCCCTGCCAAAACTGGCAAACTTTGACCCTACGGACGAGTATGACCTTAGCATGCTTATTCCTTTTTCTATGGGCAAAATCGCCTTTATTAACCCTAACCCAAAATCTGAACAAAAAGAAGGGGAGTACTATAAACTTGGTTTTAATAGAGAAGACCTTCTTAAATATGGAGTTTTGGTCACCATTGGCCAATACCAAACTTTTAATTTTGAAATAAGCTATGATCTCGAAAACCCCAACTCCTCTCCTGCCTACACCAAAATCGCTCTGCCCCCAGATACGGCCAATCAAACGGTTTATTATTCAATTTTGGAGCCTGAACCTGCTAACGTTGAGTTTGACAAAGACGGAAATTGGCTGGCCATTTATAACCTTAAACCCAAACAAAAATTAACTATCAAGGCCAAAGGAGTAGCTAACATTTTTTCAAAACCGATAAGAAAACTAAGCGTTCCTTTTGACAACCCAAAAGAATATCTCAAAGAAACCAAATACTGGCAAAAAGAAAACGAAAAAATAAAGTCTTTGGCAAGTACCCTTAAAACACCGGAAAACATTTATAAATATGTTGTTTCCAGCTTAAATTACGATTATTCGGAGCTTACAAAGCCCTCTCTAAGAAAAGGAGCTCTTAAGACTCTGGAAAACCCGGATAACGCTGTCTGTACTGATTTTTCCGACTTATTCATTGCCATTGCCAGGTCGGCCGGCATTCCGGCACGGCAAATTAACGGGTACGCTTACTCAGACGACCCTAAGCTAAAGGAACTTTCTAAAAACATGGACAGCCTGCATTCCTGGGCTGAGTACTTTGATTCAGAGAAAAATGAATGGATAATGGTTGATCCCACCTGGGAAAATACCTCAGGCGGACTTGATTACTTTAATAAGTTTGACATGTCCCACTTTGCTTTTGTGATCCACGGGATAGGGGACGATTCTCCCTTAACGCCTGGCTCCTATAAACCTGAAAATGACAAAAAAAGACAGGTTTTTATAAGCTTAGGCGAAGACGAATTTATTAATCATCCGGAATACTTTGCCATAAGTGAAATCAAACCAAGAAAAATTTTTTCTTTTATAAACAACAAAGTCGAGGTGGAATTCGTTAACCAAAGCGGTTTTGCTTTTTATGACAAAGAGCTTTTTGTTGAGTCCGAAGAAAGTGCCTATCCTTCCTCAAAGAAAATTGGCTTTTTACCGCCCTATTCAAGATTCAACTTTTCTTTTCTTTTAAAACCCAAAGAGCAACTGAGAGACTACCAAACAAGCCTTAACTTTTCTCTGGGAAGCTCAAAGATTGAAAACTCGGTTTTAATTAATTCTCTTTTGGTTAGGTTAATCATGGTGCTTGGTGGACTTTTTTCAGCAATTATTATTTTGCTTTTACGGAACTTAAAAAAAAGAAGTTGCAATGATAAAGCCGCAAATGATACTGTTTTAATAGAAAACCACAATAATGAACCTAAAACATAGATGAGATCTTTTATCAGAAACATTTCAGTTAATTTTTTTTCCATTTTCCTTGTTTCAAGGATTACTTCAGCTATTAGTTATTCAGAAAACCTGGTTATTCTTTTTTGGGCCGCTTTAAGCCTAACCCTTCTAAACTTAATCGTAAAACCGGTTCTTAACTTACTTTTGACACCTATAAACTTAATCACCTTGGGCGCTTTCAGGTGGGTAGTGAATGTGCTGGTGCTTTTCATAGTCCCTATTCTTATCTCTGAGTTTAAAATCACTGGTTTTACCTTTGAAGGCCTCTCTTTTGCCGGTTTTGTTATTCCCCAAATCAGCCTCTCTTTCTTTTGGGCTCTTGTTTTGGTATCATTCTTAATTGAAATTGTTGCTGCGGGTGTTTCCTGGATTTTCGCATGCAAATAAAAAAATGAATACTGTTTTACTGATTGTCCAGATTGTTCTAAGCCTTATTCTTGTAGTACTTATTGTTTTGCAATCAAGAGGAGGGGGTTTGGGAAGCGCTTTTGGCGGCAGTTTAGCTGCCTACTCTACAAGAAGAGGAGTTGAAAAAGCTGTTCACCGGGCAACAATTGTAATCTCGATCCTTTTTTTCATCTCCTCAATTGTTCAGCTTGTCATTTAATCTAATTAAATGAATCTTTTAAAAAAACTTCGTTTTGCCTTAAGGTTTCTTTCGGCAATATTCAGAAAGCAATACCGCACGATTTTTGTCGGCTTGCTTTTGGGAGCTTCCTTTTATTTGGTTATCCCTAGGATTGCATCCACTATCCCCAAACCAATCGGCACCCAGAAAATCGGCGTTATCGGCCAATATTCCACCAATGAGCTTCCTGATCAGGTTTTAAAGGAGCTTTCATACGGACTTACACAGTTTGACACAAAAGGCGAAGTTATTCCGGCCCTTTGTGAAAGCTGGACTGTTGCTGACGAAGGAAAAACCTATATTTTTAATATTAAAAAAGATGACATTTATTGGCATGACGGAAAAAAGTTTGAAACTTCAGACATAAACTATAACTTTAAAGAAATTGGATTCACTATAAACCAAAACCAAGTGACCTTTTCTCTTAAAGAACCTTATTCCCCGTTTCCGGGAATTGTTTCAAAACCTCTTTTCAAAAAAGGGCTAATCGGGCTTGGGAACTATAAAATAAAAAGAATTGAAAGAAGCGGTAAAGCTGTTAAAAGCGTTCATCTTGTTCCAGCTTGGGACAATAGCCTTCCTAAAAAAATCTTCAGGTTTTATCACACAGAAAACGAGCTTAAAACAGCCTTTAATTTAGGAGAGATAAACAAAATTGAAGGTATTTTTGATATTGAAAATCTTTATTTTAACGACTCGGTGAACATTACTAAAAATGTGATGAATGATGCTTATTTGGGAATTTTCTTTGACACAAGAAAAGCTCCTTTTTCCGAAAAAACTTTCCGTCAGGCGCTTTCCTACGCCATCCCTAAAGAAAACTCTTTAATAAGAGCTTTAGGGCCGATTAATCCTGATTCCTGGGCTTATAATCCTGATGTTAAGCCTTACAACCAAGATTTAACCAGAGCAAAAGAGCTTTTGGGCAATGACGAATCTCTTAAAAATCTTAAAATTAAAATTTCCACTTTGCCTCAGCATGAAAAAGTGGCAAACACGATCAAGGAAAGCTGGGACCAGCTCGGAATCGAATCTTCCGTTCAAATTGTTACTTTTATTCCTGAAAGTTTCGATGTTCTTATTGCTGCCAGAGAAATTCCCAAAGACCCTGACCAATACATTCTTTGGCATTCAAACCAACCCGCTAATCTTTCCGGGTTCACCAGCTTAAGAATTGATAAGCTTTTAGAAGACGGCAGAATTACTGTTGATAAAGAGGAAAGAAAAGACATCTATTTTGATTTTCAAAGGTTTTTAGTTGAAGAAAGCCCTGTTATTTTTTTGTCTCATCCAATCACATACACGGTTGAAAGAAAATAATGCTATTATTGATATACCAAAAAGGAGTAAATAATGAAAATAACTGATGTAACTGCCCGGGAAATTCTTGATTCCAGAGGAGTTCCCACAATCGAAGCTGAAGTTCACCTTGAAGACGGCACTACTGCTTTGGGAGGTGTTCCCTCCGGCGCTTCAACCGGCAGCACAGAAGCCCTAGAGCTAAGAGACAAAGATGAAAAAAGATATTTTGGTAAGGGTGTTTTAAAAGCAGTTGAAAACATCAAAGGCCCGATAAAAAACGCCTTAATCGGCCTTGACGCTTATGATCAGAAAACAGTTGATAGCACCATGGTTAAACTTGACGGAACGGAAAATAAATCTAAGCTCGGCGGCAACGCCACGGTTGGCGTTTCTATGGCAGTTTGCCGAGCAGCGGCCCGCTCAAAAAAAATTCCTCTTTATGAATATTTCGGAGAACTAACCGGTAACAGTAATTTTGAGCTTCCTCAGCCCCTTATTCTTGTTCTTGAAGGTGGGAAACACGGCAATTGGTCAACTGACTGCCAGGAATATTTTGTTATTCCCAAAAAAGAAGCTTTTGACTCTTTCGGGGAAAGGCTTAGAGTAGGAGCTGAAATTTTCCACCAGCTTGAGAAAATTCTCGTAGAAAAAAAATATGCCACCGGAGTTGGGTTTGAAGGTGCTTTTATGCCCAAAGAAATAAAGTCAAACGAGGAGGCGTTTGAGCTTATGATTGAGGCTACCAAAAAAGCCGGCTACAACCTGCCCGGCCAGGTTGTCTTGGGCCTGGATGCTGCTTCTTCCGAATTTTACAAAGACGGTAAGTATGTTTTAAAAAGCGAAGGAAACCTTGAACTTGATAAAAAAGAATGGCTTAAAAAGGTTTTAGGCTGGGCTGAAAAATATCCCATTTGGTCAATGGAGGATATGTTTGCTGAAGAAGATTGGGATTCCTGGGCTGAATTCAACCGCCTTGTTGGAGACAAAGTTCAAGTTGTCGGAGATGACCTTTTAACTACCAATGTTAAAAGAATAGAGAAAGCCATTAACCTTAAGGCTGTTAACAGTGTTTTGATAAAATTAAACCAAATCGGCACGGTTATGGAAACGCTTCAGGCGATTTTGCTTTCGGAAAAAGCCGGTTTTACCACCATTATTTCCCATCGGGGAGGAGAAACAAACGATGACCTTATTGCAGATTTGACTGTCGGTTCGCCTTCTTTCCAAAGTAAGTTTGGCGGGCCAGACCGCGGTGAAAGGGTGGCAAAATATAACCGTCTTCTTAGAATTGAAGAAAAACTTTCCAAATGAGTAAGTTTGTTTTGGTTATCTGCGACGGAATGGGTGATCTGCCTATAGCTTCTTTTGGCAATCAAACCCCACTTGAGAAAGCCGAAACCCCAAACATGGATTTTCTATCAAAAAAGGGCATTAACGGCATTATCTATGTCTTGGGAAAAGGGGTAAGACCAAACAGCGACGAAGCCCATTTAACCCTTTTTGGCTACAATCTTGAAACTGATTACCCCGGCAGGGGGCCAATTGAGGCAGCTGGCTTAGGTATAAAGCTTGAAGAAGGGGATATTGCCATAAGAGGTAACCTTGCCACAGTTGATGAAAAGTTAAGAGTTCTGGACAGAAGAGCCGGAAGAATAGGAAACTCGAGTGATTTTGTAAACGAGCTTAACGGTATGGAAATTGATGGAGTCAGATTTGTTGTTAAGCCAGGGACAGGCCACCGCCTGGCCATTGTTATGAAAGGAAAAGGTCTTTCCGATAAAATCTCAAATTCAGATGTTCATTATGTTACTGAAGATAAGGTTGTCTCTGATTGGGAAAACCGGATAGCTAATGAAATTGAAGCCCTGGACGGTTCCCAAGAAGCCCAATTTACTGCTCGTGTTCTTGAAGAATTTCTTAAAAGAAGCCATCGGATTTTAGAAAGAAACCAGCTTAATCAAAAAAGAAAAGAGCAAAACTTGCCTAAAGGAAACTATATTCTCACCCGCGGGCCAGGTTACTTTAAGGCGCTTCCAGGTTTCGAGTCAAAATACGGCCTTAAAGCAGCCTGTGTTGCCGGAGCAGGCCTTTACAAAGGTCTAGGCAGAATTGCCGGTATGGATATAATTGAAGCCAAGGGTGCTACCGGCATGCCGGACACTGACCTTTCTTCAAAGGTTGAAGCTGCCAAAAATGCTTTAAATAATCACGATTTTGTTTTTCTTCATATTAAAGCTACTGATATCTTTGGTGAAAACGGAGATTGTGAAGGCAAAAAGGCCTTTATTGAAAAAATTGACCAGTCCTTTAGCGATTTAAAAAACCTTGAGGCGGCCATAGCCATTACTGCTGACCATTCAACACCCTGCAGCTTAAAAGACCACTCAGAAGACCCGGTGCCTTTGCTAATTTATAAAAAGGGACTTGAGGCAGACCCTGTGGAAAAGTTTGGGGAAAGGTATACTAAAGATGGGAAACTTGGCGAAATAGAAGGAAAAGATTTCATGAAACTTTTTCTCAGCTTCAAATAAGGCTAGCAAAGCTCTCTTCGGGTAGTCTCGGAAAGGTTGACCAGTGTTTCATAAGGCGACTTGCCGGCTGACAAAGAAGCAGCCTTGACAGAGACTGGAGAATCTTTAGAATCTGAAAAAATAATCACTTTTTCTCCGACTTTTAGGTTATTAACTTTTGTAGCATCAACCATAGTAATATTCATGCAAACTTTTCCAATAACAGAACAAAGCTTGTCTTTGATTAGCACCTTTCCTTTACCGCCGAAACGGCGGTCAATGCCGTCATAATAACCAATCGGAAGAATTGCCAACTTCATGTCGACATCAGCTTTAAAAGAAAGGTTATAGCCGATTTCTTCTCCTTTTTTAACTTTTTTTATTGCCGCCACATGAGTAAGCAGCCTCAAGCTCGGGCTTATTTTTGAAGATAAACCCTTGTTCAATGCCGACCCTTCAGGAAAAGGGGATATGCCGTAAAAACCAATACCCAGTCTTGTTAAATTAAAGACAGGGTCATTAAAAAGAACGCTTCCAGCCGTAGCGCAGATGTGTTTGTATTTAAAATTAAAACCTTTTTCCTCAAAAAATTTTATTGCTTTTTTGAATCTTTCAATCTGTTTAAGGGAAAACTCTTGACTTTGGTGGTTGTCGGCGTCAGCAAGGTGCGAATAAATACCCTCGATTTTAAGATGTTTAACTTTTTTTAACTCTCTAGCAAAAACCTCAAACTCATTTTCTTTTATTCCCAGCCTGTTCATGCCTGTGTCAATTTTAAGATGAACTTTGGCTTCAGGCTGGTATTTGGCCAAAACCTTAAGCGTCTCGAGATCAAACAAAGGTATTCTAAAGTTAATTTTTTTAAATTTGAAGTTTTCGGGAAAAGTATAGCCCATAATAAGTATTTTTGTTTTCAGACCGGCTTTATAAAGGCCATAAGCTTCATATAAGCTGTCAACGCAAACAAACTCTGGCCTAAGCTGCCTATCAACAAATCTACCAATTAAGCAAAGTCCGTGGCCATAAGCATTGCTTTTAAGTACCGGGCAAACTTTTGATGCAGGATTTAAGGAAGAAAAATAATCAAAGTTATCACTTAAAGATTTTTTGGAAATTTCAATAAGGTTTAAGGTTTTATATCGACCGCCTAAACTTTTAAGACGTAAAGGCATAAGCTTACTCTTCAGTTATTTCAACCGCCTTCACTACTACCGGATTAATCGGTTTTGACATTTCACCCATGGAGTTTTCTTTAACCGGAGTTTCGGCAATTTTATCAACAACTTCCAATCCGGAAATTACCTGGCCAAAAATAACATAGTTTTTTGGAAGTGGATAATCTTTGTGCATAATAAAAAATTGGCTGCCGTTTGTATTTGGGCCTGCGTTAGCCATGGCAACTGTACCTCTTAAATATTCGCCTTCAAAGGGTTCGTCCTTAAAAGTGTATCCAGGTCCTCCGGTACCGTCGCCTTTTGGATCACCGCCTTGGATCATAAAACCATTTACGGCCCGGTGGAAGATTGTATTAGTATAAAAACCTTTTCTAGCGAGAGAGACAAAGTTATTTACCGTTATGGGTGTTTTGTCGGCAAAAAGGCTTAGGGTAATTTTGCCGGCAGAGGTATCTAAAACCGCTTTATATTTATTTTCAGTATTAATTTCCATTTCCGGAATCCCAGACCTTTCTAAAGCAGGGGAAGGAGAAAGAGGTTCTTGGGCATTGCTTAGGTCAATATCGTTTTGGGTGTTACTTTTTTTAGTACAGCCGGTCATAACAAATAAAGAAATAATAATAAAGAAAAGAACTTTTTTCATTTTAGCTTTTCGGAGAACCTTTAACCAGCCTAGCAGAATTAACAATAATCATTGTCTCGCCGTCGCCAACTTCAATTTCGTTAAAACCAGTCATTTTCTGGTATTGGACCAAGTAATCAGAAAGCGTGACCTGTAGTTCCTTAAGCTGAGTCTTTAAGTCGTCAATTTTTTCACCCAAGGCCGCAAGTGTCGGCTGTTTTAGAATTTGCTGTTTGGTTTCTGATTTAATTTTTGCCGCCTCCTTGGCTTTCTCCTCATGCTCTCGGTAAACCACATCACTTTCAAAAGAGTCTTCGAAGAGGTCTTTTTGTTTTTTTATCTCTTTTCTTAAGTTTTCAATCTGGCTTACATAGTTTTTGATTAAATCTTCAAGATTAAGAAGCTCGTTAACGTTTTCATTTATTGGCTCATCTGTGTCGGGAGAATCGGTTTTAACTGTGTCCACGGTATCGGTAATATCCAAAACCTGAGGATTGTCATCGGCATAGTTATCCATGGTTTTTTTACTATACAAGATTGAATCTTTAAAGGTCAATAGCTTTTTTACAATCCTCTTACTGATTTATGTATTGCCCGTAAATCTAGCTGTCTATTTTTATATCACCAATACCCTAGAGGAGAATCATTATGAAAAAAAATATATCAATCGTGATTTCTTCAATTGGGGAAGAAGATGGATTTGATAAATACCTAAAGAAGCTGGACAAAATTTTAAGAAAAAAAAGAGTTTCCTACGAAATAATCATTCACGCTTTGGAAATAGGGGAAACAAACTTAAAAAAAGCAATTGAACTAAAATGTCTTCCTTTAATGATAATCAAAGAAAACAAAGATAAAGATCGTCTCCTTTACTGCCTTAAAAAAGCCAAAAACGAAGAGCTTTTATTAATTGATTATGATAAAAACTTTGACCCGGAAACAATCCCCTTAATCCTTAGCTTAAGGGAAAAAGGGGCAGACATTGTCATTACAAACGGAGTTGGCTGCAAAAACGAGACGCTCTTAAACAGGTATTACTGTAAATTTATTAAAACATTTTTGGTCAAGCTTGGTCATAACCTTGATATTGACCCTTTTTCAGGAATAAGGTTTTTTACCAAAGAAATCATTGAAAGACTTGAGCTTAAACCGAAAGAGCATTTTTTTAATCTGCAACTGGCAATTGAAGGTATTGGCGCAGGATATGAGCTTAGTATTGTTGAAAACAAAATCAAAAAGCCGCAAAAAGAGAAAAAATTTTCCGAAAGGCTAAATACTTTTAAAAAATTTATCAATTATTCATTTGCTAATTTGCTCAGTCCGGCTAAAATTTTTCCATTTCATAAAAACATTCAAAAAAATAAAGGAATAGGTTTTCACTACAACGGGGTTGAATTTGTGCCCCATACAGATCTTCCCAATAGGGAAACCGCCTTTATTTCCGCTTTTTTGGAACAAAAGGTTTTAATCGTTTCCTTTCTTTCTTTAATCACTTTTTCTTTTATCAGAGATTGGCACGCCACCCTGAAATTCATTATCGGCTCAATTACGGTTTTTTATTTTGCCGATCTTTTTTTCGGCATTTTTTTAATTGTCAGAAGCTTTGTTAAAAATCCGGAAATAAAAATTACCAGAAACGAAATTGAAAAGATAAAAGAAAAAGATTTGCCTCGATACACCATTTTTTGTCCGCTTTACAAAGAATGGCAGGTCTTAAGGCAATTTGTAAATGCCATAAGCAAACTTGATTACCCAAAAAATAAACTGCAAGTTCTTTTGCTTTTGGAAGAAAACGACGAAAGAACAATCGAAGAAGCAAAAAAGGCCAATTTGCCAGAGTATTTCAATGTTCTTGTTGTTCCTCATTCACAGCCAAAAACAAAACCTAAAGCTTTAAATTACGGCCTTAAATATGCAAACGGCAAGTATGCGGTAATTTACGATGCCGAGGATGTTCCGGAAAAAGACCAGCTTAAAAAAGCTTTTCTTGCTTTTCAAAAGATAGAAAACAATACAATTTGTGTTCAGGCAAAGCTTAACTATTATAATCCCAACCAGAACCTTCTTACCAAGCTTTTTACGGCCGAGTATTCTCTTTGGTTTGACTTAACCCTAACCGGCCTTCAGTCCATAAACGCGCCAATCCCCTTAGGGGGAACCTCAAACCATTTTCGAGTGACTGAGCTAAAAAAACTTAAAGGCTGGGACCCTTTTAATGTTACCGAGGACTGCGATTTGGGCATCAGGCTGGCTAAAAGAGGATATACAACTAAGATAATCAACTCAACCACTTACGAGGAAGCAAACAGCAACTACCTAAATTGGATCAGGCAAAGAAGCCGCTGGATAAAAGGATATATTCAAACATACCTGGTTCACATGAGAAACCCAAAACAGTTCATCGCCACTCTCAAAAAACCCGACCTTTTAACATTCCAGCTAATTGTAGGCACTAAAATTCTCTCAAATTTCATAAACCCCTTTATGTGGCTAACCACGATTTCATATTTTCTTTTCCGGCCTTGGATAGGGACAACCATTGAGTCTTTTTACCCGCCGGTAATTCTTTATCTTGGCGTCTTTTGTCTTGTTTTCGGCAACTTTGTTTACATTTATTACTACATGATCGGCCTGGCAAAAAGAAACCACTATGAAATTATCAAATATGTTTTCCTTATCCCTTTTTATTGGTGGGGAATGAGCATTGCCGCCTGGAAAGCTCTCTATGAAATGGTTTACAAACCTCACTATTGGGCAAAAACTGTTCACGGACTTCATTTCGGAAACAGGAAAAAAATCATTAAAAGTAAAAGCCTTGGGGCCGAACAGGCAGGAGCGCAAATTATATCTCCTAAAGAGCCGGCTACCGTAAACTAAAATGAAAAAATTTTTTACATTTTCAGACAAAAGACCAAGAACCATAAACCAGGCGGTTAACATGGTAAAAAAAAGAAAGCAAAATCATTTTTTTGGCCTGGAAAAAAAATTAAGCAGAAACGCTTTTGTTAAAAAAATCCTAAGTTTTTTTTCAAATTTAATTTCAAAAATATCTTGGGAAAAGGCAACTTTAATTCTTTCAATAATCCTTAGTGTTTCAAGCACAATATTTTTCTACCAGACAAAAGACATAATTGCCTACGGAGACGCAGAATCTCACCTAAACATTGCTAAAAGGGTAATTCACGGCCTTACGCCCGGAGCGGCACAGCTCGGCGGCGTCTGGCTTCCGCTTCCGCATATTCTTATGATCCCCTTTGTCTATTTTGACTTCTTATGGAGAACCGGTCTTGCTGGTTCAATTGTTTCCGGAGTTTCTTATATTTTGAGTGCACTTTTAATTTTCAAGCTTTCCAAAATGCTTACCAAAAATAGCTTTCTTGCTTTTGTCTCCTCTTTTATTTTTATGTCAAACCCCAATGTTTTATATATGCAGTCAACACCAATGACAGAACTTGTTTTAATTGTTTTTTTTGTTTTAAATACATACTTTTTTATAAAGTTTTTAAAAAAAGAGGGGGACATTGTTTCTCTGATGCTGGCTGCTTTTTTCGGTTTTTGTTGCACTTTGTCAAGGTATGACGGCTGGTTTTTGGTTTTAACGGAAGCTTTTGTCATTGTTGTTTATACTTTTATTAATAAAAGGCCTTTAAAAAAACTTGACGGCAGGTTGATTCTTTATTCAACTCCGGCATTTTATGGAATTTTATTGTGGTTTATCTGGAACTTTTTAATTTTTAATGACCCCTTTTACTTTAATAAAAGCGAGTTTTCGGCCAGAAGCCAACAACTGGCCTGGATGGCCCGAAATGAGCTTCCGGCTGCAGGTAATTTTACCCTTGCTTTTCTTTATTACCTGGTTACCTCAGCAGCAAACAGCGGAAGTTTGTTTTTCGGATTGGCAATTTTAGGCTTAATTTACTTTCTTTATGACAAAGAAGAAAAGCAGAGAAACTTAATTTCCCTGATCTTGGCTGCTCCTTTTGTTTTTTATGTTATGTCTTTGTATATGGGACAGTCCGTAATTTTTATCCCCCTTTTAACACCCAACACCTTTGAGTGGAGGCTCTTTAATGTCAGGTATGGGATCATGATGCTTCCGGTGGTTGCACTTCTTATTCCTTTTCTTTTTAAAGAGATTGTTAAAAAGGCAAAATTTCTGTCCTTAGTCATTATTTTCTTTTTATTTTCTTTGCAGTTTTTCTTATTTTTCCGGGACAAGTCTCCGATAATCACCCTCACGGACGGCGTTGTCGGCCTTTCTTCAGCCAAAAAAGTTGATGCCCAGGATTGGCTGAAAGAAAACTATGACCATGGTTTAATCTTAATTGACGATTACGCCAGAACCATGAGTATTATAAGGACAAACATAAAAATGGAAAATGTCATTTATGTCGGCACCAAGCCTTACTGGGAAGAATCTTTCAAAGAACCGGAAAAATATGCCACCTGGATTATTATGCAAAAGGGAGACCAGGTTTGGAAAAACATTCTAGAAAACAAAGAAACCGAAGCCAGGCTTTACAAATATTTTAATAAAGTTTATACCTCAGAAGAAATCCTTATCTTCAGAAGAATGGGCGACTAAAAACCCCGCCGATTTGGCGGGGTATTTTTAGCGTGTGCGACCTATTTTTTTACCTTAAAGTCATTCGTGTGAATGCAATAAGTTCCTGGCTCAAGGTCTAAATAATCACCCCAAAAATTTCCTCCTCCAGAACCAGCCACTGTCATCTCGAACCAGTTTGCGGGACAGCCATCTGCCGGCTTCCAAACGCTATGGTGGCCGTGTTTGCCTTCATAGTCTTCGCCTTCACCATAAAACCATTGTTGAAAAACACCGCTTTTCCCCGCCTGCATTACAATATCATCCCCTTCGTGATAAGCAGAATTTCCGGGAATGCCGTGAGGCCCGTCTTCATAATAGGCGACTACATTGGGGTTTTTGTCCTCTGCTTTAAAAGGGGCTGCTCTAAGAGGTGAGGCAAAAACAAATGAAAGAGAAACCAATGCTAAAATGACTAAAATATGTTTCATTAAACAATCACCACCTTTCGTTATGTTTCATATTTTCTGCTAAATTTGTTCAGTTTTTGTTAAAGAATTGTAAATAAAATGAAAAACCGCGGCTTTCACCGCGGTTTGTGAAACAAGCCTTATCTGCTTAGATTACCTGATCCCGGGCAAGGCAGAATAGTGTTATGAACGCAGTAGTCAACCCCCGGGACAAGATAATCTCCCCATTCAGGATGCGGGTCTTCTACTTTTACCCAACCGTTTGGACAGGTATCTCTTCTGGCAACTTGCCAAACAGAAATAATCCTTTTTTGCTCCCCGCTGGGGGTTGTGCCGCAAAAATACTGGATTATTCCTCCGCAACCGATGGTTTTAACAACATCTGTACCGTAAAATTCAGAGCCTAGTCCTGGAATCTCGTGCCTTCCAGATTCGTAACAGGCAACAGTGTTTGGCAGCTTAAAAAGAAAATTGCAATTTACCCGGCAGCAGTCAGTACAGCTATTATTAACAGCCAAAGCGGGGTTAGCGGAAAATAAAAACACCCCTAAAGTTAAAAGAAACAGAAAAAACAGCTTCTTCATTTATTTCACCCCCTTCCTTCTTCTACTTCTTCTTTTAGGAAACCGATATTCAGCTTGAGTTAAGTTTCAGTAATAATTTCGAAAGAAGAAGTGTAAGAATTTAAAAAATCTATATGAAGCTTGCGCTTGCTTTCTTGACGGATTGTGCTAGAATCGCCGCATTAAATCATTCACTGCCCGAATGAAAAAAAAGACAGCAAAAATTACCATTTTCGCATTAACGGCAATCATTCTTTTGTTTGCCGGAGCAAAAAATGCTTACGCAATAAGCTTGCCGAAAAACTTTTTAAGCTTTTTTTACTCTTATTTCCAAAAACCTAAAAAACCAACCGACCCGGCAGTCAGCCCGACTCCAACCTTATCTCCAACCCCAACGCCCATCGCTGATAATCCTGAATTATACCAAGGAAATTACTTTAACAATAAAGATTTAAGCGGAAGCCCGGTTCTAAAAAGGGGAGACAGTCAAATTAACTTTGAGTGGCATGAGCATTCTCCGGATTCTTCAGTTCCCAGAGATTTATTCTCAGTCAGATGGGAAAAAATAATTAATTTGGAAAGCGGCAATTATGATTTTTCTGTCACTGCGGACGACGGAGTAAGACTATATATCAATGGTGAACTTATTTTAGACAAATGGTTTGACCAGCCGGCCACTACTTATAATGTTCAGAAATATCTTGGAAATGGAAGCCACAAAATCGTTTTAGAGTATTATGAAGCATACGGAGGCGCGGTGGTAAAATTTGGTTACGGTTTAAATAACCAGGCTAGCCCAAACCCAACGCCCACTGCCACACCAACCGCCACACCTATCCCAAGCGGAAAAACATGGGATATTCAAAGCGTTTCTTCAATGAAAGAATCAAAAGACCGCGTCTGTGGGCCAAGAGACCAGGCTTTTATTGAAAGATGGATTGACACGGCAAAAGAGCTTGGCGCAAATTATGTCGCGGTTGAAACCCCCTACGACAACCCCGACTGCGGCAATTCGCTTGAATACACAAAAGCTTGGGTTAACACCATCCGCTCAAGGGGGTTAAAAATTTGGCACCGGCATATGTTTCTTTCTTTTGAGGGAATTTACGGCGCAGCTAAAAACCCGAGCGATGATTTCCTGGGAAAAACATACCGCTACATTAAAGATAACGCCTGGATGTTTGAAGAGGGGGACATTTTTACCCCTGCCCCTGAGCCGCAAAACGGCGGAATTTCAGGAGTAACATACTGCAGTCAAGGTGTCTGCATTTTTAGAGACATCCCTCATTTTAATCAATGGCTGAGAGATTCCATTGATGTTTCGGAAAAAGCTTTTGGCGAAATTGGCTTATCCGGAAAAATGAAATTAGGGTTTTTCGGTTTTGACGGCTTTACGGCCTGGGGAAGCATGAATCCTGACTGGAACGGCATTCTTGAAGACGCTACCGTTGCCAAAATGGGAAATCTGGCCATTGACCACTACCCCGAGCTCTGCGGCGATACCATGGAAAATGCCTTAAATGAACTTCAGGCAAGATATCCTGGTGTTCCCATATTCATTAGCGAATGGGGAAGCGTGGGTGATGGCAATATTGAAAACCAGGTAATAACCAGTATGGGTGCGGCAAAAAGACCAGAGATAATTGGTTTTAACTATTGGCATATGGGAATGGGAGGAAATGAGTCGCTAATTAACGAAGATTTTTCTAAAAGGCAGCAATTTGATGAAGTCCAATCCTTTTATAAAGGAAATAGGTAATTTGTTTGACATTTTTTTTTCTGCCGTATTAGACTTAACTAAATGGCCAAGACAGAAAAAAGCATAAACACAAAACTTCTCTCCTCAAAGATAAAAAATCTCCAGCTTCTTTCTGCCCAATCATTGAATAGCAAGCACCCGCATGCAGTCAAATTTCTAACCGAAGCAGGTGTTAATCCCGGAAAAATCAGAGAACACGCGACAAAGCTGCTTACTTCAGGAGCAATTGCCGGAAGCCTGCTTCTTTCTTCGCCACAAGTTGGCCTGATTCCGGATTCCAAACCTAGTTCAGCCATTGTTCAAACAAAGGAAAATATTTCCAAATCGCTTGCAAACCAGCTTTCACAAATACTGCCGGAAAAAATTGGGCCGCTTAACGCTGATCAGGAAACAAAAGTCAGCCACCTTTTATTTGATATTTTCGGAATAACAGCCGTCCCCAAACTGGGAAGCACTCACCTTAACCAAACATACGGCCTTATTGGCGCAGAGCAACACCTTCCCCGCTATCCGGGAGACACAATAGACCAGCACGATGAATATCAAAAGTCCGGAATCACTCCGGGTCTAGGAGCCTGGGGCTACTTTGCCAAGTCCAAAAGAGACCTCACGAAAGAAGACGTCTTAAAGGAAAAATATTATGTTGCCGTGCAAACGCTTTACCTTCCTGACTGGAATATCAGAACCCGTTTTCTTTACGAATGGTATAAACACCGAAAAGTGGTTGTTGTTAACCCTGTAAATGGAAAAGCAGTGGTGGCTGTAGTTGGTGATGCCGGTCCGGCAGAATGGACAGGAAAGCATTTCGGCGGCTCCCCTGAAATAATGGCATATCTTAATCTTAATGTCGGTAAACAAAAAGGACCGGTGGTTTTATTCTTTGTTGATGACCCTGAAAATAAAGTTCAGCTTGGACCTTTAGAGTATAATTTAGGAGAGGAGAAATGACAAAAATCTTTTATGACCATCTAATAGAAGTTGAAGAAATAATTGCAAAAATTGATTCTCAAGAAATCCGAATCGAAGAAAAAAAAGAGATTTTAGCCCTTGTTGACGAAACTTTTCATCACCACACTTTAACAATAATCCTTGACCACCTTCCTTTTTCAAAACATAATGAGTTTCTTGAGAAATTCCAGCAAAGTCCTTTTGACCTTGAGCTTCTTGAATTTCTTAAAAAAGAAATTGAAGTTGACATTGAAGAAATAATCAGGTCAGAGGCAAAAAAAATTAAAGAAAAGCTCCTTTGCGAGATTGAAGCAGCCAAAAAATAGCCTTACCGTTTCATTACCCTCTTTATATTTTCTTTTGTCAGAAATTTAAAAACATGAATATATGAAAAGAGCTTTAATTGTCTTTGGAATTATTATTGCTTTCTTGGCATTTTTTTTCTTAACAAGAAACCAACCAACAAATACCGTTAAAGACTCTTCAAAAGATTCCTTGCCGGAAAACAAACAGAGTCTTTCGGTTTTTACCGAAAACCTTGAAGTTCCTTGGGAAATAGTATTTTTGCCAAACGAAAATGCTTTAGTTACGGAAAGGCCGGGAAAAGTAAGGCTTATTGAGAATGGAGTTCTAAGACCAAATCCCGTTGTTTCAATTTCAGAAGTTGAAGCAATCGGAGAAGGAGGGCTTTTAGGAATGGCCTTGCACCCTGATTTTAAAGACAACAGCTATGTTTATTTGTATTACACCTACCAAAGCAGGGGAAATATTAGAAATAAAGTAGCAAGGTTTGCATTTGACGGAAATTCTCTTGTCTTTGAGAGAAATATAATTGAAGAAATCCCCGGAAGCAATTTCCACAACGGCGGGAGAATATTATTTGGTCCTGACAAACTTTTATACATAACAACAGGCGATGCCCAAAATCCGGCTCTAGCCCAGAATACCTCCTCTCTGGCCGGAAAAATACTGAGAATATCAGATGAAGGAGATACTCCTGCTGACAATCCTTTTGGGAATGAAGTTTTTTCTTATGGCCACAGAAACCCCCAAGGACTGGCTTTTGATGAAAACAATATTCTTTGGGCCACAGAACACGGGCCTTCAGCCAGAGACGAGATAAACAGAATTGAAAAAGGAGGTAACTACGGCTGGCCGGAGGTTACCGGAAGCGAGGAAAGAAATGGAGTAATTTCCCCGGTAGTACAAAGCGGAGGAAACACCTGGGCTCCTTCAGGGATGACATTTTATAACAATTTCCTTTATTTTACCGGACTAAGAGGCCAGGCTTTATTTAGATTTAATAAAGAAACAAAAGAAATTACCGAAGTTCTTTTAAATGGCTTTGGCCGGCTTAGGACCATTGTTTTAGGTCCAAACGGGCACTTTTACATAACCACCAACAATAAAGACGGCAGGGGCATACCAGGACCCGGAGACGATAAAATTATTCAAGCGCTCCCCGACTCTTTGAATTAATTACTTTTAAAAGATTCCTGGCATTTTCCACTGCATAACCTTTAGCGTCATTGTTAAAATAGCAGTAAACCTCGCTTACTTTTTCTTTAAGACCTAATACTTTTTCGGAAAGAGCTTCTAATTCTTTTTTTGAATATCTTCCGGTGTAGCTTCCGCTTGGGCCGTGCATTCTCATATAAACTTTGTCTGAGGTCACCCAAAAGGGCGAAGGCGCTTGGCTGTGGTCGTGAATGCAAAAAATTATCTTTCTTTTTTTTAATAAATCAAAAATATCCTCGGTATACCAATCTTTATTCCTAAACTCGAAAACAATCTTAAACTCTTTAGGGATAAGGTTCAAAAAGCCTGAAAGAACTTTGCTTTTGTTTAAGTTAGGGGGCAGCTGGAAAAGAATCGGACCCAAAAAGTCTTCTAAAAGTAGAACTCTTTTAAAAAATAAATCAACTGATTTTCTTTCCACTTCAAGTCTTCTAGCATGTGTAAGATAGCGATTTGCCTTTACCGAAAAGACAAAGCCTAAAGGAACTTGCTTTTTCCATCTTTTAAAAATCTCTTCTCCTGGCAGGTTGTAAAAAGTATTATTAATCTCAACAGTTTTAAAAACATTGGAATAATAAGAAAGATATTGGTTTGCTTTAATTTCTTTGGGATAAAAGATACCTTTCCAATGCTCATAAGACCATCCGGAGGTGCCAATAAAGACTTTCATATTATTTTTCTTAGTTCTTTAAAATCTTCTTCCAGTACATTTTCCAACTTGGATTGGTGAAGTACGGCTGCAGGATGATAAGAAGTAAATATTTTTATTTTTCCAAACTCAGAATCTGAATAAAAGCATTTTCCATGGATTTTGGCCATTGTTTTAGGTTTTCCCAGCAAATTTAAAACTCCAAAAAGAGTTTTAAGGGCAACTGCTCCTAAAATGACAATTATTCCCGGTTTTATCATTTCAATTTGCCTAACCAAGAAGGGTAGATAAAGACGAATCTCGTCAGACTTTGGAGACCGGTTATCAGGTGGTCTGTCTTTAAGAACGCTGGTTATGTAAACTTCTTCTCTTTTAAGCCCGGCAATATTTAAAAGATGGTCAAGAACTTTCCCCGACCTACCCACAAACGGCTTGCCAATTTTTGCTTCACTCTCACCCGGAGCTTCGCCAATAAACATTATTCTGGCGTTTAAGTTTCCTTCTCCGATAACTGGTTTATAGTTATTTTTCTTTCTAAACCCATAAAGAGGGGAGAGTTCTAAATCTTCAACTTCTTTTTTTATTTTCCTTAATTCCTCTTTCTTATCCATAAGAGAAATATTATTTTTTTCATTTTCTTTTTCAAGCAAAAAATAATGATGCAAACTTGACATTTATGGCGAATAGTTTAAGAATAAATTTATGAATAGAATTATTTCCTTTCTCTCGGCAATAGTAATTTTCTTTGTGGCCTTGTTTCTTTACACAAAACTGGCCGGCCCGATTTCTTTTTCAGTAAACAGTGTTTCCACCACTAAAACTGACTTTTTTACAGTTACTGGAGAGGGGGAATCTGTAGTTAAGCCGGATATTGCCATGGTAAGCGTGGGGGTTCAAACCAATGGTTCAACGGTGAAAACAGTTCAAAACAACTTAAACACAAACATTAATGAAGTGATAAAAGCACTTAAATCCCTTGGTGTTGATGAAAAGGACATAAAAACAACCGGTTACAGCATTCATCCAGCTTACGACTGGACCAGCGGCAGACAAAAAATTACCGGCTACAACGCCAGCACTAACCTTTCGATTAAGGTAAGAAACATTGATAAAGTAAATGAAGTAATTGATACAGCCTCTGAAAAGGGAGCAAATGTAATAGGCAATATTTCTTTTGATGTTGACGATAGGGCTAAGGCTGAAGATGAGGCAAGAAAAGAAGCAGTTGAAGAAGCAAAAAGAAAAGCTTCTGAAGCTGCCAAAACAGCAGGGTTTAGACTGGGAAAGATTGTAAGCTATAGCGAGGACAAGGGAGACTCCCCAAGACCGGTTGCTTATGATTCAATGAGGCTTGAGAGCATGGCAAAGGAAGCACAAACAGATATCCAGACCGGTTCCACGGAAATAAAGATAACCGTTACCCTGGGATATGAGATTGAGTAAGTCTCAAAAAAAACAAAATTTTATTTTATTTAAACTTGGGCTTAGGCAGATGGTTGTGGAAGTTTATAAGGTAAACTAATTGCTTTTTCATCAAAAAAACCTCTAATTTCCAATTCTCTAATTATTCCTTCGATAAAACTACCCGTAAGCTCGGGATGTCTTTTTATTTCATTAATAGCCGGCTCCAATCCTACAGCTGCAGTAGCAGCTAATTGTGAATGGTGACCATCGAACCTTAACTTCCCCAATTCGTAAAGATGTCAACGGCAAGCTCTGCTTTTGCCTTCACGAAGAACTCCTTTCATGGTTTTAAATATTTTTAAACGCAGTTGCCCAGCCAGGATTCGAACCTGGATAACGAGATCCAAAGTCTCGGGTCCTGCCGTTAGACGACCGGGCAATGAAAAAACATTTTTAAAATTTTCTTTAGAAGAAGCTTTGTAAAAATGGAGCGGTGGACCAGACTTGAACTGGCGACCTTCTCCTTGGCAAGGAGACGTTCTACCATCTGAACTACCACCGCATTTCACCCTCCTTGAGGCTTCAATGTAAACTATTTATCAATAACTCTTTTTTCCTTCTTCCCCAACCCTTAATCTCTTTTTCTCTTTTCGCTGCTTCAACTCGGTTTAAAAATGATTCTTGATAAACTAATAATACTGGTATTTTAGATTTTTGAAGGCAACTTTTATACCCATGATTGTGTTGCCAAATCCTTACCTTCAGGTTACTGGTAATTCCTGTGTAATATGAATTATCAGCGCATCTTAGGATATAAACATAACATTTTTTAATCATGTTTACCCTGAAGCAAGCTTTGCTTGCTGAATGGGTGCCAAGAGCGTGAGTTGCACACGCATCTGAGCTTTTTCAGAGCCCCGCCGTGACTACCTTGGCTATCTTGGCATGTATAAATGCTGTTATTCTAATCTTCTTAATTTCAGGTGACAGCTTGATAAATAAAAGAACATCAACCGAGACACCATTTATACATGCCCCGGCAATTTATATTATAGCTAATTTTACCTTTAAACCCAACTTTATTCAAGACTTTAATCTAAGCCAATTCTCCAGTCTTTTCCTTAAATAATTCTTCCCCAATCTACTTTTAAGATACTTTTCTCTTCTAAAAGCATCTTTTTCGTTTATGCAGGCCTCGTAGTATACAAGATCAAACGGAAAATAAGGTTTGGTTGAGACTACTTCACCATTATTGTGTTCATTAAGCCTTCTTTTTAAATCATTGGTACAACCCGTGTAAAAGAAGTTTTTGGAAAGACTTTTTAAGATGTATACAAAATACATTTTATGAAACCAGTGCCAATTTTTTGTGGCCGATGAGGGTCTCGAACCCCCGGCCTTCCGGATGTAAACCGGACGCTCTGACCAACTGAGCTAATCGGCCAAAAACCTTAAATCGTGATTTAATTTTATCAAAAATAAAGGTAATTTACCATAAAAATGAGATTAATTAGGTAAAAAGAAACAAAGAAAAAGCCCCTGGAAAATGAGAAGTGAGGAAAAGAAATTACATCAGCTTTACGCTGTCTCCTACCACAACTCACTCTATTCCAGGGGCTAGAAAAAAACCAGGTGTATTAGTAAAGGTCCACAATTGGAACCTAGGGCCTAGCCGGTTAGGCAACACCTGGTGCGGCCACAACTTCATGCGAGGGGAGTTCTGCCCTCGCGCCCGCCTGTCAGGACGACGATCTCAAGATAAGAAGAGAAAATGTAATAACAATCATAGACTGCCTCCTTGACCTGAGACCAAATGCTACCCCAGTTGGCAGCAATTCAAACCTCCTATTTTTAAGAAGTTTAAACTGCTGCCAAAGGGTAATTTTAAAGTACAACAAGCGCTAATGCTTGAAAACTTAATCACAATTATATTATGAAATAATAACACCGTCAATAGTTAACACTATAAGGTAAAGAGTGAAATAAATTAACGAAGAACAAAAACAAAAAAATGAAGCTTGTGCGGACGACAGGACTTGAACCTGCAAGCCTTTTGGGCACAGGCCCCTCATGCCTGCGCGTCTACCAATTTCGCCACGTCCGCAAAAAAGTGCCAGGAGGGGGATTTGAACCCCCAATCCTTTAGGGAACACGGTTCTGAACCGTGCGCGTCTACCAATTTCGCCATCCTGGCTAGCCTAATTAGCACGGCCAGTATAGCTAAATTTTATCAAATTTTCAGTCAATAATCTAGCGTTTCTATTCTTGATTTATCCTTGTTTCGGGTTTAATATGGTTTTCAGCCTTAGAATCGGACAAATAATTATATGGCAAGGGAAACTGTAGAAAACCTCAAAAAAAAACACAAAAAAGAGATTGACGAAATTAAAGAAGCTATGCATCTAAGGTGTGCTGATTGCATGGGATATTTTATTGATAGCAAAGAGTGCAAAAATAAAAAATGTCCTCTAAGAAGATATTTCCCGAAAAAACAAACAATTGAAAGTCAGGGCTTCAGAAAAAAGGTGGCAAAGCTTGCATTAGACAAAAAAAATGACGAGACCCTAATTAATCTCATTGTTCCTCCTGAAAAAAAAGTTGTAAAAAAAATAATTAAAAACAAGATAAAAAGAAGGAAAAAAGTTTAGCGATACTTTTCCTGTTCGTCTCCTGAAGCCCCCATTTTTTCAAGCATTCTAGAAAGTTCTTTTATATCTGTAATCTTTGTCAAATCAATATCCTGGTTTTTAGCAATTATAAGTCCTTGAATAAGTCTTCGGGCCTTCATTGCCTCTTTTTTGTTAAGGTGGGTAAGGGAAACTGACTTTTCGTAAAAATATTTGTCAATAATTTCAATTGTGGCAAAAAGCAAGCTTGTGTAAACAAGAACATCGGAAATATCATTGATAAAAACACTATGAAAGGTGTTTGATAAAAACCCGTGTCTGACGATGCTCACCTTACCGGTATCTATAATTAAATGGTCGGGAAAAATAATGAAAGGAAAAGCCGTTGAGATTTTATAAAGCTCTCGGTCTGCTTTTTCGGCTTTGTTTTCCACCTTTTCTTTCTCGTTTTTTTGAGAACTTTTACCTGAATCAAACAAAGTTTTCCCTGTGTTCATCTTAAGATTCTATGAAAACGAAGAAAGAATGAGCTAAGAAAGAGGTTAGAATACCGTAAAAAAAGCGAGCGTAAGTTTATTACAGTTTTCTTTCAAAATTCTTCTTATGCCTTGACGGACAACCCCTAGCATCGTGTCAAAGGAGGTGAAAAAACATGGCACAGAACAAAGACAATATCGAGTCAATTACTGTTGAAGAAGCCGGAAGAAGCGGGGGCACAACTACCAGAGACAGATATGGTTCTGAATTTTATAGTGAAATAGGAAGAAAGGGAGGCCAGGCAAGGGCAAAAAGCCAGAAAAATAAAAAAAGAGCAAGAAAGGCTAATCAAGCAGCTAGGGATAAGGAGTGAAAATAACTTTTATATATTTTAGGAAAACCTGTTGTCTTACTTTTAATAATCTTCTCAAGCAGGTAAATACTTTTTTCCAAGGCTAGGTAAAACTCTTTAATGTCGAGCAAGCCGGCACTTACGCTGATGTGGAAGGTGCCAAACTTGTCCCTTTTCCAATTCCAGGAGGTTTCACCATTAAAACAAATGTCTTCTGAACCTAAGCTGCATTTTATCTGGCATAGATATTCAAGGAGAATATGCTCAAAAAGATGGCCAATTTCCGTGTTTTTAGCCTCTATTTCAAAAGGAATATCTTTATTATTAAAGCATTCGGTTTCAAAAATCCCTGGAAGTTCCTGCCTAAGTATTGACAGGGTTTGGGGAATCTCGTCTGTGTGGGCAAAAGGGAGACCGAGTCTTAGAACAATATTGGTAATGTTTTCCTTATGCCGAATATTTAAGGAAAAGTAATCTGATAAAGGCATTAAATAAAAAAATTTACAAATTTCTTACTTAATCTTTGTAAATTTTTTACATAATATCAAAGGAAGGCTCAGAAATAAAGGGGAGTATTGTAAGAATTTTAGACCGAAAGGGTTTTGTTAACAACTGAAAGAAGCTCGTCAAGATCAAAAGGTTTACACAAGTAGTTATCTGCTTCAGACTCTTTGCTTATTTGGCAAATGTCCCTGCTTGCGGAAATTATAATAATTGGAATTGTGCTTGTTTCTTTATTTCTTTTTAATTTCTTAATAATCTCGTCTCCGCTTATTTTAGGCATCCAAAGATCAATAAGCAAAAGATCTGGTTTTTCAACCTTGAGAATATTAAAGAAATTGTCAAAAGAGGTTAGTGTCTTTACTTTATAATATCCTGATGACTCCAAAACTGCTTTCGAAACCTCCAAAATACCCTCATCGTCGTCGCACATTAAAATTTTTCTAGCCATTGTTTCCTCTATCTTATAATATTAATGGTTATTTTCAAGCAGTTCAATGTGTTAAAAGCATACGGTACTTCTTTCCTTGTTCTTACCTTACCTTATTCCTGCTCATATCTGTGTTTAATAGATTGAGGGTAATAATATTATTAACTTAAAAATGGCTCGAAAAGCAAGTGATGTAATCGGACTTAAGGTAATCTCCCTGGATAAGGGTGAAGAAGTCGGAGAAATTAACGACATTATTTATGATCCGGTAAGCCAGAGAATAAAAGCCTTTCTTCTCGACGAGGGAGGCTGGTTTTCTGAAGCCAAGGTAATTCCTTTTGAGGGGATTGAGAAAATAGGAGAAGACGCCGCAACCATAAACTCTTCTCAGAAAATAGAAAAAGCCTCGGATGTTCCTGATCCCTATTCAAGCGTTTCTGAAAGAAATTCAAAAATAAGAAAAATGAATGTGGTCTCGGAAAACGGAAATAACATCGGCAAAGTCTCTGATGTAATTTTTGATGAGCAATCTGGAGAGGTAATAGAATACGAAATCACAAAAGGGCCAATTGAAGACCTGAAAACAGGGAGAAACAAAATATCAAAAGAAGACATCAGCCGTGTCGGGCAAGACGATATTATTGTTAAAAGCGAGGCAGAAGAAAAACTAAAAAAATGAAATGGACGGAATTATTGAGCAATTAAAAAAAATTGGTTCTCTAAACACTTTTATCGGACTTATTGAAAAAGCTGAAGTCGAAGACAAACTAAACGAAGAAGGACCTTTTACGGTTTTTGCCCCTAATGACGAAGCTTTTGGAGAGCTTCCCGAAAGCACGGTTAATGAACTTGCTACTAATTCAAAAGGCCTTGAGGAAATCATAAACTATCATGTTGTAAGCGGAGAATTTTCAAAAAAAGATTTGGAAAGCATTCCTATTCTTGAAACTCTCCAGGGCGAAAGTCTTCTTGTTGAATCTGAAAACGGAAACATCACGATAAATGATGCCGCCTTATTAAAATCAGACATTGAATATTCCGGAGGAATACTACACCTAATTGATTCCGTGCTTATGCCCTAATGAAAAACATATATGAAACAATCGAAGAGCGAGAATATCTTAAAAATATCTCCCAAATAATAGAAAAGGCAGAAAAGAAAGAATTTTTGGAAAAAGAACAGGGGATTACCTTGTTTTGCCCAAACGACAGTGCTTTTGGCACATACACCAGTTTTTCGAGATATGGTCTTGACGAAGCACTTTATGAAATAAACCCAATTGGAAAAATTGAAGACATCCTAGAAACCAAAGAAACAGCCCTGGAGACTCTCAATAACCACTTAATCCCAAAAAAAATAAGCACCGAAGAGTTAAAAAAACTTGAGATAATTGCCACAATAAACAAAAGGGATCTTCCCATTGTTTTGTCTTTTGAAGAGGTAATGGTTGGAAACGCCTCAATCATAATTCCTGATATTGAGTGTTCCAACGGTTACATTCATGTCATAAACATCGTTCTTATGCCTTCATATTAACCTATAGTAGGTTTATTTTTTTCTCCTTCTAAAGTATAATTGGTTTAGTAATAACAACCTCAATCTTTTCACGACACAGTTTGAAATGCATATTTGTATTAATATGTATTAATATATGTATTGTTGTTTTTTGAAATATTAATTTAAATATTGATATGTTTTGGCAAAAAATTAAGAAACCAATAATCGGCCTTGCACCAATGGATGGAGTAACCGATAAACCAGCAAGGCAAATACAATGTAATGTTGCCAAGCCGGATGTGCTCTTTACTGAATTTATTTCAGCCGAGGGGTTTATCAGAAATCCTGCTGTTTTTAAAAAAACCCTTGCTTTTGATGTAGCTCAAAGACCGATAGTAGCTCAAGTTTTTGGCTACTCATCCGAAGCAATTTATGAAGCAGTAAAAATAATTTCAAAAATGGGATTTGACGGCATTGACATTAACATGGGCTGTCCTGCCAGAAAGATACTTTTTAGGGGAGGAGGGGGAGCTTTAATTGGAAACTATAAACAAGCTGATAAAATCCTCAAAAAAGCAGCAGAGGCAATAAAAGAATCAAAAACAAATCTACCATTGTCTGTTAAAACAAGAATCGGCCAGAAGACGTCTATAGCTAAAGAATGGTGTCAATTCCTTTCCGATTACCCGCTTTCGGCAATTATTATGCATGGAAGGCTCCTTTCTCAAGGCTTGTCAGGAGAAGTATGTTGGAATGAGATTAAAAATGCTGCTAAAATTGCTAAAGACAAAAACATTGTCTTCGTGGGAAACGGGGGAATAAAAACACTCGAGGAAGCAATAAAAAAGACCGAAGAAAACAGAATTGACGGTGTTTTAATTGGCCAGGCGGCAATGGGAAATCCCTGGGTTTTTAAAAAAAATTATAAACCGTCAAAAGAAGAGCTCTTTGAAACAATTAAAATTCATGCAGAATCAGCAGAGAACTTTTACGGCAAAAAAGGGTTTAATAAGGTCTTAAGGCATTTCAGCTGGTATCCAAGAGGATTTAAAAACTGCAAACAGCTTAAAATAATGCTCTTAAAATCAAAAAGCGCAAGCGAAGTGGGGAAAATACTTGCAGAATTTTCTGCCATTTCCGATTGATATTTGAGGCTAAATAAATTAAAATATAGAGGTATGCCGTGGTGGCGGAATGGTAGACGCGCAGGACTTAAAATCCTGTGCCCTTTAAAGGCGTGAGGGTTCGAGTCCCTCCCTCGGCACAGAAGCTAAACTTTTCGCTCGGCAAGAAGTAAAGAACAAGTAAAAATGAATGACGGGGACTAGCTCAGTTGGTAGAGCGCACGGTTTGGGACCGTGAGGCCAGCAGTTCAAGTCTGCTGTCCCCGACACTATAATATAAAACAAAAAGTTAATGATGCGGTGGTAGTTCAGATGGTAGAATGTCTCTCCCGCCAAAGGCGGGATCGAGGGTTCGTTATGTATTTCGTATATATTTTAAGAAGTACAAAAGACGGAAAGTATTATATAGGTTCTACTAAAAACATAGAACAAAGATTATATAGACATAACAGGGGGTTGGTAAAGTCAACCACGAGAAGAGCACCTTTAAAGTTGATATACTACGAAGAATACAAAACATTATCAGAAGCTCTAAAACGAGAGAGCAAAATCAAAAGCTACAAAGGAGGAGAAGCGTTTAAAAGACTTTTGAAAAATTCGCGGTGGTAGTTCAGATGGTAGAATGTCTCCCTTCCAAGGAGAAGGTCGCCGGTTCGAATCCGGTCCACCGCTCCATTTATTACTCGAGCGGTAGAATGTCTCTCCCGCCAAAGGCGGGGTCGCCGGTTCGAATCCGGTCCAC
>JAGVBK010000002.1 GCA_020059745.1 Candidatus Shapirobacteria bacterium
CCGGTTCGAATCCGGTCCACCGCTCCATTTATTACTCGAGCGGTAGAATGTCTCTCCCGCCAAAGGCGGGGTCGCCGGTTCGAATCCGGTCCACCGCTCATAATTCATGAGCGCCTGTAGCTCAACGGATAGAGCAGTTCCCTTCTAAGGAAAAGGTTGAGTGTTCGATTCACTCCAGGCGCACATTATTACGGTACAATGATGTTTAGGATTTAGTGTTTTGAGTTTGGAGTTTTATTTGATGGTGGTCATAGCTCAATGGTTAGAGCGCCTGCCTGTGGAGCAGGAGGTTGCCGGTTCGACTCCGGTTGGCCACCCCAAAAGAAAATTTATGTGAAAGCATAGACGGGGATTATTTTTTGCCTATAGACATAAATCATGCCGTCTTTAGTCTCGTGCTGCCAGTTTGGAAAGGTGAAATAATTGGAAACAATAATAGCTCCTGGTTTCATCTCTTTTAAAAGCTTTTCTTCAAGCCTTTTCATAATACTGGTAATCCCATAAATAGTAAGAACATCATAATCACTGAATTCAGCATCCCAAAAGTTCATGTTGTGGATAAAAGCCCTTTTTTCAAGTCTCTCTTTTTTGATGTTTTCTATTGATTTTTGGGCTCTTTCATAATCAATTTCATATCCATGCGCCTCAGCACCTTGTTTAGCCAAGGCAATAACTACTTTGCCGTCTCCTGAGCCTATATCAGCAGCTTTTATGCCCGGGCCAACGCCGGTAAGCTCAATCATTTTGCGCAGTCTTTCATCAGAGCTTGGAACAAAAGGAATATCGTACGTGCCAGACATTGAAAAAAATATATTTCGATGAAATGAGAAAAAAGCAAAAAAAATGTAAGGAAATTGAAAGAAACTTAACCCCAAACACAATGAATATCCTATAATACTATTGACAATTGCTAAATAATTCTATATATTATTTACAACAATTCTTTAACGAGCAAAGGCGCTCGATTAAATAAGTTTTTGTTAGCCCTTTCCATTGGTCGATCCACATCTAAGGAGGATACATGTACTCAAGAAGGATTGGCATCGACAGAAAACAGGGCAAGTTGCGAAGGAAGGCTCGGTCCCCCCGTCAGGGAGAAGTGATAACTCTGACAGGGGTTCACGGTCATCAGGAGGTAGCGATCGATGCTACCATCCAGAGGTGTTGCAGGAACGGCTACATTCTCCAATTCGACAGGAAAGCACTCAACTTTCTCAGAAAGACCGTCGGCTTGAGAATGGGCGCTACTGTATTTGTGCCTTCTTTGGACCTTAGCAGTTTGCTAGCAGCAAGCTAGTCGCAACCGCAGGGTGAAGTAAGATCGGAGAAATCCGGCCCCAATTCACCCTGCGGTAAGAAGTTTATTTTCTTCCGTAGAGTTGGGTTTCAATTTCTTTTCTGTCTTTTTCTTCAAGAATCTCTATTCCGTTTTCTCTTATTGTGTCTTTTATATCTTCAGGAAGCTTAAAAGATTTTTTAAACACCTCCATTATTGCCTGTGCACTATCATCAGCTGCGATCCTGTTTATTGAAATTTTTCTGCATTCAAGGCACCGGTGCACAATCATGAGCTCTCCCTGTCTTTCTTTGCCGTATTTATCCTTGCCTTCTTTTTTAAAAGTCAGGGCAATTGGCTCCATCTTCCCAAGACAATCAGATTTTCTATCGCCCCTTTTTAGGTCAACATGCCTGGAGTGAAGGCAAAAAGGGCAGTGGTTACGGTGAAAGGTGCCCATTTCCCTGTTAACGGGGACAAAATTTTTACAGTTAAAGCACTCAAACCCTTTTGCTTTCATTTTTTCACAATTATAATCTTATAACTCACACCTAAATTATACCTGATAAAATAAAATATACTTATGAAAATTGATAAACTGGCCGAGTTTCTTAAAAAAGAGAAAGTTCCTGCCTACAGGCTAAAACAGATAAAAGAAGCCTATTTTAAACAAAATTTAGGAAGCTTTAATGATATTTCAAGCTTACCGCTAAGCTTGAGGGAAAAACTCACTAAAAATTTTTCTTGGCTTAACATTAAACCGGAAAAGACCTTGGGAAGCAAAAAAGAAGGAGCAGTTAAAGCAGCACTTACCCTTGAAGATGGTCTTAAGATCGAGTCTGTTTTAATGTTTTATCGGAACTGGAACACAGCCTGCCTTTCAGTCATGGTTGGCTGTCCCTTAGGCTGCGAGTTTTGCGCTACCGGACAAATGGGTTTTAAAAGAAATCTTACAGATTACGAAATTACTGACCAGATCGTATTCTGGAACAGGTTTCTTAATGAAAAAGGGGGAAGGGTAGGAAAAGTTGTCTTTATGGGCATGGGCGAACCTTTCTTAAACTGGGAAAACACTTTTCAGGCAATAAAGACTATTAACAGCAAAGACGGTCTAAATATCGGCCAAAGAAACATTACTGTTTCCACCGCCGGCATTCCTGGAAAAATCAAAGAGTTTGCGGATCTGGAAACACAAATTAACCTCGCTATCTCTCTTCATTCGCCATTCCAGGAAAAAAGGGAAGAAATTATGCCTTCTGCTAAAAAAAACACTTTAGGTGAACTTATGGCTTCAGCCGAATACTATGTCAAAAAAACAAATCGTAAACTTTTTTTTGAGTACGCGCTTATTAAAAACATTAACGACAGGAAAGAGGATGCCTTAGAGATTGCAAAGCTTTTTAGAAACAAACTCTTTCACCTTAATCTGATAAACTTAAACCCCACCGGTTCAAAACATTATGCCGCCCTGCCTAAAAATATAGCTGAATTTACCAAAATTCTTGACCAAAAATATATTCCCTATACGATAAGAAGGTCAGTAGGGGCCAGCATTCAGGCTGCTTGCGGCCAGCTGGCTGCAAAATAATGTTATTATAAAAAATATGATTACGCATGTTATTTTTGATGTGGGCGGAGTAATTGTTGATACCGGAAACTTTCCCATTAACACTGCTTCTTTTGTTGCCAGAGCAATTCAGTCTCCTATACTTCGGCTAAGAGCAAGATACCGATCTTTGCTGCCAAAACTTGAGTCAGGCAAAGCTACTTTAAGCAAGCTTGACGAAAAAAGCGCTGCCAAAGTTCTTAGCGCTTACAAAACTTCAGTGGAAAAACTTTTTAAAATCAATAAAGAAGTGCTTGAGACTGCCTTAGAGCTAAAAAAGAAATACAAAGTGGGTATTCTTTCAAACATTGACAGGTATTTGGCCGATATTCCCATGCATAAAAAAATTTACTCTCTTTTTGATAAAAATTTGGTGGTTTTAAGCTATGAATACGGAGTAAGAAAACCTGAAAAAGAAATTTATGAAATTTTCCTTAAAAAAGCTGGGGCCGAACCTGAAAACTGCCTTTTTATTGACGATAACCCTGACAATGTAAAATCTGCTAAGAAACTTGGAATTAAGGCAATTTTGTATAAAAACCCGAGACAGCTTAAAAAAGAGCTTAAAAAATACCTTTAAATCTGCTTGCATCTTTTTGGCTTCATGAGTTATCTTGTTTTACCTAGTTAAGGAGGTGAGTTTTTTATGGAAATTGTTTCTCCTGCTTTTGACGAAAGGCAGTATATTCCGGACAAATACACTTGCGAAGGAGAGGATATAAATCCGCCGCTTTTTTTTATCGGTGTACCCAAAGAGGCGGAAAGTCTGGCTTTAATTGTTGATGATCCCGACTCGGTTACCAGCCAGGGAGGCTGGACCCATTGGCTCATATGGAATATAAAGCCTTCAGTGGAAAAGATTGAAGAAAATTCTCTCCCCAACGGAGCAGTGCAAGGAAAAACTGATTTTGGCTTTAATCACTGGGGAGGGCCTTGTCCCCCGAAAGGCATTACCCATCATTATCGTTTCATGCTTTTTGCCCTAAAAGATCTTATTCATCTGCCAGAAGGCGCAGACAAAATGTCTTTAACTGAAGCTTTAAACGATTTAGTTTTGGATCAGGCAGAACTGGTCGGGCTTTATGCCAGAAAGTCATGAGACAAACTGGACAACTGTTTCGTCCAGGGGAACAAAGGAGAAGCTGACTTCCTGGCCAGGATACTTTGCTCCAGGGCCAAATACCTTTGCTGAATTAAGATTTTCTTTGTTTCTTAAAGAAATGTTTTCAAGTATCTCTCTTAGGCTTAAACCTTCCTTTATAACCAGAGGAGAATCGTAGTCAATATTTTCTCCCTCTTTAAGATACACCCTTATTAGTTTTAAGCGCTTCCAAACTTCTTCCTTTAAAGTTTCAAGGTTCTTTCCTTCCTGGGAGCTTATAAATATTGGCTTTTCTCCCTCAATCTCGGGAATTTCTTTCCCTCGAGAGCCTAAATCGATTTTGTTTACAACAACAACAAAAGGAAGATAAACTCGGTTCCCTATAAAAGCATCAACCAGACGGTCGAGAGTAATGTCTTCTTTAATTATGATCTCTGCATTGGCTAGCCTGAATTCTCCTGCTAATGAGCGGATAGTATCATAACTAAGTTTAAGGCTGGTGGTTGAGTTAACCTTTATTCCCCCTGACGGCTTTTTAAGGATGGTTACTTCAGGCTTTTTCTCATTCAGCCTGACACCGGCTTCTCTAAGTTCGCCAATAATCTGGGGAATTAGTTTCACAGTTTTGATATCAACCATAATTACAATCAGGTCAGCATTTCTTGCCACAGCTAAGACTTCCTTGCCCCTGCCTTTACCCGAAGCAGCGCCGGAAACAATCCCCGGAACATCAAAAATCTGTATTTTTGCTCCTTTGAAATCAAGCATGCCAGGAATAACATTTAAAGTGGTAAAGTCATAAGCCCCGATTTTAGAATCAGCATTGGTCAACCTGTTAAGAAGGGTGGATTTACCGACTGATGGAGGCCCCACTAAAACAACGGTAGCGTCTCCGGTGCTCCTGATTGCATATCCGCCGCCTCCACCCCCTTTGCCTTTAAAAGCTTTTTCGATCTGCTCTTCTTTTAGTCTGGCAATTCTGGCTTTAAGTTTACCAATATGATGCTCTGTCCCTTTGTGATAGGGAGTTTTTCTGATTTCTTCTTCAAGCTCTTTAATTCTATCTTCGTTTGTCTGCATTTTTAGGTAAAATGGTATAATAATCAACCAACCGCTAGTATGAAAAAATTCCTTGTTTCAGCCATTATTTTAACATTTTTCATTTTCTTAGCTCCAAATCTATTTGTTATAAGCACCCAAAGCCAAGCCCAAGAGCATGTTTTGGAAGTAAAAGGGGAGTTTAGTCAAGAATATTCTGAAGAAAATACTAATCAGTTTGGCATTCATATCCTTGATCCTTCTGACCTTGATAAAGCTCGTGAGCTTGTTAATTCAACCGGCGGAGACTGGGGGTGGGTCACTATAGTTATCAGGGACAATGACCTCAACTACCAAAAATGGCAGGAATTCTTTGACCAATGCCGGGAAAAGCATCTTATCCCCATTGTCAGAATTGCCACCCATAATGTTGATTCTTACTGGGTAAAGCCAGAAGAACAAGATGCAGAAAAATGGGCTGATTTTCTTTCCTCGCTTAACTGGCCAACTGAAAAAAAGCATGTCATCATCTTTAATGAACCCAACCATGCCAAAGAGTGGGGCAACAACATAAATCCTCAAGAATACGCCAGAATTCTCAATAGCTTTGCTTTCAGCCTAAAAGAGAGAAGTAAAAACTTCATGATCATGAACGCTGGTCTTGATTTGGCTGCTCCTAACTCAAAGGAGACCATGGAAGCCTACCGCTTTATGGAGGAGATGAGAAAAGAAGTTCCTGATATCTTTGAAAAAATTGATGCCTGGTCATCCCATTCTTATCCAAATCACGGTTTTGTCGGCAAGCCCTGGGAAAGCGGCAAAACTAGTATCAGGGGTTATGAATGGGAGCTTTCAGTTCTCAAAAACAACTTTGGCGTTAAAAAAGACCTGTCTGTTTTTATCACAGAAACAGGCTGGCCAAAAAGCGAAAGTAAATATGTCTGGCAAAGAACAAAATATGGCTTAAGAAAAGTAGCTGTCAGTAAGTACTATGATTCAAATACGGCGGCAGAGTATCTTAAAAAAGCTTTTGAAGAAGTATGGCTGAAAGACAAAAGGGTAAAAGCGATTACTCCCTTTGTCCTTAATTACCCGAACGAACTTTTTGAAAGTTTTTCCTGGTTTGACAAAGAAGGAAAACCATATCCCCAGTACGAAATTATAAAATCAATGGTCAAAGACCGCTGGTGGCCGAGCCAGGAAACAAAATATGAAATTGAGTCTATTTATCTTCCTTCTTTCATGCCCGTAAAAACAAAATTCTCTGGAAAAATGAAAATAAAAAATGTAGGCCAATCCATTTGGGGAGACAGAGAAATTTTAAGCGTAGTTTCTCATAACACCGGAGATCTGGTGATAAGCGACCTCATGCTGGGAACAACCAAAGTAAAACCAGGCGAAACAATTGAGGTAGAGTTTACTATTGAATCAGCCACTAAATCAGGCCGTTTTAAAATCGGCTGGGAAAAAATGCCTGAATTTGAGCTTAGAGTCATGCCTCCATCAATTCTTACAGCTGCAAAATATAACCTCTGGGAATCTTTCTTCTTAAAAATAAAATACTTTTTCTTAAAGTAATTTCATCCGGGAAGATGTGTCGACAGTAAAAACACAAGTATCTGGAAGAGTGGTTTCTCTTTCGATAACCCTCTCAAAGTTAAAGGGTTTTAATGTATAGGGGTAAGAAAAAGGAAATGTAGAAATAAGAAATAAACTTTCGTTAGGTCCTGTAATTGCAACTCTTACAAAATCTTTCCTACTCCTCTCAGGAATTTCCAAAGAAAGTTCGTCTGGTTCTCTAAAAGGGTCTTGCACAACTCTTCTAAACTGTTCAGGGACAACTATGTCATCAAGATAAAGTTTACTGTTATTCATTTTTGTTGCAGTTTTGTAAACTTCGACTAAAACACTAACTGCTTTTTCTGCGTTTTCTCCTTTCTCCCCGGTATTTAAAATCAAATAGTGTGAGTCAACCTGTCTGCAACCCAACTCTTTAATATAGCTTCCGGCCCTTAAGTATTTAAGCCCAGGGTTAAACTCTGGTAAAATCAACCTCATGTCGTTAACAAATTGCTTCATGGGCTCGGTTTCTGAAGGGGTGGGGGATTCGGAAGGACTCACTTGCTCTCCCGCACAGGCGGTCAGTACAACCGCTCCGGCAGCTCCAGCAGCAAATCTAATTAAATCTCTGCGTGAAATCTTTCTTTCCATATATGTGAGGCTGGAAGGATTCGAACCTTCGGCCAATCGCTTAAGAGGCGACTGCTCTACCACTGAGCTACAGCCCCAGTTTCTTTTTAATAAACTCTCTTCCTTTAAATGATTTCAACTCTTTCTCTCTCTTAAGAGCTTCATTCCTTGTCTTTAGCTCTTCGTTATAAACAAGTTCCCAAGGACCTTGATTTTTATAAGTATAACTCCTCGTTTTGCTTGGCAATACCCGATTATGTCTTAAAAGTCTTTCTTCAATATTGTTCGTCTGGCCAATATATATTTTTCCAGAAGTCAAACTTCTAACTACATAAACAAAATATCCCATATCTTACCCGTTTAATCGCTTAAGAGTCCGCCGGCTGGCGGATCTACCACTGAGCTACAGCCCCAAGATAATCTATATTCTGCTTTCTAAAAATCTTCTTCCGAATCCCGTCTTAAAATACTTTTCTCTTTTCAAAGCCTTTTCTTTATTTAAACAAGCCTCATAATATACCAAACAAAAGGGAATTCTGTTTCTTGTTGATTCAACTAAACCTTTATTATGTTCTTCCACTCTTCTTTTGAGATTATCTGTGTAACCAACATAAAGATCTGAATCAACTTTACTTTTTAAAACATAAGTGTAATACGTTTGTTAAAAGTATTTTAAAGTACTGCTCTACCTGCCCGCAACGCCAGCAAGCTGGCTTGCGTGGCGGGCGAGCCACTGAGCTACAGCCCCGGATATCAAACTCTAAACCCTAAAATCTAAACTCAAATAGGTGCGCCAGGGGTGATTCGAACACCCGACCCCTTGTTCCGAAGACAAGTGCTCTAATCCGCTGAGCTACTGGCGCTCGATTTATCACTCAAAAGGCTCATAAATTATAACATTTTTGAGACTTAATTTCCTCAGTTTTATATTAAAAATTGCCAAAAGTGTTAGAATATAGATATCGGAGTCTCTTCGGTTCATTGGGCAAAGGCGCCCAAAAGGAGGCAAAATGAGAGACGAAGAGATAATCGAACAGCACTTGAGGCAGCGTGAAGCCTCTGAGGGTGATCGGTTTTTTAGGTTTTTCATCATCGGAACAATCCTGTTCATCCTCATCCTCGCGTTGCCGTACATTGTTGCTGTCATCTAGTTTTGGCTAGCCCGGCTCTGAGGGTTTTTTCCTACCTTCATCCGGGCAATTCCTTTAACGCTTCCTATTCTTTTTTTTAATTGCTAAAATAGATTAATGAAAACAAATATTGTTGCCACTATCGGCCCGTCTTCGCTTAATCTTTCTATCTTCAACAAAATGGTTGAGGCAGGTATGGATTTTATCCGCCTGAACTCCAAATACGGCACCCATACTCAATATGACAAAGCTTTAAAAGATGCCGGTAAAAACTCAAGTCTTGAGATTATTTTTGATATTTCCACCCTCCAGGCCCTTGATTATTTTATTAAAAATGACCTTGAATACTTGGCATTGTCTTTTGCCGAATCAAGGGAACAAATTGAAGAAATTAAAAAAATTGCTCCCAAGGCAAAAATCATTTCTAAAATTGAATCCGTAAAAGGGGTTGAAAACTACGATGAAATCGTGGATTCTTCCTGGGGGGTAATGATTGCCAGGGGGGACCTGGGTAAGGCGATTCCTTTAGAGCAAATACCGTGTCTGCAAAAGAGCCTTGTTGCTAAAGCGGTAAAAAAGGGAAAGTTTGTTATTGTTGCCACAGAAATGCTTCTTTCTATGGTAGAAAACCCAATCCCTACCAGGGCAGAAGTCTCGGATGTGGCCAACGCCATTTATGATGGCGCTTCAGCGGTAATGCTTTCCGAAGAAACGGCCATCGGTAAATACCCGGTTGAATCAGTAGATTTCATGAACAAGATAATCAAACACACCGAAAGCTGTATTTTTTAACGTTTCTTTTTAGACTGGTAATACTTTCTCCCTCTTAGCTTTTCCGGAAGATATTCCTCGTCTTTTAATTCCTCTTTGGTGTAATCGTGGGCATACTTATAGTCTTTACCATAACCCACTTCTTTCATCAGCTTGGTAACTGCATTTCTTAACTTTAAAGGAACAGGCAAATTGCCAAATTGTTTAACATCAGCCTTGGCTTTTGCCTCGGCAATGTAACTGCTGTTGTCTTTAGGGGCTAGGGAAAGATAAGCAGCCAACTGGACAATCATTACCCCGCATTCAGGCATACCCAAAAAATGACAAGCCTGATAAGTAGCTACTGCCAGCTGCAAAGCCTGGGGGTCGGCATTGCCAATGTCTTCAGAAGCAAACCTGATTAACCTTCTTGCTACATACAAAGGATCATCTCCACCCTCAAGCATTCTCACCGCATAGTAAATAGCTGCATCGGGGTTAGAGCCGCGCATTGATTTATGAAGAGCGGAAATAGTGTTGTAGTGCTCTTCTCCTGCTTTATCATATAAAAGAGTTTTCTTTTGAATAGCATCTTCTATGTCTTTTAGTTTAATTAATTTACTCAGTTTTGCCGCGATTTCTAAAATATTTAGCGCATTTCTGGCATCTCCATTGGCCGAATCAATTAAATATTGCCTAGCATCGGTTTCTATCTTTACATTGAGTTTATTTATTCCTCGCGTAACTATTTTATTCAAATCATTTTCATTAAGGCTTGTTAAAACAAAAACTCGACAGCGAGAAAGCAGAGGTCCGATTACCTCAAAAGAGGGGTTTTCCGTTGTAGCGCCGATGAGAACAATGGTTCCGTCCTCAACATGAGGTAAAAAAGCATCCTGCTGAAGTTTATTAAAGCGGTGGATTTCGTCGACAAAAAGAATGGTTTTGTTTCCATAAAGTTGCTTTCTTTCCTTGGCCTGGGCAACCACTTTTTTTACTTCATCAATTCCAGAAGTAACCGCAGAAAAATGGGCAAAATGACTTTGGGTTTTACTGGCGATAATTCTTGCCAGTGTTGTTTTGCCGCAACCGGGAGGACCCCAAAAAATCATAGAAACAAGCTCGTCTTTGTCAATAAGCCTTTTTAGGATTCCGTTTTCAGCGACAAGATGCTCCTGTCCCACAAAATCATTAAAATCCTTTGGCCTTAATAAGTCGGCAAGAGGGGAATCTGGCATGAGTTAATTATATGACTTTGTTTCAAGTGGTCTTTACTGGTCTAGGCCCAGAGTGAAAATAAAAGACGGAGGATTAAGCCTTGAGTCTTCTTTTACTTTGTAAATGTCAGCCTCAATCATTTTTAAATCATCCTCAATTTCCACAATCTCTTTAGAATAAGATGGCGTAGGAGTAAGGGTTTCCTCGGAAAGTTCTTGAGAACCGGTTTCTTCGGTTTTAACACTAATTGAGGGAACGGTTTTGTCGATTCTGGCATAAAAAAGAAGTCCGGCCAAGCTCAAAAGAAAGACCAGGAGTACCGACATCATGATGTTTTTTTTCATTATTTAAAATTAAAAATAATATCCCGGTATCCCTTTAAAAGGGATTTCATTGCTACGACAGACTTTGTAACTGTATCCCAAATTTCTTTTGATTTTGGAGCGGCATTTCTAAAAGCAAAGCTTTTATAGGAAGTTTCCGCTTCTCTTATTAGGGTGGAGACCTTATCCGACTCAAGATCAAGTGAAGAAAGCTTTTCTCTGGAAGCAGGCACCTTGTTTTGGGCTGCGTCACTCGAGGAAAGGAAGCTGTCAATTTTGCCTCTGTCAATTTTAAGATTATCAAAAATCTTTTTTACTGAACCTATTTCGGTTAATGCTTTGGTCTGGTACCCCAATAGGCTTATCCTCTGGTGATGAGATTCCAGTTCCTTTAATAGAGCCTCTGCTTCAGACAAGGTAGTGACCGAATCAGCTTTTACTCTAGCCAAATCAAGGTATTGAAGCTCATCGTCAAGCTTCACATATATGTAGTTTTCGTCATAGTTTAAAATCTTGGTTGCTTCAGCCAAGTAGGTTTTAACAAAACTGGCATATGACCGCATTGCTTCTATTTCCGCCTTTATAAGGCGCTTGGATACCTCTAAAAACTCGGATTGGGCCGAAACCGACTGATAGGCAAGATAGCGGCTTTTCGCCGAACTAAAAGGCTCTAGTAAGCCCTGGTATTCCCGGTAATCAGAAAGGAGTTCGTTATAAAATTCATTGCTTTTGTTTTGGGCATAAGCCCTTTTGGGAGAAAAGACAAAAAAAGACAAAATTAAGAAAAAAAAGACTGCCTTCTTCACAAATTAAGTTAATCAAGTTTAAAAACAAATTTCAAGGTCACTCATACCTTAAGGCTTCAACCGGATCCAGTTTTGCAGCTTTGGCCGCCGGTGCAACTCCAAAGATAATACCCACAAAAGCAGAAACGCCAAAAGCAAGGATAATTGACCAAAGGCTAAATGCGTTCGCAGAAATAAGCTTACCAACCACTATCGTTCCCAAAATTCCCAAGATAACCCCGATAGAACCCCCGACTAAGCTTAAGAAAACCGACTCAACTAAAAACTGGGTAAGTATATCGCCGTTGGTTGCACCAACTGATTTTCTTATCCCGATTTCTCTGGTCCTTTCCGTTACCGAAACAAGCATTATATTCATAATCCCGATACCTCCAACAAGAAGAGAAATGGCAGCGATTCCTCCCAGGGCAACCGTCAGAACCTGAAGAATTGAAGAAATTGTAGAAAGAAGGGTACCTTGGTTAAAAACGGAAAAATCATCCTCTTTGAGTGTTCTTGAAAGCAGGGCTTTAACCCTGAATTTTGCTTCATCCGCCTGGTCTTTATCGGTAAACTTGACCATAATGTTTTGCAGATTTTTAATATCAAAGGTTTCCTGGGCTGTGGTAATAGGAATGTAGACAGACCGATCCATCTCTCCTCCGGCAATCCCTGATCCCATACTCTCTAAAGTGCCAACAACTTTAAAGCGGCTGTCGGCAATAATTATTTCTTTTTCAAGCGGTTCCATGTTGCCATAAAGCTTTGAAGCCACTTCAGGCCCAATAACTGCCACTTTTCTGCTTGCATACATTTCCGAGTTGGTAAAAAACCGACCGTCCTTAACCTTAAGGGAAACAAAGTTGATTATATCGGGCGAAGAGCCTCCGATCGTAATTCTTGTTTGGTTATTACGATATTTGGCCGTACCGGGAATTTCAATATATCCAGTGGCATCCTCAATGGGTTCACCTAAGTTTTTTATTTCTTCAACATAAGAGTTTTTTAATTTACTACCTGCAAAGTTAGGAGGGGCGTTGAACGAAACTCCCTCGCCATCGCCACCCATTCTTCCGGGCATAACATAAAGTACATTTGCTCCGATTGACTCAAACTGCTCAGTTATGTAATTTTTAAGACCCGTACCCACGGAAACCAAGGTAATAACAGCAAAAACACCGATTATTATGCCGAGCATCGTTAGAAAAGACCTTGTTTTGTTTCTTTTAATGGCAGATGTTGCCAGTTTCACTGTTTCAAGTACCTCCATTTATTCCTCCATGATTTTTCCGTCTTTAACCCTAACTATCCTTTTGGCCATTTTGGCAATTTCCGGGTCATGGGTTACCAAAACTATGGTATTCCCATTTTGGTAAAGGCTTTTTAAAATATCCATGATTTCTTTGCCTGATTTTGAGTCAAGATTTCCTGTGGGCTCATCAGCCAAAATAATTGAAGGATTAGTTATCAAAGCTCTGGCAATTGCCACTCTTTGCCTTTCGCCCCCCGAAAGCTGGCTGGGAAAATGCTCTAGTCGGTGTTCCAAACCTACTTCAAAAAGAGATTTTTCCGCTCTTAGACGCCTTTCTTTTGAAGGCACGCCTGAATAAATTAAAGGAAGTTCAACATTGTCCAAAGCTGAAGTTCTGGCAAGTAGGTTAAAAGATTGGAAAACAAAACCGATTTTCTGGTTTCTTAGCTTGGCAAGCTCACGGTCATTGTTAAAAGAAACCCCCCTGCCTTCAAGAATGACTTCGCCGGAAGTTGGCTTGTCGAGAAGCCCAAGTATGTGCATAAGCGTAGATTTGCCGGAACCTGAAGGGCCCACAATTGAAACAAAATCTCCTTTGTTAACTCTAAGAGAAACTTGGTCAAGCGCTTTAACCTCAATATCGCCCATCTCATAAACCTTCGAGACACCAGAAAGCTCCATGTTTACGGTTTTCATTGGGTTTTAATGCTCATGCCTTCGGTTAGAAGGCTAATATTTGAAGTGATAATCTGATCTCCCTCGCTAATGCCGGAAATAACCTGGATATAATCATCTCCAATATTGCCAACTTCAATTTCTGCTCTAGTCGCCTTGCCGTCAACAACCTTCCATACAAAGGTCTTTCCGTTTTTCTCGGAAAAAGCAGAAATAGGAACAAGTAAAACATCGGTTAATGAGGAGTGAAGAATCTCCACATCACCATTCATACCCAATCTAAAGTTTTCAGTCCCACCGGTAAAATAAATCCAGGTGTTATAAGCAGTGCCGCCTCCGCTTGAAGTGCTTGCCTCCAGGTCAATTTTTCCCACCGTACCTTCAAAGACTTCTTCAGGATAAGCGTCAATAAAAAGCTTAACCTTGTCTCCGATTTTTACTCGTGCCACATCAGTTTCATCAACTTTTGCCTCAAAATAGATACTTTGCGGATCAACAATTCGGTAAAAAGCCGTCGTCGGACCGACATTAACCCCGGCATAAGGCTGGTCAAGATCTACAACCACTCCCTCAAAAGGAGAACTTAAAGAGGAAAACCTCACCGCTAAATCAGCAATTTCCACATCCAAAACAGAATTATTTAAGTCAAACTGGGATTTTTCAAGAATTCTTTTGATTGAATCGGTAACAAGGCTTTTTTCCTTTTCGTCCTCATAGTCTTCCTGGGTTTGTTCAAAATCCCATCTTTCATTAAGATAGTCATTCATTTCCTTTTCAAATCTTTTCTGAAGATCCCTTTTGTCAAGAGAGGCGACAGTCTGTCCTTTTCTGACCCGGTCTCCCTTTTTTATCCCAACAAAAGACAAAAGACCTGAGGTTTGGAATCGTAAGGTGGCGTCCTTTTCAGCCTTGATTTCTCCAGAAGCTGAAGTGAATATTTCCATGTCTCCTTTTTTAACGGTTTCAACTGAAAAGGGAGCTTTCTTACGCAGATTTTTTATTGCTAAAAAACCGGCTAAAGCTAAAAGCACGACAGTGAAAATGATAATTATTTTCTTCATCATATTTTTGTGCCAGGGACAGGATTTGAACCTGCAAGCCCTTTTAAGGCGCTAGGTCCTAAACCTAGTGCGTCTACCGTTCCGCCACCCTGGCTTTTTGGAAATTAACCTTGCAACCAGAAGCAATTATATCTGATTTTAGCCATAAAAAAAATCCCGCAGCATGGCCAGGAAAGGTCGCACACCACAGGATCTAAAAGGAATATATCACATAGGAACAGGTTTGTCAAGTATTTTTTAAACTTATAATGTTAGGTTTGTTCATCTCGTTTAACAATCGATTGTTAAACTTATAGTTTCATTAAATAGTGTTAATTCTTTTTCTTGCCAAAATAAAAAAAGAAGGACCAAAGAAATAAGGAGCAAGCAATTTCTGCAGTTTTTTCTCTATGTTGATAAGAAACGCACCCGGAAGAATAAGTTTAAGGAAAGAATGCCTAAGGTTTGAGACAGAAAGGGTTTCTTCAACCAAAAACCCGGCTTTTTTTAAATCGTCAATTATTTTTAGAGGGTGATGATTTAAAAAGGGGATAGAGCCGCTTTTAATGTTGTCCCAGCTTCTTTTTTCCACCGAAGAAAGGTTCTGGCAATAGGAAAAATCTCCTTTCAGGCAAGCTTTTAACCTGGCAAGAAAATGGATTTTATTGGCAATTTCCACGATAAAATAACCGTCTTTTTTAAGCACCCTCTGAATTTCTTTAAATGAAGAAAAAGGGTCTTCAAGATGATGGCTAACCCTGATCATAATTGCAACATCAAAAGAACCATCCTTAACCGGAAGCTTAGGCAAAGTGCCTTCCTTAAAAGAAACATTTTTTATCTTTTGGCAGCGTTCTTCGCCAATCTCCAAAAGCTTTTTTGAAGGATCAACCACCAGGCATTCCTTAAAAAACCCGGAATAAAAATCGGCCAACCTGCCAAAACCACCGCCAATATCAACAATGGAGCCTTTTGGCTCAACCTTGCTAAAAAAGTATTTCAACGCCTCTCTTTCACAACAGTCCTCAAAGTTTCTTTTCTGCCAATACGATAAATAGTCATAGGAGTCGTAAGGAGCGTTCATGTTAAAAGTCCCCAGTTTCCATTTCCCTTAAGAATTGGTTAACCCCGGCACACCAGGAGCCGTTTGATTTTGGAGTGTATTTTTTCATCATAACGCAAGGGTCGTCGCAATATCCTTTGGCGCAATAGTTTTGGGCAATACCCCTGGTAACAACTTCAATCGCTTCGTCCCAATTCTCAAAGCACCTTGTGCCTCTTTCGTGGATGGCCCAACCCCAAGCATTATAGCAATATTCCGGGGACTTTTTGCCTAAATTCGACTCTTGTTGGGCAATAGCAACAATCAGCCTTGGGTCAACTTCATAACGATAAGCAGCGCTTAAAATTGTTTCAACATGGGGAAGAAGTGGAGAGTTATACCTTTTTAAGTATTTTTCAAGAATAATGGGAACTGAATCTCCTGATGTGATAGTCTGGGCAATTACGCCCGAATCATCATAATAGGGAGAAAATATTTTGTTTTGCTGAGGAGAAGTAACTGCCTCTCCTAGAACCGCGCCTGAAGATAACCTGCTACTGAAAAGAAGGGTTAAGCCTAAAACAAAAGGAGATACAATGAAAAAAATTGAACAAAGAAGTATTTTTTTTGTCATGACAATAGCTTGATTAATTCATGGTTCCATTTTTTAAAACTTTTGTCAAGCAAACTTATGTGTTAAAATAGGCAATCACTAAAATGACCGAAACAGTAAAAAAAGACAATTTTGAACTAACAAGACTGCCTAAAAAAGCCTTTGAAATTTTGGTCGCTTTACCCTGGAAAGAAGTTGAAGAAAGCCGCAAAGAGGTAATTAGCCAAGCCAGTAAAACCGTTGAAATCAAGGGTTTCCGCAAAGGCATGGCTCCGGAAAAGATGGTAGAGCAGTATTTGGGTACACAAAGGCTTTTGGAGCTTACCTTGCAGAAAATAATTCCCGACTACTACCAAAAAGTAGTTGAAGAGTTTTCCTTAAACCCGATTATAACTCCGAAAATCCAGCTTGTCTCTACCGAAGAGGGCAAAGACTGGCAAGTCAAATTCATTTCGTGTGAACACCCCGAAGTAAACTTGGGAAATTACAAAGAAGAGCTAAGAAAAATTAAACCAAAAGAGGAAATCTGGACTCCCGGAAAAGAGGAAAAAAAGGAAGAAAAAAAAGAAAATCGTGACGAGAAGATAAACGAATCAATCTCCTGGCTTATTGACAATATAAAGGTGGAAATTTGCGATCTTCTGATTGAGGAAGAAGTAGGAAGAAGGCTTTCCGATCTTCTTGACCAAACTCAAAAACTGGGCATTGCCGTAGACCAGTATCTTTCTTCTGTCGGAAAAACAATTGAGCAGCTAAGAGAAGAATATGCCAAAAGAGCAGCAGACAACCTTGCTTTGGAGTTCATCTTGGAAAAAATTGCTGACCAGGAGAAAATTGAGGTTGGACCTGAAGAACTTGATAAAATCCTTTCCGCTGCTAAAAATGAGGAAGAAAAGAAAGCGCTAGAAGACCAAAAATATGTTCTTGCTACCATGATAAGAAGGCAAAAAACGCTTGACTTTTTAGGCTCGCTGTAGTAAATATGGGGCATAGTCTAACTTTTATAGGCTAAATACCCAATGAAAAAATCAAAACCGAATACTCCAAACAAAAGAGCCCAAAACAACGACTCTTTTTTAGAGGCTTTCCGCGACCTAGGATCAGATTTTGTCTCCACTGGTTCAGACCAGTTTAAAGCAGGGGTAAATGACATCAAAGACGCGCTTTTCCCTTTTTACGAAGAAAGTGAAACAGCCAAACAACAAAGTCCCGAAGTAGCCGAAAAACCCAGGGCAAGAACCGAATATCAGCGCGAGGAAAAAGTGCTCTTCACCAGGGAACAAAGAGAAACCCAAACTCAGGTTAAAAATCTTCAGGAGGAGCTTAAAAAACTGGCTAAAGCTACCGTAGATTTGGCCAGTGAAGCCAAGGCTGCTGAAGTTAACGCCATGCAGGAAGTGCCGGCTGCCGGAAAATATCATGTCAATTTCCTGGAAAAATTTATTAAAGCGCTGGCAGAATTAAGGTCAAAACTTGAGGAATCTTCAGTTTGGCTCTCAACCTGGAACAAAAAAGCAAGCAAGAAAAACTATTACTGGGGACAATTTAAGAAATCAGGCTCAAAGTTCCTTCTTTCCTCAGACCGCTACATGTCCACCCAAGCCGGATAAACTTAGTGATTATTTTTATCTTTGAGGATGTAGAGAAAGGGCTGTGGGCGATAGAGGAGTCGAACCTCTGACCTCTTCGATGTCAACGAAGCGCTCTAACCATCTGAGCTAACCGCCCGATTTTTATATTTTACCAAATTTCAAGGCAAAAAGGAATCTTTAGCTGACTAAAAAACGGCAGGGTTCTGAGTGAAAATAGATTTTAACCGGAAGGCAGCTTCTTAACTCACCGTCAACCTGGGTTCCACAAAAGACCGGAGACTCTAAAGTAAACCTTTCAGCCCTTGCTGATTTGACCAGACCAAAATTAAGCTTGCCAAAAAGGTGAAATACCAAAGTACCTAAAACCGCCAAAAAATAATTTTTGTATTCAACATAATAAAGGTCAAAAATTTTATCATCACTTCTAACTTTATTGTCCTTAAAAAAGGGAAAAACTTTTAAGACTGAAGCCTGCATATTAAGTACGGTAAGAAAGCATATCTTGGTGTTAATTTCTTCTTGGCCAAAACTAATTTTTACCGGAATTTTCTTAAGAGTGATAAGCTTTGTCAGAGCAAAAATAATATATGAAAAAATTCCCAAGCAGCTTTTAAGCCTGTCTTTGGTTATTCTTAAAAAATTTTCCTGAAAACCAAGGCCAATCCCTAAAAGAAAGAAATTTTTTTCGTCACCATAATCAATTACCCCGATATCAACCTCCTTAATTTTCCCTTTCATTAAAAACTCAAAGTTTTCCCTGTTTTTTACCATCTTAAAAGCAGTGGCAATAAAATTGGCTGTTCCTGTCGGGATAACAGCCAAAGGAGCTTTGATATTGTTCTTAAGCATATAGCCTAAGGTTTCTGAAACTGTGCCGTCTCCGCCAATACAAACTACACCCTTTTTAATTAAAATTTTTCCGTTTTCAAAAAGTTTGCTTATCGGTATCGGCTTAACTATCTCGACCAGCTTGTATTTTTGATTCTTTTGGTCAAGAAACTTTTTAATTTTTTCAACAATTTTTTCTGTGCCGTTGTTGCCGGAAAGGTAGTTGACTATCAGTTCAAAATCATATTCCTCTTGGTGCATATTATGCATTTTATCTCAGTATCAACTGCTTGACAAATGTGCTTTATTACACTATTTTTAAAACTGGAGGAGTCAAAAAAGACCGAAATCCACCTACGAGCGGGTGGTTTTTCCACAAAATAAATCCTCCAAAAAAGTGCGCAGGGGCGTTCGAGCTCTACCCCGTCTGTATGCCTCCTGTTGTATCATCCCTGCGCACTTTACCTTTTCTTGACCTTAAAACAAATTTTTCATATAATGATTTATCAAGGCGTTTGCATGAGAATTAACCAACCTCAAAGCCAAGACGAAACTCATCGTAAAAGAGTAAAATAAAGAATAAATTAAGAGTGGAACCGTGGTTTTTAAGACCGCCTCTTTAAAAGGGCGGTTTTTTGTTTAATAATAGATGTATGGCAGTAGATACTAAAGAAAGTAATTTTAAAATATTGTTTAAGAATTTCTTAGGAGGTCTAGGTTGGGCCGTTGGCGCCACTTTCGGGTTTACTCTTTTTGTGGCGATTGTCACTTTTGTTTTAAGAAGCCTGGGCGGGCTTCCTGTAGTAGGTGACTTTTTTGCCGGAATCATTGAAGCCACCCAAGAAGCTCTTGAATCAAGAGGAATGATTAAATTAAGGTAAACATGGAAGAACAGAAACAAAAACTAAAAATACTGGAAACATTAAGACACAGCGCAAGCCATTTGCTGGCGGCGGCAGTGCTTGAAATGTGGCCAGAAACCAAGCTTGGAATCGGCCCTGCCATTGAAAACGGCTTTTATTATGACTTTGACTTTAAAGAGCCAATCACAGAGGCAGACCTTCCCAAAATTGAAGAAAAAATGGCGGAAATTAAAAAAAGGAATCTTACCATTACATGCAGAGAAGTCTTAATAAATGAAGCCAAAGAAATATTTAAAGACCAGCCCTTTAAGCTTGAACTCATAAACGACCTTGAAAAAGATGAGGGGATTAAAAAAGTCAGCCTTTATAAGTTGGGGAGTTTTGAGGATTTATGCCGTGGTCCTCATCTGGAAAACTCCAACCTGATCGGCCCTTTCAAGCTCCTTTCGCTCGCCGGCGCTTACTGGAAAGGGAATGAAAAAAATAAAATGTTAACCAGGATTTACGGCACCTCATTTTCTTCACAAAAAGAGCTTGACAGCTACTTAAATTTTCTCAAGGAAGCCGAGCTAAGAAACCATCGGAAAATCGGCAAAGACCTGGATTTATTCAGCATTAACGAAAATGTCGGCCCTGGGCTTATTCTTTGGCATCCGAAATTATCCGCCACCAGAGAGGTGATCGAAGAATATTGGCGCAAAGAACACCGCAAAAGGGGATACCAATATATATATTCTCCCCATATCGGACTTGATAATCTTTGGAAAACCTCCGGACATCTTGATTTCTTTGAAGAGGGGATGTATCCGCCGATGCTAATGGAAAGCAAAGATAAAAAAGAAAAAACCCGGTATTTCATAAAACCAATGAATTGCCCTTTTCATATTTTGATTTATAAAAACCGGCCTCGAAGCTATCGCGAATTACCAATAAGATATTGTGAACTGGGAACAGTTTACCGCTATGAAGAATCCGGGGTCTTAAATGGGATGCTTAGGGTAAGAGGCTTTACTCAAGACGATGCCCATCTTATTGTCAGGGAAGATCAATTTGTCGAAGAAGTAAACAAAGTGTTGGACTTTGCTCTTGAATTAAACAAGGCTTTTGGGTTTGACAAGCTCAAAGTTTACCTGTCTCTCAGAGATCCAGAAAATAAAGACAAATATGTAGGTAGTGAAGAAAACTGGCAGTTAGCGGAAAAAACACTCAAGGAAATTTTAGAAAAAAGAAAGGTGGAATATAGAGAAGATGTCGGGGGGGCAAAATTCTACGGACCAGCGATTGATCTTAAGGCAGTAGACAGCCTGGGCAGAGAATGGCAGGGAACAACAATCCAGCTAGATTTCAACGAACCCCAAAAATTCGAGATGACTTATATTGGTAAAGATGGAAAAGAGCACGCCCCTATTATGCTTCACCGCACCTTGCTTGGCTCAATGGAAAGGTTTGTCGCAACCTTGATTGAACAATATGCCGGCGCATTTCCGGTTTGGCTTGCACCGGTTCAGGTAAAAGTAATTCCTATCTCCGAGAAAAACTTAGAATACGGAAAGAAAATCACTGAAAAAATGATTGAGGAAAATATTAGGGTTGAGCTTGACGACAGGGATGAAAGAATGCAGGCAAAAATTAGGGACGCAGAACACGAAAAAGTGCCTTACATGCTTATAGTCGGAGCCAAAGAAGAGCGGGGCAATGCCGTTAGCGTCAGAATGAGAGGGGAAAAAGACCTCGGACCCCAAGCCTTCAGTGACTTTTTTAAGCAAATTAGTGAAGATATTGATAAAAAAAGGCAAGTTTGATAAACTATGCTCTGATTGAAAACACGCGAAATGAACTTTGCGGGTTTTTGGGAAAATAAAACAAATCGTGGGAAAATTTTACCGAATTAATCAATACATACAAGCAAGAGAGGTTAGGGTTGTTGATGAAAAAGGCAAACAAATTGGCGTAATGCCGATTTTTAATGCCATTCAGAAAGCAAAAGAACTGGGCGGTGACCTTATTGAGGTTGCCCCGAACGCTAAACCTCCGGTGTGTAAAATAATAGACTTTAAGAAATTTAAATATCTTGAAGCTAAAAAAGAAAGAGAAGAAAAAAGAGGACAAAAAGGAGGAGAGCTTAAAGAAGTAAGGCTGTCTCCGTTTATTGCCTCCAATGATTTAAACACCAGAGTTAAAAGGGCAAAAGAATTTTTAGAAGACGGCGACAAGGTAAAAATCAGGGTTAGATTTTCAGGAAGGGAACTAGGTAAAAAAGAGTTCGGGTTAAAAATAATTAACCAAATTACTGAGAAGCTTAAAGATATTTCTGCCCCCGAAGGAGAGCCAAGATTTCAGGGAAGAGAAATGTTTTTAACCCTCTCACCGATAAAACAAAACATAAAAAAACAAACAGAAGAACCAGAGGGAGAACAAAATGAAGAATAAAATGAAAACAAAAAAATCAGTGTTAAGAAGAGTAAAAATTACTGCCAGCGGCAAGATCCTTCACGGCTCTAATTTCAAAAGACACTTAAGAAGAAACAAAACAAAATCTCAGCTAAGAAGACTTAAAAAAACAAAAGAGTTTTCTTCTGCCGTTAATTTAAAAGTTAAAAAAGCGCTAGGAGTATCATGAGAGTAAAAACAGGATTTTCAAGAAAAAGAGCTCATAAAAAGGTTTTAAAGCAAGCCAAAGGTTACCGGATGACCAAAAGAAGGCTTATTAAAGTCGCCAAAGAAGCCTTGCTTCATGCCGGAGTCTACGCTTACGCAGGAAGAAAGCAAAAAAAGCAGGAACAAAGAAAACTTTGGATTACAAGAATAAACGGCGCTTTAACTGACACCGGGCTTTCATACAGCAATTTTGTTAAGGCAATGAAGGACAAAAATATTGAACTTGATAGAAAAGTTTTAGCGCAAATCATAAAAGAAGATCCTGAAGCCTTTAAAAAAATCGTTGAAGAGGTTAAAGGATAAATGTTAATTAAAGGCAATGAAGGGGAGATGTTCGCCCCGGAGCTGTCCCGCTGAACTTACAGTAAGCGGGACCGGGATTCGCTTCGTCAAAGCGAAAAGGTGTGTCGCCTGAAAAGGACGGAGCACTTTCTTAAAGTTAAATAAACAGCAGAAAGTAGTCCCGCCGTTGGCGGGATTTTTTTTTAAGAATCATGTAAGCTATAAATAGCAAAAATGATTAAAAACCAAGTAAATAACCTGAAAAATGAGGCAGTAGGAGAAATCCTTGAAGCCAAAGACGAAAAAACACTGGAAGAAATCAGAACTAGGTTTTTGGGCAGGTCGGGAAAGATAAACGAACTGACAAAAGAAATACCCAAGTTTTCTTCTGAAGAAAAGGAAGAAATCGGCAAGCTTATTAACGAAACTAAAAAAACCATTGAAAGTCTCCTTTCTGAAACTAAAACAAAGTTAAACAGTAAAAAAGAAAAAGAAGAATGGTTTGATGTCACTCTCCCGGGAGAAAAAGTTCCTTTGGGCAGCTTACACCTGATCACAAAAACCATAAATGAAATTTCAGATATTTTTGCCAGAATTGGCTTTAAAAGAGCCAGATACCCTGAGGTAGAATGGGATTGGTATGCCTTCGAAGGGCTTAATTTTCCGGAAAATCATCCCGCAAGAGACGAATGGGAAACTTTTTTTGTCGATAACCTTTACAGCAAAAAATATGGCCGGGGGCTTTTAACCCCGCACACCTCTTCTGGCCAATTAAGGGAAATGGAAGCTACTAAACCCCCAATAAGAATGCTTAACATCGCCAAATGCTACCGCCGTCAGTCAGACATTTCTCATTCCCCAATGTTTTACCAGTTTGAAGGTTTGGTTGTAGACAAAGGCATTAACATTACCCATCTAAAAGGAACGCTTGATTATTTTTTCAAACAGTTTTTCGGTCCAAAAAGAGAGGCAAGAATCAGGCCTTTTCATTTTCAGTTTACCGAGCCTTCTTTTGAGGTTGATGTTTCTTGTTCTGAGTGTTTAGGGACAGGAAAACTAAAAAATGGCGAGGTTTGCCGTGTTTGCAAAGAAGGCTGGCTGGAAATAGGAGGAGCAGGCATGGTTCATCCGAATGTTTTAAAGAACGGAGGCATTGATCCTGAAGAGTTTACCGGGTTTGCCTTTGGTTGGGGAGTGGAAAGGGTTTTAATGATGAAATACGGCATCGGTGACATAAGATTGCTTTTCGAGGGAGATTTAAGATTTTTAAAACAATTTTAATTTAATATGAATATTGTAATTCCCGATTCCTGGTTAAGAGAATACATAAAAACCGAGGCAAAACCAACCGAAATTGCCAAGTATCTTTCTTTATGCAGCCAGTCAGTGGAAAGACTGGAAAAAACCGGAGTAGATTTTATTTATGACATTGAAATTACTACAAACCGGCCTGACTGCATGTCGGTTTACGGAATCGCCCGCGAACTTTCTGCGATTTTACCAAGATTTGACATTAAAGCAGAGCTCCTTCCTATTCCCCAAGAAAATCTTAAAGTAAGTCCACAAAAGAAAAAACTGAATTTTGAGGTAGAGATTACCAAGCCATCCCTTTGTCCAAGATTTACCGCTCTTGTCTTTGATAGTGTTGTTATCAAAACTTCTCCGAGGTTTGTTAAGGATAGGCTTGAAAAAGCTGGAATCAGGAGTTTAAACAATGTCATTGATATTTCAAACTATTTAATGATTGAGCTTGGCCAGCCCATGCATACTTTTGACTATGACAAAATCGGCCAAGGGAAAATGATTTTAAGGGAATCAAAACCAGGCGAAAAAATAGTTACCCTGGACGGCCAAACCAGACTTCTTGCGCCGGGAACTACAATTATTGAAGACGGAGACGGAAGGATAATTGATTTGTGTGGCATTATGGGAGGAAAAAATTCAGAAGTTGATGAAAACACCAAGAGGGTCCTTTTATTTGTCCAAACTTATGATCCCCTAAGAATTAGGAGAGCCTGCCAAGCCCTTTCTTTCAGAACTGATGCTGCCAGCAGGTTTGAAAAAGGAGTTGACCCAGAAGGAGTGATGATTGCAATGAAAAGAGCAACCGGGCTTTTTAAGGACTGGGCTCATGCAGAAACAGCAAGCAAGCTTTATGATATTTATCCAAACCCGCCAAAGCAAAAAAAAGTAACCCTCAGAAAAGAAAAATTAAACGCTGTCACAGGGCTCGAAGTAAAAGTTGAAAATGCGGCTAAAATCCTTACAAGTTTAGGTTTTGCCACAGAAATAAAAAACTCAGGGCAAATAGTTTCTGAAGTTCCACATTGGCGCGATCAAGACATAAATATTCCCGAGGATTTAGTTGAAGAAATTGCCAGAATTTACGGCTACTTTAATTTACCAAACGTTTTGCCGCCAATAAGCTTTCCTCAAAAGCCTGATCCAATCTTTGAACTGGAAAATATTCTTAAACAGAGTCTCAAATACCGTGGCTTTACGGAAGTGCCGACTTACTCCCTGGTAAGCGCGGAAATGCTTAACAAGGCCAAAATCGAAAAAGAAAACCTGCTAAAACTTTCAAACCCCCTTTCTGAGGAGCTCTTATATTTAAGAACTTCTCTTCTTCCCAGCTTAATCGCGGTTGTCTCCAAAAATATTAACCTGATCCTTCAGAAAACTGAAGAAAACGAAAATAAGATTAAAATTTTTGAGCTTTCAAATGTATATATTCCGCAAGACAGCGAAACTCTTCCTAAAGAAGTCCCCACCTTGACTTTTATAATTGCCGAGGGTGATTTTTTTGAAGCCAAAGGTATTCTTGAGTCGCTTATTTACGATCTCAATGTTTCAGGCATTAACTATCAAAATACAGAAGAGGATAGCCTCGTTAATCATTTAAAAGCCGCTGATATTGTTGCCGGTAAAGATAAAATCGGCAGAGTGGGGGAACTTAGCAAAGAAATGCTCCTCAATTTTGGCGTCAACTTAAAAGTATCGTTCTTGGAACTTGATTTAAGTCTCCTTTTAGAAAAAGCTTTTAAAGAAAAAAAGCTTATTCCCATACCTAAATATCCTCCGATCATTGAGGACATGACCTTCATTATTCCCGACAAGGTAACAGTTTCTTCGGTAATTCAATCTATAAAACTATCCAGTTCTTTAATTAAAAGCGTCAGCTTAATCAACTCTTACGACAACTCAAGAACTTTCAGAATCACTTTTCAGTCAAGGGAAAGAAATTTAACAGATAAAGACACTCTAAAAATCCGAGGAGAAATTATCACTAACCTTTCAAAGTTAGGAGTTAATCTTAAACAAAAAGAGGGCTAAATTCATTCGTCCGAGGTAGGTACCGGAGTCGGCTGAGGAGTATTGGTTGGCTGGGGGGTGGCGGTTGGCTCAACATAATCCCAAGGAACATTTACTCCAATTTTTATTTCCGAAGAGCCTTCATGGTCCTTCTCGTCTTTAGCTTCCGCTTTTATTGTATATGTTCCATCAGAGAGAGTAAGATCAAACTCATAAGGCCTTGAGCTAAAAGCTTTCTTTTCCTGGCCGTTAACATAAATTTTTACACTTTTAATATCGTAAGAGGAAACTGGCTTAACTTTTACAGTAAAACTGGAGCCTTGCTGTGACCTGTCGCCCGGGCTTTCAAAAATAACATGAACCTGGTCCGAAGTGTTGCAATACTCGGTCGGTGGGTGATAGCGGGAATCCTGTTGTTTGGAAAGCCAGTCGTCAATGCCTTTCTGCCAACGGTTAAGCTCCCCGGAAGCGGCAAAGGGGTCTTTCTCTTTAAAAATGAAATACTCCTTTTCTTCATAGTCTCCCCGGGCAATGTCAACCAGTGTGGCCAATTTACCCTGAGACCGGCAAAGCTTTAATTTTTTGTGAATGGGGTCTTCTCCTACAGGTTCTGTTCCTTGAATAAAGTATTCGGTTCTTTGTGGAAATCCGTCATGGGCTCTGTAACCAGAGACAGTATCAACTTCAGCAGTCACAATTCCGGGCGGAATTTCAAATTCTTCAACCGGCAGATTTTTTAAAGCCTCAAGAATTGTCTTCCTCCAAATCGGAGTAGCGCCGGAAACACCGGAAGCAACTTGTTTCATTGAAGTGTTATCATTATTACCCACCCAGGCAGCCACCAAAATCTGCGGAGTCCAGCCAATAGCCCAGTTGTCTTTTTTGTCATTGGTAGTCCCGGTTTTTACTGCCACTTGGCGGTTTGGAATTTTAAGCAAACTGTTTAAGCCAAAGGTCATTTCGCGGGCAGTATTATCAGAAAGAATATGGGAAATTAAAAAAGCTTCCGGCTCGGTAAGAACCCTTTTCCCGGGAATGGAATTCATCTCTTCCAAAACATTACCATCTTTATCCGTTACTTTCAGGATTGCCAAAGGCTCGGTTTTAAGACCGCCGTTGGCAAAAGCGCAATAGGAAGAAGCAAGCTCAATCATTTTTATTTCGCCGCCGCCTAAAGTCACTGATAAACCCAAGCGGGAAAGGTTTTCCTTTGTCGGCTCAAGGGTGGAAAGACCCATATTATAGGCAGTGGTTAACATATCTTTAATTCCCACCAAAGCTAGGGTTTTAACAGCGGTAATGTTAATTGAATTTCCCAACGAATACCTTAACTGCATAGGTCCGTGTTCCTTACCGTCATAATTAGTAGGAATATAGTCGGGTTTCCCGGTTCCTCCGGGAAAGGAGGTAAGAGTATCCATGAGCATAAAAGAAGGAGAGTAGCCTTCTTTTAAAGCAGTCACATAAGTTACCGGCTTAATGGCGCTTCCCGGCTGGCGCAAGCCTTGAGTTACTACATTAAACTTGCCGTCATAGTCGGGATCGTCATAACTTTTACTGCCTACCATTGCTAGAATTTCTCCTGTTTTAGTGTTTAGAACTACGGAAGCGCCATTAGTGATATGATAATTTTCAACTTTTTCAATTTCAGAAGAGACAATTTCCTGAGCTTTTTCCTGAAGTTCCAAATCAAGAGTAGTAGTCACTCTCATGCCGCCAAGTTCAACCGCTTTTTCGCCATATCGTTCCTCAAGGATTTTTTTTACATGCATAACAAAATGGGGCGCTTTGAGTGTTCCGCTTTGAGTGGAAAACTCAAGGGTATCAATTTCTTTAATCGAAACTTCTTCTTCCTCTGGGGAAATATAGCCGTCTTCCTTCATTCTTCTTAACACCGCCTCTGTTCTTTCTTTATAGCCGGTCGGGTCCTGGCCGTAAGGAGAATAACGAGTCGGGCTTTGGGGCAAACCTGCCAAAAAAGCAGACTCAGTTAAAGAAAGCTCCGAAGCGCTTTTGGCAAAATAGGTTCTGGCTGCTTCTTCAACACCCCAGATTGTCCCTCCGTAAGGGGCTTCGTTTAAATACATCTGCAAAATCTGGTCTTTTGAATATTTTGACTCAATTTCCAAAGCCAAAACAAACTCTTTTATTTTTCTTTTAATTGATCTTTCCGGGGTTAAAAGAACATTTTTAACCAGCTGCTGGGTTAAGGTAGATCCTCCTTGAAGCCGGCGCCTGGCAAAAATTGTGTAGTAAAAAGAGCGAAGATATCCCTTGGGATCAAAGCCTCCGTGGGTGTAGAATTCTTTATCTTCAATCGCCACTGTCGCTTTTTTTAAATGATCTGAAACTTCATAAAGCTGAACAGGAGTTCTCTTTTGTGATTCGTAAACATCGTAAATAAGCTTGCCATTGCGGTCAAAGATTTTAGTGGCAAAGCCTTCTTTTCTGACGATCCTGTCAGGCCGGGGAAGTTCTCTAGCCAAAACTACCAACAAAATTCCGGTTAAAAGAGAAAAAGCGATAACAGAAACAAAAGCCACAAAAGCCACCAGGGCAAAAATCCTTGATTTATCAAACTTTTTGCTTTTTGAAAGAAAATTTCGGTAAGATTGAGGCTGGCGTATTTGCCAAAGCCTTCTTTTCCAAACACTGCGCCAGCTTAAATTGGACATTACTTAAATATAACATTAAAGAAAGGGCAAAGCAAAATTAGTATGCTATAATTATTTAGTTCATGACAGTCGAAAGGTTTATGAAAAAAAAGCAAAATTCAAAAGAAATATCTCTAACAAATCAAAATGAAATATTACAAGCAAAGGTGGACGAAATCCTAAATCGTGGAGTTGTAGATATAATTGACAAAGAAAATCTCCAGAGAAGGATGCAAAGTGGAGAAAAACTTCGGATTAAGCTTGGCATTGATCCTACTGGGCCAAATATTCATATTGGCAGAGGTTCAACTCTTAAAAAACTGAGAGAATTTCAAGAACTTGGACATCAAATTATCTTGATTATTGGAGATGGAACAGCAGTTATAGGTGATGCTTCCGACAAAGTTTCTCTTCGCCCAATGTTAACTCCACAACAAATTGCTGAAAACGAAAGAAATTATCTTGAACAAATAGGAAGAATAATTGACTTAGATGAAACAGAAATTCATCACAACAGTGAGTGGATAGGAAGACTTACCCCTTCTGAATGGATAAAACTGGCCAGTATTTTTACTGTACAACAAATAATCGAGAGAGAGAATTTTGCGGAGAGAATTAAGAGAGGAGACCCTGTTGGCCTTCACGAAACTTTGTATCCTTTACTTCAAGGATGGGATTCTGTGAATATTTCAGCCGACCTAGAAATTGGTGGAACAGACCAACTCTTTAACCTGTTGGCGGGTAGAAAAATTCAGGAGCAGTTTGGACAGAAGCCCCAAGATATAATGACGTTACAACTGCTAGCCGGAACAGACGGCAGAAAAATGAGCACCAGTTGGGGAAATGTTATTTTGATAATTGACTCTCCCGAAGAAAAGTATGGAAAAATAATGAGAATTTCCGATCAGCTCATTCCTGTTTATATGGAAATTGCAACAGATATTCCAATGGAAAGAGTCAAAGAAGTTAGAGTGCTCCTCGAAGAAGATAAAGGAAACCCCATGGATTACAAAAAAGAGCTTGCCTTCAACCTGGTAAAGTTATACGACGGCAGAAAGGCTGCGATAGCCGCGCAGGATCATTTCGAAAAAATTGTTCAAGAAAAAGAACTTCCCGAGATAATCCCGACATTCACTACTGAAAGTAAAATTGGTATTGATGATTTGGTTACTCTAATGATTAGATCAAATATTGTCAAAAGTAAATCTGAAGCTAGACGACTAATAAAACAAGGAGGAGTGAAACTCCAAGATGAAAAAATTGAACTTTCAGAAAAAATAGCAATTGTGGTCCCATCTGAAAAAGAAGGAGGGGTAATAATTAGAGCAGGAAAAAGACAATTTCTTAGATTAATATCTAAAAAATAGATAACAATTAGAAAGGAGGTGGAATTAATGTCTGCATTTTTTTACCTGATTAAAGGAATATTCTCGATAAACAAAAAAAGTAGAGAAATTACTTCCTTTATTTCTAGATACCTAAATTAAAATTGTGCCCGCTCCTCTGTGCAGAAAATAAGGTGTATAAAACACTATTAAATTTTTTTGAAAGAAAATATTGTGTTGTATTTTCTTATTTTCCTCAAGCTAGAAAATTATTCGACGATTCTTTAAATAATTTTCTACAAAATTTTCCACTTGACACGTCTCACAACACTCTTTTAAAAAATAAATTCACTCTTTTTCCAATAGTAAATGGATGGATTTCTTCTCATAAAATTAGGCTCTCCAAAGGCTTGCCACCTGATCTTAGTGATTTTACGTATATTGATTTCATTAGTTTTTTTCACCCTAACAGAAAAGTCAGATTAGCTTCTGATAAATTAAGAAGGAAGCTCGACCTGAATGTTACCTCAATTTGTAACTATAAATGTGAATATTGTTATCAAAAAAGTAGAGACGATTGGAAAATAAGAGCTACCCGGGCAAAGGAAACCGAATTAAGTATTCTGGATCTAAAAAAAATAATTTTTGAATCAAGTTTACTAGGTGCAAAATATATTAAGATTACTGGAGGAGAACCTTTAACCAAAGAAGGCCTTTTTGATTTAATTGAATATGCAATTAACATAAGAAGTTTGAAAGAGGTAGAACTCCTTTCTAACGGTTCAATCCTCGCCCTAAAGCTTAATAAACTAAGAAAGTCTATTAAGGGAAACGAGAAGAAATTTCACTTACATTTGTCAATCGATGGAATATCTAAGGAAGAAAAGAATAATAAGACCTCTATCTCTCACTTAAATAACATTAAAAAAATTATAAGCAGTTTACCGGATATCAAAATAAGCGTAAATTCAATGTGGTCTGGTTCTATAAGCTACTCACAATTAAAAAAACTTTATTTCATAATGTATAAATATAAAGTTTTCCGATGGACAATAAGTTTTCCATATCTTGTTAAAACATTAATTGCTGCAGTAAAAGTAAATCCAAATTATACTCCAAAATTTAAAACTGTGGTCCAACTTTCAGAAAAATTAATAAAACTACACTCCCAAATGAAAAAACCTTTTAGAATTTCAATTCCGTTAATATATAAGCACGAATTTGATGATTCATTAGCTGAAATTGCCTCGGATGGATTTGAGGATCATCCCTGTGTCCCATGTCACGGCTCATATTTCATCATTGGGTCAAAGGGTGAGATTCTAGAGTGTTTACTTGCTCCTCCAGGTACTAAAACTAATACTAAAACTAGTAACCTTTTAGAATCATTGATAGAAAGTACCGATTCTCCCTTTTATAACCTAAATAAGAGCGATGTTTCTAAAAATTGTAAAGGGTGCCGGTATGAGATGATGTGTTGTGGACAATGTGTTAATGATAAATCATACAATTTTAGCTACATCTTTAACAAGGAAAATGACTTTGGAAAAGACAAAACAGCATGTAGCTTGTTGACTCTCTCTGAAAGGTACATTTGGCCTAAGTTGGGCCACAAAGAAAGAAGAAAAATTTTTGCTAGGATCAACAAGAAGGGATTTAAACCAAACGTTTACAATAACATTTCTGATATGTTATCTGATAAAGAAAATGGAAAGAAAAATAATATTTGAGCTTAAAACAACCTATTATTGCAATCTTTCTTGCAACTTTTGTGTTTTCTCTAAGAGAAAAAAAGGTAAAAGTTTTATAACCGATAAAGAAATTGAAATAATTTTTCATAGTATTCATAAGAAATATCCAAAAGTTGATTATTTTATTTATTCAGGAGGAGAACCTACAATAAGACCAAATTTTAAGAAAATTTTTAGTACTGTCCAAGACGTAATCAAACCGAAAGAAACAATTGTTCACACAAATGGAATTAAAATCAATAAATTGTTAAGCGCAAAAAATGATTTTGCAATAAATTTTTCTGTTTTTTACTCCTTCCACACAATAAATCCAAAAACACATTATAGATTCACTAACTCCAATAAGTTTGCTACGATCAAATCTAATCTATTAAAATTGATAAATAACGGCGTCACGGTTTTTACTAATACTGTTGTTATGAAACCTAATCAACATGAAATTGAACAAATTGGAGATTTCTTAGCAAAAAGCAGGGTAAAAGCAATGGAATTTAGGTTCCCTTTTGGAACAGAGAGCTTAATCAAGAAAAATCCGTGGATTCTCCCTGATAATTTTATTAGCATTGAAAAACAACTAGCTCGATTAATTACAAAATATTCTGACACTATCGATATTTTTATTCATCCATCGGTTCCCTGTCTAATGAAAACAGTAAACACCTTTAACGATGAAGAAAGTATAAAATTAATAGAAGATCAGTCAAAACTGATATTTAAAAAGAACGTTGATTTTTATAATAAAAAAAATAGATTCATCTTTCTTGACACAAGGATGAGAATAATAACAGGAAATACACAACAAGGAGCAATTAATAAGGGGGAAGATATTTTTACGAGAATCAGTTCATGTAGAAGCTGTATTTATAAGAACCTTTGCCTCGGAATCCCCAAAGAATTTCTAATCAAATAGCTTGTTTTCCAAAAATAAACTCTTTTATGTTTTGGCCTGCAATCTGTCTAACTACATCAACATAACCAGCCTTAAGTAATTTATTCAAAATAGCAACTTCGTCCTTGTAAGAAAAATTGACAACGAGTTTCCCGCTTTTATCAGAAAACGAGCCAAAAGGAGCATCTGTTCCCCAAATTAATTTACTACCAATTAGTGAGTACAAGTTTAATACAACATCAATAACATCCCCATAGTCCAACTCAACAATTCTGGAAGAGAGGTATCTTTCCCTTAAACCCTTGTTCTGTGCAAAATAACAGAGGCTAACCAAAGGAGAAGTATCAATATATAAATTTGGCAGGCATGCAACTTTTTCTAAAATTGCTTTATCAAATCCTGCTAAATGAGCCAAGCCGACACGAATATTGGGATGGTGTTTTGCGAAAGTGACAACAAGATCTGCTTTTGTATTTTCTTGTTTTCCTGTGTGAAAAATGATTGGAATGTCTTTCTCTTCAACAATAGACAAAAGCCTATCATCAACATCAGATGGAGTCGATCTTGTGGCTAATGTGTGAATTTTTATTCCAAAAAATTGTCTCTCCAATCTTAAGTACTCACATTGTTCCAGCACTTTTTCTTTCGGGTCAAAAGCTAAAAATGGAAAGAAAAAACTATCTGCGTTTTCAATTTTAATCTCTCTTAGTAAAGAGCTATTTTCCACCTGATAAGGAAAATCTTCTAAACCCGAAGGCTCCCAACTTCCGAATTTGAGAATTTTTGTTGGGTTATAGTATAGAGTTCCGGGAAAAGGAAAAATTACTGCTTTAGAAATTCCACCTTCCGATATCTCGCTTATTGTTTCTTTTAAACTGTGAGTCGATGGTATTCTCGGGGTGTAATAATTTAAAAAATCGATGCCCGTAGCGTGAATGTGAGAATCAATTAACTCAATCTCTTTTCTCATATAGTAGTGATAAATTTGTTGCTATTTTAGCATAATTAATTTAAATTAAGGAAATACAAGATATTATCTTGCTATAACAACCAGTAATCCTGGTATAATTTAATAAATGAATTTAACCAAAAAACAAAAAAAACTTTGGACCTTTATTGTCTTTGTGGCTACAGTCGCTTTAATTCTGACCTCAATGGCACCTTTTCTGACCGCAATTTTTTAAAAAGCCTAAGACTATGAATATAAAGGACCCTGTTGAAAAACTTCCTTTGGTTGGCCCCACTTTTGCCAAAAGGCTTGGCAAACTAAAGATTGAATCCATAGAAGACTTAATAAACCACTTACCCTTTCGCTATGATGATTTTTCTCTTATTTCGCCAATTGGCAAAGTTCAGCCAGGTGAAACGGTTACTGTTAAAGGAACAATAGAACAAATCTCAAATGAATACACTAAAAACGGCAAAAAGATCCAAAAAGCGGTAATTTCAGACTCAAGCGGTAAAATTGAGGTAATCTGGTTTAATCAGCCCTTTTTAGCAAGAACAATTAAAAAAGGAAGTCTCTATAATCTTTCCGGTAAAATTGAGTGGTTCGGAAGGCAAAAAGTTCTGCTTTCTCCTGAATATGAGCAACTAAGAGGAGAGACAGGCATTCATACCGGAAGGCTGGTGCCTGTTTACCCGGAAACATACGGTATTTCCTCTAAATGGCTGCGCTCCAGAATAAAAACCGCGCTTGAATATTTTAAAGACTCCGTCGAAGAGTTTCTTCCTCCTGATTTAGTCAGCAAAGAGGGTCTGCTTTCAGAAAAAGAAGCCGTTTCTGAAATTCATTTTCCAAAAAACAAGGAATCTGCTTTAAAAGCCAGGCACAGACTTTGTTTTGACGAACTTTTTTTAATTCAGCTTGCCGCTTTATTAAGAAAAAAAGAGTGGCAGGAGAAAACCGTAGGAAAAGCATTTATTATTGACGAAGAAAAAATTAATGATTTTATCCTTAGTTTGCCTTTTAAACTTACAAGTGCCCAAGAAAGGGTAGTCGGGGAAATTCTTAAAGACCTAAGAAAGGCCCAACCCATGAACAGGCTTCTACAAGGCGATGTTGGCAGTGGAAAAACTGTTGTTGCGGCGGTAGCGGTCTTAGCCGCATATTTAAACGGATACAGTTCCTTAATTATGGCTCCCACAGAAATTCTGGCAAACCAGCACTTTAAAACACTTAGTCAATACCTAAAACCACTAGGCATAGAAGTACGCCTGGTAACCGGAAGCAGGAAAATGAAGGCAGCCGGGGAAAATCCGGAGGTAGTAGTCGGCACTCATTCTCTTTTGTTCCAGGATTTTGACCCGAAAAAAATTGGCTTAGTGGTCATAGATGAGCAACACCGCTTTGGGGTGGAACAAAGGTCTGTTTTGGCGGGCAAAGGTGTTTCTCCCCATTTTTTAACCATGACCGCCACCCCCATCCCAAGAACAATTGCCTTAACTCTTTTTGGAGATCTTGACTTATCAGTTATTGATGAGCTTCCTCTGGGTAGGATAAAGGTAAAAACTTGGGTAGTGCCAAAACAAAAAAGGCAAGATGCTTATTCCTGGATCAAGAAAAGAGTCAAAGATACCAAAGAGCAGGCGTTTATTATTTGCCCCCTTATTGAAGAGTCAGAGTCTCTGGCTTCAGTAAAAGCTGTTAACAAAGAATACGAAATTTTATCAAAAGAGGTCTTTCCGGATCTAAAAATAGGGCTTCTTCACGGACGGATAAAGCCGAAAGAAAAAGAAGAAGTTTTAACTAAATTCAGAGAAGGAGAGTATGACCTGCTTTTATCAACGCCTGTCGTTGAAGTGGGGATTGATATTCCCAACGCTACCATCATGCTTATTGAAGCAGCGGAGCGGTTCGGCCTGGCTCAACTTCACCAGCTTAGGGGAAGAGTTGGCAGAAATAATATGGAATCTTTTTGCCTTCTTTTTACAGAAAATGAAGTGCTTCCGGTTTTAAGAAGGCTTAAAACTATGGAGCAAACTAATATCGGCATGGAACTTGCAGAAATTGACCTTAAGCTGAGGGGACCTGGGGAAGTTTACGGCACAAGGCAACATGGTTTTCCTGATCTTAAAGTTGCTTCCTTTGCCGATTTTGGCTTGATTGAAAAAACAAGAAAGGCAGCCGAGGAAGTCGCCTTAAAAAAATTAGAGCCTCCCTTGCAATCACGCCTGAAAAATTATAAAATAGATTCTGTTACTAATTAAAAAATCAAATTCTGACTACATTTTGCTTAGGATTCAGAATTTAGTGTTTAGAGTTTAAAAGATGACCCCCCTACCAAAAAGACGCTGGTCAACCAGAAGGCAAGGTAAAAGAAGAGCTACCCATGTTGCGGGAAAGCCCATCATGGTTAAGTGTTCAAACTGCGGAGAATTAAGACAAAGTCATCATGCTTGCCCAAAGTGCGGTTTTTACCGGGGTAGGCAAGTCCTACCTGTCGGCAGGCAGGCATTACCAGTAGCCTCATAAACGATTAAGTGAAAACAAAAAGTGACCCCAGGCACTTAAAAAGAAGAGAGACTGTCCGCAGCCTCTTTTCCTATATTTTTCAAAAAGAACAACCTCTTTGTCCTCAGGCAAAGGAAGTTGTGTCAAATCTTGATTTTATTGATAAAGAAATTACCAGCTCAGCCCCTGAATGGCCGCTTGAAAGAATCAATAAAATTGATCTGGCTATACTAAGACTTGCAGTTTATGAACTTTTAATCCAAAAAAAGGAACCGCCAAAAGTGATTATTGACGAAGCGGTTGAGCTTGCCAAAGAATTCGGCTCGGAAAATTCTGCCGCTTTTATTAACGGTGTACTCGGGAATATACTTAAAATAAGAGAAAATGAACTTACTCAATAACACAAACCGTTTAGAGGAAAGTCTTGGAGTAACTTTCGAAAATAAAGAGCTTCTTGAAAGGGCAATGACCCACCGTTCTTTTCTTAATGAAGCTAAAAATCCGGAAATTAAGTCAAATGAAAGGCTTGAGTTTTTAGGAGACTCTATTCTTTCTTTTTGGGTTTCAGAACAGATTTTCAAGGAATTTCCAGATTTGCCCGAAGGAAAGCTTACCCACATAAGAACACATCTGGTGAGAACAGAAACTTTAACAAAACTAGCCCGAAAACTTAATTTGGGAGAGTTTCTTTTAATGAGCAAGGGTGAAGAATTGGGCGGAGGAAGAGAAAACCCGCTTTTACTGGCCAACTGTTTTGAAGCAGTAATTGGAGCAGTCTATCTTGATCAGGGCATTGAAAAAGTTTCTTTGTTTCTTAAAAACAACTTTGAAGATCTGCTTTCACAAATTGATGATGTTGAAGCCTTAAAAGACAGTAAAAGCCTACTTCAGGAACTCGTCCAGGCAGAAGGGCATCTTTCTCCCGTTTATAAGCTCATTTCTTCTTCAGGCCCTGACCACCAAAAAGTTTTTACCATGGGTGTCTTTATTGATGAAAGATTAATTGCCCAGGGAACCAGCCGTTCAAAACAAGAAGCAGAAGAAGAGTCAGCCAAGAAGGCGCTTGAGATTCTGGGTAAAATCAAGTAAAATACTAAAACTATGTCTGTAAGTTTAAGACTATCATTAGTTGGAAAAAGAAATCGGCCGATTTATAGAATCGTGGCCAGCCAAACCCGCTACAAAAGAAACGGTAAAAGCTTGGACCAGCTCGGAGCTTTTAACCCAAACGTTAACCCGCCGATTTTTGAGCTTGACCGCAAAAAGTTTGAAGAGTGGGTTAAAAAAGGTGCTATTATTTCTACCGGGCTTTATAAACTTTTAAAAGAAAATAACATTCCGCTTCCTATAAAATGAAAGATTTTTTGTTAAAAATCGTTGCTTTAATCGCCGACAATCCGGAAAATATTGAAATCACTGAAGAAACAGAAGAAAACCTGAAAATTTACACCATTAGTGTTCCTGAAGAGGAAATGGGCAGGATCATTGGTAAAGGTGGAAAAGTGATAAGCGCGATCAGAAATTTGGCCAGACTAAAAGCAAGCAGAAACAACGAAAAAATTCTGGTCAGGGTGAACCCTAAAAGTTAAAAAGGAAAGGGATTTTCTTTTCCCACGGTAATGACTTCTTCTCCTTCAGAGGCAGCTAAAGGCTCATACCTCTTATAGTTCTTCAAGGTTTCGACTGTTTCTCTGTCCTGGCTTGAAACTTTAGGCAAAGGCTCTTCAGGTTTACCCAAAGTCTTAGGCAGGGGGCCAAAATAACTCATAATGCTGATTTTCCCGGAAAAATCTGCCAAAGAACCGCTTTCTGTGGCATTGACTGTGCCGAATTTGATGCGGTCAATGGTAACCAAAGGAAGCATTTTATCAATATTTTCAATCATTGCCTTCAAGTTTTCAAAGGGAGAGTTAAAATCGATTTCAATGGGAAGAGGGGATAGTTTTTTGCTTGCGGACTGAGTTGACACTTCACCGGGCGTGAACTTAAAAGCCTCAATAAAAACACCATTTTCAGAAACAATCTGCTTTGACATAACCAAAGTCTGGTAAAAATCTTTTTCTGAAGGAACAGCGTCAAGAAGAAGCCTGGAATTTTCATAAAGTTCTGCCTCGGAAAGAGAGCTTAACTCGGCCGCTTTTTGGGAAAGTTGGCTTATTGTCTTTTCCTGTTTTTCAATCTTTTTTCTTGCTTCCTGAATTTGGCGGGTTTTAGGAATAATTAAAAAGACAACTCCCAAAACCACTAAAAAAATTGCCACAAGAGGAATTAAATACTCCTCCAGTGTTGTTTTTATTTTCTCAGGGTTAATTTTAAAGTCTTTAATGTCTTGACTCATTTCTTAAAATCAAGGTTAATAAAATATCTGCCGTCCACAGTCCTGTTTACAGTCTCAAAAACAATTTCCTTATATTTATTCTCGGCTTTTATTTCCTCCACCTTGTTATTTAACTCAGTTAAACAAGCTACGCCCGCACATCTTCCCTCAATCTTCATATCTCCTTTGGCACCAAAATCCAAACCTGTTATATTCAAATCTTCAACATAAATTTTCTCAAGATCCTGCATTGAGTTGGCATAAGCTTTTCTGCTTTCAAGAATTGAGTTTACGTGCCTGACTCTGTCTGCAATTGTCACAAGATATGACTCGTTTTTCTCCAAAGCCTTTATCTGATTCTCCAGGGCAGTGATTTTTTTCCCATTGTTCTTAAACTTCTGGTTTAAAATAATTACAAAGCCAATTACCAGGCAGGCCATAACAATAAAAACGCCGACAAAAACAAAAGAGGCTGATTTAACCTTTCCTTTTACTTTTTGCTCTTTGGCAATTTTTCTTGCCTCTAAACTGATTAAATTAATACCTTTGTTCATAGTAAGCTAGTCTTTCATTGCCAAACCAATGGCAACGGTGAACATGGGAGAAATTTTTCTTAAGGCTTGCATGCTTTGCTCATCGGTCTTTACCAAAGAAAAAGGGTCGGCAATTTGAACTTCAAGCCCTAAACCTCTGGTAAAATATTCAGCTAAGCCCGGGAGCAGGGAAGACCCTCCGGAAAGAACCATTAAGCGCAAAGGATCTTTTTGCTTTTCCTGGTAAAAATGAAGAGCCTTTTTAATCTCATTGCTTACTACCTCAATTATCGGAGCAATTGAGTTAGCAATTTTTCCCTCAAGCTGATTAGTTAAACCATATGCTTTTTTGTATTCCTCGGCAGTGGCAAGATCAAGGTTGAGAGAAGCACCCAAAGCCCTGGTAATGGCTTCTCCTGCGGTAGGAAATCTTCTGGAAAGAAAAAGGCTTCCTTTGTTAATAATGGCAACATCCAGTGATTTTGAGCCAATATTAACCAACAAAATGTTTCCCTGGCTTGAAATCGGCCTTAAACAGCGCACAGAGGCAAGAAGCTCGGTTTCCAAAGCAATTGGTTCAAGCTCAGCCAATTTTAGTATGCGCAAGTATTTGTCAATTAAGGTTTTTGGTGCTGCCACAATAAGCACCTTCATTTTATTTCTTCTTCGGCTTTCCTCATCATCAATAATCTGCCAGTCAAGATTGACCTCGGCAATGGGCTGGGGAATAAGGTTTTCCGCCTCCCAAGGAATTGCCTGGGCTAACTCGTCGTTATTCATTTTTGGAACTTCAATTATCTGGTTAAAAACGCTTCTTTCCGGCAGCGCCACGACGACTGAGTTTGAATCCACTTTAATCTCGCCTTTAAGCCTTTTTATAGACTCTGCTATGGCCATGAAATCTTTCTCTGCTTCAGAAGCAAGTCCCGGAGCAGGAGTTTTAATCATACCGGCAGTAACTACCCGGAAAGCTCCTTCCTTGCCTTCAAGTTGAACTATTTTTATGCTATCAGAACCAATATCAAGACCAAAATGTCTGGACATTACTCAATCCCTCCTCCCGAATACAGCAAATTATCAAAAATTGCCGGAGTTGAATCATAAAGCTGGCATTCTTCATACCTTTTTGTCACCCCAGACTCTTCAATCGTAGCCGTAACCGGAAAACAGGAACCCTGAACAGGTATGTTTCCGCTACTCCTAAGGCCAACGGGCTTGGCGGTAGCATTGAATAAAAGCCTGGCTTTAACCATGTATTTTGTTCCCGAAGGAGGAGTAATTGTGGGCGAGCAAAAAGCAAAATTCTGACCGCCAAATTCATAATCGCTGCAAGAACCGTTAGCGCTAAAGTTCGTTTGGCTTGACCTTCTGGTGCTGTTTGGGTCATAAACATATCTTTTTATCTTAAAAGACCCATCGTGGTAAATTAAAGTAACTTCAAGAGCCGGAGTGGTAGAAGACGAAGCGGATTCGCCGCTTTCCCCCCAGTAAAACCTGAAAGTGCCATTGTAACTTACGCTGGTATCAATATTACCGTCGCTATCATGCCCCACAAACCATACCGTAATTGGCTCATTGGCTTTAACTTTACTTGGGTAAACATACTCGGCACTTAAACCTAAATCGTTTCTTTGAACCACATAATTAACACCGTTAAGGGTCCCGGAAACAGCCGAATTTGACCTGATTGCTTTTTCCAGACCTGCTTGTGCAACCCACAAAGCCCTGGCGGATTCTTGTGACTGTTGGGAAATTTTAACGTCAGTAATGGAACGGGAAACCAAAGAAAGGCCGACCGTAAGAATAACTGCAATTGCCAAAAGAAGAATTAAAACCGCTTGTCCTTCCTCTTTTTTATTTCTTTTAATTAAATAGGGCAGTCTGCTCATCTAAAAAAAGTTTAGATTAAAATTAAAATCAAGTCAATGCTAGTAGTTTCTGGTAACGACTTCGCTTTTAAAATTTATGGTTGATTTTTCTTCCGGCCTTAAACCTGTTCCTTTATTGCCGATTGAAAAGTTAATGACCACTCTCGTCGGTTTTCCGGGAGAAGAGGTGCAGGAAAAACTGCAGCTTTTAACCGCAACATTTGAACCTGTCAAACTGGCTGAGTTTGAACTGATTTTTCCTTCTGCCGTGTTGCAGACAAAATCGATTAATTGGTTGTTCAAGTCAGTAACCCTAATAGTCGTTGAGTTGGGGCAGCTGACCGAAAGAGAGTTTAAAATCATACCTTGCATCACAGAAAGGGCATAGTCGCCATTTTGCCGGACTTCTTTAGTAATTTCCGCCTTGCTGTTTGCTTTCATAGTGGAAAGAAGAAAGCCGGAAACAATTACCCCTACCAAACCAAGCATGGAAATAACCACTATCATTTCCATAAGGGAATAGCCTTTGTTTTCTTTTAATTTTTTAATTTGAAACATGGGTATCAAAATGCAGTGAATACTCATAACTTCTGCTGTTGCAGTCAGAACCCGCCCCTTTATCTGCCCAATAAATATCAACAGAGATTTTCACCAGCTTGGCAGAACTTATATCGGGGGTACTTGCCGGCAAGGAATTATAGTCATTGAATAGGCTTGATTTAATACAGTAACCAGTATTTGAAGTATCAACCGGGTAATTGTAGGTGGATTCTGGAGACGGAACTAAATTCCAAAAAGCCGCCGGGTCAGAATATCTTGAATTAACAATACTTGCAATTTTTTTCTGGGCCAAAGCGGTGGCTTCAGTCTGATCTCCCGAAAATCTGGTCGTTTTTACCGCCGTGCTGGTGGAACGAATAAGGCCAACTGCCACCAAAGAGGCAATTGCCAGAGCAATGATTACTTCCCACAACGATTGTCCTTTTTGCTTAGCCATTTATTCTCCCTGAATGTAAATAGCCCCTCCCGGGTCAACTACCACCACCTTTTGTTTACCGAAACCGCTTACCGTCAGATTGTTTCCACCCGTCATACTCACACCCTGCCTTAAAACCTTAAAAGAAGCTGAGGTAAAACCGGTTAAGCTAACCCCGGAAACACTGCCTGTTTTTATCTCTGAACCAGAATAGGCAGGGGTGCAAACCGGGATAATAGTATATGCTTTAGTGGTGTGATTAATTGAAAACATGTAGGCATTTAAAGTGCCGCAACCGCTTGAAGGCTTTTGGTTGTTGGCTGCCAAGCTTTGAGCCATCCTTAAGTCCTGAACAATCTTTTTTGCCGCCTGGTTAACAATTTGGGCACGGTTAAAGTCAATGTATGAGGCAATGCTGACCGAAGAAACAATGGCGGTAATTGAAATAACTATTAAAAGTTCAACTAAGGAAAACCCTGGGCAGTTTCGATGATTTCTCTTCATTATTCACAATCACTCTAGGGATTACTTAATTTGTAATTGCAAGCAGCTGTGCCGCAATTACCACCACAATCACAAGTTCCCTGGGTAGCGGAAAGGGTTTCAAGATAAGCACAAATGCAATAGGTATTAGCACTAATAAAATTGTATCGATATTGGTATGTAGGAGAAAGTGTGTCTTGTGGAACTAATTGCATGTAAACATCCGTGCCTGCAGAAAAGGACGAACCAAAAGGAAAGCTATCGCTTGCATAATAAGTCTTAAGGTCATTTCTGTAGATTTCCAAAGCACTTCTTATTTGCTCCAAGTCTGCTTTTCTTTTTGAGTCCCTGGCGCTTTTTCTTGCCTGGCTAAAGCCAACGAAAGAAACACCGATTAAAACCCCGATAATGGTTATTACTACCAAAAGTTCGATAAGGGAAAATCCCTTGTTTTTTTCCTTTTTCATTTTAGAAAGGACAGGTTGCACTTGACGGCGCCGAGTTTCGGTTTCCGTTCCTACCGTTTGAGCAAATAACATAGTATGTTTTTGAAGATGTTTTCTCAAGCTGAGCTGCCAAAACATAACCTGTTGAATTTGAATAGCAAAGATAGTTGCGACCAGAAACAGGATCATTGAGACAAACTCCGGAAAGATAAGTATCCTGAAACCCGCTGACCCCGCAAAGGTTAGTAATGGCTCCACTTGCAGCAGGGTAATTTGAATTATTGGACGAAGCGTAGTTTTCAAGAGCAATACGGTATTGATTAAGGTCCGATTTCCTGGTTGTATCCCTGGCTCCTTTTTCTGCAGTCATGTACCTCGCTGCCCCGAAACCCACTAAAATTGCAATTATGGAAATCACTACCAAAAGCTCAATTAGGGTAAAACCTTGGGCGAAGATATTTAATCTTTTAATCATATTTTGTTCCCTAATACATAATACTTAATAGATAATACGAGCTTCATGGTTCTGTTACCTCATATTTAAAACCGCTTTCGCAACTGGAATCTGCAATCCCATCCGGATCTGATGCATTTTCCAAACAAGCTTTAAGTGTATACATTAAACTATTGGTATCATTACGGTCATAGATATAATCAGAGCTGTCAAGGGGATCTACCGGCACTGATTTCATATAGTCTCCGCTTTGGAGAGCTTCAGACCAACCCGAATCAGGATAGGAATTATTATCCTGTTTATACATTTCCAGAGCATTCTTTATTTCCTTAAGATCAGCTTTTCTCTTGCTGTCTCTGGCTCTTTCTCTGGCACCGGCAACATTGCTGATAAGAAGGGTGGTAAGTATCCCCAAAATGGCGATAACAACCAGAAGTTCAATCAAAGTAAAACCGCTCTTTGAACCATGAACATTGAATAATGAACGATGGGAAAATTGTTTCTTATTGGTTACTTTATTCATGGTTCTTTGTTCATAGTTCATTGTTCACAGTTCCCGGTTCACGGACTTGTATTCGAGCTTGATACTCCAAAATTATATTCTTGTGCATTGCAAGTAAAGGGGCCGCCTATATTCTGATCTTCCGTATTTTCCAGTCTAGCATAAATTTGATAGGAGGTTCCATTCGGGCCAAGGATATAACAATACGGGGGGTTTTCAGTTGGGTCAGAAGGAATAAGTTTCATGTAAATCGTCTCTCCGTCCCTAAGTTCCGAACCCCAATTTCCTTGTATTTCTGGATATTGTCTATGGTCATTAAAATACATTTCCAAAGCTCTTTGCAGTTGTTGTAAATCTGATTTTCTTTTGGCATCTCTGGCTTTTGCCTGGCTTGCCCTAAAACTGGATAACCCGATAACCGAAAGTATCCCCAAAATGGCGATAACAACCAGAAGTTCAATCAAAGTAAACCCTTTTTTATTTTTTATCATTTAATCTCCAACATAAGTACATTCATTCACGCCAGCTCCACATCGTGTTTCACAAAAGTCAATGACATCATATTTTGGATCACAAATATAGTCTTCGGTAATCGGGCGGCAGACTCCATTAAAACATCCATAAAAACCGGTTTGGGAACCGGCGGAAGTAGGAACAAGATTTAAATTTGGGCTAGTAACAAAATAATTTGTTTCCTCGATAAAGCTTCCCATAGATTCATTTTCCAGCGTAGCATAGACAACGAAATATTTGCAATTATCTGGCTCAGGTCTTTCGTACGGATAAGGTTCATTAGTCAGGGGATCACAGGGCATTCTTTTTATATAAGGGTCAAACTCAGCAGAAACAGTGCAACCTGTAGAATATATAGCAGCAGGATAGCAACCATGGTCTCCGGCATAATCTTCTAAGGAGGTGGCAATTTTCTTTAAGTCCGACTTTCTTCTGGCATCCCTTCCTTTGCCTATTTGGATACTGGGGTTAATTGATAGGGCAACTAGCAAAGCCAAAAGTCCTACCACCGTAGCCACAATTAAAATTTCAATAAGAGTAAGACCTTTTTCTTTTTTTAAAAAAGCAGTTTTTCCAAGGTTTTTATTATCTTTTCTCCCCATAGGTAAGACAGAGTAGTGCCGAAAACCAAAAAGGGACCAAAAGCTATTGGTTTTCCGAATTTAGCTTTCTTAACTAAAATTAGTATGATACCCAAAAAAGCGCCTGTCAAGAAAGCAATATAAAAAGCTATGACCACTTTGGGAAATCCCAATACCAAACCCATTAAAAAAGACAGCTTCACATCCCCAAACCCCATTCCCTTACCCTTGGTAATCAAAAAAAGCGAAAGAAACAGTAAGAAAGAAACTACTGCCGAAGGCAGGTGGTTAGTAACCAGTAACCAGTAATCAGTAACAAGATAATAAATAAAATAAATCAGACAAAGAGGAAGAACAATTTTATCCGGAATTATCTGGTGTTCAAGATCTATAAAAAAGATAACTATCAGGCCGGAAAATAAAATTAGAGATAGAATCAGACCAATTGTACTAATTTGTCCAATTTGACTAAAAACCAAGACAAAAAATCCCGCCGCCAGCAGCTCAACCAGCGGGTAACGCCAAGAGATAGGGGAGTGGCACTGCCGACAGAGGCCTTTTAAAATAAAAAACGAAAAAAGAGGAACATTGTCAAACCAGGAAATTTTTTTTCTGCATTTAGGACAAAAAGACCTTTTAAAAACAAAAGGTATATTCCGGGGCAGACGATAGATAAGAACATTTAGAAAGCTTCCAATCGACAGTCCGAAGAATGCTAAAACAAAAAAAAGAACAAGCATAGATAATATTTTAAACCATTTAGAAAAAACAAAAATAGACAGGCCTTTAAGACCTGTCTATCTTGTAATCAAAATTCTTATGGCAAACAGGAATAATAAGTTTCACCATCCCCCTCTGGATCACAAATGTTTGCACTGGCAGCAGTTAAATCGTCTGGTAATCCGGCGGTGCATCTGTCTTCCGCCTCGTCTTCAAAGCTTGCCGATTGGGGGTCAAAACAAATATAAGTTGAGTCTCCTGTATCTCCCCCATTGTAAACATAAAGAGTGTTGTATTCGGTTTGGGAAATTCTGTCAACAAAAGAAGCTTTAATTTCTCCTGTACCTGCCTCTGAAAGCTTGTCTAAAACTGCATCCGAGCCGCCGGAATCAAGCCAAGCTTCGTCAACTGCCGTCCAAGCCTGAGCATCAGCACCGTCGTTTGGCGAGATTTGCCAAGGATAGTAACCTTTGGTGGTGTAGTACCTGTCAATGGCGGAAAGCACTTGCTCAGCGTCAGATCTGCTTCCTGTATCTTTTCCTCTGTTAATTTGTTCAATTGGGTTAATAGCCGAAAGAACTGCCACTGCCAAAATACCCAAAACCGCGATAACAATCAAAAGCTCAATCATGGTAAAACCTTTAGAAAGTTTTTTCATTTTTCTCATTTTCACCCCCTTTCGGCTTTAGGTTGGTAGTAAAGACTAATTAAAATTGGCTTGTCAAGTTGTAAATCGGCATGATTATGGCAATAACCATAAACCCGACTCCCACACCCAGCAATACCATTATTAGAGGTTCTATAGCACTTGTCAAGCCTTTGAGAGATTCCTCTGACTCCGACTGGAAATACTTTGAAACCTTAAGCAAAACCTCGTCCATCTTCCCGGTTTCTTCACCAACAGAGATCATTTGGCTGACAATTTGAGGAAAAAGTGGGTTCTCGCCTATGGCCTCTGAAAGAGGCAGTCCTTTTTCAACCTGCTTATTGGCAACCATAATTCCTTCCTCAATCATGACATTGTCGGCAGCTCCGGCTGATATTGTCAAGGCCTCAATAATAGAAACTCCGGCACCGACAAGAAGGCCGAGCGTCCTGGTAAGCTCTGCCAGGATAACATTGGTATGAAGGGTTCCGAAAATCGGAATTCTAAACTTAATCTGGTCGATTCTTCTTTTGCCTTCTTTCTGTGAACTTACCATCCTGTAAAGATAAGAAGCTCCAACAATTCCGACTAGAAACAACCACCAGAAATTTACCATGAAATTGGAAATGCTGATTAGTATCTCGGTTGTCTGGGGAAGCTCAGCGTCAAACTCTTCATAAAGAGAAGTAAGCTTAGGGATAACGAAAATCATCATAATAAACATAACCACAACCATGCCGGAAATAACTATTGCCGGGTAAATCAAAGCGCCCTTAACTTTGGCTTTGAACTCACGCTGCGCCTCAAGGTTATCCGCTAGCCGGTTTAGAATATTGTCTAAAACTCCGGCTGATTCGCCTGCCTTTACTAAAGCAATGTAAACTGAAGAAAAAATCTTCGGAAACCTGGCCATTGAGTCAGCCAAAGTTGAACCGCCCTCAACATCCCTTAGAATCTCTGCCGCCGCCTTGTTTACCTCAGAACTTCCTTGGGATTTTAGAATTAAAAGAGCTTCAGTTAGGGGAAGGCCGGCATTAATCATTGTTGCCAGCTGCCTGGTAAATGTTGCCACCTCGGCAACTGAAGTTTTTTTGAAAAACTTTTTGAAAAGATATTCAAAAAAGCTTTCGTTCTTTTCTTTTATTGAAAAAGGGTAGACATGCTTTTCCTTAAGAATGGCGATTGCTTGTTTCTGGTCGCGGGCCTCAACATCACCGGCAACATCGTTTCCTTTAGCGTCTTTTGCTCGATAAGTGTAAGTGGCCATTTTAAAGCTTCTTCAATAACCTGGAAACTTCTTCCGGCCTTAAAGCAAAAAGCCTAGCTGTTTCCATGGTAATTGCCCCCTCATTAACCAGTTTAACCAGGGAAGATTCAAGGGTAGACATTCCTAAAGAGCCGGAAGTCTGAATTATGTTGTCAATCATGTGTGTTTTTCCTTCTCTAATCGCGGTTTTTACTGCAGCCGTGGCAATCATTACCTCGTGAGCAAGTGTTCTCCCTTCTTCGATGGTAGGAAGCAGCCTTTGGGAAAAGACCGCCTCGAGACAGGTAGAAAGCTGAATCCTAACCTGGTTTTTTGATTCTTCAGGGAAAGCGTCAATAATTCTGTCAACTGTTTGAGAAGCAGAATTGGTATGCAAGGTAGAAAAAACTAAATGCCCGGTTTCAGCAATGGTCAAAGCTGCTGAAATTGTGTCGTAATCTCTCATCTCACCAATAAGCACCACATCAGGATCTTCCCTTAAAACAGACCTAAGCGAAGCTACCCAAGAATGGGTATCAAGCCCAAGCTCTCTTTGGGAAACTAAAGCTTTGTTATTTTGGAATACAAACTCAATCGGGTCTTCAATGGTAATGACATTACAGGAACGGGTATTAACAACTTCATTGATTATTGCTGCCAGGGTAGTTGACTTTCCATGTCCGGTCGGCCCGGTTACTAAAACAAAGCCTTGCTTAAGTTTTGCAAATTCATGACAAATACTTGGCAACCCCAAATCTTCAATGCTTCTTATCTTCATGGGAATAAAACGGAAGGCTCCGGCCAAGGTGCCTTTCTGGTTATAAATGTTTACCCTGAACCTTCCCTGGCCAGCCAACTCAAAGGAAAAATCAATCTCTTTGTTATTGATTAAAAGCTCTTTTTGCTCTTCCTGAAGAATTGAAAAAATCAGGTTTTCCGCATCTTTATCTGTTAAAACACCAAATTCATTTAAAAAGCGAAGCTCGCCGTGAATTCTTAAACAAGGAGGAACACCAACTACCAAATGCAGATCTGAAGCTTTTCTTTCAATTGTCAGGGCAAGTAAGGTCTTTATGTCTGTGGTCATAGATACCTCTATAAAAATAGTAAACTAATAAACATTTTTTTTCTAGTCTTGTGCAACCCTTAAAACTTCTTCCATTGTTGTCACTCCCTCCATAACTTTAAAATAGCCATCCTGCTTTAGGGTAATCATTCCTTCTTCAAACGCTGCTTTCTGAATATCGATTCCGGCTGACCTGGAAATAATCAGCCTGGCGATTCTTTCCGTTACCGGCAAAACTTCAAAAATTCCCACCCTGCCAAAGTAGCCGGTATTGTTGCATTCAGGGCAACCCTTGCCCCGAAAAAGCTGAGGCTTTTCTCCTGGTTTTTCCATATATAAAGGACCTAAAACGTTTTTAATGTCAGCAAGAACATCCGGGGGAGGGTCATAGGCTTCGCGGCAAGAAGGGCAAATTTTTCTGCAAATTCTTTGGGCAACAATAGCTGTTAAGGTAGAGGCAAGCAAAAAGGGCTCTGCTCCCATGTCCATCAAACGCGGCATCGCACCGGCCGCGCTTTTGGTATGAATGGTAGAAAAAACTAAATGCCCAGTCAAAGAAGCTTGTATAGCAAGGTCTGTCGTCTCTCTGTCTCTGATCTCTCCAACCATGATAATATTGGGATCCTGCCTTAAAAAGGCTCTCAAGCCAGAGGCAAAGGTTAAACCGGCCGCAGGATTGACCTGAACCTGATTCACCCCGGCAATCTGATACTCAACCGGATCCTCAAGAGTAACTATGTTTACTTTTGTAGTGTTAATTTTAGAAAGAATGGAATAAAGAGTAGTAGTTTTCCCGCTGCCGGTCGGACCGCAGATTAAAATAATCCCGTGCGGCCTTAAAATCGCATCCTGAAGATTTTTAAGCGCCCGGCCCCGCAAACCCAATTCCGGAAGAGTGGGCACACCGCCGCTTTTTTTAAGAAGCCTCATCACCACTTTCTCGCCGTGAACCGTAGGAAGAGTAGAAACCCTTAAATCAACCTCCTGGCCATCTGCTTTAAAATTAAACCTTCCGTCCTGAGGAATTCTTTTTTCGTCAATTTTAAGATCAGTTAAAACCTTTATTCTTGAAACTAAAGCCTCATGAACTGTTTTGGGCAAAACCAGTTTTTCGTGGAGAATGCCGTCAATGCGATAGCGAACCCTCGATTTGTCTTCTTCCGGCTCGATATGAATGTCTGAAGTCCGATACTTAATAGCAAATTCAAGAACCGTAGAAACAATTTTGGCCACCGGCTCTTTTCTTAAAACTTCAGCGTTTTGAATATCAATTACCTGGCCAGCCTGAGCTTCTTTGGAATCAGATGTTTCTTCAAGCGCAGCGCTTACTTCAGTAGAAAGATTCTGCGAATATCTCTCGCCAATGGCGGTCACAACCTCTTCTTCTAGGGCAATATAGGGTTTAATTTTTTTTCCGGATTTAAGTTCAATAAATTCAATCGCTTCCAGATCAAGAGGGTTAGCAAAAGCTACGGAAAGCTCTTTTCCGTCTCCGCTTATGGCAAAAGGGATTAACCTGTATCTTTCTGCTACTGCCCGGGGAATAAGTTGAAGTACTTCAGGTGCAGTTCCGATATCCCGCAAGGTTGCAAAAGGAATATTAAAAAGTTCTCCTTTAGCTTTCACTATCTGTTCCTTGTTCACAAAACCCGACTCTTCCAAGAGCTGTTCTTCCGGTTTGCCGGTGCTGGCATATAAAACATTAATTTTCTCGGCTTGTTCGGGAGAAAGGCTTTTTTTCTCGGTAAGAAGTTTTGTTATACTTAGACTGTTGGGCATTAATACTAATTAAAGAGTAAAAGAACCTAAAAAGTCAATGTTGGAAACTTATGATACTCCTTGTCTTTTAATCGCCGGCTCAGACAGCGAAGGAAGGCTTAAAAAAGCAGAAGAAATCACTAAAATCTTTTTTAAAGACCAGGAGAATAATCCTGATTTTTTGCTGATTTCTCCCCAATTAAGCATTGGCATAGAAGAGGTAAGGGGGCTGCAAAAATTCCTTGAGCTTAAATCTTTTAAGGCCGGTAAAAAAACGGCGGTTATTGCGGAAGCCCAGGAACTTACTCCTGAAGCCCAAAATTCTCTTCTTAAAACCCTGGAAGAACCACCGCCCAACTGCCAAATTATTCTTTGCGTTTCCGAGCTTTCTTTAGTCCTGCCGACAATTATTTCCCGCTGCAGAATCATTGAACTTTCTTTAAAACCCAAAGCAAAGCTGTCAAAAAAGGAAATGGAAACCGGTTTAGATGACTTTGAAAAATTGCTTTCCTCAAACCTTGGCGAAAATTTTGTCAAGATTGAAAAGCAGGCATTAAAAGACAGAAAGGAAGCAATAAACTACCTTAACCGTTTAAGCCTTGTTGCCAGAGAAGTTTTGCTTTCAAGGTACAAAAATATAGAAAAAGGAAGTCTAAAAATAAAGCTTCCAGATTGCTCAAATAACGACTTGATTATGGTATTATCATTAATTGCTGACGCTGTTAAAAAGCTTGAAGCAAACTGTAATATCCGCCTGGTTTTGGACAATTTTATGATTGATATAAATGCTAAAATTTGCTAAAATAGACTTACTTTTTGAATATAAATAAAGTGCATTAGGGTAGGAAGAAATCACTCCTTAAGCAAGCCAAAGAATATGCCTGAACTTAACAAAACCACTGAAGATTACAACGCCCAAAGCATCCAGGTGCTTGAGGGTTTGGAACCTGTCCGCAAAAGACCGGGAATGTACATCGGCTCCACCGACGCCAAGGGTTTCAGGCACATGCTTCTTGAAATTATAGATAACTCGTTAGACGAAGCTATTGCTGGACATGCTAAAAACATCTGGGTCACTGTTCTTAAAGATGGAAGAGCCATTGTCACCGATGACGGCCGTGGCATTCCGATTGACATAAACCCAAAATACAAAGTCAGCGCCCTTGAGCTAGCGATGACAAAGCTTCATGCCGGCGCCAAATTTGATGCCAGGGCATACCAGGCATCTGGAGGACTTCACGGCGTTGGTGCCAGCGTTGTTAACGCGCTTTCAACATTTATGAGGATTGAGGTCAGAAGAGACGGGAAAATTTATTACCAGTCTTATAAAGCCGGCACTCCCAATGGCCCGGTTGAAACCATTGACAAAGACAAAGACAAAGAAAATTCCATTGCTGCCCTTACTGTTCATCCTCTTCCGGAAAAAGGCACTTCAACAATTTTTCTTCCGGATAAAAAAATCTTTGGTGACCTTGAATGGGACTATGAAGTTTTGGAGCAGCTTTTAAGAGAAAGGGCTTACCTCATTGCCGGGGTAAGGATAATTTTCACTGACCAAAGGAAAAATTTAACCAAGGTTTTTTACTTTGAAGGCGGTATCCGATCTCTTGTTTCCCATTTAAACCGTAACAAAAAAACTTTAACCTCTATCGCTTACTTTACCAAGCAATTTGAAAACTGTCTTATTGAGGTGGCTGTTCAATACAACGACGGCTTTTCAGAAAACTTAAGCTCATTTGTCAATACTATAAATACTGTTGACGGCGGCACTCATGTCACCGGCTTCAGAATGTCTCTAACCCGGTCCATTAACGAATATGCCGCTAAAATCGGGGCTTTAAAAAACGATAGCGAATCTTTGACCGGAGAAGACACCCGAGAAGGTCTAACCGCAGTAATTTTCGTAAAAATGCCGGCAGACTCAATTCAATTTGAGTCACAAACAAAAACAAAGCTAAACAATCAAGAAATAATGGGTTATGCTGCCCAAATGGTTAAAGAAGGACTAGACACCTACTTTGAAGAAAATCCGGGAGACGGCAGGGCCATTATTGAAAAAGTATTGCTCGCCGCCAGAGCCAGATTGGCAGCCAGGGCCGCAAAAGACGCTGTCATAAGAAAAGGCGCACTTGAGGGTATGACTTTGCCGGGCAAACTGGCAGACTGCCAGGAAAAAGACCCTTCTGTTTCCGAGCTTTATATTGTAGAAGGAGACTCGGCAGGCGGCAGCGCTAAACAAGGCAGAGACAGGCATTTTCAGGCGGTTTTACCTTTAGGAGGCAAAATCTTAAATACCGAAAGAGCCCAGCTTGATAAAATTGTTCAGTTTGAAGAGCTTAAAGATCTTATTATTGCCTTGGGGATGGGAATCGGAGAAACAATTAACCTCGAGAAGCTGAGATATCACCGCATTATTCTTATGTGCGACGCTGATGTCGACGGTGAACATATCAATACTCTGCTTTTAACTTTCTTTTACCGCCATCTTCCTCAAGTAATTGAAAACGGCTATCTTTATCTGGCTATGCCGCCGCTTTTTAAGATTCAAAGCGGAAAGGATATACAGTATGTCTATACAGAAGAAGAAAGGGATAAGGTAATAAAACAGCTTAATGGCAAATCAACCTCAATTCAGCGTTATAAAGGTTTAGGAGAAATGAACCCTGAACAACTCTGGGAAACTACGATGGACCCAAAAACAAGAATCCTAAAACAAGTTACTATTGAGGACGGCGCCGGCGCTGACCAAACCTTTACAATGTTAATGGGCAGCGAGGTTCCACCCAGAAAAAGGTTTATCCAGACCCACGCAAAGAAAGCTAACTTGGATTTGTAATTATGGAAGTAGTTAAAAACGATATTGGCAAAATCAAGTCCGTAAAAATTACGGAAGAAATGGAAAGGTCATACCTGGACTATGCCATGAGCGTTATTGTCCAAAGAGCCCTTCCCGATGTTCGCGACGGCTTAAAGCCTGTTCACCGCCGGATTCTTTACGCCATGCACCAAATGGGGCTGGGCCATACCTCAAAGTTTTCCAAATCGGCAAAAGTAGTTGGTGAAGTACTGGGAAAATACCACCCGCATGGAGATTCTCCGGTTTACCAGGCGCTGGTTCGCTTGGCCCAAAACTTTAACATGCGCTACCCCTTGATTACTGGACAAGGCAACTTTGGTTCTGTTGACGGTGACCCGGCAGCAGCCATGAGGTACACGGAAGTAAAAATGGCTCCGATTTCCCAGGAAATGCTGGCTGACATTGAAAAAGACACTATTGACTATATTGACAACTTTGACCAAACTCTTAAAGACCCTGTTTACCTTCCGGCCAAAATTCCCAACCTGCTTTTAATGGGTGCAGAAGGAATTGCCGTCGGAATGGCTACTAAAATCCCGCCCCATAACCTTACTGAAGTCATTGATGCAACTAATTTCTTAATCGAAAAAGGATCAATGACCGAGTCGCACGAGAGCAGGGGAGAGGCACAAATTGAATTCAAAAAAATCAGCTTTGACGGCGAGGAAGAAAAAGAAAGCGGGCAAACCCAGGAAAAAGCTAGATTAAGATTTGGAAGCCAAGCCAGCATCGAAGAAATCATGCAGTTTGTCAAGGGCCCGGATTTCCCAACTGCCGGCCAGATTTTTGACCAGGAAGGGATAAAAGAAGCTTACTCAACCGGCAAAGGCAGAATCGTTATCAGGGGTAAGGCGGAAATTGAGGAAAGCAAGGGAGGAAAATTCCAGATAATTATTTCTGAGCTTCCTTATCAAGTAAACAAGGCCCAGCTAATCGCCAAAATTGCAGATTTAGCCAAAGACAAAAAAATTGACGGCATTGCCGACTTAAGAGATGAGTCGGACCGGCACGGAATTAGGGTGGTGATTGAACTTAAAAGAGATGCCAGGCCAAAGTCCGTCTTAAACAATTTGTTTAAAAAAACGGAGCTGCAAACCACTTTCCCGGTCAATACCGTGGCTTTGGTTGACGGCACGCCAATGACCCTCAACATCAAACAAATTCTTGAAGAGTTTATTGACCACCGGCACTTAGTCATCACCAAAAGAAGCGAGTTTGAGCTTAACGAAGCTAAAGCAAGAGCCCACATTCTTGAAGGCCTGCTCATTGCCCTTGATAATCTGGACGCTGTTATTGAAACCATCAGAAAGTCAAAAGACGCAGATGAAGCTAAAGCAAATTTAATAAGTAAATTTAAACTTACAGAACTTCAGGCCACAGCCATTCTTGATATGCAGTTAAGAAGGTTGGCAGCCCTGGAAAGGCAAAAAATTGAAGACGAGTACAAAAAAGTAAAAGAAACTATTGACTATTTAACTGATCTTTTGGCTCATCCGCAAAAAATACTTGAAGTTATTAAAACTGAACTTGAAGAAATTAAATCCAAATACGGAGATGAAAGAAGAACCAAAATTTATAAAAAGAAGGCGGAAGAGTTTTCCGAAGAAGACCTTATCCCCAACGAAGAGACAATTATCATTGTCACTTCTACAGGATACATAAAAAGAGTGCCAAGAGGAACCTATAAAACGCAAAAAAGAGGAGGGAAGGGCGTTGTGGGAATGAAAACAAAAGAAGAGGACGAAATTTCCCATCTTCTGACCGCAGAAACTCATGACTTTATTCTTTTCTTTACCAATAAAGGCCGTGTTTTCAGGCTCAGAGTTTGGGAACTTCCCGAAGGTTCGAGACAAGCCAAGGGCCAGGCAATTATTAACCTTATCAATATTGAACAAGGCGAAAAAATCGAGTCAATTTTAACCACAAAAAACCAAAATAACAATAATGAAGAGTTCCTTTTCATGGTTACTAAAAAGGGCATTGTCAAAAAAACAGAAGTCTCAAAATTTGAAAATGTCCGCTCTTCAGGAATAATTGCTATCAAGCTGGCAGGCGGAGATGAACTTTGCTGGACAAAAATAACCTCCGGAGACAACCATATTCTTCTTATTTCCCACGAAGGAAAGGCAATTAGGTTTAATGAAAAGGATGTCAGGCCAACAGCCAGAGATACTATGGGCGTAATCGGTATTAACCTTTCAAAAGAAGATTATGTGGTGGGCATGGAAGCCCTGCCTGCTAAAACAGAAAGCCCGCAGGATAAAAGAAAGAAAGTATTTAAAGACATATTGGTGGTCATGGAAAGAGGCTTAGGTAAAAGAACCGGCTTTTCAGAATTCCCCTTGCAGAAAAGGGGAGGCATGGGAGTTAAGGTTGCCGAAATAACCCCAAAAACAGGAAAAGTGGTTTGCTCCCAGTTTGTGGACGAAAATGTTGAACAGGTCATTCTAACCTCAAAACAAGCCCAAATTATTAAGCTCCCTGTTAAAAACATTCCCCGCTTGGGCCGGGCTACTCAGGGGGTAATTTTAATGCGCTGCGGCCACGACGGAGATTCTGTCTGCGCTGTTTCCTGTCTGAAAAAGGAAGACGAAGAGATAGAAGAAACCAAAACTTCTTGATAAATTAGGCAATTTTAATACAATTCATTAACCTGTGAATAAAAAAGAAGAAAAACAAGCCCCAAAACCTAAAGAAAAAGTTTCCTCAGAAGAAAAAAAGGATGGTCCGCAAGTCAGCAAACTTTGCCGATCTGAAAAAGATAAGGTCATTGGCGGAGTTGCCGGTGGTTTAGGAGAGTTTTTTAACATTGACCCTATTATTTTTAGAATTCTTTTCGTGCTTTTTGCCCTAAACGGCTTTGGTTTCATTTTTTACTTTGCTCTTTGGATAATTATTCCCTCAGAAAAAAGAGTAGGAAAAAATACTGACGAAAACATTAGATACAATATTGAAGAAATTAAAGACCGGGCCAACAACCTTGCAGCAGATATTCGTGAAGGAAGGGAAAAAGAAAGGTCCAGAAATTGGATCGGAATTGTCCTTATCTTACTTGGTTTTTTCTTTCTTTTAGAAAACTTCGGTCTTTTCAGAATTGTTAACCTTGCCAGGTTTTGGCCCCTTTTTATCATCGTCCTTGGTTTTGCCATACTTTTAAAAGATGGAAAAAGAAACTGAAAGAAAAGGAAACGGAGTTACTTGGGCAGTTTTCCTTATCTTTGCTGGAGTTATCCTTCTTTTAAATAATCTTGGTCTGGTTTCCTGGTCCGTTTGGGCTTCTTTGTGGAAATTTTGGCCGCTTATCCTTGTTTTAGGGGGCTTGGAAATAATCTTTGGCGGCAGTCTTATCGGAAACTTTTTTGTGACAATCTTAGGCTTGGCAGCAGCTTTTTTACTTATCTTTCTTAATTTTTTTTAACCTTACTTCCTCTTAAGCTCGCCTTTAGTTGATTCCCATAAATCTTTAGCGTCTCCCTCAATTGCCCGGCCAAAAGCCAAACCTATGGCAATGGCAAAAGTTAAAGTTAACCCGCCGGCAATCGCAGCCAAAATTGCTTCTCCAATACCAAAGTAGTCAAGAATAATAAGAATCAGAAGAATCCTTCCGGCAATGGAAACTATTTTGGCTAAAATCCCTAAAACCCGGTTGTCGAGGTTAGTACCCTTAAGGTCAATTCTTCTTATCAAGCTCGTGGCCAAATTTATAAGGGCAACACCAATAATCCAAATTACCACAGCTACAATAATCATTGGTATCAATCTTATGGCATCAACTACCAAACGGCCCAGAGAATCAGCAACGGCATTAATAAAGTTCATAATTTTCACCTCCCGTCAAACACACATTCCCATAGATTTTTGCTTTCTGTCAAGCAAAAGAGAGTCTTGTTTCATTAAAGAAACAGATTTATTAACATCTATATATTATTTTTTAGGTTTTGAAAGGGGATGGAATTTACGGTGAGTCTCTTCGGCGAATCGGTCAGAAGCGTGAACATAGCGGGTTGTAGTGTCAAGAGACTCATGGCCAAGAAGAATTTGAATCGCTGCCGGACTGGCACCCGACTCTGCCAAGTAAGTGGCAAAGCCATGCCTTAAAGAATGAGCAGAAGTGGGAACATTAATTTTTAACTTTTGCCGATACTCTTTTATTTTTGCTTGAATGTAGTTTGTAGAAAGCCTTTTTTTTGATTTAGATACATTAAGACCGCTGTAAGGAATAAAAAGGGCGTCAAAGGCATCCTGGCGGGTCGCGAGATAGCGTTCTATGATATTTTGGGCCCGAGGGGTTAAATAAACAAATCTTTCCTTTTTCCCCTTTCCCAAAACAAAAATTCTGCCGCTGCCGTCAATGTTTGACCGGTTAAGACGGCAAAGTTCGGATATTCTCATTCCGGTTGAAAAAAGCACTTCCATAATCGCTTGATTTCTTAAGGCCACTAAAGGGTCGTTTTCAAGATAAGCCGGTGATTCAATTAATTTAATAATTTCTTCAAATTCTGCAACCTGGGGATGACGTTTCTCTGTTTTGACCATCTTTACTGCCTCAGGAGGAATCGGACAAGGCAAGTCCATTTCAATAAGATACTTCAGATAGCTTCTTAAAGCAGAAAGCATCCTGTTTAGGCTTCTTGAAGATAATGTATCTTGAGATTCTTCTTCTTTTATGGCTGTTTTTCGGTCTTTTGAGGCTAAATAAGCCTTAAATTGAGCGACTACTCTTTTGTCAACCTTGTCAAGGGGAGTAGAGGAGTCCTCTAAAAATCGGGAAAATACGCTCAAATCACGCTCGTAATTATAAATAGTTTCTAAAGAATAATTATTTGTTTTTAAATGAAGAAGGAAATCATCAAAATAAGGCAACATCTTTTTTATCATACCAGAGAGCTAGGGGAGAATAAATAAAATAAGTTTGTCATAACAAGGGTCCTGCCCCATGAGTCTAGGACTGAGTGTAAGAGATATTATACTCAGTCGATAACATCATATTGGAAAATCTTCTTTTTGTCAACAACCCCCTAGAAAGCCCTAGAAAGGCCGAAAGAGGATAAAGACGGCATTTAATCATTTCCTTCTCCATAATTTGTGCCTCCTTTTTTTGTTTTTCTTTACAAAAAGCAAGGCTTTTTAAGATCCACCCCCGGGATCTCTAAAGAATCTCTCCTTATGGAAGTTTTGTAAGAAATTTTTTACAGTTATCCACAATCGGGAATAAATAACTAGTATCAAACTATATCATTTGTGCGTGATTGGGCTATATGAAGACCAAAACTAGAGAAAACACTTTTTAGCACTTTAATAAACTTTTTGCCAGACCGTGAAAAGAACTTATAATATTGTGAAAAGAATGTCCTATAACTATTATAGGCTTTACTATTATAGGATAATTTACCTTTTTACCCCTACCCCTCTCCTCTACCCAAAGTTCCGTCAATCTTTTTTAAAAAATTAAAATTTTAAATTAAAAATTGTGGTTAACCCCAGGAAGTGTATGAAAGAAGAATCAAAAGAACTACCAGACCTACGGTAAGGTACTCCTGCACTGTTTTCTTAAAAAGCCTGTCGCTTAGCTTGGCCTGTACAATCCCTAAAGATACATAAACAAGCGAGGTCAGAAAAAGCGAGCCGAGAGTAATTGCTGTTGGCCAAAAAGACATAATTAAAGCTATTTCCCCCATTCCTAAAGCAGGAATTAGAGTATAAAGTAAAAGTTTCCTGCCAATTTTTTCATCTAAATTTACTGACCAGTTACCGTGGAGAAAAAGTAGAAAGGATGAGATAAAAACCAAAGCTGCATTTTCATAAAAAGTAAGCCTGAAGGAAAAAATTGTGTCGTAAAGAAGAAACGAGGTAATTAGCGTCAAGAGAAATCCGGCCGCAGACGCAGACCGGAAAAGCTGAATTGTCCTTATTGAAGCCACGGAAAAGATATTCTCACTGAGAAAAAGCGCATACATTCCCAAAAAGTAAAAGATAATTATCGGAATAGCGGCAATCAGCGAGCCTGGAAGTAAAAAGTAAAAAAGGCCAATTCCGGCAGTAAATAGAACCGGCAAAATCCAGGACATAAGCCAAACAGGACCTTTTAAGGCTTCCTTAAGCGACCAAAACGTTAAAGGAATCGGCAGTAAAGAAAGAATGACAATAGCCAAATAGCGATTTTCAATACTTCCAAATTGGATAAAAGAAAGACCTGCGGTTAGAAGCAGTGAACTAAAGATAAACTTTCTTCTTTTTGTTAAAAACATTTTAAAAGGCTACTGCAGTTTTGACAGCATTTCTTCGGGAAAATCAAAGTTAGCATAAACCTTCTGAACATCATCCAGAGATTCAAGCTTTTCAATCAACCCCATCACCTGCTGTGCGGTTTTGGTATCATTTATTGGCATCATGTTTACCGGCTTCATTACAAGCTCCACACTCTTTGGCTCAATCCCCTCTGCTGTTAACTTGTCTTTAAAAACCATCAGGTTGTCAGGGTGAACATATATTTCCAAAAGCTCGCCAGCTTCTTCAACATCCTCAGCCCCTATGTCAATTAACCTAAGGATTAATTCGTCTTTACCCTCTTTTGCCTCAACGGTAATCAGGCCCTTTTTTTCAAAGTTAAATGCTACTGAACCCGGAGAAGCGACGCTGCCACCTGCTTTGTCGAAGATATTTTTTACTTCTTGAACCGTTCTTTGCTTGTTGTCTGTAGCGGTTTCCACAAGAATACCCACCCCGCCTGGACCATAACCTTCATAGGTAACCTCAGTAAAGCCGTCACCTTCGCCTTTTCCGGCTGCCCGGTCTATGGCTCTTTGCACATTGTCCTTGGGCATGTTAGCCGCCCTTGCTTTTTCCAAAACCAAACGGAGCTTAAAATTATGGTTAGGATCAGTAATACCGCCAGACTCTCGAACAGCAATTATAATTGCATTTGAAATCTTGGTAAAGACCTGGCCTCTTTTCTGATCACTTACCTCTTTTTGTCTGTGAATAGTCGCCCATTTCGAATGACCTGACATCTTAACTGCTTTCTGGCTACTTTCTACTGTCTACAGTAATAAAAAACAGCAAACTGTAAGCTATAAGCTTTGTACATTTTACCATTTTTTACCCTCATTTTTCCAGTAATTCTCTCCAAAAACTATGGTAACGTCCGCCCTTGCCTCTTCGTTGCCAATTTGCTCAACCGGACAGTCGTATATGTACCTTATCCACCTTAGAGTATAACTTTCCCTTGGGTCTTTTCCGGTAATGATGCGGCATCTTTCTTGTTTTTCCGGCGCATCCGCAATCCTGACAATTCTTCCTCCTGACTTGTCAAACAACCGAGACATTCTCTGGGCTAAACCGCTTTGCTCAGTGGCATTAAGCACTTCTATTGAAAGCGACTCCTCTCTAATTTTTCTGTCTTTGAAAAAATCCCCTGCTTCACCGTTATAGTTTACTAGTTTTACCAAAGAAGAATTTATCCTTAAAGATTTGACCAGAAGTACAATAAGATCAACTTTACTAAGGTTCGTTTTTAACTCCCCCTTTAACCCTCTAAAAAAGATTTTGAAAAAAAGTCGGCGGGAAGAATTAAGATAAAAATCGGCCTTGCTTTTCTCATCATAGAAATAGCCAAAAATTGCTACGGGAATATTTTCCTGCAGAGTTTCTGCAAGAAGCTCCCCTCCTTTGCCTTCAAGCTCTCCCAAAGCATAAACTTTTCTAAGTTCATATTCGCCAAAACCTCTGGTTACCCTGAACTTATTATAAACAGGCAAAGTTAAAACTAATCCATTTTGCTCTTCAAAAGAAAAAACAAAAGGATTTTTTTCTTTATCAATAAAAACAAAATTCACCCTGTTTAAGGAAAGAAAGCTTGATGTCTTTAGCTTTAAGTAAACCAAAACGGAAAAAATTAGGCCAAAGAAAAGGCCAAGGAAGACAAAAAAGACAAAAAAATTTGCGGCCTTTACTTCTTTCTTTTTTGTTCTTTTTTTCTTGCTCATAAAACCCATTCTGATTTTAACTTATGAAAACTTCCCTGGTTTATAGACTCTCTTATCTTTCTTACTAATTTTTCCATAAAACTTAAGTTATGATAAGTCGCCAATTTGTAGGCCAAAAGCTCGTTTGATTTAAAAAGGTGGTTAAGATATCCTCGGCTGTAATTTCTACATACAGCACAACCACAGTCTTTTTCGAGAGGTTCTTTGCTCGCTTTAAAAGCCGGTTTAGTTACATCATAAGAATATTTAACTTCATTTTTTGTGTCTTTATAAGGCCGGCAAAGAAGGTGCCCCATCCGTCCCAGCCTGGTTGGCATTACACAGTCAAAGCTATCAATTCCCCTTTCTACTAAAGCAAAAATATCATCTATCTCGCCCACCCCTAATAAATGCCTTGGTTTTTTATCAGGCAAATAAGGCACTGTCCAATCAAGCACCTCCTGCATTTCCTTTTTACTCTCTCCTACCGAAACTCCGCCAATGGCAATTCCAGGAAAATCTAACGAAACAATATATTTAGCCGACTGCTCTCTTAGTTCCCTATAAACACCTCCCTGAATAACACCATATAAAGCCTGGTAGTCCCTACCTACCTTTTTATAAGCCTCAAGGCTCCTTAAAGCCCAACGATGGGTTCTTTCCATAGCACTCTTTGCATATTCCTTTGTTGCCGGATAATAAGTACATTCATCAAAAGCAATTATTAAGTCCGCTCCTAAAATTGACTGGGCTTCAATGGAAAACTCAGGGCTAAAGAAATGCTTAGAGCCGTCAAGGTGTGAACGAAAAGAAACCCCGTCTTCGGTTATTTTAACCAAAGCCGGCTCAGTTTCTTCATGAATTATCCCCAACCTTCTTTTAGTATTTCTCCTTCCCAAAGAAAAAACCTGAAAACCTCCTGAATCAGTAATTAATGGACCCTTCCAGCCGATAAATTCATGCAAACTCCCGAAATTTTTGATCATCTCAAGCCCGGGCCTTAAATAAAGGTGGTAGGTGTTAACAAAAAAAAGCTGAACCCCAATTTCTTTAAGTTCCCGATTATCGATTGACTTTACCGTTGCCTGGGTACCAACCGGAACAAAAGCCGGTGTTTCTATCTGGCCGTGAAGAGTTTTTATTATTCCTGTTCTCGCCCTTGAATTTTTATCTTCTTTTAAAACCTCAAAACTGAATTTACCCATTAAATTAATTTATGAAAAAAAATGTTAATAAAACAAGCACAAAAAAAAGAAGAAAAACCAGGCATACACCTATGATACCTTTTGCTTTTTTCTGAAGTCAACGAGAAATAACGCAAATCCTAAGGCAATCACTGCGTCAGCCAAATTAAAAGCAGGAAAAAGCCAAAAGCTTAGATAGTCCACAACTCCTCCTCTGATAACCCTATCCAAATAATTTGAAAGCCCTCCGCCAATAATTAAAACCAGGCTTAAACTCCGGGGAAACTTCTTAATTGAAAAAACAAAGAAAACCGCGATAAAAAAAGGCAGGATAAAAAGAAGCAGTTTAGAAAAAAACGGATTTTCAAAAAGACCAAAAGAAATGCCTTTGTTAATTAACACCCCTGTTTTTAAGAAAAAAAATTTAGCAAGCTGGTCAAGGACAACAATCAGAAGAAAAATTACTTGGCCTTTTCTTTTTCGCATTTAATGCAAACCGTGGCTTCAGGAAAAACTGTCAAGCGGTCTGTATCAATCATTTTACCGCACTTCTCACAAACTCCATATTTGCCGATTTTTATTCTTGTTAAAGCTTTTTTGACTTGAACAAGTTTTCTGTCAATTTCTTTTTTTAAGCCTTCAACATTGGCATGGCCAAACTGTTCGGAAGCATCAGCGTCAGAAGAAGCATTGTCGAGAATTCTTTTGGGATCCTTAAAAGGATCTTCGCTATCAAGCTCCTTTTTTCTTTTACTAAGCTTTTCTTCTTCTTTGCTTAAAAATTGCCTTATGGGTTCAATCAATTTTGCCGGAAAAATACTCATACGCTTTTATTTAATTTAATAAATTTTAGGTCTTCTTTTATTTTCCTTTCAGAGCGGTGATAAAGAATTACCAAAGATAGTAAACCCAAAACCCCTAATAAACATTTAGAGTATAATCCATGGTTTTTCAAAAAAGCAAGTATCAAAAAAAAGAAAGACAGCATTAAACTGTAGAAAGAAAAAAGAAACCCGGTTTTGCCGCTTTTATACCAGACAAAAGAACGATATCTATTTTTAATAAAAGGAAAGGAAAAAAGCCCGATTATGCCTAAAACCGGATAATAAAGATCAATAAGCAAGCCCGAGCTAAGGAAAAAACCAATTCCGCCAATAAAAATAGAAACCAGTAAAGGAAGAACGAGGCTGTCCATAATTTCCCAACTATTAATCTTTATTTTTCTGGCACGGGCAAAAGCAGCCAAAAAGGCGCCGGCAAAAGCACCTTCTAAGGAAAAATTAGCCTCATGGTTTAAAACTAACCAACTAGTTAAAGATATTCCAAAAGTTGGCAAGTTAGCTAAAACAAAGATAAGCCTTGAGGCAACAACGGCAAAAACAAAAATTAGGATAGTTAAGTTGAAAATTTCATCTTCCCTGACATCTTCTTTCAGGCTTCTCCAAATAAAAAAAGAAGATAAAAACCCAGCCGCGGCCAGGCCTGTCAAAAAGGGAGTAACCGTAAAATTTCCGACTGAAAATGAAAGATCAGGCATGCTTGTTTGTCTTTGACTTAGCCATTCTATCACAATATACTTTAACCATGTTTTCATTCGCTCATGCTTTTACCGGCGGCACAATTGCCTATGCCGCAGAAAATCCCCTAGTTGCTCTTCCCCTTGCTCTAACTTCACACTTTGTCCTTGATATGCTTCCCCATTGGAACCCCGATATCCCCAAAGAAAAGAAAAAATTCGGTAAAATCAGTAAAAAAACCCAGTTTATAATTTTTCTTGATGTTCTCCTGGCGTTAGTTTTAGGTTTATTTATTGCTAGCCTCGCCTACGTAAAATCAGCCCAAACAAGCAGTTTTGTAAGAATAATTTTAGGGTGTTTTTTCGCAGTACTACCCGACCTTATTGAGGCCCCACTCCTTCTTTTTAATATAAAAGGCGAATTTCCAAAAAGGCTTCTTAAAATTCAGTCAAAATTGCAGTGGAATATTCCTCTTCCCTGGGGACTTATAACTCAAGTAGTTTTAGTTATTTCTCTTTTTTTAGTTTTCTTCTAGTTTTTAGGTAGAATTTGGCAGAACCATGGGAACAACAGGAGTTTTATAGCTCGTAACAATTGAAATGATTAAAGCGCTAATCATTATCAAGAAAGGCAGAATTGCCAAAAAAATGTAAAAAAACTCAATCTTTTTTGAAGGCACAAAGTCTTCGTCGCCTTTTAAGCGGCGCACATGTTCAAAAAGCCTGTAGCAGTAAACAAGAACAAAACCTGAAAGAATTATGTTTCCAGTATTGGTTAGCAAGCTCAAAAAGGTATTTTTATTATTTTTCACAATAAGCCCAAGAAGAAAAGAAAAAATGAAAGAGACAAGAAAGATAGCTGCTTCTGCAAAAATAATTCTGCCTATAACCTTTGCCCTGGCCCTGTTTACATAATAACGGCTTTTAAGCAAGGCTTTAAGCCCATAAACATCCTCTGTAATGACCACAAAAATGACAAAAGAAAGCGAAAAAGCAATAAATATGCCTGGAAAAATAAAGAAAATAAAGCCTCCAAAAATTATTAAACCCATCAGCGCTCCTGCCCACCAAACCTTAAAGAATTTTTTACCGGCGGCTTTTAAGTAGTCCATTATCTTTCTTTTTTCGTTGCCGGAAAGAGCCTCGACAAAAGCAATTATTGAAAGGTAGCTAAAATAAAAAGACAGAATAATGAAAACAGCGACAAGGACAAAAACGATAATCATGTTAGACGATGAAAAGCCTGCTCCCCTGTTTATAAAGATTGCTGAAACACCAGCCCCAAAAACCGTAACTAAAAGAAAAATTAAGGCTTGCAATAAAAGAGGAACAAAAAGTATGCCAAGAAGAGTTGGAAGCTTATCTTTGATTGACAAGAAAGTTTCTTTTAACAAGCTAAAAGGGCCGGGAATTGTCCCCGGATTGTTATTTTCCGGCCGGGATTGACCCTGGAGCATTGACGAAGAACTCGCAACAGCCGGAGTTTGTGGTTCATTAGCTTTTTTAAAAGCTTCATTAATATCGATTTCTTGCCAACCGTTTGCCCTTAAAACTTCCTTTATCTTTCCCCCCCCCACCCCCGAGGTTGTTTGTACTTTAATGTAGTCCATTAATTCTTCAGTAACCATTTGATATCAAGCATAAAATTAAAAGTAAAATAATGCAATCTTCTCTTCATTCCTAAGGCTTTTTTTGGTAAAATAGCACTATTGCCGAGGTGGCGGAATGGTAGACGCGCAGGTCTCAAAAACCTGTGGGCCTAAAGCTCGTGAGGGTTCGAGTCCCTCTCTCGGCACCAAAAGAAAATTCTTCCTTTAATACCTTCTTATCAAAGCATCTTTTGGATATTCATACTTTTCAATTACTTCTTTATTATTTTCGTTTCTTTTAACAAAAATAATTGTGAACTCATCCGTCCAAACCAAAGCCCACCTTGAATCATTAAGCCTATTTGAAAGAAAAGCTCTTGCCCAATCAGTCCCGTCTAGCTTGTTAAACACGATAACATTAAAACCCAAATGGTCATCTACTTCTTGCCATACTTTTTCATTCTCCTGCATGGGAATGTATATTTTTTTAAAAAAATCAGACGGATATGCCTCGGGTCGATTATCCACAAAAACTTTTTCATACGGATAAAGATGATAAATCAGGTACCCCCCAATATCATAATTGTTAAAAATCGGGCCAGATATTTCTTCTTTTTTAATAAACTCTGCTGCTGAAACTCCGTTACATAATCCAATCCCTGCCCGATACTTAAAAAAAGAAAGCCAATAAGCAGGGTTTGCACAAAAATTAACAAGGACAATCAAAAAAAAGAGCGAATAAACCAAGAAAAGTGCTGTTATTTTGTCTTTAATTATCTGTTCTTGGCCGGTTAATAACTTTATGTTTTTTGCGGTAGTAACTGTTGCAAATAAACCAAAGATGGCAAAGTTCCTGGTTGCAGACCAAGCCAAAACTGAGAAAAAGATATAAAAAATTATATTCCTTATTTCAACACTTTTCCTTTTATACATGGGGATAATCCACGAAAAAAATGAGGCGGCAAAAACCATTTTAAAAGATAAGGTCATTTTGCCATACCCGAACATGTCATGAACGAAAACAGACACGTTTTCTGAAACTGGATAAGAATAATTATCAAAAATATTTAAAGGATAAAGCATTCCCTTTATCCCAGCGGGGTTAACTAAAACAGCGGCTAAGGAAATTAGCCCAATAATTACTATATCTTTAATTGTTTTATTATTAGAACTATTATCTATTTTTCTGGTTTTATTAATAAAACTGCCAATTACTGCTTCCAGCCAAAAAATGCTAAGAATAAAAAAACCTAAAAAGAAATAAATATGCAAATTTATCCATAAAAGCTCAATAAGAGGAATTAAAAACAGCCATTTTATCTTTAAATTATTAAGTTTATAAGTTAATAGTATCCAAAAAATTAAACCTGAAAAAAGATATGAAAAAACTTCAGGACGAACTTCCACCCTACTCAAACTTACGGGAATAAATAAAAGAGAAACCAATAAGGCACTAGTAAAATCTGATTCTCTTTTAGCTATTTTAAAAAAAAGATAAAATGTGGAAATATTTAGAAAAATAAAGAAAACTGAAAGTCCGGTAAACCCAGAAAATGAGTGAACAAGATAAAAAATTACTCCACTTCCCCAGTGATGGTTAGTAAACGGAAACTCAGGATAGGTGTAGGAATACAAATTTGTTTGAGGAATCTTGCGAGTTTTTATAATTATCTCTCCATTTTTAAGATGTCTTCCAATGTCGGCACTTTGCAATAATATTTTAGCTGAAGAAACAACTATTCCAATTAGAAGCAAACAAATTATCAAGGATATTTCCACACTTTTGGGTAGTCTCATGTAGTTAGTTTAGCAAAGAGAAGAAAAAGATTACACCCCTTTTAAAAGCCCTAGACGGTTTTCAATTTCATACCAATTGACAATCTTCCAAAAACCTTCTATAAAATCCCCTCTCTTGTTTTGATAGTCAAGGTAGTATGCATGTTCCCAAACATCCAAAACCATGATGATCGGCAAAACAGGATAAAGATTAACATTGTGCTTTTCAATTTGGGTTATCAAAAGCTTGCCAATATTAGGATCGTAAGACAAAGCCGACCAGCCGGAGCCTTGAACAGAAATGGCATTTTGGGAAAATATATCCTTGAATTTATGAAAGCTGCCAAAATCTTTTTTAACCAAGCTTGAAAAGAGCTCTCCCGGCTCTCCTCCTTTTCCCGGAGGTGCCATAGTAGGCCAAAAAAGAGAATGAAGAATGTGGCCCCCAAGGTTAAAAGACAAATCTCTGGCTGCATTTTTCTTCTCCTCTTCCCTCATTTCTCCCGAGAGCTTTTCAAGAATTGAGTTAGCGGCATTAATATAGGCCCGATGGTGCTTGTCATGATGAACTCTAAGCTGCTCTTCGGAAATTATTGGCTCAAGCTCGCTGTAGCCATATGGCAAATCTAAAAGAGTATAGACACTTTTCTTCTCGTTCATAAATTCTCAATATCTCTGTTTGTTTGTAAAGGGATCTTTGTCACAATAATCATTTTCAGAAGAACAACCAAGCTGCAACCATTCATAAAACGGTTCAGGGTCACCTTCTATTGCAAAAATTATCCTTTTTACCGACGGGAATTGCCCTAAAGTATTTTCCATTTGTGAAAGAAGTTGGCTGCTACCGCAACTGGAACTTGCGTTGGGAATAATCATTCTGATGTCGGTAAGGTTTACATAGGCAGTTTCGTCTTTAATCTCCACGCTTTTTAGAATTCCTTCTGTCTCTTTTGAGAAAAATGATGAATACCCTTCATTTTTTTCGCTCTCAGTAGGGCCTTTAAAAAGCTCTTTTAAAGAAAGATAAGCAACGGATTCTGTTTTTTCAATTTCCCTGGCAAGAGGATGAACAATATCACAGTCTCCGGTTTCGTTTAATTTTGAATTTGAATAATAAACTTTTATCTCCATTGTTTCCTTGTTGTTTTCAAAATTTTGTTCTGGTTGGTCTGGAGTCAATGAAAAATTGTATATTTTCTCTTTAAAAAATTTTCCGCCATCTGCCGAAAATACAAGAAAAGCCGTCAAGAAAAAAACCGCTAGCAGCACAAAGATGACCTTGTTTTTGCTATCCATTTATAAAAAAATAAATTTTATCCACTTTAATTCTAAAATGCGTTGTTTTCAAGCAAATTTATTTTTCCCTTTTTGTCTCCATGGAATAAAAAGAAACTCTGGAAGGCACAAAATGAAGCTTGATAACACCGGTGGGGCCGTTTCTGTGTTTGGCAATCTCCAGAGTTACATTTTCCAAAGATTCTTCATCTTCACGATAAAGAAACATAACTACATCAGCGTCCTGTTCAATTGAACCGCTTTCCCTTAAATCAGCCAATCTCGGCCTGGCTCCCCCTCTTACCTCAACCGCCCGCGACAGCTGGGATAAGGCAATAATAGGAATTTTTAATTCTCTGGCCAAGTTTTTAAGACCCATTGATATTTCTCCGACTTCCTGAACCCGATTTTCAAGATTACGGCCTTTAATAAGCTGGAGATAGTCAACAATCAAAAGCTGAAGTCCCCTTTCCACTTGAAGCCTTCGTGCTTTTGTCCTCATCTCCAAAATGGAAATGCCCGGGGTGTCGTCAATATAAAGAGGGGCATCGGCTAAGATTCCCATTGCCTCCGAAAAACGGGTAAAGTCTTCTTCTTCAAGCTTGCCGGTTTTAAGCTTCCAGGCATCAATTTCCGACTGCCTGACTAAAAGCCTGTCAGTTAACTCTTCCTTGCTCATTTCAATCGAAAAAACACCAACCGGGATTTTGTAGTCTACGGTAATTGCCCGGGCAATGTTTAAGCCAAAAGCGGTTTTGCCAATGCCGGGCCTAGCTGCCAAAATCAGCATGTTTGAAGGCTGTAGACCTGCCAAAAGATTGTCAAGATCTCTAAAACCGGTAGGTATCCCCCTTAAACCTCCTGCTCTTTTATGAAGTTCATCCAGGCGGTCAAAGCTTTCCGAAAGCGCTTCCTTTATCGGGGCAAAGCTTTGTTTTAAGTGTTTTTGCGAGAGAGAAAAAACCTCCATTTCCGCTTTATCAAGTGCCTGATTTGCCTCAGTTCCTTCATCAAAACAAGCCTCGGCAATTTTCGAGGCCGCGCTTATCAGCCTTCTTTTAGTACAAAGGTCTTTAACAATCTGACCGTATTTTTCTACATTGGCAGCAGTAGGAACACGGTTTAAAAGCTCTGATAAATAAGCAGTTCCTCCAATTGTGGTAAGGTCACGGTTTTTTTTAAGCCTGTCGGTAAGAGTAACTATGTCAATCGGAGAACGCTCTTCGTAAAGGTCCAGTATTGCCTTGAATATCCGGCTGTTTGCTTCGCTGTAAAAATGTTCATCTCTTAAAAAATCAGCCACGGCAATAACCGCATCCTTATCGATAAGAATGGCGCCTAATACAGAAGCTTCCGCTTCATCGGAATGAGGAGGCACTTTTAAGTCCTGCATAATGAAAATTTTCCAGGGCGGATTTAAAAGAAGTCTTACAAAAGTTAAGCTTTTCTTTGTAAAACAACGACCCTGGTTTCTTCGGGCAGCTTGTCTTTTGTAACAGAAAGTTTGTCAAGCTTTTCGGCCTGTTCTGCGCCCATTTCAGAAAGAAACTTATCAACCGAGGCCAAATCTCCAAAAACTTTTTCATTAATCCCCTGTTCTTTATAGTGCATTGGCAAGACAATCAAAGGCTCAAGCTTGCTTATAACTTCGTCTGCCTCGGTAGGGCCAATCGTACTTACTCCTCCCACTGGAATCATTAAGACATCAACACCAATAATTTCTTCAAGAACTTCCGAAGAAGGTAAAGCGCCTAAATCCCCAAGATGGCAAACCCTAAGACCTTCAGCCTCAATTAAGAAAATATTGTTTGTCCCTCTTTTTACTCCTTCTTCCCCGTCATGAAACGAGGCAAAGCCGAAAATAGAAACGCCTTTAACTTCATATTCCCCCGGCAGAGAAATAATAAAAGGCTCGCCGCTGACATTGCTTACTTTGTTATGGTCTTCGTGCTGATGGGAAACAGTAACAATATCTCCTTCTACTTTAGGATACCTTAAACCAACCATTTCGGAAGAGTAAGGATCGGTAATTATTGTGGCAGTTTTTGTTTTTATCCTGAACGAGGAATGTCCTAAATAAGTAATTTCCATTGGAACAAAGAAAGCTAAATTTTAAACTACAAAATGGATATTTTTCTATTTTTTATAATAACACCCTTTCTTTTAACTATGCAATCGCTAAAATGAGCTTATTTTCTTTTCTTGACAAGCCCCCGGTTTTTGCATAAGATATTGAGCAATTAGGACAGATATGAAAAAAGAGGTTATCCTCGCAATTATCATTGGTTTTGGAATAGGTCTCGTTGCCACTTTTGGTCTTTACACCGCCAGAAATACAATTGGGAGGTCTTATCAGATTTATTCCCCTGTTCCCGAAGGAGACGGAAAAACTGTTTCCGTTCCCACCAATCTTTCTTTATCATTGTCCTCTCCAATTGACGAATCAATTTCAAACCAGTCAAAAATAAGTGTTTCCGGAAGCGCCTCCCCCGACACATGGATTATGGTTATCACTGAAAAAGAAGAAAAACTAGTAAAATCAGACAATATAGGAAAATTTGAAATGGAGATAGGTTTGATTTCCGGGGAAAATGAAATTGAAGTCACCGCTATCTCCGACTCAGGAGATACTCTTAAAAAAGTAGTTACCGTTGTCTATAGCACGGTTGAAATATAAATGCAAACTAAACAAAAATGAAAAAGACAATAAATAACAAAAAATTTTTTTTAATCACTGCCGGACTGATTTTCTGCCTGGTTTTTCTAAAGACAAACTTTTTGGCAGTTTTGGCAGTTTCGCCTTCCCCGGCCCCTTTAGATACTGCCGAAGAAGCGACCTCTTCATCAACTGAAGACGAAAAAGTTAAAGAAATCAGGGACGCTATAAAAGAAAAGGTAAACGAGATTAAGGAAAAAATTGAGAAAAGAGCTTATGTCGGCACCATAAACCAAATAACCGATTCTACCCTAACGCTTGAAAATTTCCGGGGCAAAAAGCGGGTCAGGCTGACCGAAGAAACCACAATTATCGCCACCAATAAAAAAGAAATAAAACAAAATGAATTGGCTCTTGAAGATAAGGTCATTGCCATGGGCATAATGGGGGGTAATGAAATTCTCGAAGCAGTCAGGGTTGTGGTGGTGCCAAAACCAAGTGTTACTCCCCCGGAAAAAGTAATCAGCTTAGGAACAATTACATCTGTCAACTCAAAAACTTCAAGGCTTACCCTAAGCTCTGCCAACAATCCGGACAATGAAATCGAGATTAAGGTTGAAAAAGAAACAAAAATTAAAGAACAATCGTCTTTGGAAAGTCTTAAGTTTTTGGAACTAAAACAAGATCAAAAAATCATTGTTATTTACCCCAAGCCCAAACAGGGAAGTCTCCCTTTGGCCAGTTCGATTTTTGTCCTTCAGTAACTTATTTTTATTTCAAACAACGGCAATTCATGGTATCATAAGTTCTATGAGTATTATTGCTCCGGTTAAAGGCACCAGAGACTTTTATCCAGAAGATTGGGCTTTTCAAATGTGGTTTTACGAGCAAGTTAAGAAAGCTTCCCAAAGCTTTGGCTTTGAGGAATACGAAGGCCCGACAATTGAACCCCTGGATCTTTATGCCGCCAAATCAGGGGAAGAGTTGGTAAAAAAACAGGCCTTTACCTTTAAAGACCAGTCGGGAAAAACAGTAGCTTTAAGGCCGGAAATGACCCCCACTTTGGCAAGAATGATCGCCCAAAAATCAGGCGAGCTTACCTTCCCGGTTAAATGGTTTACTTTTGGCCGCCGTTTCCGCTATGAAAAACCTCAGAAAGGCAGGGGCCGGGAGTTTTTCCAATGGGACGCCGATATCTTAGGCTCTGAAAATCCCGAGGCTGATGCAGAGGCAATTGCTTTGGCAGCCACTCTTTACCAAAAATTGGGGTTAACCCCCAAAGAAGTGGTAATAAAAGTAAATGACCGGGTCTTACTCCAGGAAAGGCTTTCCTCCTTGGAAATTGCCGATGAAAAAATGGTGTCAGTTTTTAGATTAATTGATAAAAAAAGCAAAGTTTCTCCCGAAGATTTTTTGGCGATGGCAAAGGAAGAAGGTCTAAGTGAAGACCAAGCAAAAACAATAAACCAAATCTTAACGGAAAAAGAAGCCTATAAAGACTCTCCCTGGCTCACTAAAGTGTTTGACCTACTTAAAAAACAAGGCTGTGCTGAATATGTTGAGTTTGATCCTGCTGTTGTCCGCGGCCTTGAATACTACACCCGTACTGTCTTCGAAGGCTGGGATATTAAAGGTGAGTTTAGGGCTATTTGGGGTGGTGGCAGATATGACAACCTAACTGCCGAAATTGGTTCCAGTCAAAAAATTCCCGGAGTGGGTTTTGCCATGGGAGACATGGTAATTGCTGAAGTGCTTAGGACAAACAACAAGTTTCCTTCACTTGATCCTAACAAAACCAAGGTTTTAGTAACGGTTTTTTCTGAAGAGCTTTACGAAAAGTCTCTTGAAATCGGCCAAAAACTCAGGACTGACAGCATTAATACTGAAGTTTTTCTCGATGCAAACGCCAAGCTTGACAAACAGCTTAAGTATGCTGACCGAAAAGGCATCCCCTACGCTCTTATTCTTGGTCCTGATGAAGTTAAAAACGACACCGTCACGGTCAAAAAATTAAAAGAAAAAGAGCAAAAAACATTTACTATCGAAGAATTTCTTGAAACCCTAGAGTGACTTCTTTATGGATAATTCCAGGAAGAAAGCGTACCTGGCACTATTAACTACCTCGTTTATTTGGGGTTTGGCCCCACCGGTTATTAAATATACCCTTGATTTTATCTCCCCTTTTACCTTTCTTTTCTACCGCTTTCTCATTGCTTCTTTAATTTTAGCCATCCCTTTTGGCGTTAAGCTAATAAAAATTAAACCCTCTTTTAGCGATTTTATAAAATTAAGCTTACTTGGATTTTTGGGCACTCCCCTCACCCTTTATATTCTTTTTGAAGGCATAAAAAAAACCAGCGCCATTGACGCCTCAATTATTGCTGTCATTACCCCGATTCTGGTTATCTTGGGCGGGGTTGCTTTTTTAAAAGAAAAAGTCACTAAAACCGAAAAAACCGGTATTGCCCTTACTTTTCTAGGCACGCTAATTACAATCATTCAGCCGGTTTTTGAGTCTGGCTTAAACAACATGGTCCAAAACCTTTACGGCAACAGCTTAGTCTTTTTAGGCTCATTAACTTGGGCTGTTTTCACCTTACTCGCTAAAAAAGAAAAAAAGCTTGATTCTTTTATTCTCTCCTCTTTTTCTTTTATTGTCGGTATGTTTTTCTTTAGCCTTTTGGCTTTAGGGGGAAAACCCTTAAGTCCAGAATTTGAAATAACAAAACTAAACTTAAACTCTTTTTTAGGCATTTTCTATATGGCAGTCTTAGGCTCGGTCGTTGCTTACTACACCTACATTTACGGGCTTTCTAAAATTGAGGCCTCAGAGGCAACAATTTTTACCTATCTTCAGCCGGTTTTTGCGATTCCGGTTTCAATCATCTTTTTAAAGGAAAGGGTTAGTTTGGTTTTCTGCCTGGGTGCTTTTATTATTATACTTGGAGTTTTTGTCTGTGAGTTTTATGATAAAAGATTTTTTAAAAAAGTGAAACCAAACCTTTCCAGACTTAGCTCTCGTTGAAGAAAGCTTCAAAGTTTTGTATAATAGACAGGTATGAAAAAAGATATTCATCCAAAATGGTTCAATGAGGCAAAAGTTGTCTGCGCATGCGGTAACAGCTTTACCGTAGGTTCAACTCAAGAATTAATCAAGGTAGAAGTTTGCTCTGAGTGTCATCCTTTTTATACTGGCCAGCAAAAATTTGTTGATACTTTGGGACGAGTTGAGAAATTCCATAAAAAACAAAAAGAAGCCTCAGAAAACATTGTCAGTAAAAGGAAAAAAAGGCTGCAGAAAAAGCTTTCTCAGGAAAAAGAGGACCAAAGACCAAAAACCCTTAAGGAAATGCTTAAGCAGCAATAACTTTTCCTTTAATCCCCTATGAATCCTAATGTTGTCACTTTAGAAATTAGACCGGGACCTGGCGGAGAAGAAGCCAGGCTATGGGCTAATGATCTTTCGCGAATGTACGCCAAATTTGCCGGCTTTAAGGGCTGGAAAGTCACTCCCATTGATGAGGGTGTAATCAAAATAAGCGGAAAAGACGCTTATGAAGCTTTAAAAAATGAAGCCGGGGTTCATCGGGTACAAAGAATTCCGGTTACGGAAAAAAGAGGCAGGATTCACACTTCTACAGCCTCAGTAGCCGTGCTAGCGGAAATTCCTGAAACAGCGGTACAGATAAACCCCAATGATTTAGCTTGGGAGTTTTTTAGGGCTTCTTCTCACGGCGGCCAAAATGTTCAAAAAGTTTCCACGGCCGTAAGATTAAGGCACCTTCCCACCGGACTGGTTGTGGCGGCTCAGTCAGAAAGATTCCAGGAACAAAACCGGGCTAATGCCCTTTCGATACTTAGGTCAAAGCTCTGGGAAATCGAAGAAGAAAAAAGACTAGCCAGCCTTGGCAACCAAAGGGCTGCCATAGGCAGAGGAATGAGAAACGAGAAGATAAGGACTTATAATTTTCTTCAGGACAGGGTTACTGACCACAGAATCGGAAAATCTTTCCATAATGCCGAAGCTATTCTTGACGGCAAAATGGACAAAGTGATTGAGGAAGTAAAAAAGATTTAACTATTTTGCCTCTTCAAGCAAGACATTAATTGTCTGCTCTTTGTTTTCCCGCCAAACTGTTACTTTTAACTGATCCCCCACTTTTTTCTTGGCAATGATTTTTGCCAAATCATTTTCGCTTGAAATCTTCTCGCCGTCAATCTTTGTAATAATGTCTCCGGGTAAGATGCCGTTTTTCTCAGCCGGCGATTGGGCAATCACCTCCACAATGCCTGCTCCTTGCACCCAGTCTTTCGCCACCGCCTCTTTTTGGTCAATCATGCGAAAACGCACTCCAAGGTAGGGTCTTGAAAACTGGCCAGTAGCATTAAAATTATTAAGTGTTTCCTTAACTGTGTTTATGGGTAAAGCAAAGCCAATATTCTGGGCACCCGAAGCAACTGCCACATTAACCCCAATTACCTGGCCCAAAGAGTTAAGGAGCGGCCCACCGGAATTGCCGGGGTTAATGGCGGCATCAGTCTGAATCACATCTTCAAGATTTTCAGTCCCCTGAAAAGGACTACCGGCCATAATCCCCCGTCCTAGCCCGGAAATTACCCCGGTAGTAACCGTGTTTCTGAATTCGCCCAAAGCCGTGCCAATAGCAATCACAAACTGCCCTACTTTAAGCCCGGAGGAGTCACCAAGCTCAACCGGCTGAAGTTTGTCATTGCCAACATTTACTTTTAAAATAGCCAAATCATTGGTAGGGTCGCGATAGATTTTTTCTACCTCATAGAGTTTGTTGTCCTTAGTAAAAATCCTGTAACTGGCTGAGGTATCGGAAACAACATGTTTGTTGGTAACAATCATCCCATCTTCTGAAACCACAAAACCGCTGCCAATGTCCTGTTCAACCTCTCTTTCTTGGGCTTGTTGGCGAGGAATATCAAAAAATCCAAAAGGATCAAAAAAGCCTTCAAAGGGGTCTATCACCTTTTCTGTCTTTTTAATGCCAATGGTAACCACGGAAGGACCGTATTTCTCCACCACATCAACCACAACTGATTCTTCCGTCAGAATTTTTCTCGATATGATTGATTGGCCTATTCTCGCCTCAGGGGAAATAAAACGGTCTAAAAACTCGAAGTTGTAAATACGATCTGAAACAGCTCCGGCAAGAATTAAACTAAACACAAAAATACCAAAAAGAAAACCAATCAAAAACCTGGTTACGTTTTTCATAATTCGAATTTAAATATTTCCAGAGCTTTCTGTCAAGTTATTTATTAACTTTTGGCTTTATAGGGCCAGAGTAAGGACTCAGGCCTGACAACCGAGGGCTTTTCTTTCCCTCCAGCTTTTTTAAAACAGAAGCTATTTGTTGCAAATCGTAAGGATTTATTTTTTCGGGGACTTTCATTATTGTTTGTTGAGCAAAATCTCGAAAGCTTTTTCAAGCTGAGGATCTTTAGTTTGGTCGGTTTCGTCCATTTTAACTTCATAATCTGGGCTTACTCCTTCTTTATCAATGGTTTTTCCTGAAGGAAGAAGCCAACGGGCAACCGTGATGTGAAGCCCTGCTCCGCCCGGAAGGTCTTCTGCTTCCTGAACCGTGCCTTTACCAAAACTCTTTTCTCCAATTAACTCGGCCCTGCCTCTTTCTTTTAAAGCACCGGCAACAATTTCAGAGGCAGAAGCAGATCCGGGATTAATAAGTACCACCAAAGGCTCTTTTAAAAGCTTTCCTTTTCTGTTGACGCTGTATGTCTCTTTGCCTAAATCTCCCCTATCTTGCTGGACGACAACACCACTTGAAAGAAATTCACTGGCAATAAAAATTGAGCCTTGTAGAAACCCGCCCGGATTGTTCCTTAAATCAAAAACTATTCCGCCAAAAGCATTACCGGCACTGGATTCTTCTTTCTTTATCCTGTTTACCGCCTCTTCCCATTCTTCATAAGTTCTTTCTCCAAACCGGGAAAGTTTAAGTACGGCGATTTTTTTACCTTCTTTTTCTTCAAAATTAACCTCAACGCTTTTTACTACAATGGTATCTCTTTTTAAGGTAACCTCAAAAGGCTTTTCCAATCCTTCTCTATAAATCATAAGCTTTACAGTTGAACCCTTAGTGCCCCTGATAAGTTTAACTGCCTCCGGAAGAGACATGCCGGCAGTATCCTCGTCAACTCCGTTTTTTTCGTCAACAATCCTGGTAATTATGTCTCCTGCTTTAATTCCGGCCGCCTCAGCCGGAGTACCGGAAAGAGGAGCAACTACTGCAACCATTTGGTCTTGGTTATAACCGATTTGAATACCAACCCCTTCAAAATCTCCCCTTAAATCTGCTTTCGCATCCTCATTGTCCGAAGGCGGTAAAAAAACAGTATAAGGGTCCTCCAAAGAAGAAACCATTCCGGAAATGGCGCCGTGAATCATTTTACTGTAGTTAATTTGACTTTTATCAAGGTAGGATTCTTCCAGCCTGTCCCAAACCAACCAAAAAAGGTCAAAATCTGCTTTTGCCTGTTTGTCTGGTGGAATAATTCTTTGGATTTGGATTTTTGGAATTGGAGTGCCAGGGATAACAGTTACTTCTCTTTTGCCAAAATAGTAGCCTACTCCTCCTGCTAAAACCAGGAAAATAAGTGCAAGAATAATCCTTCTTATTTGTCTTAAGGTGAGTTTCATTTAAAACTAGGAACAATTTTACCTGACCTGGACCGTAAAGGGAAGAAGCCCTAGGAACCTTGCCCTTTTAATCTGGGTTGAAAGCTGCCTTTGGTGCTTTGAACATAGACCAGTCCTATCTTTGCCCAAAATTTTACCCCTTTCGGTAAGATAGTTTCTCAGCATCTCGACTTCTTTATAGTCGGGTAATTTTTTCTGCTTGCAAAAAGGACAGTTGGTTTCAACTGGCTTGAGTGGTCTTTGGAACGATCTTCTTCTCATCATGCTCTTTTATCCTCTTTAAAACGGAATATCTTTTGTTAAGTCGTCTTCGGAAGGAGTTTCCTCGGAAGCCTCTTCTGGAGACTCTTTTTCCGGTTTTTCTTCCTTATCTTTTTTTGCCGCCGGCTTGGCAGAAATCTCTTCTCCGGAAACAGGAACATCATCAACTCCCGCACTTACTTCCTGAACAGCTTCTGTGTTTTCTCCAGCCTGCCTATTGTCTAAAATAATCATCTCTTCAATCACTACTTCCGTAGCCTGTCTTTGGCTACCGTCTTGTGCAGTCCAAGTTCTTGTCTGCAGTCTTCCCTCAACATAAACTTTTCTGCCTTTAAAAAGCAATTGAGAACAAAGCTCCGCCAATTTGTTCCAGGCAACAATCCGGTGAAATTCAGTCTCTTCTCTTTTTTCGCTGGTTTCAGTTGTCCAAGAACGGTTAGTGGCAAGGCCAAAAGTACAAACTGCGGTTCCTTGCGGGGTATATCTTAACTCAGGATCCCGGGTTAGATTTCCAATTAACTGAACTTTATTAAGCGATCTTGAAGACATCTTTCCTCCTTATTCGGATGCTATCATTAAATATCTTAACACTTTATCCTCTAGTTCAATTCTCTGTCTTAATGAAGAGAGAGATGGTGAAGGAGCCGAAAAATTAAGTATGTGGAAAATACCGGCATTTCTCTTTTTGATTGGATAAGCCAGCTCTTTCTTCCCCCAATCTTTTTCTTTTGCTACTTTGCCTTCTGCGTCAGTGATGAATTTTTTAATTTTAGAAAGCAGTTTCTCTTGCTCCTCACCTTTTATCTCCGGATCCAAGATAACCACCATTTCGTAATTAGACATACTTTTTCTACTCTTTATTCAGGATAACATTTTAACATTTAAGCCAAATTAAAGTCAATAACTCGAACTTAGTAGTTCCAGCTACTGATCACCGATAACGGTTAACTGATAACTAGACATTAAATTTAAACTCAATAACATCATTCTCATTAACAACATACTCTTTTCCTTCAAGCCTTACTTTACCTGCTTCAGCTGCTCCCTTCCAGCCACCATATTTAACAAAATCTTCAAAACCGACTACCTGCGCTTTAATAAATCCTTTTTCAAAATCAGTATGAATAACCCCCGCTGCCTCCGGAGCCTTAGCTCCTTTTCTGACAGTCCAAGCTCTAACTTCTTTCTCTCCGGCTGTCAGAAAGGTTTGCATCCCCAAAATCTCAAACCCCTTTTTAATAAGCCTCTCAAGCCCGCTTTCTACAAGACCCAACTCTTTGAGATATTCTTTTCTCTCTTCAAAAGGCAACTCGGAAAGCTCCATTTCCACCTTGGCGCAAATTGGGATAAGGTTCTCATCCTCAACTAAACCAAACTTTTCCCCCAGCTCTTTATTGGTAAGCCCAATATCTTTTTCATCAATATTCAAAACAAAAAGCGCAGGTTTGGCAGTAAGAAGAAAGAGGGGTTTTATAATCTCCTTCTCTTCTTCGGTTAAATTAGTATTTCTAACTTCAATTCCCTCTTCTAAAGCTCTTCTTACTTTTAAAACGGCCTCCCAACGGAGCTTATCTTCTTTTGTGGCCACTGAGAAATTTGGCTCATGTTGCTTTTCCAAAGTCTGCAAGTCTGCCAAACAAAGCTCGGTTTTAATAATTTCAAAGTCTCCTTGAGGATCGATATTTCCTTCCCTGACTACATTTGGGTCTTCAAAACCCCGCAAAACATGTAAAATCGCAGCAGATTCCCGAATGTGGGACAAGAATTTATTACCCAAGCCCTCTCCTTTGGCTGCTCCGGCAACCAGACCTGCAATATCTTTAAACTCAACAATCGCCGGAACAATTGGCGGCCAATTATCTTTATTGGGAAATTGGATATTAGAATTTGGGGTTTGTTTGGAATTTAGAATTTGGGGTTTAGAATTTTGAGACGCAATGGTTTCTGCAAGAAACTCAAGGCGTCGATCAGGAACTTCGACTACCCCAATGTTGGGGTCAATAGTACAAAAAGGATAAGGAGCGCAGCTTGCAATCTGCCTTGAAAGCAAAGCATTAAACAAGGTGCTCTTCCCCGCATTAGGAAGCCCGACTATCCCGATAGTTAGCATTTAATCTAATCTTTTCTATCTATATAAATTAAAATTATCCTTAATTTTACCATTTTTACCCTCAAAAATCATTGGTAGGAAAATAATATTAGCTATAGTGTGGTATATTGTAATTAGAGCTAAAATTTAAACAAATTATTTATTAGAACTTGACCCTGTCCCAAGTCCCCCTTCATTCGTTTAGGATATAAGTTATTATTAACATGTTTCCCAGGAGGCTTTATGGCCATAGGTAATGTCTGTATTCGCTGCGGAAAACCTCGAATAGTTAGCAGAACTTGGCGGGAACAATCGGGGAATGCCACCTTAACCTGCACAGAGTATGTTTGTCCAGACCCTGAATGCCAAAAAATTGTCGACAAACAGCTGGCGAAAAAAGTTGCCGACAAAGAAGCTAATGAAAAAGCCCGTGAAGAAAGAGCGCTAGCAAACAAGAGAAATCGAACTGTTTAAAGAATCTAAAAGAGGACCGTTTCCGGTCCTCTTTATAAAGGTCGATCAAGGGTTAATATCTTCCTCTGCCTCCACCACTTCTGCCACCTCCGCCTCGATTACGATCTCCATAACCTCCGCCTCTTCTGTCATTGGAAAAACCCCTTGGTCTTTCTTCTTGAGGACGAGCTTCGTTTACAACCACTTTTCTTCCTTCGATTTCCTGGTTGTTAAACATGTTTATTGCCTTAGCAGCTTCCTCATCGTTTGACATTTCCACAAAACCAAAGCCCTTACTTCTGCCTGAATATTTATCCATAATAACAGTAGCAGAAACAACAGAACCGGCTTGGGAAAATACCTCGCCTAGCTTGGCATCGGTAACATCATAAGAAAGTCCGCCAACGTATAGTTTTTTTGCCATTTTTTTCACCCCCTTTTAAATTTTCGAAACTGTTCTTTCTAGGTGAAAAAAGACGGACTTTTTTGAAGTATCTTTTAGTTTTACTAGCAGAAACAATTCAACTTAAAATTAACAATACTATTATATCATGCCAAAGCGAATTATATACTTGACATTTATTTTGTCTTAACTTGTAAATTGGCTACTTTCTCCTTAAATTAGTTCCACATTTAGGACATTGAAGCTTAGAGCAAGGAATACCTCTTTGGTGCTCTTCTTCATAGCCACATTTTGGGCAAACGCAAGCTCCCCCAACCCCTTTGCCTTCCGCTTCTTTAATTTCTCCGGTAAACTTTCCCCTTCTCTGCCAGCCAAACCCCCTGCCCAAAGCAGGACGGTAAAAGCCGGTTTCAACCTCATGGCTTTTAATTTGAATCGAAACATAATTTAAATTTTCAACTTCTTCCATCAGCTTTTTTCTTAGGTTTTCGGAAACTTCAGCTGCTTTCTCAACATTTAAAGAACTTGGCAATTCCACAACTAAATCTGCTGTAATAATCGAACCCTTTCTCTGGGTCTTTAATGAAGAAAGCTTTATTCCCTCACCGCCTACAACAGACTTTATTTTTGATTCTGTTTCTTCTCCGGCAGAAATATCAAGAAGTGAGCCGGCTGCTTCTTTGCCTACTGAAAAAGCTTCTCTAACTATATAAATTCCCATTAAAAAAGCTAAAACGCTGTCTGCGTAAGACCAGAACCTTACTAAAACTAACCCCGCCAAGATTGCCAAGGAAGAATAGACATCAATCCTTGAATGAATTCCGTCTGAAAGCAAACTAAAAGAATTCTCCTTTTTGCCGTAACTAATTTTTAATCTTGACATTATTTCATTAACTAAAGCTGAAAAAACCATCACTCCGAAGGCAAGGAAGTTGAGGCTAATTGTCTCAGGATTTATGAGGCTTTGGTAAGCTTCATAAATAATGCCAATTCCGGCAGAAAGAACAATAACCGTAATAATTACTCCCGCCAAAACTTCAAATTTATAGTGGCCGTAGGGATGCTCTTGGTCCGCCGGTTTTCCGGCCAGCCTTATTCCGGCGTAACTTACAATTGAAGAAAAAATATCAACCAAAGAGTCAAGACCTGAAGCTAAAATTGCGGCAGAATTTGAAAAAAACCCCACCGCTATTTTGCTTCCGGCTAAAAACACATTGGCGACAACTGCGGCAACGGCAACTTTTTCTTTCATAACCTGTCCACTTCTATTTTATCAATAATTTCGCAAAACAGTTTTTTATAGTTCGGGTTTATTTCCTTTATTGGCTTTTGTTTTATCGTTGATTCCAAGAAATCCTTTCGATATGGGATTTTTCCGATTATGGGGATTTTCTTCTCCTCTGCAAACACTTCAATTTCCTTCAAAAAGCTCTCAGCCAAATCGCATTTATTAATTACAATTCCACGCTCAATCTTAAAGTGTTCTGCTAGATAAAGAACCCTTTTCAAATCAAAAAGCGCCGAAGGCGTCGGCTCTGTAACTGCTACAATATAGTCGGTTCCCACTAAAGAAGCGATTACCGGGCAACCCACCCCAGGAGAAGAATCAATCACCATAACTTCTGCTCCCGCTTTTTTATTAAGCTCATCTGCCCGCTTTCTCACTTCGCTTACAACTTCACCTGAAGCTAGCTCTCCCAGTTTCAGCTCACCTGAAACCAGGTTAACGCCATAATTTTTACCACTGTAAATAGTTCCGATTTCCTTTTTGTCGGCAGAAATCGCACCCCAGGGGCAAGCCACCTGGCAGGCCATACAGCCAAGACAGGATTCTTTTACAAAAGCAGGAAATCTGCCTTTAACAAAAACAATCGCTTCCTGCTTGCAAGCCAGGGCGCACCTTCCGCATTTTACGCATTTGCTGAAATCCCATTTAGGAATGGCCTGGTAAACATCTGATATTTTTTCCCTCTCAACCGAAAGAAGCAAGTGGTCATTAGGGCACTCGGCATCAGCATCTACCAACATGGTTTTTTTTCTTTCCGCCAATTCCACCGCCAATGAAGTAGCTACCATAGATTTGCCTACTCCACCCTTGCCGCCGGTAACCGCGATTTTTAAAGTCCTTTTTGTTTCAGTTTTCATTATTCATGCTCCTTACAGACATTGCCGGCACTTGCTTTCATAGCTTTTTTCTCCTTCCACTGGATAAAAAGCTCATCAACGGTTTCCGCTTTGCCCAAATAAACCTCAATCCCAAGCTTTTGACATAAATTAAGGGCACTGGGGCCAAGTTCAAGACATAACAAAATATCAGCTCCATGCTTTTTCATTAAATAAGGAGGAAGATCGGTTCCCCCTAAATGTTGGCTGGAGTTTTCAATTATTTCAAGAACTTTTCCGTCTTCGTTAAGGAAAGTATAAGTTAAACAGCGACCAAAATGATCGGCTACTTTGCCTTTAAACCCGTTTTTGTCTAGGGTGGGAATGGCGATTTTTTTCATTCTTCGACTAGTCACTCTATTACCTCGGAAATCGCTTTCTTTATTTTTCCCTTCTTAAGAAAAATTTTTACCCTAAACTGCTCAAGCACTCCCTCTGCTCTTGGACCCACTGCTCCGCTAATGACTGCTTCCGCTCCTTTGTCTACAACGGTCTTTGCCGCGGCAACTCCTGCTCCACCGGCTTGATCAACACTATCGTTTTCAACAACTTCAAACCCTTTAACTTCACCGTTTTCAGTCGTTACAATTAAAAAATAGGGGCTCCTTCCAAAGACTTCTGATATTTCTCCCTCTAAATCTTTTTCTGCTGAACTTATGGCTATCTTCACTACTTATCACCTCCAATATCTTTCAATATCTCTTTCTTTATTTCTTCGTTAAACCCGCTGTAGGCTTTATTGTTTAGGAAAATTATCGGATAATAACCAAAGCTTTCGGAAACTCCCTGGCTCTTTGGGAATTTACTTTTATAGCTTTCAAGGGTCTCGTAAAATTTTTCCTCTGTATCCAGGTGTTGCTCAACCGGAAAGTCAAGAGTCTTCGCAAATTCAATAAACTCAAGACACATCGGCCCCTTGCCATTATGAAAAACAGTGATACTTTCTTTTGTCTTCAAATCAGGAATCAGCTCAAGCTCTTCAAGAGGTACCGCCGGTTTGGGTACCACATATTTAACTTCAGTGTTATAGGGAATTTCCGAGTACGGCATTTTTAATTCCTCAGCCCTGCCAACCCATGAGTCAAAATTCCTCCACTGCACTTTTTCCGAGACTAGCGCAGAAGCATAAGCATCCCACCAGCCTTTCCTTGTGCCACCGATATAGACATGGGAAACAAGAACTAAATCGCGCGGTTTTTCATTAAAGCTGTCGTCAAGAACCTTCTTAAAATCATCTGCCGTGGAACCTCTCTGGAATAAACTGGCATCACAAAGCGAACCCGAACCCATATCTTCAAAAACAAGGTTCGAGACCGAAATAAGTTTGGTTTTATATTCTTCCGGAGAATAAATAGCCGCTTTTATACCCGACCCTCTTGCCAATATATAAGGAATACCCAAAGCGTCAGCTGCTTTAAGTGTGTTTTCGTCGTAAGCAAAATATTTTGAACTGAAAATCTTAATCGGCTTGCCGGTTATTTTCTCTGCATATTCTTTATATTCTTTCATAATTTTATATTGCTCTTCATAAGGCATTTCCCAAAAAGGCGCTTCTCCATAGCCGGTAGCAATTTCATATCCTTTATCCGCCAGCTTCTTAAAATAATCAGGGTACTTTTCTAAAACCGACCTTTCCGGCTTGATAATCGCTTTAAGCCCTTTGGCATCAAGCTCTTTCTCCCACACATAGTAACCGCTAATGTCGCCCGTATTTTCGGACAAAAGAATCACCCCGTTTGTTTTTTTTGTTACCCTTGAAGAATAAAAATATATCCCTAAAAAAGATAAGAGAAGCACAAATAAAATTAAAAGCCCCTTTTTCATCTTAATCAACCATTAGAATATATATTCATAATAGCTCGATGGAAAAAATTGTCAAGGAGTGTCTGCTTTGGTTAAATTTTAGAAACTCGATGGAGCAATTCATCTGACCAAAAAACCATCCGGCCCTCAGGCATTAAAAAAGCTTTATCGGGTTTTAGCTCAGAGATAAATTCTTCTGTATGACTTACAACAATCATTGTTCCTTTGTATTCTTTTAAGGCGTCTAATATTATTCTTTGCGACATGACATCAAGGTAAGTTGTCGGCTCATCCAAAATCAAAAGGTTGTAATCTTTGCTTGTCAGTAAAGCGATAGCAAGCCTTGTTTTTTCTCCTCCTGATAAAGTAGCCACTTTTTGAAAAACCTTTTCTCCTAAAAAGTTAAATCTGCCCAAAAAAGAACGGGCCTGGGTAGAAGGCAGACTGCTTTCGTCGATAAGACTATCTAAAAGAGTCTTTTTTAAATCAAAACTGACAAATTCCTGGGAATAATAACCGATTTTTAGATTTATGTCCCTTTTAACCTCGCCACTGTCCGGCTCCAGAATTCCGTTCAGTACTTTAATTAAAGTGCTTTTGCCGCTCCCGTTCGGACCCAAAAAAGCAATCCTCTCACCCCTAATAATGGAAAAATTTAAGTCTTTAAAAACCTTTAAGTGGTTGAAAGATTTGCTTATGGAAAATGCCTTAAGAGGAAGCTCTCCCACTTTTGAGGGTTCGGGCAAGGTAAACTTAATCTGTCTAATTTCAGAAGGAGTCTCGGGCAGCCCTTGCTTAAGCCTCTCCACTCTTCTTTGAAGAATAACCCGCTGGTGCACTCCTTTTTTTGATTTATTTTTAAAAAGCCTGATTACCCCCGCCTCCATTCTTTTAATTTGTTTCTGTTGTACCAATAAATGCCTTTGGGCTAAATCTTCTTTTTCTTTTTTTAATTTTAAAAATTTAGAGTAATTACCTTTGTATTCTTCTATTTTTTTAGTGTTTTGGTTAATATAAAGAACCCTGTTTATTGCTTCATCCATTAAAGAAATGTCGTGGGAAATAAGTATCAGTGTTTTGTTGTAGCGGCTTAAAAAATCCATCACCCACCTTTTCCCTTCAATATCCATAAAATTGGTAGGTTCGTCCAAAAGCAACAAGTCCGGCTCGGTAAGTAGAGCCCGGCAAAGCGCCAGCTTTGTTTTCTGCCCACCGCTTAGAACCTTGGGATTATCGCTTAAGTCCAAGTCCCCCAATTCCAATCCCGAAAGCATTTTTTTAAGTTGAAAATCCTCGTTTTTATGTTTAGGGTCGAGATAGTTTCGGATAAAGTTTGCTTCCTCCATTTCCAAATCTCTTTTTATTTCTTGGGGAACAAAGCCAATTTCGCCCAAAACTTCAATATCTCCGGTAATCGGCAGCTCTTTTTTCAAAAGCAAATTGAAAAGAGTGGTCTTGCCGACCCCGTTTGCACCCACTAAAGCGACCTTCTGCCCTGAACCCACGCTAAATTCCGCTTCATCAAAAAGCGTTTTATCTGCAAAACCGAATGATAGGTTTCTGACTTTAATCATTTGTAATCAAAAGGGGTCTTAAACTATATGAGTATATCATTTTGCTATAATTTCTTTGTGAAGGTAGCTATTATCACCCACCCAAATTCAAAAAAGCCCAGAACAGAAAAAGACCTCTTGGGAAGCTTGCATGTTTATGTATCAGAACCCCCTCTTGAAGGAAAAGCCAACCAGGCAGTAATCAAATCTTTAGCCGAGTATTTTAAAGTCAAAAAAAATCAGGTAAGGTTGCTTTCCGGAGAAAAGTCAAAAAACAAAATTGTAGAAATCGAATAATTTATATTTTCTTTACACTAGCTCGTATTTTCGACCCAAATATAAAAGATGCTTTTCCTTTTCCTCTTTAAAAGCAGAGGTGTCTGTTCCCAAACGGCCAATTAAGCTAGCGGCATATTGCGCCCCAAGGTAATGAGGCATAACAACATAAGAAGCACCTGCCCCATAAAGCTCTTCTGCTTCCTTAACATCATGGGAAATCACAATTACAATCGCCTTTGGATTAACCTCTTTAATTTTCTTTGTTAAAAGCAGGTTTGTCTCAAAATCAGGAATAGTGGAAACACTTAGCTTTATCTGGCTTAAACCCAAATCCTCCAGAAACTCAACATCAGAAGCATCGCCAAAACGATAAGGAAGAGCTTCGTCTTCAAGCTTTTTAATTGAAGCGGGGTTAAAATCAACCACTAAAAACTTTTTTTCAAGTTTGTTAAAAACAGAGACAAAATCCCGCCCTACCCGATCATAGCCAAATAAAACTAGTTCAAAAAACTCATCCCCGGCTCCGGTTTTTTCCCTACTGTTCTTTTTAAGCTCTAAAATTTTTAAAGCTTTTTCCACTTTGGGATAAATTTTATCTGAATAAAGAATAAAGTAAGTGGAACCGGTAATTGTAATCAAACCAACCAAAGTTACCAGGGAAAGCACTTCCCGAGAAAGATGGCCAACCGAAAAGCCTAAGGTGGCTAAAATTAAGGAAAACTCGCTTATCTGCGCTACTGTTAAACCAGCCATAAAACCGGTTCTTCTTTTAAAGCCAAGTAAATTCATAAGCACTATCACAATTACCGGGTTACCCACCAAGACAAACAAAGAAAGCACCACTGCCGGTAAAAGTAGTTGTGAGAAATTTTGAAGCACCATTTGCGAACCTAAAAGGATAAAGAAAAGGACAATAAAAAAGTCGCGCAAGGGCTTCATTCTTGAGCCGATTTCCGGAGCAAAGGGTGTTAGAGAAAGGGCTACTCCAGCAATCAGAGCACCAATTTCTACAGAAAAGCCAAGGCGATGAAAAAGAGAGGAAAGCCCCAACCCCCAAGCTAGGGAAAAAAGAAACAAAAGTTCCTGGAAAGAGGCAAGCTTAACCGAAAGACGGGGCATAATATAGGTGCTTATAAGATACAACAACAAAAATAATCCAATCCCCTTTAAAAGAAAAGTAAGAATCAAAACTAAAAGATCAGTACTGCTTCCTTTAGCAAAAGAGGAAATTAAAAGCAAAATAATGGTGGCTACAATATCCTGAACCAGCAAAAAGCCAATTGAGATTTTGCCGTATAGCTTGTGTAAATCTCCCCTGTCGGAAAGAAGTTTAAGAATAATAATGGTGCTGCTGAAAGTTAAAGCAATAGCCACATAAAGAGCGGCAATCCTGTCAATACCAAGAACTATGGCAATAACAAAACCGACAGCAGAAGTAAAAATTACCTGGCCAAGCCCGGTAATTAAAGAAACCTTCCCTACCTCTCTTATTACTTTAGGGCTTAGGTTTAAGCCAACAATAAAAAGCAAAATTGTAATGCCGATTTTAGAAAAAAGTTCAATGTGTTCCCGAGAATGGAGAATGTTTAGAAAATAAGGGCCGCTTAAAATTCCGGCCAGGATATAACCCACAATCAAAGGTTGCCTCAAAAGCCTCATTATAACGGCAAAAAGGGCAGCAACTAAAACAATAACTGTCAGTTCGATAAAAATATCCATATCAAAACAGTAGGGTTTTTCTTTTTTTCTGTCAAGAGGTTGGCAAGTTTTACCTGTCCAAACATTTACCAAAGTCTTACTTTTTATTAATCCTTTAATCCTAAAATCTCAATCATTATGAAAGTTAAAATATTAGTTATCACTCTCTTTTTGACCTTGCTAACAACTTTTAGACCGGTTCTTCCCCACGCTACAATATCAAATCTTTCGGCAGTTACCCAGGAAGAGCAAATAATCATAAGCACTGTTGAACAAGTTAGACCTTCAGTTGTTACCATCAGAATTACTTTAAACGAAAGAAACTCTCCTGCTTCACTTTTTGAGAGGATAAAGGTAATACTAGGACTTACCCCAAGACAAGCTCAAACTGCGAGAAATATCGGTTCGGGAATTGTCGTTGATGAAAACGGCACCATTCTCACCAACTATCATGTGGTAGAAAATAAGCAGGCCCAGTATTCAATTATCACTTTGGATAATCGGGAATTTCCAGTAAGAAGCGCTATCTATAACGAACCGGAAGAACTGGCAATCCTGGCAACTGAGGCCGACAACCTTATTCCCGCCAGGCTGGGAAACTCAAGAAACCTTCGTGTCGGCCAAAAAACAATTGCTATAGGAACTGCTTTGGGGACTTTACCAAACACAGTGACAACAGGAGTTATCTCAGGATTAGGAAGAAACATTGATATAGGCGGTTCAAGAACGCGAGAAGACAATAGCCTTGAAAATCTTATCCAAACCAGTTCTGCTATAAATTTCGGTAATTCAGGTGGAGCGCTTTTCAACACTGACGGCGAAGTAATCGGCATTAATACCGCTGTCGCTGTTAATACAGAAAATATTGGTTTTGCCATTCCCATTAACCGAGCAAGAAGCTTTCTTTCTGATATTCAATAAACATTCTCTCAAAAAATTGCCTCTCTTGAAGTTATTTAAGGTATTTATCAAAGAATTCAACTGAGCGCCGCATGGCTTTACCAAAATTTGCGCTTATATTATGGTTATCCTCTTCATAGGTATAGTATTCATAATCTTTACCTTCTTTTTTTAATTGATCTGCCAGCTTTTCTGAGAATTGGTAAGGTACTACTTTGTCCCCTGTGCCATGGTGAAGCTGAATAGGTCCGGACAAGTCTTTTAAGAAAGAATTTGGAGAAACGCTATCCCAAAGAGCGGAGTCTTTGCTTTTTTCCTTGATTTCTTCCCAGCTTATATTCTCACTGGCATAAACAGCCGAGGGTTTCTTTTTTAACCAGCCGCCAACAAGATCGGAATAAGGAGCAACTACCCCTGCCCAAACCACCCCTGCTTTGATGTCTTTGCTTGCCACCATGCATCTTAAAGTTAATTGGCCACCCATGGAATGGCCCCACATGCCAATTTTTTCCGAATTCACATCATTATAATTTTTAATTGAGGAAATAGAGTTTAAAATATCGATGCTGTAGTCATTTGAGCCGTATCCTCCTCTTGCCTCGCCTTCAGAATTGCCGTGGCCGCGGTAGTCCGGCTTAAAAACAACATAGCCGTTTCTGGAAAAGCCGTCAGTATAAGCCAGATATTTTTCAGTTGTTTTGTATTCCCTGGGAGGAATGTAGCCGTGATTAAAAATAATTGCCGGCCAGCCGTTTTCCGGCTTTTTTCCAAAAGGAACAGTCAGCAAGGCATATATTTTAAGACCCTGGGACCTATAAGAAGCTAAAAAACGGTCATAATTTGACCCCGGTTCAAGCTTTTTTTCAATTATAATCTTACTTCCGGGAAAATCAGTTTTCCTTAAGGCTTCGATGGAAAGGGGGTGTTGGTAAAAACTTGGCTTAAGGCTCTTTTTGAAGTGGTTTTCTTTGTTTAAAGGCCAAAAAAGACCACCGCCTAGGCTTAAAACCGCAAACAACAAAAGAAAGCTTTTTGCCATCGAGTGGCATTTTAAAAGCAAGCACTCGCCTTGTCAATGGCATTTTTGTAAGAATTCAAGACCAACTTTATAATCTACTGTTGTTGCACAATTTCCACGGAATTAGCGATGATCACCGGTTCACCTTCCCTGTTTTCAAAGAGATTATCGTCAAGATCAACATTAAGATCGTTTTCCGTTTCAACAAGGTTAAATTCCCTGACCGTTCCCATTATCCTGACCAGGTCTCCTTCTTTAAAATTATTTATCTCAGCCTGACCTGGCACTGATGAGGTGATTACCAGCAAATCATCATCAAGTATTCCGGGCGAATCCAAAACAAGACCCCTGCTTCCGATTACTTCCTCAACTTCCGAGCTAACGGTAACTTCTCTTCCGTAGTAATTTGCCGGATTTTGGGTAATGTCATCAATTAAATCTCTTTCTTCAGCCGGGCTGGGAGTCACCTCAACCTGAGGGGTTGGTTCTTCTTCTCCTAAACCCCCCGGGCCAAATAAATTAATCTGGTTACCTGTAAGCAAAGGTACTGCAACCACAATAATTAATAAGATTATGAGTAAACCAATAAGCCAGCCAACAATCGACTGCCCGGCTTGATTTTTACTGTACTGTGTCATATTTCTCACCTCCTTCTATTAATCAGCTATCTATAATTTAACTGTCATTATTAAAAGAATCAGTAGATAAGCGTAAGAATTTGATAAGATAGCTTAGGGCAACCATGGAAAAAGAAAAGTTTGTTTCTCCGGAGACAATTCCAGGAAAGCCTTTTCTGCAGGCAGTAATAAGGCCAAGAATAGGCGGCGGCTTTCTAATTGAAGGGCTGGGAATACCAACAGGCTGGGAAAAAGGTAAAGACCTTTTTCCCGCTGATCCTTCTTTTTTTAATGAAAAATGCTTTCCGGAAATACTTAAGTCTCTGCATTTCCCTTCAGAAGTTAAAGGAGAGGTTGGCATTGACAGAACAACAAATCTTCCTAAGTTTATTTCCATAGAAACCGCTCCCATCTCATATCTTTTTCTGGAAAAAGAGCCTGAGTTTAAAGAAAGCCGCGGCAGTTATAGATCAAACGCCGCTTCTCTTGAAGCTGCCTTTGCTTTAATTCACTGCGCCTCAACCTTCTTAAATGAAGCAAGGCACAAACTCGGAGATTCTAACCAGCTTGCCCACCTTGAGTGCGTAAACAACCAGTTTGAACCTAAGGACTTGGGGCTCGATAGCACAAGGCTTCTTCCCCTAGGCCAGACAAAACAAGACAGCTTTCTAAAGAAAGCCAAAACACTGGCAGCGGGTTTTGGTGAAGAAATTAAGTTTATTGAGTTTAAAAAAGGTTTTCTTTACTATGTTGAGCTTAAAAGCGGAAACCGTGCCTTTTACCAACTTAGCGAAGTATTCGGCCAGCTTCAATACTTTGCCCATAATGTTGACACCCCCAAACAAGCTGCCAGCCTGCAATCAATTACCGCCTCTTTTATTAACTCTCTTTAGAGAGATTAATCTCTCTTCCTTCATGATTAAATTGAAGCCATAAAAGAATATCTCTTCTGCTTATTAGGCCCACAATTTTTTTATCTCTCATTACCGGCAGCTGGCAAACATCTTTTTTGGCAATTTTTTCAAGGGCAAACGAGGCATTATCTTCAGGAGAAACCGTATCAAGTTTACTCACCTCAGTCATTATTTGCTCAACCTTTTTTGTTCTCCAATCGTCCTTGGCCACTTTCCTGACATCATCCAAGCAAACAATTCCGGCAAGGCTATCGTTTTCCATTACCGGAAAAGCTCTTTTGTCTGTCCCCAAAACACGGCCATACACCAAATCATAAACCGCTGTTTCCGGGCTAACCGGTTCGATATCGGTGCGCATCACTTCGGAAACCAAAACTCCTCCCAACACATCCCGAAAAACCACTTCTTGATATCCTCTTTCCGCCATGTTGTTTAAAAACCAGCCAATAAAAATAAGCCATAAGCCATTCCCAATCCCGGTTCCGAAAAAAGGAATGTTAATACCAAAAATCATGGAAATACCGGCAATAATAAAAAGCCAGGCAATACCCTGACCAAAGAGCGATGCAACCCTGGTTGATTTTTTTAAGTCACCGCTTATCTTCCAAATAATTGATCTCAGTATCCGGCCGCCGTCAAGAGGGAAACCGGGAATAAGGTTAAAAAAACCTAAAAGAATGTTAATCGGGCCAAGCCATAAAAGCAACGTCGTTACAGGACCAAGCTGCGAAAAAAATGTGGCTGGGTTACCAAAAGCCATGGTTAAAGGCGCCCCTAAACTGGCTAAAAATAAAAAAATTGCACCTAGAAGAATACTGGTTAAAGGTCCAACCACTGCCATCACAAACTCAGAACCCGGAGAATCAGGTTCTCTTTCCACATTGGAAACTCCGCCAAATAAAAAAAGTGTGATTTTGTTAACTGGTATCCCCCTGCTTCTGGCTACCAAGGAATGAGCCAGCTCATGGGCTAAAACTGAAGAAAAAAATAGAAGCGAAGCAATTAGGCCAACAGTCAGATTAAGAAGAAAACCCCATTCAGGATGAATTCCAGGAAAGACGCCAAAAGCCAGATTAAAAGTAACCAGTAAAAAAATAAGAAGCCAGCTAAAATCAGCGTTAATCTCAATTCCGAAGATTTTTGCAATATGAAACCCGCCCTTAAACATTACTTAATACTATTCTCCGGCAAAACAGTTCAAATAATAATCCGGTAATAAAACAGTAAGAAGTGCTTGGTTAATTATCTGAGGCAAAAGCCGAAAGCCTGGTTACCAAAACATAGGGTTCAGAGGTTTTATCCGTCAAAACCCCCTCTACCTTAACCCGAAGGCCGTTTGGTAGTTCTACAGCGCTGCACTTTAAATCTTCTTGGGATAAGCTGCAAACACTCTCAGGAGAAAAAGAAAGCTCCACCTTAAGAGCGGGTTTACCTTGTTCTTCGTAAACCAAAGCCCAAGAATCTCCTTTTTTTTCCTTTTTAGAATCAAAATTGGTTAAAACTCCGGTTTTTGAAAAATTTTCACCTAAAGGATCAGGGTAAGGAGTTGGGGTAAGTGCTGCCGTAGGTGTTAGTAAGGTACTTGGCTTTTCTTTTGTGTCAATAAAATTGGCTGCCATTTTGCTGAAATAAAAAGCGCCGAAAATCATAACAAGGAAGATAGTAAAAATAAATATTAAGTTTTTTTTCATTTAAGGCTCTTTAAACTCTTTTGCAAAACAATTATACGAATGCTTAACTTATTTGCCAAGATAGTGTTTTCTTTTTTCTTCAGTAAACTTTTCTATTGCATATCTCAACATTGTTCTTGGCATTTTTTGGCTGTTTTTATCCAAAAAAGCCTCAAGCTTTTTTTGGTCTTTTTTGCCTGCTTCTCTAAGCATCCAGCCTACTGCCTTGTGAATAAGATCATGTTCGTCTTTCAAAAGAAGCTCGGCAACAGCAAAAGTGTCATCAAGGCTGTTTTCTTTAATAAACCTTAGGGTAGAAACTGCAGCAATTCTTCTTTCCCAAAAGTTTGCTGAAAAAGCAAGCTTATAAATAATGTCCTTATCTTTAAAAAGAAGCCACTCGCCGACAATGTTCGGGCTGGAAAGATCAACCAAATCCCAATTGTTAATTCTGCCGGTGTGGTTTAAATAAAAATCAAATATTTCTTTTTTTTCTTCTTCTTTGGCTTTTTTAAATTTAAAAACTAGGATCATAAGCCCGGTCAGTCGATGTTCATGAATATTGCTTTCCAAAAGCTCTTTTATCTTTTTTAAGGGAAGGTCTTTATATCTGGCTGCTACTTTTCTTTGTTCAGGCACCGTAATTCCTAAAAAAATATCGCCTTCACCATACTCACCTTTACCGGTTTTGAAAAATCTTTGCAGAATTGCCGCTTTTGCCGGGTTTTTCAGGCTGTTTAGCTCTTTTTTAATTTCCACAGGAGTATTTTAACAGTTATGAAGGGGCTTTTCCGTAAATAATGACTTCCGTTCCCGGGTTTTCCTCAGTTGAGCGGATACTGCTTTTGCCGTTAAGATCAGGCTTGGCCCAATAGTAAAGCTTTTCCGCGTCCGAAGTTTTTAGATTAATACAGCCATGAGACATCGGGTGGCCGAAATTGTTGTGCCAATAAGTGCCATGTATCCCATACCCCTGATGCTGGGGATACTTGTCATTATAAAAATACATGACATAAGGTACATTGGGAAGATAATAATAAGTTCCCAGGGCCTTAGAGCCTCCTGACATTTTAGTGTACCTTAGCTTTATCCAAATCTTAAACCTCCCTGTCGGGGTGCGGTTAAACTTGCCGGTTGATACCAGAAAATTATGGACTTGACTTTCCCCTTCATAGGCATAAAGCCTTTGGTTTGTTAAATCCACTTCAATCCTTTTATACGGTAGCTCAGAAGTTTCCACAGCCGCTACCTCCCCACTCTCGCTTTCTGCTTTTTGGAGGTTAGTGGTAGAGCTTGGCGTTAGAGTTGGTTCATGCTCTTTTTGGACGGTGCTTTCCTGTTTCTCTGGAACAGGAACTATTTTGTTGTCACAAACCGCTTCTTTGCATAAAGGGTCAAATTCTTCTTTCAAAACTTCAGGGTTTATCCTGGCCTGGGAAGAAAGGAAAAAAAGAGCGGTGCTTCTTTCTTTAATAAGGACAGCAAAAACAATAATAAAAAAAGAGAGCAAAAACGCTTTCCAGGTTTTCATAAAACAAAGTCTAACACGAAAAAAACGGAAAGTCAGGCAATTAGGCGGCTACCTGGCTTTTTACCTCTATGGGAAGGCAAATATTCCCAACACTCTCATTAAAAGCAGCCTGGATTGCATTCTTTTTTTCCTTCAAGTCAGGGTGGACATAAACCTGAACCATCCAGCGCTGTTTTAAGTCTCCTTTTTCTGAAAGCAAACTATCCGCCGACCAAAAACGGCCCTTGTCGTCTAAAAGCGGAATTTGGATTTTTTTGTATCCCCTGTCCCAGCCAAAATACACGCAAACATTTTCCGGTTTCACTCCTAAAATTGAACTCATTTCATCAGCAACCCGGAAACGCGGCTCAATTCCGGTAAAAAGATGGCGCCATCGGGGGTCTAAACCAGTTGCTTCCAAACTAACAATCTGTCGGTAGTGGTTCGCCCAGTTTTCCATGTTTTTAATTAATTCTCCAGTCCTTGGGTTACAATCATTTTTTAAATACACCCTTGCTTCTGCTTCGTCTTTCAAGAAAAAGTCATTATCAAGTTCTTCCTCTTTTTCTGCAAAATAAAGAGCTCTTGAGAGCATAGCGCCTGGCGAAAGGTTATCAGAGCTGTAAACAAATTTATAAGTTTCCCTTCTGCAATCAAGCCAGCCTTCAAGGTCTTCCGGAGAAATTCTTAAAACCAGTTTTCCTCCATAAATCTCATAAGCTTTGGCCTGTTTTTCCGGAGAATAAAAAAACCTCCCTTGACCAAGACCCAAACCCCTAAGGTACCTTAAGGAGTTATCAAGGTTATCTAAATCAATGGAGGAGCGGCCGTTTATTAAAGAGCCATAAGGCTCTCCCTCGCCATTAACCAGCCCAATAATTCTTGCCAAATCTCCACCTTGAGAGACAATCTCCTCGCCGAGTTCAGTGCCTAAAAGGTAACTTTCTACTGCTTGTTCGTGATTTTTCCTGGTTATCTTTTCCTGAAACGGTTCTGAAACATGGGAAAAAGGAGGTGTGGCAACATCGTGAACCAAGCCGGCAAAAAATAAATCTCTTTTTATCTCTTCTTTAAGTGAAAGCTTTTCCCCTGTTAACCTTGCCAGATGAGCTACCGCCCGGCTGTGTTCATACCGGGTTGGAGGAGTTAGGGTTGGCAGCGCCCAATCAGGGACCGCAGACAGAGAAATCCGCTTTAGTCTGGACATTTGCGGAGTTCTTAAAATCCTCTCCTCTGCTTCGGTAAACTGAATTTCTCCATAAAGCAAATCAGGATAGGAATGTAATTTTTCTGGTGTCATATTTTTTAATTTGAACAATGATATCACAAACTTTCATTTTGCTGTCAAAGAAGCGGTTTAACTTTACTTCATTGTTACAATTCTCTAACAATTTAAATAACCGAAAAATTTACCCTATGCTTATGCCCATGGAATTTGAAAACCGAGACGACGCCGGAAATAAACTGGCAGAAAAGCTTAAGGGGTACAAAGATAAAAATGCCATTATTTACGCATTGCCTAGAGGTGGCGTTGTGGTCGGCTACCAAATAGCCCTTAAGCTCGGCAGCCCGCTTGATATTATTGGTGTTAGAAAAATCGGCCACCCAAAGCAGCCGGAATTTGCCATTGCCGCAGTCACTGAAAACGGCCTAATTCTTGAAAACGAAGAACTGACAAAAACCCTTGACCAAAAATGGTATGAAAATTATGCTAAAAATCTGCAAAAAGAAGCCCGTACACAAAGAGAAAAGTTTTTAGGAAAAGAAATGCTTTCTCCTGAAGGCAAAACGGCCATTATTGTTGATGACGGCATTGCCACAGGCTTAACAATGCTGGCTGCAATCGAAGAAATTAAAGAAAACAATCCTCAAAAAATTGTTGTGGCTGTTCCTGTTTTGCCACCAAACCTTCTTGAAACAATCAAGAGAGAGGTTGACGAGCTTATTGCTGTTGAAATTCCTGAATACTTTCTTGGCGCTGTCAGCGGCTACTATCGTTCATTTCCCGAAATAAGTGATAAAGAAGTAATTGAACTTCTAAAAAAGTCCCCAAAATGAATCAGTTTGAAAAAGAAAAAATTATAAGTATTCCCATTAACAGCCAAAGTATTGAAGCCAACCTTTTTATTCCTTATGGCGCAAAAGGCATTGTGGTTTTTGCCCACGGAAGCGGTAGTAGCCGTTTCAGCCCGAGAAATAATTATGTTGCCAGAGTTATTCAGGAAAAAAATATTGCCACTTTGCTTATTGACCTTCTGACCAAAGAAGAAGATCAATATTATGAAAACCGGTTTGACATTAAGCTCCTCACGGACCGGCTCATCAATATTGTTAACTGGCTTAGTAAAGACAGTGAGCTTAGTGGCCTAAGTATTGGCCTTTTCGGAGCCAGCACCGGCGCTGCCGCCGCTCTTGACGCCGCTGCTTTGCTTAAACAGGATGTAAAAGCAGTGGTTTCAAGGGGCGGACGGCCTGATTTGTCCGCTCGCCTAAGAGAAGTTTCCGCTCCTGTTTTATTTATTGTTGGTGGTGAGGACTATTTGGTTGCCGAGCTCAATAAAGATGCCTTTGAAAATGTAAACTCAACAAAATCATTAGAAATTATTCCCGGCGCTACCCATCTTTTTGAGGAACCCGGAGCCTTAGAACAAGTGGCCGCCCTTGCGGCTGATTGGTTTTCGGGGCATTTTTAACTTCTTTTCTTACTATTTTATTACTTAATCATTACTTTTTTAATGTTTTTTGCCAATAACATAGATTTATGGATGAATCAACGACTCCCTGGTGGCTTTGGCTGGTAATTGCCGCTGTTTTAATTGCCTTAATTTTTGGTGTTTTATACTTTTTTGTTTTTGGCCGTGAGAGAATTGACTTGGGAGGGCTGCTTGATGAAACTACTCCTTCGCCAACGCCCGTCATCATTGAACCAACTCCAACCCCGACATTTACCCCTACCCCCACGCTCTTTCTAAGGGAAATGCCGCAAACAGGAATTTAAAAATCTAAAACCCCGCCAATCTGGCGGGGTTTTGGTCGAAAGACAAAACTTAAGTCTTCCAAAGTTTAACCTTGAGGAGTTTGGTCCTGTGGTGGAACCTCTCCTGTTGGGTTGGGTTGGACAGGTGTCTCCGGTGTTACTACCGGCGGCGGGGTGGCAGCTGGTGCAACGGGATTTCCTTCCGGAGCCGGAGCAGCAGGAGTTTCAGGAACGGTTGTTGGTGCAGCTGGCTCTTCTGGAGAGCTTACGCTGGCCTCACCAACTTTAACCTCAGGAGAACCAATGTTCTGGGCTGCTTCACAGGAAGGGCAAACTGTTTTGTTCGGATCCTCGGTTTCAAATTGCCCTTGGCAACTAACGCAAGTTTTAACCATTCTTCTTCACCTCCTCCCTTTAAAAAAAATACTAAGGTTTTTATAGGTTAGCATAAAACTTTGGCTTGAATCAACCGGAAATTAACGACCGCCTTGGGGAAGTTTTCTTTGTAAAGGCCTGAAACTCCCTCTGAATTTATTAAAAGAGGTTTTGGTGGTATTTCTTTGAAGGCCGGGAAACTGTGATTTATTTTTGTTACTAGGTAAATCTTTCATACTTTTTTTATTTTTTTACAATTTTATATCCTTTTGGGGTATCTTCTATTAAGTATCCCATATTAAGAAGCCTTTTTCTAACTAAATCAGCCTCTTCAAACTTTCTTTTTTTTCTGAGTTCTTCCCTTTCTTTAGCAAGTTCAGTTACTTCTTCCGGAATTTCCGTTTTGGGAACTTGGGGCGGGTTTTTAAGATTAAGGCCAAACACTTGGTCCCAAGCTAAGACAAGAGAAAGTTTCTGATTATCGGCAATTTCGCTTTTAAGCATTTCCCAAAGTACGGCAACCGCCTGGGGCATATTAAGGTCATTGGCGATCGCGCTTTTGAACTTTGCCTCCCATTTTGCGCTTGTTTCCGCCTTGTCGTTACTTTTTTCTATTAAGGAGGAAACCTGGCTGTAAAGCCTCTCTAAAGCGCTTTGGGCTGCAGCCAAACTTTCCCAGGTAAAATTAATTCTTTGGCGGTAATGGGCAGTGGCAAAAAGATACCTGACAGCAAGCGGGTTAAAACCTCTTCCTTCAATGTCTTTCATGGTGTAAAAGTTGCCTATTGATTTGCTCATTTTCTGGCCTTCAACCATTAAAAAACGGTTATGGAACCAAAAGCGGGCAAATTTTTTGCCGGTTGAGGCTTCTGTCTGGGCGATTTCATTGGGATGATGAACAGTCAAATGATCTTCACCGCCGGTATGGAGGTCTATTGTTTCAAACTTTTGAGGAGAATACTTGCCGCCCTCGAAAGCCGGAGTTAAAAACTTCATAGACATCGCCGAACACTCAATGTGCCAACCGGGAAAACTTTTTTCAGCCCAAGGGCTTTTCCATTCCATGTCTCTTTTTTTGTCATGAGGCGAGAATTTCCACAAAGCAAAGTCAGCCGGGTTTTTTTTGCCCTCAACCACCTCTACTCTTGCTCCTGCTTTAAGTTCTTCCTGGTTAAGGTTTGCTAGCTTTCCATATTCAGGATATTTTGAGGTATCAAAATAAATGCCGTCTCCGGGAATTTCGTAAGTATAGCCTTTCTTCTCCAAATCCTTAACTAAAGCAATCATTTCTTCAATGTTTTCTGTAGCCCGGGTAACGACACTCGGCCTTAAAACATTAAGTTTGTCCATGGTTTCAAAAAACTCCTTTTCGTATTCTTTGGCAATTTCCCAGGCCGATTTTCTTTCTGCTTCCGCCTTTTTTTGAAGCTTGTCCTCGCCGGCATCAGCGTCTGAGGTAAGGTGACCGACATCGGTTACATTTTCAACCATCTTTACCTTATAGCCCAAATATTCAAGGGTTCTTCTTAAAAAATCCGTGTTTATATAAGTCCTCATGTGACCAACTGTCGTGTGCTCGTAAGCAGTAATGCCGCAGGTGTACATAGAGACAAAAGGCGGCTCCCCCGGCTCAAATTCTTCCACTTTTCTGGTTAAACTGTTATAAAGTTTCATAATTAATCCCCGCTTTTTTGAACAGACAACTGGATTGGCATTTTAAAAGCTTTAGATTGGGGAAATTCGCCGTTATATGATTCAGGTTGGTTAGAACGGAAACTTTCTCTTATTATTTGAGCCCTTTCAGGAGTGAATTTTGAAACGCGAATTGCCTTAAAATCAGGAATATCGGAAAGGAACTTAGCCACAGCTCTCCTGTCGGAAAGGTTTCTTAACCCCCTAAGAGCGTCAGCCTGGCGCGCTGATTGGAGATAATCTTCCCCTACGTCAATTAAGAAAGCTCTCACGACTGCCCTGGCAATAAATTCTGTCTCGGCCACACCCTCCTGCACCAACACGGCTGCAACCTTATCGTGAGCCGAACTTCTTTCAAGGTCCTTTTGCCTCATCGCTTCAACATTGCTTCCTTTACCTATTTCTTCAAGCGAAGCTCTCACCCTAATTCGGTAATTAGCAAAGCTTTTATTAAAATCCTTTGACATTTTCTTGGGGTTATATTTAAGGTGTAATACATCCTGTTCAAAATCCCAAAAAAGACTTTTAAAGTCTGGGCTTTCTTCAAATACGGCTTTAACATCTTCCTCTGTTGGAGCCATTTCACCTGGGTATTGGCTTGCAATCGCCGCCCACCTGACCTGTGTCTCCTTCATCCTTGTTGAAATTTCTTCCCTATATTCATTGGTATTTCTTAAGGTTTGAAGGTAAATTTTAGGATCATCACAGCAAGGCAAAAACCTTTCTTCGGTTTCTCTGCTTTCTCGGCTTACCAAAGTTGGCAAGCTACCCATTAACGAAGCCCTTATTGTTGCAAAGGCTTGATTATCAATGTCAGTACAACCATCAGGCATTATACCTCCTTCTCCTTTATCAGGCTTACTATTAATATTACCTGGTTTCCTCCGTTCACTGCTCATCCACTTGTACCTCTAAACATTTCTGTTTTCCTGGATGCTCTTTGTGCCGGAAGCGGAGGAAGATCGTCTTTTTTTTCTTCCAGTTGTTTAATTGCTTTTTCTTCAGGAGGCTCAGTGCTTGTTTCGTTTTGAGAGGTTTCCTTTTTCCTTTTATCCTGAAGCAGTTTTATTTCTTCCTGAATTTGCCGGTAACGGGCAGCGGTTCTTTTTTTACCTGCTTCATCAATTTTTTGGTATTGCTCTTCAGTGTGAGCCGGAGGGGTTTCTTCTTCAGGGGTAACTGCTTTTATACCCAAGCTTTCTGGAATGTCTTCAGCCGCTTTTTTAACATCCTGGGCAGCTTGTTTCCCGGTACCCTTAACAATACCGCCCAATGTTTCAAAAGCATCGGCAATAGTATTTTTCATAAATATATTCTAGCAAATTTTAGGCTCCGTATTCTCTTCTGCCTTCCAAGGCCCTTTGCAGGGTCATTTCGTCGGCATACTCAACATCCCCACCAATCGGCAGACCATGAGCCAGCCTTGAAACCCTAAGACCCCTTATCTTGGGATCTTTCATCAGCTCTTTTATTTCTTTAGCAATGTACATGGCCGTGGCTTCACCTTCCATGTTAGAGTTAGTAGCCAAAATTACTTCTTTTATTTTTTCCGGGCTTTGCTTTATTCTTCTTAAAAGCTCGGCAATTTTTATCTCGTCAGGGCCAATGTTGCTTAAGGGAGAAATGGCGCCATGAAGAACATGATAAACTCCCTGATAGCGGCCGCCTCTCTCAAAAGCCAAAATATCCAAAGGTTGCTCCACAACACAAATAAGGCCGTGATCCCGGTTTTGGCTGGAACAAATATGACAGGGGTCAGTCTCGGAAACATTGGCACAGATAGAACAAATAACTGTGCTTTTTTTGAGGTTCATCAAAGCTTTTGCAAATTCTTCAAGCATACCTTGAGGAACATGTAAAAGGTAAAAGGTTAACCTCTGGGCAGTTTTTGGCCCTATACCGGGAAGTTTTTCAAAAGATTCAATCAGGTTCTTAACAGGCTTTGGTATCTGCATTATCCAATTTTACCCCAAATTAGCCTTAAATTAAAGCACGGATTTTAATCCCCCTACATACTATAGGTTGAAATTTAAATAAAAAAGAGTTAGAATACAAGGCAGGTATCTCCCCGTTCCAGCCTAGGAGGCAAACATGAGGATTGGAATTGTTTCCACGGGCAATAGTGTCAATGAAGCGGCACAGAACGGCAGGATCGCGATTCGACTGATTGGAGAGGTCCTTGACAGAAACCATACAGTACACCCAACCCATGGCTTTTTTGCAAGCTATAAGAAAGGGGCAGAGTGCAAGGTTAGGGTTTTTGTAGAAGAAATTGGCGAAGAGGAAAAAGAGATTGTCTATCAGATGAGCGATCATCTGAAAATACTGGGCCCTTCTTTCTCCTTCACTGCTAATTTCTAAATTTGGGCGGCGCATCAAGCTCAGCTTGATCTTTCTAGCATTTTGCTGGATTGCCAAGCGCCGCCTCGTTTCTTTTTTTGAATTATTGTCCTAGGTTTCCGAGCAGCCCCTGAAGCCCGCCTGACATCTGTTGAAGTTTTTTGGCAGCAATTTCTTGTGAGGTTTTGAGTGCTTTGTTCAATTTGTCTTTTAGCTTATCGTTTTTCTCACCGTCAATTTCAAGCTCCAAAATTTCTTGCTGGCCGTTCAAAACAATCTTTATACCGCCTTCGTCAAGTTCTATTCTTTCGTTTTTAAGGGTCCTTTGGATCTGCATTGCCTGATCCCTCATTTTTTTAAGTTCTCCGAGTTGCCTGAGTGGATTAGTCATATTCTCCTCCTTTTTAGCTAAATATTTCTTCGGCGAGTTTAATTATATCACCGGTATCATTTTGATCAACCTTTTTAGCCGCTCTTGAAGGATAAGGAGTTTCTTTTGGTCTTGGCGGCGGCGGGATCGGATCCAATTTTTCTTCAATTACCGGCAGGGGTTTTGCCGGCCGGTCAACAGGCTTTAAGGTGCATTTCAGCTTAACGCTACAGTGCAAAACCTCACTGGCTGTTTTTTCAAAAATCTGGCGACACTTTTCCGTTTCCAGCTGGTCTTTATGGAACTTGTAAAAAACCTCTAAAATTAAAAAATCACCTTCACAAGAAAGCGGCCGGCTGGCTTTGAGCAACGCCTGGACAGAATGGTTAAGAGGTTTTACCTTCTCAAGTATCTCCGGCCAACGGCTGACCACTTCCTCAAGTTTCATTGAAGAAGCTTGTTTGCCGTCTTTTGGAAAAGCATCTTTTTCTTCTTCAGCTTTAATTTCCTTTCCTTTGTCTTCTTTTTTATTTTCACTTTTTTCGTCTTTCTGGCTTTCTCCCCCATTTCCCTCCGGTCTTTTTGGACCTGAAGCTTCCGACCACTCAATTACCGCCATTTCCAAAGGTAGTACCGGAACTACACTATATTTAATCTCTTGGTAAGCCTTGAAAAAAAGTTCAATTAGGATTCTTATCTCAGAAGAATCAAAATTAACAGTTTCTTTATCACTTCCGCCGACTCCGTATTTTTCCAAAAGCAAGGCTCTTAATTTGCAAAGAAGCTCTTCTGTAAATGTTCTTAGGTTAACTCCGTTTTCCACTGCTCCGTCAAGAAAGATAAGTGCTTCTTTGGCCGCTTTTTTCTCAAGTAGACCTAAGAATTCGAAAACTTCACTGTCTCCCAAAACCCCGGCTGTTTTCTTAACTTCTTCCAAAGTCACTTTTCCGTCAATAGAAACCTGTCCTAAAATTTTGACTGCATCCCTAAATCCACCTTGGGCCAAACGGGCAATTTCTTTTAAAGCTTTTTCCTCACAATCAATTTTCTCCTGCTCACAGATTTTCTTAAGCCTCAAAGTAATTTCTTTTTCGTCAGCGCTTTTAAAGTTAATTCTTTGACATCTTGAGATAACGGTTTTAGGCAGTTTTTCCGGATCAGTGGTGCAAAGAATAAAAATCGCATGTTCAGGAGGCTCTTCTAGGGTTTTTAAAAGGGCATTAAACGCCTCGGTGGTTAGCATGTGAACCTCATCAATAATGTAAACCTTGTATTTCAGCGATGAAGGAGCCAGCTTTATTTTCTCTCTTAATTCTTTAATGTCATCAATGCCGCGGTTGGAGGCGGCGTCAATCTCAAAAACATCAACATTAATTCCCTTGGTAATGGTAAGACAGTTCGTACATTTATTGCACGGCTCAAAACCGGCTTTGGGACTAAGACAGTTAACCGACTTTGCCACAATGCGGGCCGCTGAAGTTTTGCCTATTCCTCTGGGGCCGGAGAATAAAAAAGCATGAGGGTATTTGCCTGACTTAAAGATTTTAATAAGCTCTTCCCTCGCCTGGGTGCTGTCAAGTTCCTGAAATGTCTGCGGCCGGTGTTTGAGATAAAAAGTTACTGTCATTTCTGTAGTTTCCCAACAAATTATTAAGCCCGTGAACAAGGAGTTTGTCGACTGCTTCGTCCATTGAGAGATTGTCTTCCTGGGCAATCAGTCTGGCCTGCGGATAGCAAATAACAATGTCGCCAATCCTTAAAACCCCTTTCTCATCCCTTGGTTCTTCCAGGGCAAAAGTCAAAACCGTAGTTGGCTCGTTTAGGTTACGCCACTTGCGGTTAAGCTCTTTTATCTTTCTCGAACCTACAACTGCTATTGACAGCTCCGCGTCCTCAAGGCCTATTTTCTCAAGATAGCTGAAAACCGTCTCCTTTATCTTTTTCCGGTTAATCGGATATCTTGATTCTGAGGAAATTAAAACTGAATTCATTGTAAGCTGTCAACTATAAAACTTTAGTAATAAAGTGTATCAACCATTTAATTCTTTCAATTTACAATTATCAATTTTCATTAAATGCTTCATTGAATCAATGTTACATTGAAAATTCATTGTGAATTGAAAATTATTCAATAGTTATTGAAGCATTTCTCTCACAATCCTGCCAACCTCGTTTCCTTCTGCCCTACCCTTTACTTTTGCCATTACCATCCCCATTACTTTTCCAAAGTTATTTTTTTCGTTTTCCGGTAAGGTGGAAATTACTTCCTGAACCACATTTCTTAATTCATCTTCAGAAAGCTGTTGGGGCAAAAACTTACTCAAAACCTCAATTTCAGCCCTTTCTTTACTTGACAATTCCTCGCGTCCTGCTTTTTCGTAAATCTCTGCAGATTCTTTTCTTTGTTTGATTTGCCTCTGTACTACCGCGATAACATCTTCGTCAGTGGCTTCTCTTTGTTTGGCGATTTCCTCGTTCTTAACTGCGGCAAGAAGCATCCTTAAAGCAGATAGCTCCTCTTTTTGTCCTGCTTTTAAGGATTGTTTTATGTTTTCCTCAATTTGGGTTTTTAAAGACATTTACTTATTACCTTTCTTAAGCTTTTTCATCTTTTCGTATTTAGCTCTTGAAGGCTTTACGTAAAACTCTCTTTTTTTAAGTTCGCCGATAATGTCATCAGCAAGGACTTTTTTCCTAAATTGGGCAATAAGTTGGTCATCAGTTTGACCTGGTTGTTTTTTGACAATGGTTGCCATGAGTGATTCAAATAACACCTCCCCTCAATCTTTTTTATTATTTTTATTTAATATATTTTCTGGCTGTTTCCAGAACCTTTTTTCAGCTTCTTCAATGGGCATTTCAAGAGAAAAACCGGCTGCTTGTTTGTGGCCGCCGCCTCCAAGTTCAACAGCTATTTGGGAAACATCAAAATCTTTCCTTGAGCGCAAACTGCCACGCACCAAACAACCTCCCTCTTCATTAAGTATTATACCAAATTCTGTCCCCCCAACAACAGGGGCAAACAAACTGGCCGCCCCCTCAATTTCAGTCGGGTCAACTCCCAACTCTTCTCTTTCTTTGGCGCTTATTTTTGACCAAATAAACTTACCGCTTTCGTCTATCTGCATATTGTTCAATATTTTTCCCCAATACTTCAAAGTTTTAAAACTGTATGAGCGCAAACTAAACAAAACCGACTCATCAAGGGAAGCGCCTTTTTCAATAAGCTCGGCAGCGGCTAAAAAAGTGCGGGATGAAGTCATCGGATACTGGAAACCGCCGGTATCGGTCATTATGCCCCTGAAGAGAAGGTCGGCCAGTTTTTCGTTAATCTTTATCCCCCAGTCTTTATAAAGCCAAAAAAGAAGCTCTGCCGTTGAGCTAAAAGGATAAACCAGGTTAATGTCTCCATACTTATTATTTGTGATATGGTGGTCAATGTTTATTACTTTAAATTTATTCGGGAACTCTTTTGGATACGGGCTTCTGGTAATCATTCTTTCCTGGGCACTGTCAAGGGCAATAAAAAGGTCAAAGTCGGAAAAATTTATCTTTGAAAAATCAGTAATTTCAATTTTGCTTTCTCCGGCAAAGTCAAGAAGCTTGGGTGGAATTTGGCTAAAAGAAATTATTTTTGTTTCCTTGCCCATTGACCTTAAAACTTGATCCATGCTTAAAGTTGAAGTCAAGCTGTCAATATCAGGCGAAACATGCAAGGAAAGAAGGATTTTTTTAGCTTTTTTAATTTCAGAAAGAACTTTCCTTGACTCTTTTTTTAAAAACACTTCTCTATTTTACTAAAATCTTTAGTTTCTTACCAGTCTGGCAACATCATTTATGGTGATAAGAAGCATCAAGGCTAGTAAAAGCGCCATGCCAATACTATTAGCCCAGACTTCAATTTTTGGATTAACTTTTTTCCTGAAAATTGCTTCATAACCTAAAAAGACAAGTCTGCCGCCGTCTAAGGCCGGAAAAGGCAAAATGTTAATAATGGCAAGATTTACAGAAAGAATGCCCAAAAACTGAAGTAAAGCAAGGAAACCCGCTTCTTTTACCTGGCCGGTAATCTGGTAAATTCCAACAGGTCCTGCTAAATCTTTACTAGGCGCTTCACCCTTAACCAGCCTAAGAAGAACATTATCTTTTAGAGAAGTCAGTATCATTTTTCCCCAATTTATTGATTCTTTAAACCCTTCCCTCACACCTAAATAGGGCATTTGCCAGGCTGGATATTTTTTTAATTCCGTGTCTGAAATCGCTACACCTAAAGGCCCTTCGCCTTCTGGCGGCTCTTTTCTAGGCACTACCCGATAAACCTGGCTTTCATTTTCTCTGGCGACAGTAAGCTCGACCTCTTCCCCTGCTTTGGCAGTGGTATATTCAACAAAGCTGTCAATTTCGTTAAACTCCCTGCCGTCAACGGAAATGATTTTATCCTCTGGCATAAGCCCAATTTCGCTGGCCGGAGAACCAGATGATACTGCCAAGATTTTAATCTCTCCTGTTTTAGTCGGAATACCGTAAATAAAATAAAGGATAGAAAAAACAACTATCGCCAATAAAACATTCATTGTTACTCCGCCGACAAGAACAGAAAATCTTTTAAAAAGCGACTTTTCAAAAAAGGCTCTACCTTTAGCTTTTTCAATTTTCTCGGCTGTTTCTGCCTGCTCGCCATTCTCTCCAAAGAGTCTGACAAAACCGCCAATAGGAAGCGCGTTTATTGAGTAAATTGTTTCACCTACTTTTTTACCCCAAATTCTTGGAGGCAAGCCAAAACCAAATTCTTCAACTAAAATACCTGCTTTTTTGGCAGCAATAAAATGGCCGAGCTCGTGAATGAAGACCAAAACCGACAGAATCAGAATAAAAATTATTAAAGTCATCAAGAAGTTAGTATACCCTAATTTTTTCCTGATTCAAAGCAACAATCGCGCTTATGGTTGCGAGCAGCAAGGTAAAACCAAAATATTGAAGATACTGGGGGATGAAAATCAGAACTACTCTGCTCTCGTTTTCCGAGCCAGGCAACACCCAACCGTTTTCCCAATTATTGACAAGAACATGATCATTAATCTCCCGGCCAACTAAAGGCAGTAGAAAAGCGGGTCTTTTAATTAAGCTTTCTCCTTCGAAGTAAGCTTTCCAGCCTTCATGATAAGACTGGGATAAGACAAGAAGGCTTTCCTGCCGTGGGGGGACATCGATTTTATAAAGGCTGGGGTTGGGGTGAGAACTTTCCGCCTTCATGTATTTAATTGGAGCCAAAGAAACATCTTTTTGGAAACGAATTCCAGAAAGAAAGTAGTATGGAATTGGGTTGATAGTAATCATCCCCAAATCATTGACAGATTCATGCCTGCCAATAGAGATATTGTCAAAATGGAGCCGGTAGCCAATGCCTGATTTCTGCATCGGTGGTTGGATAATGAACTTCTCTCCTCCTTCTTTTTGAAGATAAAATTCCTGGTCTGCCCTTCTTGCACTTTGATTTTCCAGCCAAAAAAGCAGGCTTTTGCCTTTGACATTTTCATTCTCAACTTTAATAAGATAGCCGAATTTATGAAGCAAATTCTCAAAACTAAAAGTGGCTGAGCAGTTGGTGGAATTAACGGCGCTAAGCCTTAGAAAGTTATTCCCCTGTTTATTTGCAATTTCATTTTTGACTGTACCGAAACTGAATTGATTGCAGTTTTTAGCTTCTAAGCCTCCGGCAGTCGGATTAACTTCACCGCTGAAATAGCCCCCAACCTTAGGAACAATCACCTCGATATTCCTTCCCTGAACATTTACCTTTGGAATAAGATACTTAACATCGCTAAAGTCCCCGGGGTTTACCCAAATGAGTTCTCTGCCGTCAAAATCTGGAAGCCTTAGTTCATATGACAAAACCTCTTGAGGCACTTCCTTTGAAAAAATAAAGCTGTCTTTTGTTTCCTTAATATTAAAATCAAAACCTTCTGTCCCCCTGCCGGTAAAAATGGAACGGAACGGATAGTAGTAGTCCGCTTCTTTTTGCTCTGAATATATCCCCAAATCCAAAAAAGCCCGGTCATAACTTCCCCACCTGTAAGAAGAAGCCACTTTGGCAGTATCGGTAGAAATAAAGACATAATTTTCTATTGGATAGTCCAGATTAACTTTATAAAGCAGGATATTGCCAAAAGTTTTTTCAAGGCTGAATTTTGGCGAAGAAAACATCTCTTCAAGCTCGTCAAAACCCAGAGCTTTATAGTTGCCGGTATTGTAAATGTTTTTATCGACAAGCGCGTATTCTATTTGGTACTTATCAAATATCTTTTCAAATATTTCATTTTTCCTTGAAAAAAGAGCATACGACATTTCCCAGTAATAGTTCTCGTTTTGGCTGCTCCACATGTCAAAATTACGGTCTAGAATCGGCTGGTTAATACCATACCAAATAAAACCCGAGCCGGTATAATTCCAACGGTAAAGACTCCAACCCCAAAAACTTGATTGGGGAAAATCGGCAATTCTCCCGTCTTTACCGCTTTTTTTAAGATAAGAAAAAAGCTCAAAATAGTTTTCGGGAATGCGGGCTTTTACCCTTGGGTAAAATAATTTACCCTGAAAAACCGGATACAAATAAAACACGGGCAAAAAAGCCAAAAGGACAATGATTAAGAGGCTCTTTTTTGAGTTTGCCTTTGAACTTAACCAAAAACAAAATGCACCAAAATACAAAGAAAGGCAAAAAGCAAGCAAAGCGGAAAACTTAGTAAAAGGAAATCTGAACATCTGAGAAAATAGCGGAAGCTTAAAGAAAGCTTTTGACAAAAGCGAAATAACCGGTGTTTCGTTGGCTAAAACTAAAAAAGACAAGAAGAAAACCGGCAAAAAAGAGATTAATTTTTTAAATTTTAAAAATGAAATTAAAGCGCCTGCCGTTCCTAAGAAAAAAAGCAAAAACCCAAAGAAAGAAATCACCGGATTTTCGAGGTGTCCTGTCCAAGGCGCCATTAGATAATTCACTGTTCCGTTCTCACTTGTTTCCGTGGTATCAAACCAAAAACCTTTAAGAAGAACGACATTTTTTAGATCCCCGTATTTTTTGTTTTTAAGTAAGTTGTCTTCGGTTGTCATCTGGCTAATTTTTGACTGGACCGTGATATTAACATCCGAAAAGACAAAATAAAGATTTGGCAAAAGCCAAAAAGCGTTAGTGATAAAAATAAAAGCAAAAGAAAGCAAAACCCTCTTAAGACTGCCTTTGTTTTGCAAAAGATAAACAAAAGAAGCCAAACCCCAAGCCATTAAATAGACCGCAAAAAAGGTGCCTACATATCCCTGTGGCACAGCCAGCAAATTCACCAAAAGAAGAAAAATAAGGCTCTTTTTATCCCTTTTCTCCAGGAAATTAAGATTAACTAAAAACAACCAGGGCAAAGAAGCAAAGTGGTGAGAAAAAGCTTCAAAAGGAACATAAAAAAGCTGAATTGTGGCCAGGTTAAAAAGATAAAAGACAGAGCCGGCCAGAGCGGAAAGTTTTTTCTTACCTTTTCCTGCCAAGAGAAAAGAAAGTAAAAAGTAAATCCCCAAAGACCCCAGGTAAAGCATTAGAAAGTGGTAAAAATATCTGAGAAACGAACTTGGGAGAAACAAAGAAAAAATCCATAAAATTAGCTGCCTTGGCAAGTCTGCGGCATGGCCCATGCCACCCATTAAACCCAAGCCCTGATACTCCTGCCAGGAAGCAAAAAATGATCTTTTAAGATTAAGGCCAAAATCAAACTCAGGATGAAGGTTATCCCAACCTGAAAGCCATGTTCCGGCATGAGAATTTGCAATGCTTATAGCCAAAAAGACGGCAGTTAAAATCAGCACCGGCCAAATGTCAATTACTTTAAGGAAAAATTGTTTAAAAAAGTTTTTCATTTTGTTTAACTTATCCGTTTAACAAATAAGCGTATTTTTCTCCGATTGCCGACCAGCTTCTTTTTTCAGACATGATCTTGGAAAACTTTTTCATTTTCCCCTGCAAAACCTTGCTTTCCGACACTTCTTTTAATTTTTTAAACAAATCTTTTGAATCAAGACTAAAAATAATCTCTTCCATTTTAAGATTACTTTTTTCTAATGCCTCTTTTATGTCCAAAGAAAGGCAGTAAGCGCTTAAAGGCTCAGAAAACAAAACCGGCTTTTTATAGGAAAAGGCAATGGACAGTGGTCCGCTGCTGCTGACAAATATCCGGTAAGGAAGTATTACTACATCACTTAAGCTAAAAAAGTCGTTTATATTTTCTTCATTAATAAAGCCGGTTATTTCGATGTTTTTACCTGCTTTTTTAGCGCATTTGTAAATAGCGGCAATGAATTTTTTATAAACCCTATCCTCTTCATGAGTTTTTGCCGGACCGCCGGCCATTATGAGTTTGATGTTTGTTTTTTTGTTCTTTGAAAAATAATGGCTTAAGGTTTTAACCAACCAGTCCGAACCCTTATACCAAGTCAAAAAACCAAAACAAAGAACCACAAAATCACTCTCTTTAATTCTCATTTCTTTAAGTTTCACTCTTGAAAGAGCTTCTTTTCTTTTGGAAGTTCTTCCGTTTGGCTCAACTCCTAATGAAATAGTAACCACCTTTGAGCGGTCAGAGGTAAACTGAAGAGCATGGTTCCTTAGTATTTCTTCAAAAGCCACTGTTTTATGACTTAGGTTAACTCCAAGAAAGTAAAGTGTTTTTAAAGCCAAGGTGTATGCTTTCGCCCGAAAACTGTCTTTTTTAATTCCCAATTGTTCCACTGCTAAATTGGCATCAGTTAAAATGCCGTGAGAAACAAAATAAACTTTTTTTTGCATGAGCCTTAAAAATAAAAGCAGTGCCGGAACGCCGGCAAGAAGATAGCGTTTATTGCCGAATATCGCCCATTCAAAAGCAAAAAACACTTTTAAACAGTTTCTCTCCTTTAGTATCTCCCGCACAATCTGCAAAAAAAGCTTTGGCTTGTTTCTATCCCAAACTCTTTTTACCTTGATTTTGTCTTCAAAGTATTCTTCTTTACCACCGTCAAGCTTGTCCGCCAAAACCACAAACTTTAGTTTTTTCTCTTTTTCCATGCTGGAGAGCAGGGTTTTTTTGGAATAAGGAGCAACTGCCGAATAAGGGTGGTTGTGTAAACTTCCTTTAGGAGGATAAGTGGTAATAACTAGAATTTTTTCTTTCATAGGGCAGAAAAGAAATTAATATTCGAAAACTTTTTTAAAAGAAGAAACCACTACCTTTCTGAATTGTGGCCTTATCTGATAAATATTCTTTAGATCATTAACTTTAATGGCAAACATTTCTTTGAAAGCTCTCAAAATATCCCTTACCAGGTTAACTTTACTTGACTTACTTATATGTTTCCAAGTAACAGGCAGCTCGACAATTCTGTAATTAAGCTTGTTGCTGACATAAATTACTTCCGGATCCAGCCCCCATCTTTCTTGAGTCAATCTGGGAAAAACATCGCGACAGACTTGGTAAGAAAAAACCTTAAAGCCGCCGGTAAAATCAGCAATTTTAATTCCTAAAACAGTTTGGAGAATTTTACTGTGAACCGTGCCGATTATTTCCCTAACCATACTTCTTTTAACCAAGGAAATAGTTTGGGGAAGCTTTTTGCTGCCTACTAAAACTTCATAACCTTTATGCATAAAGAGAGAAAATTCTTTAAGGTTTTCAAGAGGAATTGACATGTCGCCGTCTAAAAACATGCCAAAATCAGTATTTACCTCTTTTACTCCCTGCATGACCGCATATCCCCGGCCTTTGTTTAAGGGATAGGAAATAAGGAAAATTTCCGTTTGGTCAATAATATTTCCGGAGTACTGTCTTTGGAAATTTTTCAGTAAAGAAAGAGTTTTGTCTTTACTGCCGTCATCAACAAAAATAAGTTTTTCAATCTTAATGCTTTTTGGGCTTTTGTAATTGACAAGATAACCCAAAGTTTTTTTAAGCCTTTTTTCTTCATTATAGAGAGGGACAATGACAGTTAATGTTTTCATCTTAAAACCCCTTTTCTTTCATGCACCTTTGGTATGAGTCCCAATCAGGGACACGGGCGCTGCTGCCGCCCTCAGGGTTCTCATAAGTATTGACGCCCACTGTCATACACCCCTGAACAGCATTGTTTTTTATCATTCTTTCCGATTGCCTGTATCCCAAAACCACCGCTCCAATAAGGGCGGCGCCGATTAAGATAGTTCCGATATCTTTTCTCATTTTTTCACCGATAAAAGCATAAAATAAATTTTTATACTTTAGTCGATGCGTAACCCGAAGAGTGTTCATTTACCTTATGAAGGTAAACTACTAACCCTCCGGGTTACGCGATCGGCATGCAATGCTACTTGACAAGTCCCAGATACTGCTCCCGCCAGAATGTGGCTGCAATAGCCATTCCTTCCCACCCTACGGGAATTCTGGCTTTGGGATAGCTTGGGATCAATATCAAGTTTGGGTCGGTCGGCACCTCCAGACGCTCTCCGTCGAACGGAAATTCGAACGGATTCCTGATGAAAAACGCGTCTTGGGGAGGTGCCTGCCAGTTGCCGTTGCCCAGATCGACGAGCCTGACACTCGGTGCAAGGCCGAATGTTGAGCGGATCCACGCTTCGTTCACCTGTGAAGGCGAAAAAGCGGGGGTCGCACTGGGAACGACGGGCGTTGGGGCAGCTAGCGGAACTGGTGTCTGAGTTGGCACAACTTGGGCTACCAAAGTAGCTGTCGGCTGTACCAAACTTGAGACCTGACCGATTTGACCAACTGAGGTCACAGGGATCACGCCAGTGATCCTGTGATACTCGTCAATACTGAAAGGCCTGAACGTGATCCCCTGTACAGGACCACACCAACCAGCAGGAATTCCTGACCCAACTGCTTCTGGGGGAAAACCCTCTTCTAGGGTCCTCCCGTGCAACTCCCGCTGTCTGCGGTCCGCCATCCAGCCATCTTGCCGGAAAGGAGTGAAGTTACAAACCTCAATGGAAACAATATTCCCAAAGAGGTCTTTCTCCTCCGGCACCTTCCAGCTCCATGGCTCACCCCTAGCCCTGCTAACCTCGCTGGGCTCAATGGACGGCTGAGCCTGTCTCCTTGTTGCAAGGATAACAAACTCATCCACTGACCTTGGCCAATCCTCCATGACCTCAAGGCCTAGAACCCTGATGTCGTCCAGAGTCTGACCGCCAGTCAGAGTAAGCCCGAAAGCCTGAACCCTAGGTGACGGTGCCATTGCAACCGTCGGTTCGGATTGAACAGCCTCCTGACCGGGAGTCGGAGTCACAAGGACCTCAACAACCCGAGTCACTTCGACCGGAACCTCCTTCTCGACAACGACGGTCTCCTTGACCACCTGAGGGACGACCCTGGTGACCTCGACCGGGACCGTCTCCTTGACGATCTCGGGCGTTGGTGTCAGAGCACTTTCCCTGAGCGCACAACCCGTGATCATCACGATAGCCACCATTACAACCAGGAATATCATCTTCATCTCAACCCTCCTAATCCCTCTGATGTCTCCGAAGAAACCCTGGAATGTCCAACTCCGAACCGGGCGGATCCAGAGGATTTTCAGGCGTCTGCCTTTCCTCTTTCATCTCCGCCGCCCTGAAATTCAACCGTTCCAATTCCTCGATAAGCTCCTCCCTTTTCTCGTTCAGCTTCTTGATCTCATTTCTCGCCTGCTCGAGTTGAACTCTTTTTTCGCCAACGACACTAGTCAACTCTGCCACAGTCTTCTGTAGTTCGAGAACTTCTCCGTACAACTCATTTTTTCGACGCTGGCCTTCCTCAATCTTCTCGTCTGTTGTTGAGGCAACTTCCTCTTTCCTCCCTCTCACGTTCAAGATTATGGAAAGAACGAAAAGCAAAACCCCAACGACCAGGAGAATCCAGACCCAAGGCTCAAAAATCGCGAAAAAGTCGACGAGGACAAGCCCAACAACAATATTTACCAGGCTCACCCCCAAAAACACAGTACCAACAATAAGTAAGACCAACACCAGGCGCTTCATGTCTTCTTCTCCTTTGCATGCCGATGTCAAAGAACTACTTTTGGCTCCTTCCAAGAACCGCAATTGGTCCTCTTTCTGGGCCAAAAGACCGATTTTTCAAAATCGGAATAATACCCACTATTAATGAACATCTTTCCGACTTCAAAAGACAACCAGCCGGAGAGAGAAAGATACGCTTGCGCGTAAACAAACTCTCTCCGGCGAGATGCCATCCTACTCGAACCAAACCACTGCGGTCCAGACCTTAACGTGCCCCGGCCCCTTGAATTTGTCTAGGTTTTCCCCAAGAATTGGGTTCCACCCGGTGACCAAGGCATTCTCGGGCACAGCGAGCATGACAGGGTTTCCACCACTGTTATAGTCAAAGCTGCACCCATCCTTCCGAAGGGCCCAGACACCACCAGTGACAACATTGGCTTGAAGCCAATCGATGCTTGGGCAACCCTCGGGTTGGTCCGGAATCGGGAGCCTCGGCAAAGGCGGATTGAACACCACTGGGAGAAACAAAATACTTTCTCCAGGTGTCGGAACCACCGTTGGCTCGGCGGTTGCCATTGCAGTTGGTTCCGGCGTGGCGGTCGGCGTTGCCGTTACAGTTGGTACTGTAACCGTTGGCTCGGCCGTTGCCGTGGCGCTCTGTGGCTCAATCCACAGAACCCCGTCCCAAAATTCTCCCGAACCAGGTCCTTCCACCAGAAGGTCTTTTTGGCCCTCCGGCTCCGGCCGCGGATCCCAACCAGTCATCTTGGATCCACCCGCGGGGACAACGAGCAAGATCGGCTCCTCAAACGGGCCTCTTCCGCTCTCGAAAACAAAATCACAACCTTCGTCGGGCCCGACTTTCCACATCGAGAGTTCACCCCCGATGTTTTCCGCGACCCACTCGAGATCCGGGCACTCTTGCGGGGGTTCCGGAATGGCAACCTCCGCTGAGAGCTGGAACGGCAAAACTGCCGCCAGCGCGACCACAACCGCGAGTACAAGACTGCGCTTCATTTCCCCTCCTGGGATCATAAGGATGGCAAATACTCAATGTGCTTCTGGTCTCACCAGCCAGATTGGCGCTTACGCCTTTCTAGTTATTGAAACCAGAAAAGGAAATTGAACTCCTAGTTTCCTTTCCCGGCTTCAACCGGAAACTTCTTTATTTTTTAAGACGAAGCAGCATGTATCCGGCAAGACCGGCAATTGAGGTTAAAGGGGCAACGAAAAGCAAACTAGAACCTGTGGCAGGAGTTTCACCTAAAACTTTTTTAACTTTGGTAACACAAACTTTAGAAGTGTCTTCTCTTTCTTCACCGCCGAATTTAGCCCTGACAGTGTTTTTGACATCACAGTCAAAATCTTTATCACTCGGAGTGGAAACAACAACTGTTTCAATCTGTTTCTCTTCTGATTCGCCAGGTCCTAAATCTAAAATATCAAAAGTAAGGCTTCCTGACTCAAGCTTTAACTCAGCCGGAAGAAAGTCTGTAACAGTCACTTTTTCAAAAGTGCTGTTGCTGTTGTTAATGATTTTTATTCTGAAAATAACTTTTTCGCCAATGCTGAATTTATAGCCTTCAGGAGTAATGTCGGCTAAATTGTCTTCGAACCTTTTGTCAATCGGGCTCCAAACCTTTTTATCTAAAACAAGCTCTTCAACTTCGGTACAGACTTCGCCGCCGCCGTATAAAGATTCGCAACGGATTGCTCCAAAAGCATTTTTAGGAGAAATAATAAAAGCCGCAATAAATAAAATTGCGGTTAACAAAGCATGTTTCCTGTCCATTTTCATTTTTATTAAGGCTAAATAATAAAGACATGGCGTATTATAGGGCATGTTTATTGCTTTGTCAACTGCCGATTTCTTGATTTTAGTAAACTTTTAAGAGATAATATCGCCGTTTACTAGAGGATATTATGGAAATAATTCTTTTTGATTCATCCTGGGAAAAGGAAAAAATAATACCGGTTGATATTCCGGTTCCTAAACCTGTGGAACCAAAAATTTCTTCTTCTTTCCCTTTCGCAAAATTTGCCAGAGGCCTTGCTTTGGGCTTAATCGGCATTTCTCTTTTTGTTTTTGGCGCAGCAGTTTTGCCAATAATCAAGCTGGAATTAAGCTACCGCCTTAATCCTAAAAATGAAGCTGAAGCAAGAGAATACTTTCCCAAAACTCCAAGTTATGAGGTTGCCTTAGAAAACAAAAAGCAGCTTGCCTCACAAGAAGCAGCCAAATACGGGGTTGATACAGATTTTTCTCTGGTCATCCCTAAAATTTCTGCTACCTCAAAAATCATTGCCAATGTGGACCCGGCAGACGAAAATAAATACAAAGCTGCTCTTAAAAATGGAGTTGCCCACGCCAGCGGCACCAAATTCCCTGGCAGCAAAGGCACTATTTATCTTTTTGCCCATTCCACCAACACTTTAGTTAATGTTTCCCGCTACAATGCTGTCTTTTATCTAGTTAAAGAGCTGGAACCCGGAGACCAGGTTATCATCTTTTTTGCCGGTCTAAAATATTCGTACCGGGTAACCGAAAAGGTCATCACTACTCCAGAAGATTTATCTTTGATAAAAGACAACCAATCAACTGAAAAGCTAATTCTTCAAACCTGTTGGCCGCCGGGAACAACCTTAAAACGGCTCATGGTTGTAGCAGAAAGAATTTAACTTTCCATTTAAAAGTTCCCGAAATTAGTTTTCAAAGAGCTTAAATTGAAAATAATGGTTGGGGTTTAGAGCAGTTTTAGAAGCATGTAACAACATGGTAATAACTTTGTTAAAGCTATCTTCTTTTACCAAAGAAGACCAAGGCCAGACCCAAGAGTCCGTTTACTAAAGAAAGACCCAAAGTTGCTGGCATGGCACCGCTTCCGGTTTTCGGTAAAACCGTTGGTTTCCTCTCAACAACTTCTCGTCTGCTTACGCAAATTCTTGAGGTATCTTTATCCTCAATTCCGTCAGCTTTAACCGCTACTTCGTTAAAATCACAGATAACATCCTTATCTTTTGGAAATCTGCCTTCACTTACTACCCTTACCCTGATATCCCTTTCCTCCACTTCATTGCGGTCAAAATCTGTAATATCAAAATCCAAATCTCCAGAAACAAACTCTAAAAATGAAGGAAGAGTATCTCTTACCTCAACCCTGTCAAAGTCTCTTTCTCCTGTATTTTCCACCCTAATCCTGAAAACAACTTCATCCCCGGAAAAAAACTCATGGTCAGTAAAATCAAGGTTGTCAACAAAACGGCCGTCTCTTGGGTCCTGCACTTTTTTGTCAACATCAATTTCAATCGGCGGGCAAACATCATACTGAGGCTCACAAATATCAGAAGCAGCCGCATCTTTCCTCAAAACAAAAAAAAATGAAGCGGATAAAAAGATTAAGCCAAGTTTTCTTAATGTCATTTTGCTTACAATTTCCATTTCTATTTATTATTCACAGGGTGCCAAATCGTGTCAAGCAGAAAGAAACATTTTTAGTTCAAATTTATTTTTTTAGCTTGAATTTCCTAGCTTTTTTTTAATATAAACAGAGTATGGAAATAATTCTTTATGAGGCTAAAGATAAAAAAAGCCTTGTTTTAAAAGAGTTTACAAAACTTTCTTTCATAAACTCCAAAGCCGCAGCCGAATACCTGGGCTACAGCTTTCTTGCCGCCTCCTTAATGTTTCTATTGGTCGGCTTTGCCCCGATTATTAAAGAAGAAGCAAAATATCAACTAAAAAGACTTTTTACTTTCTCTGCTCCGGAGGCAAGCGTTGAAAGTGTTTTTTTTGAAAACTCAAAAAAAATTGTTGAAGAGGAAGCAGCCAAATACGGGGTTGATACAGATTTTTCTCTGGTCATCCCCAAAATTTCTGCAACCTCAAAAATCATTGCCAATGTGGACCCGGCAGACGAAAATAAATACAAAGAACTTCTAAAAACCGGAGTGGCACACGCGACAGGCACAAAGTTTCCCGGAAACAATGGCACTATTTATCTTTTTGCCCATTCCACCAACAACCCGGAAAACATTGTCCGCTACAATGCGGTTTTTTACCTTTTAAAAGAACTTGAGCCTGAAGATGAAGTCATTGTTTTTTTTGCCGGCCAAAAATTTGTCTATAAAGTTACCAAAAACTTTATTGCCGAAGCCGGTGACCTAAAATGGCTCTCGGGAGATGAGAATGAAGAAAAGCTAATTCTTCAAACCTGTTGGCCGCCGGGGACAACTTTCAAACGGCTCATTGTTGAAGCTAAACCTTTATAAAGGTCTTTCTTAAAGAAAGCTTCATTTTATGTTAAAATATTGATGGACAGAAACCAAATGACTGGAGAAGAATTACCTTTCTCATTGATTGAGATCCGTTTACCTAAATCAAGCGAAAAAACCCCGGAAGCGGCGGCTCAGCTTTTTGCGGCCTTTTCCTCCCTTCCTAAAAAGTCTTTTTTGTCTTTTAAACCTCCAGTAAGCATTTGTTTTGAAATTGTTTGTGTTGACCAGGTCGTCCATTTTCTCATTTCCTGCCCTAAGGAAATGAAAGGTTATGTTGAAAGCCAGCTTTCTGCCCAATATCCGGAAAGCATCCTTCTGGAAATTCCCAAAGATTATCTTGCCGGCTACACCCAAAACTCAAACCCAAACCTGGGCCAGCTTACTTTATCAAACAGCTTTTATCTGCCTTTGCGAACCTATAAGGAAGTTAAAGACTCTGATCTTATTTCTTCTGTTTTGGGCGCTATGTCCAAAGCCGGGCCGGAAGATTTTATGGCTATCCAATTTATTATCGCCCAAGCCGGTAACTGGCAAGGCTATGCCCAGGGAATCATTGACAGAGGAATCCCCTCAGGAGAGGAAGGAAAAACTCTTCCCCACCCCCAGGCAAAACACATTGCTGAAAAAATAAGCAGCGGTGGCTTTTGGACCGCCATAAGAATCATTGCCAGTTCAGAAGAACTTCTAAGAAATATTTCCAATTCCTTTTCTTCCTACCAAAGCGATGTCAATGGCTTAAAACTTAAAAAAATAAGCCCGAGAAACAAAAAAAAGCTGCTTGAATCTTGTCTCAAAAGGTCTTTCGAAATGGCTCCTGCTAACCAGGTTCTTAACCTTGACGAGCTCGCTTCTCTTTGGCACCCTCCATCAAAGCATTTGTCGGGCATTAAAAACATCATGTGGACACAAACCATTATGAGTGAGCCTCCCCTAAACCTGCCTACAGCAATCGACCTTAATGAAGCTGACAAAAAAGAAATCAATTTCATAGCCCGGACTGAGCATAAAAACAAGGTGGCAACCTTTGGCATTAAGAAAAAAGACCGTAGAAGGCATGTTTACATTATCGGGAAAAGCGGTACCGGAAAATCAACTTTAATTGCCAATATGGCCATAAACGACTTAAGGAACCGGGAAGGTCTGGCAGTTATTGATCCTCACGGCGATTTAACTGAAATTCTTTTGGATTATATTCCCTCTTTTAGGATAAACGAAACTTGCTATCTTGACCCGAGCGACACCGCCAACCCTTTTCATCTTAATCCCCTTGAGGTTAAAAACCCGGCCCATAGAGAACTTGTGGCCTCGAATATTGTCGCCATTTTTTATAAGCTCTACCACTATTCCTGGGGGCCAAGGCTTGAATACATTTTAAGAAATACAATCCTGACTTTACTGCAAACCCCGCAGCCAACACTTCTTCAGATTACGGAAATGCTTTCCAATAAAAACTTCAGGAAAAGAGTGGTTGATAACCTCAATGACCCGGTCTTAAAAAGCTTCTGGGTTAATGAGTTTGAAAAAATGTCTGAAAAAATGATGAATGAAGCGGTTTCTCCGATTTTAAATAAAGTCGGCCAGTTTACTTCCTCTCCCACCATCAGACAAATTGTCGGCTCTTATCACTCAACAGTTGACCTTGAGGGTATCATGAATTCCGGCAAAGTTTTGCTTGTTAACCTTTCCCAAGGAAAAATTGGAGAAGACAATGCTGCGCTTTTAGGTGCCATGATTATTACCCAGCTTCAACTGGCGGCCATGAACAGGATTAATGTTGCTGAAGAACAAAGGAGAGATTTTTATCTTTATGTTGACGAGTTTCAAAACTTTGCCACCAGTGCCTTTGTTAAAATACTTTCTGAGGCAAGAAAATACCGCTTAGACCTTTGTCTGGCAAATCAGTATGTCGGCCAGCTTGAAGAAGACCTGCAAAAAGCAATTTTCGGGAATGCGGGAACTTTAATTTCTTTTGTTGTCGGTGCCGGAGATGCAGGCTACATGGCCCAGGAATTCGGCCAGATTTATAAAGAAGAAGATTTAGTTAATCTGGGCATGTATCAGGTGGCAATGAAGCTTTGCATCGACAACTTAACATCTTCTCCGTTTTTGGCTACCACCATGCCTCTTCCAAGATGCAAAAACCAAAACAGGTCAAAAGTGCTTAAGGTCTCCAAGGAAAGACACACGGTCAAGCAAAAATAAAAACTAGGTTCTTCTTCTGGAAAAATTCAGAAACCGGCAACCATATCTTTTCCTGTGTTCCAAACCCTCCTTAACCTTACCGCTCATATGGGTGCAGGGCGCGCCCTTACCGGAAGTAATTACTTCAAACAACCTAGCTTTATCTTCTCCTGACAAAAACTCACTTTGCCTTAGCCTTTCAATTTCCGAAAGCGCTTCAGAAGATAAAGATATGTGGCTGCCAAATTGCTTTTCAATCCTTAAAAGTATTCCACCAAGCATGCCATTACCTCCCTCCTCAAAATAGCTTTTAACAAATTTTCCAAGCGGTCTAGCGGCAAGATCGCCAGATATTCTCTCAGGTCTCATAGTAATTTTCATTATAGCAGTTTAGCTGAGATTTTTTCCAACAAAAAATCCGCCTATTCGGCGGACTTCTTGAAAACAATCGAGAGCCAGAGAGAGAATTTGGATTTGCGGGAAACGCTGGCTTAGCCAACGAATCTCATCCTCTTTCCTCTCTGGCTCTCACCTCCCCAAAGGGAGAAGATAAAGACATCGGACAAAACCTTCTTCTCATTCTCTCCTCTCCAGCAGCCATTGATGGAAAAGAAAGGTTTCCTGTGCCCCAGCTCACAGTTAGAGATTGGGTTTCTCCTAGTCTTTTTTTTAAAGGACTCCGCACAAAAAAACACTTTCTGCTTTCTTAGGAAGTGTTTGTGAGGAAGATAATAATAACAAATGCTATTTTTCTTGTCAAGCCCAACAAAAAACCCGCCTATTCGGCGAGTTCTTTGAGAAAACAAGGGAAAACGGATGGGGTCGGGGGAAGGCAACAATACATCAAGTGGTTTTAAAAACCCACAAAATGTATCTTTACCTTCCCGGGTTCCCCTTACCCTCCCGTTTGACGGGACCGACAGTTGCTTCTCTTTGGTTTGGTAAAAATACACCTTGCCTGGAGAAGCTGGCCCGCTTTAAGCGGAGCCAAAGGAAGTAGTCCGAGGATATCTGCGAATAAAAGGCAAAATCCCTCCTTTCCTTCAATCACTGCAGTGGCGGATACAACGCCGGGTCGGGGTAACCAAGCTTTTGTCTTTTGGGTCAGCTTGGTTTTTTAATCCGTTTTCCCTTTTAAAAGAACAAAACATTCTTACCTTTGCTTATAAAGATAAGAAAAATGACACTAAATAAATGCTATATAATTTTTTATTTTCTGTCAATATACACCTTGTGCCTAAACCTTTGTCCAGCCGGTTTTTTCAAGCTGGCTTATAAGCTGGGGACAATCGCCTTCTGTAGTAAGCTGCATCACGAAAGCTCCGGTGTCGGTAACCACCTCGCAGATTTCACCTACTTTTCTGCCCTCTTTATAAAGACAAAGACCGCCTTTTCTTTCCGTAATCTGCTCAGTGCCATGCCCATTTTGCCGAGAAAATCTGACTTCATGATACTCGTTTCCCTTATCGTTCCAAAAGTTTCCATTGCAGTTTTCGCTAAAGATACAGTGGTTTATAATCCAAACTGAAGGTTGAAAGTGTCCATTTTCAGGACTTAGCATAATTAATTTTGATATTTTTCAACAAAAATTTCAATTATCAAATTAAGCCATAAAAATTGACATTATAGGATATTTATGATAAATTTCTGCCCATCCGTTCATTACGGTATGCACATTCACAACAGGAGGTACAATGTACATCCGGGAGTTGCCCGCAGTTGGAGAGCTAGCAAAAGTGCAGGCTCAAATCGTCCGGTATGTTCTGCTCACGATTTTTTTCGGATCTCTCCTTTTTCTCTCTGCCGCTCTTTTCGGCTCCGACATTGTTTGGAGCTGGGATGGCTTTGATCCCTTCTTGGGAGAAAGAGCCATCGAGGGCCTGGCAATCTCATTTCTTACCTCTGGGCTGGAAATGCTCAGGGGCATATTGGTTGCAGGAGAAGTAGTAAAAAGGAAATCGCCCGAGTACTACCTTTTGTGCATCCTTGAAGCAGTTGCCTATGTAGTTGATATCATTACCAACTACTTGGGCATATCTGTACGGCGAGGAGAGTCGGCCTGGGGCTGGACGAGCGACAATGCTGTCGCCACTATAGTCAAGGCAGGACTGGCCATCGTCGTCAGCTTCATGGAAATGTTTGTGTTCTGGTTTGCTGAGGCAACGGCTGTTTGCTCGAAATCTCTACAGGCTGCTGTAGAAACAAAAAAGCAACTGTCCTAGCCTCATACCTAAGAGAGGGGGTCTCTTGTTTTTTTTGAGGGACCCTCTCTCGCCTTGCTTAAATAGAAGTAATCTCTTCTTCTTTTCTCTTGCTTAATTCCTCTACTCTTCCTGTATATTCATCGGTTATTTTTTGCAAATCGTCCTCTGCTTTAAATTTCTCGTCTTCCGAAATTTCCTTTTCTTCAAAAGCCGTTTTTATTTCTCTTATCTTGTCCTGTCTTATGTTTCTAATCGCAATTCTTGCATTTTCTGTTTTCTGACTTAAAAGTTTGACGTATTCCTGTCTTCGTTCCGAAGTTAAAGGCGGCACTGAAATTCTTATGATGTTGTTATCAATTACCGGAGTCAATCCGACATTGGCAGCCAGAATTCCCTGCCTTATCTCTCCAATCACTGAAGCATCCCAAGGCTGGATAAGAAGTGTTTGCGGGTCTGAAGCAGTAATCATACCCAAAGCCTGAACAGTCATTTTTTGGGTTCCGCCGTAAGCGTTTACGGAGATATTTTCAACCAAAGCCGGCACGGCCCTGCCTGTTCTTATGGCAGAAATTTCCGTTTTAAAGTGGTCAACGGTTTTCTGCATATCAGCTTTAGTGTCTGAAAAATCAACCGCCATAGATAGTTGAAGCGTATCACAAAAGAAGGTTTGCTTCAAGGAATTTATTAGGCACCAACTTCAAACCTGGCAATTTTGCCGATTTGGATATTTTCCCTGATTTTGCCAATTGCCTCGTTAACAAGGTCTTTAACTTTTTTTGAAGGATCTCTAATATAATCCTGTTCCAAAAGCTCTTCCTTGTCCTTGGGGCTCATAGCTGCCACCTGCATAGCAAGCTCATGGGCTAAGCTTTTAAATTCATCGTTTCTGGCCACAAAATCAGTTTCCGAAAGAAGTTCAACCACGCCCACCACTTTTCCCCCGGCATGAGAGTAAACTTCAATAATTCCGGCTTTTGTTTCCCTTTCTTTTTTTTCTTCGGCAATCTCCAAGCCCTTTTGTTTTATTGCCTCGTAGGCCTTTTCTTCATCGCCTTCAAATTCTTCCAAAGCACGACGGCATTCCATTATCCCTGCTCCGCATTTTTCTCTTAATTTTTTAATCTGTTCTGCGGTTACTTTCATATTTCTCCTTATGCTGCTTTGACAACTTCTTTAACGCTTTCTTTTTTTACTTTACTGACTTTTTTTCCCTCTTTTTCTTCTTTTTCCGGAGCTTTTTCTACTTTCTTAGTCTCTTTTTTCGGCTCTGCTTCTTTTTCGCTTTTTGTGACCTGATTTTTAATTCCCTCTTCAATGGCCTTTCTTATTGTGTCCACAATTAGCTGAAGAGATTTTGATGCGTCATCATTGGCAGGAATCACATAATCAACATTACCCGGATCAACATTAGTATCGACAATAGCAACAGTAGTAACTCCCCTGCCTTTGGCTTCTTTTAAAGCACCGTCATCTTTTCTGGCGTCGGTAACAAAGATTGCCTCGGGAATGCCTTTAAGACCGGAAATGCCGCCAAAACTTCTCTCCAGCTTAACAATCTCTTTGTCAATTAAAATTCTCTCCTTTTTTGTTCTGTTTTTGAATCTTTCCTCGGTTTTGCCGGCTTTTAAATCAGCCAAACGGTCAATCCTTTTTTTAATCTGGTCCCAGTTTGTAATAAGTCCGCCAACCCATCTTTCCGTGATGTATGGCATCCCTACTTTTTCCGCTGCTTCTTTAACAATATCCTGAGCTTGTCTTTTGGTGCCAACAAAAATAATTTTGCCCCCTTTCGAAGCGATTTCCCTTAACTTTTCTGCCGCCTCTTCAAGGCCTTTTTTGGTTTTTACCAAATCAAAGATATGAATACCGTCCCTGGCTGTATAAATGTATTCCTTCATTTTTGGATGCCAACGAGTGGTCTGATGACCAAAATGACATCCGGCTTCTAAGAGTTCTTTTAGTGAAACTTCTTCCATACTTCCTTTCTTTATTAGGACTTAGCTCCTTTATTCCTCCACTTGGTTGAAGCGTTCAAGGAGCCAAACCAAGTGTGTGTTTTTATTAATTTATAAAATTCATTTTACCAAGTTCCCGAAAGGTTTTCAACTTTTGTTCATTTGTAGAACTTTCAACCCGGTTTCCGGGTCATAAGCTTTACTCAAATTGGTTTCAAGCTTGGTAAAAAGTATTTCTCCCACTCCGGAAACCCTGGCATTGACTAAATGGCCTCCAACCATTTCTCCGTTAGGGCGGCTAAAAGAAGCATGGGCGTGAACTATTAATTTTCCCTCTTCGTCGGGAAAAACATTGCCGACAATGGAAACACCTTCTAATGGCTCTTCTAACATAAAACTGGTGTATTTTTGGGTGTCAACTGAGTAATGAGCCAATTCTGCCCGGTCAACCGCCCCAATTCCGTAAAAAAAACCGTTTTTAATACCTTCCTTTTGGCAAAACTCAAAAATCTGACCTATAATTTCCTCCCTTCTGGTAAGATATATGACATACTTTTTTCCGTCACTATGATATTTCATATATATTCAAACTACCAGATTTTAAAACCAATCTCAAGGAATTAACTTACAAAAATGACACCAGAAAATACGCCCCATAAGGAAAACGATCCTCTTCGGGGGAAAAGGGTTTTAATTGTTGACGATGATATCTGTAATGTTTTTTGCTTCGAAGAAACTCTAAAGCATCTAAGCAACCGCAACAACTTAAACCTGACCATTTTTACTGCCCATTCAGGAAAAGAAGCATTAAAATTACTAGAATCAGGAGAAACAATTGACCTTCTTGTCACCGACTGCAACATGGGCGAAAAATCCGGCCCTCGGCTTATTGGCGACATTAAGGCATTGTCTTTAAAAAAAGGCTTTGAATATCTTGCCTCAATGGCAATCATTATGGCAAGTGCCAGATTTTATGCAGACAGCGCTGAAAAACAGGCGCAAGAATACGGAGCTGATACAGGTTTTGCCAAACCGGTAAATCCCAAAATAGTGTTTGAAAAAGCAAGAGAAATTTTCAGAAGCCGTCTACAGAAGGCAACTTAATAGTGACCCTTGTTCCCGAAGCTTCCTCGCCTAAATCTTTTCTGTTCCCTATCTCGATACTTCCTCCATGAGCTAAAACTACAGTTTTGGCAACAAAAAGACCGGTAGAAAGAACCTGAAGCCCGCCGTTTACTGTTTTGGTTGAGAACTTTAATCCAAACATGTCTTCTTTTGGCAATTTAACTCCCTCACCGTTATCAGTAATTTCCACAACAGTTTTTCCCTCTTCTTCTCTAACGCCCACTTCAACTTGAGAAGCACCTGCTTCTAAGCTGTTGGTAAAAAGACAGGCCAGAGCGTAAGAAAACTTTCTTTTGTCAGCCAAAAGCCTTTTTTCCCCCGAAAACTCAATCTTAAGCGAATCTTCCCCTTCCGGCATAAATTTCCCGGCAGCCTTGATAAGCTCATCTGTTTTCCCTCTCGAAAAGCTGTAATTATCAATCTGGCAAGCGTCATTAAGCTCTTTTAACTTTTTCATTATCCTGGTTATATCCTTGGCACTTTCAAGAGACAGCCTAAAATCTTTTTTTACCTGATTTTCAGGAAGTTCTATCATGCCAAATTCCAGATAACCCTGAACTGTAACCATCTTGTTATTAATAAGATGAAGCAGTCCTGCTGAAAGCTGTTCTGCTGTCTCTACCGGACCGGTTGGAGAAAACCAGGCTTCGCCCTCGGGAGTAAGCTTGGGCATTTCTTTAACTAAGGTTTCTTTTCCAAATTGTTCTTCCATCAAAAAAATTAAAACCTAATTACAAGCATTTTTCAAGTAGATTTGCAAAAAGAGAGGCCACGGTCACTGGTCCGATGCCTCCGGGAACCGGGGTAATAAAGCTTGCTTTTTCTTTTACTGACTCAAAATCAAGATCTCCTTTGGGCTCGCCTTTTTCAACTATCATTACCCCAAGATCAAAAGCTTTTACCCCGTTTTTTAAATAGTCACCCATTATTATCCCCGGGCTGCCGGTACAGGAAATAACCGTGTCAGCCTTTCTCAAGTCTTGTAGTTTTTCTTCTGTGCCTAGATCAATTTCCAAAACTTCAGCCCCATTGTTTTTTAAAACCAAAGCCATCCTCTTACCCACCCAGCCCTTAGCACCAACAACAGCAAAAACCCCCTCGGTTGGCTTTATTTTATAGGTATCCATTACCTCAAGAACCGCCCTGGTTACCGCAGGCATAAACAGCGCTTTGTTTTCTTTGAGTAAGTCAAATGAGGCTGTAGTTAAACCGTCAATGTCTTTTTTAAGAGCAATTGCGTCAAGAATCTCCTGGGTACCTTCTTTTAAACCTTCAGGTAAAGGAAGCTGAACTGTTATTCCGTCAATAAAAGCGTCTTCTGAAAACTTGGTTATTTTCTTTTTTATTTCCTCTTTTGTTTTGTTTTCTACTATCCTTTTAATTAAGACTTCTACGGAAAGCTCTTGGGCAAGCTTTTGTTTTTGTTTTACATAAAGCTCTGAAGAAGGGTTTTTGCCAACAAGAACAAAGGCAACTTTTGGCTTGCGCCGGTGCTCCGTTTGCCAGCGTTCGGATAAATCTTTAAGCTTTATTTTTTGCTCTTTAGTAAATTTTCTGCCGTCAAAAACTATCATTCTGGAATCGGAAATCTCTCGCATAAAGTTTCAACTTCTTTTAAAACATTCTTTTTCCCCTTTAAAACCAAGTTAATTAAGCCGGCAATTTCTTTCATTTCTTCTTCTTTCATCCCCCTTACTGTTACTGCCGGAGTTCCCAGCCTTATCCCTGAAGGCCGAAAAGGAGGATTAGGGTCATTGGGAATAGTGTTGGCGTTTAAGATAATACCCGACTCTTCCAGCAAAACCGCTGCTTTTTTACCGTCAATCCCGATATTTCTTAAATCCAAAACCATTAAGTGGTTGTCTGTTCCTCCGGTTACCAAATCAAAATCCAAGCTTTTAAGCTCTTCTGCTAAAACAGCTGCGTTTTTAACCACCTGCCTTGCATAATCTCTAAAAGAGTTACTCCCTGCTTTTTTAAGAGCAATGGCAATCCCGGCAATACTGTGAAGGTGCGGCCCGCCCTGCAATCCCGGGAAAACCGCTTTGTTTATCTTTTCTCCTAAATCTTTATCCTTTTTTAAGCCTTTGTCAGTCACAAGAATTATGGCTCCCCTCGGACCCCTTAAGGTCTTGTGTGTGGTTGAGGTAATAATATGGGCATATGGAGCCGGTGAAGGATGAACCCCCCCCACTACCAATCCGGCAATGTGGGAAATATCGGCCATTAAATATGCTCCAACTTCGTCAGCGATTTGGGCGAATTTCTCCCAATTTAAAGTCCTCGGAAAAGCGGTTGTTCCCACCACAATAATCTTTGGCTTCTCTTTAAGGGCAAGTTCTCTTATTTTCTCAAAGTCAAAATATTTTTCTTTTTCCGGATCAAGGCCGTACCTTATGCTTTCAAAATACTTACCGGAAAAAGTAATTTTCGGGTGGCCGTGAGTCAGGTGCCCGCCGCTTGAAAGCTCAAGCCCCATAATGCCGTCGCCCGGGTTAAGCAAAGCAAAGTAAACCGCCGCATTGGCAGGAGAGCCAGAGTATGGCTGAACATTGGCAAAAGGAACCCCAAAAAGCTTTTTTGCCTCCTCTACGGCTAGGGTTTCCACCTGATCGGCAAACTCATTTCCCTGGTAATAGCGCTTGCCGGGGTAGCCCTCTGCGTATTTGTGTACTAAAAAGGAACCCAAAGCGCTTCTTACCTCGGAGTAAGTGTAGTTCTCCGAGGGAATAAGCATGAGGGTTCGGGCTTGCCGCTCCTCCTCCTTTTTAATAAGCTCAAAAACTTCTTCCACAGCCTCTATTTTACTCTCTCTCCCTACGAATTGAAACCCGAGGGTTAAGTTCTGCCTGCATTTCCCATATCAATTCCCTTTTTCCTTCAATTAACGGTCCAGTCTTCTCCCATATTAATTCAGCTTGAGTTTCAATCGGCAGGGAGCCGTCAATCATAAAAATTCTGTCTTTAAACATGCAAGCAAAAAACAAATATCCATCTCTCACTCTTTTGTAATATTCAAGGCCATGCGAATCATAAACATTGTCTCTTTGCTCCCTTAACGCCACTCTTTGCGCTGACAACTCCGGAGAAATATCAGGGACAATAATTAAATCAGGACAAACCCCATCCAAACCTTTTTCATTCTCCTTCCAAACATTTTGCCATCCCAAATCCAAACCAAACCCCTGATAACAAAGACTGGAAAGAACACTGCGGTCAGAGACGACAATGGCTCCTCTTTCCAAAGCAGGCTTAATAAGGGTAGCAATTGTCTGCTCTCTTGAGGCGGCAAAAAGTTTGACCTCAACTCCGGGAAGCAGCTTTTCTCCGGTTTTTGACTGGGTAACAATCACCTCCCTTATCTGGCCGCTCTTTTCCGTTCCTCCAGGTTCTTTAGTAACTACCAGCTCTCTTCCCCGATATTCCCTTTTTATTCTTTCCCCCAAAAGCCGTGTTTGGGTTGATTTGCCGCAACCGCGGATTCCTTCCAGGGCAATATATACTCCGGGCAGACTGTTTCCAAGATAATGATTATTTCCGTTCATTTTTTATTTCATTCCAAATATTAAATGGTCATGTGGGTAAATCTCGTCATTCGCGTGAGCCACTATCCCATCCTTAACCGGATTACCGCAACTTCTTTTCCCCTCCAAACATTTATCTCTGGAGCACTCCGGCCCTGCAGACTCAAAAATGGAAGGAGCTTCTTTGTAAGCCAAAAGAACCATTTGAGTTGCTACCATATCAAACTCCCATTGGGCTAGAGCGCAAGTTCTCTTGGAAGCAAATTCCAAAAGGGCTCTTGGATTCATCGAAACGGTAACGTTTGTAGCCGCGGCATTCGGCAAAAACATGCGCGCATCCTCTTCGGCATGGCCTTCTTTTATTGCTTTTATGTAAAACCTTAAGTCTCCCTTTATTTTGTCGACATAGTCTCTAAAATCAGACTCTGAATACCTGAAAGACGGAGGAACAACAAAGTTAAAAAACGGTCTTTTCAGCTTTTCGGCTACCGGGTTAGTATATCTTTGGCTTTGTTGAGAATAGGAGGCGTGACGATGGCGCACTAGCTGATGACTACAGGCACGGGAAATTCCTTCAATACTAAATGTAAAAATTCCATGCTCCGCCACTGAATAATGTCTTGACGGTATTATCCTCTCTCCTAAAAATTCCCTGCTTTGATCGGTCGTAAGATTAGGGTAAACTTCAGAGGCCGGGAAACGGCTATAACAGCTTTTTCCGGCAGCTGCCATAACATTTTCCATGTTTGGCGAACTGGCAATCAACACAACACGGCCAGTTGTGGGAACTAACTGGATTTCCCTGTTGTCAATTTCTAAAACAAGAGCTTCCTCTTCAATATTAAATCTAACCACATCCATCTGGGGATTTCTGGCTTTCACCTCCAAATTTCCGTCGGAATTAAAGGAATAAGTTCTGGGCAATTCTTTGCGCATATTAAACTCCCTGGGCAGGGATATAAAATTAATAACTGAAGTTTACCTTCCAGTGCTGCCAAAACCGCCTGTCCCTCTTTCGGTTTCGGAAAGATTATCTGCCTCTTCTATCTCGGCTTGTTCGATTTTTTGCAATAAAGCCTGGCATACTTTGTCGCCTTTTTTAAAGCTTTTTACCTCTTCCCCGTGGTTTATAAGCGCCACAATCCACTCTCCTCGATAGCCATTGTCAATTACCCCCGCCAAAAGATCTATTCCACTTTTAACCGCCAGTCCGCTCTTGGGAGCAAACCTAATAAAATAGCCGGGGGGCAACTCAGAGGCAATACCGGTCAAAAATCCATGTCTTTCTCCTGGTTTTAAGTCATAATCCTCCAGAGTATAAACATCCATAGCCGCATCTCCAGGCAATGCATAAGCAGGAAGTATTGCTTCTTTGTTTATTTTTTTAAATCTTATTAACATATTTCTCCCTTCTTTTAAATCCTCTGATTGGAGAATTGGCTTTGAACTTCTCCTTTTCCTTCTTCTTTTTTTTCTTTGGATATTTCAAAGGTTTTTCTTTCCGCAAATTCCCGTGCTTTTCCTTGATTCCAGCGTTTAACCGGTCTTAGGTAACCCACTATTCTTGAATAAACCTCGGTTTCTTTGCCGCATTTTGGACATATTTCAACCGCTCCTTTTAATCTGCCACAGCTTGAACAAACCGAAAAGGTCGGGGTAATAGTAAAGTAAGGAATCCTTGTTGTTTCCGCAATCTTTTTAACCAAAGCTTTAGCCGAGCGCCAATCATCCATTTCTTCACCTAAAAAGGTATGGAAAATAGTGCCGCCTGTATAAATGGACTGAAGCTCATCCTGAAGGCCTAAAGCTTCCCAGAGGTCATTGGTATAATCAACCGGAAGCTGGGTTGAGTTTGTCAGATAAGGATTTTGCTTTGTGCCGGCAGTTTTTATTCCCGGACAATATTTTTGGTCTAGAATGGCAAAACGATACGAAGTTGATTCAGCCGGAGTAGCCTCAAGGTTATACAGGTGTTTTGTTTCTTTTTGGAACTTAACCAGCTCATCTTTAATAAAGTTTAAGGTTTCGACCATCAACTTCTGCCCTTCTTTCGTGGTTAAAGACTTGCCAATAAGATTAAGGCAGGCTTCATTTCCGCCGCAAACGCCAATCGTAGAAAAATGATTTCTTACTGTTCCCAGATAATGCTTAGAGTACGGCATTAACCCTTCTTTCATGCTTTTTTCAACAATTCTCCTTTTTACTTCCAAGGCTTCCTTGGCAATTTCGAGATATTTTCTAATAAGTTTTTTAAATTCTTTTTGCTCACCCTTGGCCTCATAGGCTAGCCTATTTAGGTTAATTGTTACCACTCCTACCGAGCCGGTTGAATCTCCTTTAGCCCAAAGATTACCAGGCTGCTTAATAAGCTGGTTTAGGTCCATATTAAGCCGGCAGCACATAGCCCTGATTGAACCCGGATCTAAGTTGCTGCCCAAATAGTTTTGGAAATAAGGCAACCCGTATTTGGCAGTTACTTTAAATAAAAGTTCCTGGTTTTCGCCGTTGGTTTCGAAAAATTCCTTGGTAATGTTGTAGGTGGGAATCGGAAAAGTAAACGGCCGGCCGTTTTTATCACCTTTAAGCATTACTTGCAAAAAAGCTTTGTTTATCATGTCAGCTTCTTTTTGAAACTGCTTGTATTTCTCTTTTCTTGGCTTGCCGCCGACAACTACATTTTGCTCAGCCAGGTCTTTTGAGATAATCCAGTCAAAAGTCAGGTTTGAAAAAGGCATCTCAAAACCCCATCTTGAAGGCAGGTTAAGAGAATAAACCAGCTTTTGAATTTCCTGATAAACTTGACCATAACTTAGATTATCGTAATGTATAAAAGGGGCAAGCAGTGTATCAAAAGAAGAAAAAGCCTGAGCTCCAGCCCATTCCTGGTACATGATTTTAATAAAATAAACCACATGCTGGACTGCGGTGGCAAAGTGATGAGCAGGCTTGGTTTCTACCTGGCCTGCTACTCCGCCAAACCCGTCCATCAGTAACTTCTGAAGCGACCAGCCGGCACAATAACCAACCAGCGAGTGAGCCAGATCGTGAATATGGATTTCTCCCCTGTCGTGGGCTTTTCTGGCTTTTGCAGAGTAAAGATTAAACAAAGCATACTTGCCTAAAACTGAAGCTGAAGTATGGGAAATTAAACCTGAAAGTGAATAGTTGGAATTGGAAGTTGCCTTTGCTTTCCAACCGTCCTGTTTAATATATTCGTCCACTAAAGAGGTAAAATCAAGCATCCCTTTCCTGGCCATGGTGAAAATAATTTATGATAAAAATCGCCTTTTGTAAAGATAGCAATTTAGGCCTTTAAATGGGGAAACTTTTTTTCAAAGAAAAAAATTGAGGCTGTTTTTTCAAAGAAATTACTGTTTTGGCGGCTTTCTCCAAGAAGCAAAGTCGCACTTAGGATAATTTGAACAACCGTAAAAACCTTTGCCCTTTTTAGTCTTTTTGTAAATTACTTCTCCCCCGCACTTCGGACATTTAATGCCTTCCACTTTTTGAATGTAAGGAGCGCGCCAGTCGCAGTCCGGAAAACGGCTGCAGGATAAAAACTTTCCAAACCGGCCAACCCTGATTACAACCGCGCCTTCTTTGCATTTAGGACAGGCTTCCCCGGTTGCTTCAGTCTGAATAGCCACTCTTTGAGCCACTTTTTTAACGCCCTCAAGTTTTTCTTCAAACGGCAGGTAAAATTCAGTTAAAACCGGCACTCTTTTTTTCTTTCCTCCGGCAATTTCGTCAAGGTCGTCCTCCATTTTGGCAGTAAACTGATAATCCAAAACATTGGGAAAGTACTCTGTCAAAAAATCATTTACCGCAATCCCTAAAGGAGTGGGAGAAAACTGGCGTTCCTTTTTTTCAACATAATTCCTGTCTTGAATAGTGGAAATAATCGGCGCATAAGTTGAAGGCCGGCCAATCCCAAGCTCTTCCAGGGTTTTAATAAGCGAGGCCTCATTATAGCGAGGCGGCGGCTGGGTAAACTTTTGCTCAGGTATAACCTCAAGAAGTTTAAGCTCATCTTTTTCGTTAAGCTTAGGCAGAGGCTCAATTTTGCCCTCCTCGTCTGTTTCTTCAGTAAGACCATAAACTTTTCTCCAGCCGTCAAATTTTTCCAATGCCCCTTTTGTTTCCAGGCTGTAAAGATTCTGGCCTCCTTCAGCCTGAACTGTCAGGGTAGTAATTTCTGTAATAGACTGCTCCATCTGGCAAGCAGCAAACCTTTTCCAGATTAAATCATAAAGTTTGGCTTGGTCTCCGTGTAGGCCTGCACCTTTTTCTCCAACATCAGTCGGCCTGATTGCCTCATGGGCCTCCTGGGCAGACTTACTTTTAGTGGCAAAAAACCTGGCTTTTTCCGGCAGATACTGGTCACCAAAATTAACCTTAATATAGTCTCTTAACCTTAGAACCGCTTCTGATGCTAAATTTGTGGAGTCGGTCCGATGGTAAGTAATTAAGCCCTGTTCATAAAGATCCTGAGCAACATTCATGGTTTTTTTAGAACTCCAACCCAACCGGCTTGAAGCTGTCTGCTGAAGGGTCGAGGTGGTAAAAGGCGGCGGCGGGTTTCTACGCGAGTCTTTTTTCTCCACCCCCGCCACTTCATAACCGGCAGATTCAAGCTCTTTGACAACATCCTGTGCTTCCGCGCCATTTTTAATCTCTATTTTTTCACCGTTTTTTTTAACTAATTTTGACAAAAACTTTGGAGAATCAGGAAGGTCGCTGCCAGCCATTCTTTGCAGCAAGGTTTCAATTTCCCAGTATTCAACCGGAACAAACTTTTCAATCTCTCTTTCTCTTTCTACAATCAGTCTTACCGCCACAGATTGCACCCGGCCGGCAGAAAGACCTCTTCTCACTTTTTGCCATAGTAAAGGTGAGAGTTTATAGCCAACCAAACGGTCTAGAATCCTTCTGGCTGCCTGCGCTTCAACCAAATCAACATTTATACTTCCTGAATGTTTTAGAGCCTCATCAAGGGCTGAACGGGTAATTTCATGGAAGGTAATCCTGGCAATTTCTGCTTTTTTGGGAAGCATTTCCTTAACATGCCAGGCAATAGCTTCTCCCTCCCGGTCAGGGTCTGTAGCCAGATAAATCTTATCAGCAGTTTTGGCGATTTTTTTAAGCTTATCAATGGTTTCTTTCTTTTTAGAAGAAAGAACATATTCAGGCTCAAACTTTTCTTTTACATTTACTCCAAGCTTTTTTTCCGGCAAATCCCTAATATGACCCATAGTTGCCTCAACCCTGAATTTTTTGTCATCAAGAAACCTTCCTAAAGTCCTTGCTTTGGTTGGCGATTCAACAATAATTAAATCCATAATAAACAAATACTACACTGGAAAATTTCAAATTCCAAGCTCCAATTTCCAAATGGTTCGACCTTGCTCACCATCTTACAAACCCCAACTAAATTTTAAAATCCAAATTTTAAATTTTAATTCAAATTAAAATGATTAAATAATTAAGCATTAAAACATTTAAACATTCATTTAAAACTTTAAATTTAAAACTTAAAATTGCATTTTACTGCTTTGTTTCTTGTTTTTTGGAACTTGGCTGTTTGATTTAATCTAGTTCTTCAAGTATATCCTCAACCCGTGTAACCAATTTGGCTCCCTTTTTAATTAAGCTCGCTGTTCCTTCAGACAAAGGAGAATTTACCGGTCCCGGCACGGCAAAAACTTCTCTTCCCTGTTCTGCTGCCAAAGAAGCGGTAATTAAAGACCCTGAATCAAGGGCTGCTTCTGTAACCAAAACTCCCCGGCAAAGCCCGCTAATTATTCTGTTTCTGGCGGGAAAGTTTGCCGGTGAAAGCTTTGTCCCAAAAGGAAACTCCGACAAAATTGCCCCTTTGTTTTTAACAATTCTTTCTGCAAGCAATTTGTGCTCAGGCGGATAAACCCGGTCAAGCCCGCTGCCGATAACTGCAACGGTAATTCCACTGTTCTCGAGAGCTACCTCGTGGGCCACTCGGTCAACCCCGCGCGCCAATCCCGAAACAATCACCCAATTTTTTAAAACAAGTTCTTTAACAAGAGCCCGGGTTACCCTGTCGCCATAAGGGGTCATTTTCCTGCTGCCGACAACAGCTATCGTTTTCTTTCTAAAAATTTCCTTCAGGCTGGTTCTCTCTGACAATTTTACATATAAAACTGACGGTGCTGAATCAATTTCTTTTAACAAATCTGGGTAATTTTCTTCTCCGCTGAAAACTGCTTTTACCCCTTCATCGGAAAACCGAACAAAATCCGAACCAAAGTTATATTTTTTCCTGAAGATTAAAAATTTATCGACTGTTTTTTGCGGCAAACCTATTTCTCTTAACTGTCTTTCTCCGGCATTAAAGGCTTTCTCTGCAGAACCAAAATAGTCTAAAAGAAGCTTAAAACGGACCGGGCCAATGCCCTCAAAAAGCGAAAAAGCAAGCCAGTATTTTTTTTCCCCTTCTTCCATGATTCTATTATCAGCTAATCTATCATTAAAAACAAAAGTGCAAAGTATTATTTGTTTTCAAAATACTTCTTGAGAATTTCTTTTGCGATTGGACCAGCGACCGAAGAACCCTCTCCTCCTTTTTCAACCAAAACCGTCAGCACTATTTCAGGATTCTCGAGAGGGGCAAAAACTGTAAACCAGGCATGGGTTGTTTTTCCGTCTCCTGTTTCCGCTGTGCCTGTTTTACAAGCCACTTGGGGTTGAAAACCAAAAAAAGGCCAAGCAGTACCACCTTCCTGGCAAGCTAAAAACATTCCTTTTTTAACAACCTGAAGATACTGCCTTTTAATGCCAATTTCCCGGCAATCAGCTTGATAAGGAGTGTTTTCCGCCTCGATTTTAAGCATTCTTGGAGTACAAATTTTGCCGCCACTGGCCACAACCGCGGTCATAAGGTTAACCCCCAAAGGGGTTAAATCTATATCTCCCTGACCGATTGACATGTGATAGGTATTACCCAAAAACCAAGATTCGCCCTTTGCCTTCATCTTCCATTCAGGCGTGGCAATGAAACCTGCAAGCTCCCCCGGCATGTCAATGCCAAAAGCTTTATCAAGATTAAACTTTTCTGCCCAATAATTAAGTTTCTCAATACCTATCATTTCACCGAGCTTATAAAAGTAAGTGTCTGTTGATCTGGCCAGCGCTTTCTCAACATTTATGTCCCCTTCTTTACCGCCATAACTCGTGTAATACCAATTGGAATAACTGAAAGAGCCAATATAAATTACACCCGGATCGTTTATAAGGGTTTGGGGGGTAATTTTTCCTTCTTCAAGCCCGGCAATTGAGGTAACAATCTTAAAAGTTGAGCCTGGCTGGTAAAGCCCGCCGATTACCCGGTTTAAAAGAGGCCGGTTTTTTTCATCGCCAATGATTTGACCAAGTTCTTGCCTTTCATCGTTTAAAAAAAGATTGGGATCATAGGACGGCGAGGAAAAAAAGACAAGTATTTCGCCGTTTTGGGGGTTAGAAGCAATTACTGCTCCTTTTTTGCCAGCCATTTCTTTGGCCGCAACCTCCTGAAGATTTTTATCCAAAGCAGTAGTGAGGACTTTTCCCGGCAAAGGCAAAACCCTACCCATTCGCCTGATAATTCTTCCCTGGGTATCAACTTCAACAAGCTCGCTACCGTCTTTCCCTTTTAGAAGCTCCTCATATTGTGCTTCAAGCCCCACCCTGCCAATAAGGCTACCTAAACCATAACCTTTTAACTCAAGTTTTTTTTCAGTAAATTCTTCTTCCGTCACCTCGCTTAAATAACCAACAGCATGAGCAAAGAGCTCTTTATGGGGGTAATTTCTTTTTAAGCTTATTTTTAAGTTTTTATCTTCTGCCCTCGACTGAAGACTCAGCGCCTCCTCCCGGGAAACGGTTTCTTTTTTGTCAACCTCTTTTTCAAGAAGATAAACCGGCTGGTTTTCGGCAATTACTTCATTGTTTCTGTCTAAGATAAGGCCTCTGGGTGCCTCAATCCTTTTCCTTTGAATTCGGTTGTTATCAGCCAAAAACCTGTTGTCTTTTCCGTTTATAACTTGAAGCTGATAAAGCCTTGACAAAAGAACGGCAAAAAAGGCAAAGACTAAAAAAACCATTAGTCTCAGGCTAAATGTTTTGTTCATATTTTTTTTAAATCTTTAAACGGTGGTTATCCTGTCTTAGCCGCCAGAAAAAGAAATACAAAATAAGGTAAAAAAGAAGAATAAGTATTCCGCTTTGGCCAACCGGCCTTAAACTCCAAAAATCAAAAAAAATGCTTATAAGTAAAACCCCCGCTAAAAGCGGAGTTTTTTCTGAACGAAAAATTAAAAAAGTGATAAGAAAAAGAAAAAGCATTAAAGTCTGCCTCTTACTAAAAATATGGTGTTTAGCTCTTCAGGGTTATAAAACCTTTTGACTGAGACATTTTTAAAAACTTCACCCTGATTTTGAAAAATTTCTTCTACTTCGCCCACAAACAATTCCCCTCCTTCAACACTGGTAAAAATTAGATTCCCTTTTTCGGCTTTTTCTGACGAAAGAATCTGCTCAACCTTCATTTTCCCCTCTCCCTTGCCCACCAAAAGGCCTTTACCAAAAATTTCTTTGTCTTTCGAGGTAATATTAACTACCGCCTTTTCTTCAAAAAAAGAAGCAAGCCTGACTATGGCAATTTTTTCGCTGACTTTCTCCACTTTACCTAAATAAGTTTCTCCGAACACAGCTATCATGCCTTCACTGACGCCGTCCCTAATACCGCTGCTTATAGTTAGCTCTTCTCCTTCTGAGCCAATCACTTTGACTGTCATAAACTGCCAATTCTTTGGTAAAGGAGAAGAAAGAAGCCTCTTTTGGGAAAGATTTTCCTCTTCCAAAACAGCAATTCTTGCCTTAAGCTCTTTAACCTCTTTCTCGTTAATAAGGCCACAACCGTCTAAGTCTTTTTTAAATCTCCTTTGCCAGGTATAAATTTTTTCTTTTAAGGGAACAACTAAGGTTGACTCAGCCAAAAATCTTAAACCCTTAAAAGCGCCTAAAAAGTTTAAAAAGTACAACAAAAGAAAAAGAGCAAGAAGACAGTAGAAAAAAGAAGATAATCTTTTTTTGTTAAACATTGACCCAATAATAACAGTTTATGAAGCTAAAAAAAAGTTATCTTACCCCGCCCCTGACCATAACCTTATTAAGAAGCTCGTTGTCCTCAAGCACCTTTGAACAACCCCTGACTACCGCAGAGGTAGGGTCCTCGACTACCATGCAAGGAATTTTTGCAATTTCTGTAACCAGGCTTTCCAAACCAGGCAGCTGGGAAACGCCTCCGGAAAGATAAACTCCTTTTTGGGTAATGTCTCCTAAAAGCTCAGGCGGAGTTTCTTCAACGATGTCAGTAATGCCGGAAAGAATCTGATTTAAAATCGGGGCCAAAGCCTCCCTTATCTCAGCCGCACTCACCCTTAATGATTTTGGCAAGCCGTTAGAAAGGTCTCTGCCTCTGACCACCATCATTTTTTCATTTTTGCCGCTGTCGCTGGCTGAACCAATTTGCACCTTTAAAGCCTCTGCTGTCGGCAGGCCGATTAAAACCGAATATTTAAGCCTGAGATAATTTATTATTGCCTCGTCCATTTCTGTTCCTGCAATTTTAAGGGATTTATTTATCACAATACCGCCAAGGGAAATAACTGCCAGTTCTGTGGTTCCGCCGCCAATGTCAACCAAAAGAATTCCGGCTGCTTCAAAAATTGGCAAATTACTGCCAACTGCAATTGCTAAAGGATGTTCAATTAAAAAAGCTTCCCTGGCACCGGCAGCCAAAGCAGCATCACGAACCGCTTTTTTCTCAACATCAGTCACACTGGTAGGAATGCCAACCGCCACTCTTGGCCTGGGAACTTTTATCCTAAAACCATGGCTTTCATGAAGCTTCTTAAAATAGTAAGAGAGCATCCCAACTGTGGCATCAAAATCGGAAATTACACTATTTTGAAGCGGTAAAACCGTTTCCAGCTGACCGGGGGTCCGGCCAATCATTTTTTTTGCCTCTGAGCCAACCGCCACAATTTCTTTGGTTTTTTTATTTCTGGCAACCACAGTTGGTTCCCTAACGGCAATACCCTTTCCTAATACCTGAATTAAGATATTTGAAGAACCTAGATCTATTCCCAAATCATAACTAACCAGCTGAAAAAGTTTATTAAACATCAAAATTAATTTTAACAGGAAGAAAGATGAAAGTTAAGAATACCGGGGAAGCCGAAAATAAAAAGCCTATCGGCTTCCCCTAGAGAAACTACCAACCAACCGGCAAAACCTCAAGAACTCCATCTCGACACCCCAGCAAGTCAAAATCTCCGACCCGTCCGTTTCCGAAATGAAACCGGTAAATCGACTCCAAACTTTCCTTGAGGGTCCCGCCTTTGGGTTCTACCAAAAAGTCAGGTTCATGCCCAACAAAGCGGACACGAACTTTGCCCAAAAACGGCTCGTTCAGCGTCAAGGGAAGTAACATGGTAACCATGAATTCTCCTTAATTGCTGGCCAGTTCTGCAACCACCTCGGCAATGTCGCCATTCAGTGTAAGTTCCACATTTTTGAAACTATCAACAGTAGCCCGAAACGATCCTCGATCGCTATACTGAATAAGCACAATAGTGATTAACTCCAAGATTGTCTGGCCAACTCCCCTGATTATCTTCCCGTTAATTCCTTCTTCACCTACAATCGTGACAGAAAGCCTTCCGCGGCATCGGCACAAAAGTAACCTCCTGTCTTCCTTCCTTCTTCGGCGTTCTCTTAGAAAAGCAAGAAGCCCCATTTCACTCCTTTCTTCCGGTTGGTTTTCAATGTGCATTTCCAAGCGCTTGAGCTTGGCTTGCCAATTTGAGGCAATTATAGCACTTTAGGTCCATTTGCCAGTGTTCTTTTTTATTAAAGAAAGATTCTGATATACTTTTAAAATAATGAAACTTGATAACTTCTTTAAAAAAGCGATTTTTTTTCTTTTTTCGGCGCTGTTTTTTACGGTTCCTCTTTTTTTTACTCCCTATAATTCTGAACTTTTTGAATTTAACAAAATTCTTCTTGTTTACAGCTTTACCGTCCTGATTCTTGGCTTTTGGCTTGCCAGGATGTTCCTTTTAAAAAAGATTGTTTTCAGAAAAACTCCGCTTGATATTCCTCTTTTTATGTTTTTTATTTCTCAGGTTGTAAGCACCATCTTTTCAATTGACCCCCATACCAGTATTTTTGGCTATTACTCCCGTTTTAACGGCGGACTGCTTTCAACCACCTCCTTTTTATGTCTTTATTGGGCCTTAGTTTCAAACTCAAAAAAGATAGATATTTTTAGGTATATTAAAGTCTCTTTTGTCTCGGCTTTGTTGGTTTCTTTTTACGGCATTTTGGAGCATTTTGGTCATTCATTTAGTTGCCTTTTTTTTGAAGGCAAGTTCGATGTCTCCTGCTGGATTCAGGATGTTAAAACCAGGGTTTTTGCCACCGTCGGCCAGCCAAACTGGCTGGCTTCTTATCTTGCTGTTTTCATTCCCGTTACTTCTGCTTTTTTTCTAAGAGCAAACTCGATAAAGACCAAAATCTACTACACACTACTTACTACTAGCTACTTTCTGTGCCTTCTGTTTACCGGTTCGCGCTCTGGCTTTTTAGGTTTTGTAGTCTCTTTAGTTTTTTTCTGGGCTTCTTTTGTTTTCTCAAGGCTAAAATACCCAAGTAAGCTAAACTCGATTATCAAGCCCTCCGTTTTCTTTGCCCTATTTTTACTTTTCATCTTATCCTTGTTCGGCTCCCCTTTTGCTCAGATAAATCGCTATCTTCAGATTAAAAACTGGTTTCCCAAAAATGAGGCTCCGGTTCAAGCCGAAGCAGCAAACTTAGTTGTCGAACCCCAGCTTGAGTCAGGCGGCACAGAATCAGGCATAATAAGAAAAATTGTCTGGAATGGCGCTTTGGATATTTTTAAAGCCAATCCTCTTTTAGGAACCGGTCCGGAAACCTTTGCCTATTCCTACTATAATTTCCGGCCTATGGAACACAATTTAGTTTCTGAATGGGATTTTCTCTATAACAAGGCACATAATGAGTACCTTAACTTCCTTGCCACCACCGGCCTTGTCGGTACCGGCACTTATCTTCTTTTTATCGGGTTTTTCTTAGTATGGGGAACAAAAAAAGCCCTGAAAAGTACTGCAGATAATTTTTTGCTTTCGGTCTCTATCCTTGCTGGTTTTACCTCAATCCTGGTTGCCAATTTCTTTGGCTTCTCCGTAGTTTTGGTATCCCTTTATTTTTACCTTCTTCCCGGGTTTTTCTTTATCCTTTCAGCCGAAGAACAAGAAAATCTTAAAGTGTCAAAAATTTCCACATTTCAAACCTTATCTTTCCTAGCCTTAGCCCTATCCTCGGTTTATCTTCTCTCTGCCGTTATTAATCTCTGGCGCGCTGATTATTATTATTCCCTAGGTCAAAAGCTTAACAAAGGCAGCGACTATGTAAACGGTTATCAAATGCTTGCCAAAGCCGTGGAAATTTCCCCTAACGAGCCTGTTTTCTTAAATGAGCTTTCCACTGTCACTGCAAGTACTGCTCTTCTTTCATACCTTCAGAAAGATGAAAGCGCCGCTCCCCTGGCTGAGGCAGCGTTATATTATTCCGACCTTGCTCTTGAAAAAAGCCCCAAAAACTTAAATATTTATAAAAGCAGAGTCAGGGTTCTTTACACTCTTTCTCAGATTAATGAAATATATCTTGATAAAGCTATTGAAACGATTAATAAAGCCATTAGCCTGGCTCCAACTGATCCAAAACTTGTTTACAATCTCGGCCTTCTTTACGGTCGCAAGGGCATGGTTCAGGAAGCGCTTGATACCATCAAAAAGTCAATTGAAATGAAACCAAATTATGAAGAAGCTAGAAACGCTTTGGCAATTTTTTATGAAGATTTGGGCATGAATAAAGAAGCCCTAGAGCAGCTTGAGATTATCTATAAAAACAAAAAAGACGACCCGTCACTGCTCCAAAGAATTGAAAAACTAAAAAATCTTTAAGAGACTTTTCCTTTTCCATCGTCCTGGGTTGGGGTATAATTAAACTATGGCAAAAATCATCACTGTTCCTGATCCGGTTTTAAGGGAAAAATCAAAAGAAGTCTCTGTCGATAAAAAAACTCTTGACTTGGTAAAAACCCTTAAGCAAACCATTAAAGAAAGCAAAGACATTAAAGGCGTTGGCCTGGCAGCTGTCCAGGTCGGTATTCCTAAAAGAGTCTTTATTGCTTATTCTGATGCAAGCAAAAAATTTTTAACCTTTATTAACCCGGAAATTACCTGGGTTTCCAAAAGACTGACTAACCAAAAAGAGCAAAAATTTGAAGGCTGCCTTTCCATACCTAATAAATGGGTTTTAATTAAAAGGCCAAAAGAAGTTAAGGTTAAATACCAAACCGAATCTGGCCAGACGCAAATAAGAAAGTTTTCCGGCCAAATGGCTACCGTTGTCCAGCACGAATATGACCACTTAAACGGTGTTTTGATTGTCGACCGGGCTTTGGAACAAAAAGAAAAAATTTATGAGCTGGAAAAAGACGAAAAAGGTGAAGAATATTTAAAAGAAGTGGCACTTTAAAGAATAAAAATATGTTTGTTTTTTTTGGCTCTTCGATTCATTCTGCTTATTTTTTAGAATTGGGCGTAAAAAACGGCCTTAAAATTGACCTTGTGGTCTCAAACCCTCCCAAACTGCTTGGAAGAAAAAAAATCCTTACTGAAAACCCTACTGTTTCTGCTGCCAAAAAACTTGGTATTCCCTATCTTTTAGACCTTAGGGGGTTAGAAAAATTCCAAAACCTGAAGCTGGGCTTGATTCTTGATTATAATAAAATTATTCCCGGCGCTTTTATAGACCTTTTTGAAAAAGGCATTATAAATGTTCATTTTTCAAAGCTTCCTGAGTATCGCGGGCCTTCTCCGGTCCAGCAAACCATTCTTGACGCGAAAACCAAAGCCCATATTTCCTACTTCCTGATTTCAGAAAAGCTTGACCAGGGAAACATTCTTTTCCAATCAGAAGAAGATATCAGTCAAAATGAAAATACAGGCTCGCTTTACCTCAAATTAACAGAAAAAGCCTCGAAAGAGATTAAAAAGATGGTTTCTAATTATCTTTCCGGCAAACTTGTCCCTCAACCCCAAAAAGGGAAAGCCTCTTATACCAAAAAATTTACTGCTGAAGACTGCAAAATCGACTGGCAAAAACCTGATGAATATTCAGAAAGGCTAGTAAGGGCTTGCTCCCCTGAGCCCGGTACCTGGACTCAAGTACGCATCGGTCCCCAAGTAAAAAGGCTTAAAATCCTTTCTGCCCAGCTTGAGCAAGGAAAATTTGTGCCTTTAGTTGTCCAACTTGAAGGAAAAAATCCGGTAATGTGGAAGCAATTCTGGCAAGGTTATCCCAATGCGGAGATTATAAAAGAAGCTTAAGCAGTTACCGCTTTTTTTTCTTCTAAATCAGCCTGTTCTTTTTTAATTCTTTTAAGGCACTTCATACAAAGAAGCATCTGCACACCATTAATGGTAGCCGGGTGCAGGTTTGGTTTAAACACTTTGACTGTTTTTTGTGCTCTTTTTGCCCACTGTTTACCTGCCACCCCTCTTTTGTGGCGTGATTGCCTTCCTATTTGTCTGGCTTTGGCGCAAATGAAACACTGTTGAGACATATTTGTTTGCTTGACCTAAATTTAAGCTAAAGGTTATAATAACACAATCTTGGCTTGGAGACAATAACTTTTTAAGGATTTATGAGTGTAATTTTAACCTTACTTGGATTTATTTTTTTTATCTACTCTGTTATCGTCCACGAAATTTCCCATGGCTTTATAGCGGAAAAACTGGGAGACCCGACAGCTAGGCTTTCCGGCCGGCTGACCTTAAACCCGCTCCCCCATATTGACCCGGTTACCAGCCTTCTTTTACCCTTACTGCTTTTAACAACCGGCTCGCCAATAATAATCGGCGCTGCCAAACCTGTCCCCATTGATCCTTTTAATCTAAGAAATCCAAGAAAAGAAATGGGGCTTATTGGCCTGGCGGGCCCAGCTTCAAACCTGCTTTTAGCCATTGCCTTTGGTTTGGTGGCCAGATTAATTTCTCCGGCAACCCCTTCACCCGAAATTTTCGCTTTCTTGGCCAGGCTTTCACTCATTAATATTGTTTTAGCAGTCTTTAACCTGATCCCCATTCCCCCTTTAGACGGAGGCAGGATCCTGGCGGCAATTTTACCCAAAAACGCAGCTCAATCCCTTATGGGCCTGGAACGCATTGGCATCTTTATTGTTATTTTCCTGCTTTTATTCCCCAACCCAATCTTTTCCCTTCAGAACATAATCTTTAGTATTACCTCTACAATTTTCGGGATTATTTTTCCTTCTTTACCTGTAATTTAATGCTGCTCCCCATGGCCGGAAATTAAGGTTTTTCCCTCTATGTCGCAGCATTTAATTGCTTGATTTTTGTGCCTGGGTAGGCTAGACTTTAAATAGTCCTGCCAGCAAGGCAAAGGTTTTGAAAACGCTTTTCTCTACAATTTCAATGCGTAAGGGAAAGCGAAGTTCTAAAAGAGCGTGCTTTTTTAGACAGCTTACCCACCTGGTTTTCCAGGGAAATGCGCTCAAAACCACCTATATTGGCGGGACTTTCCACATCCAAAACCACTCTTTTCCACCCACAAAACCATTTACCCTTGAGGCTTTTTAAGGTAAAATATACATGTAAATATTTTTTGCCGAAGTAACTCAGCGGCCCGCCCGCCACGCAAGCCAGCTTGCTGGTGTTGCGGGCAGGTAGAGCAAATGTTTTGCCTACCCGCAGTGCTACAGCGTTGCAGGCGGGCCTGCCCACAGAAGCCTAGCCCTTCTAGCTCAACGGCAGAGCGACGGTTTTGTAAACCGTTGATCAGGGTTCAATTCCCTGGAAGGGCTCCAGTTTAGGTAGGCGGGTAAACATAGGTCGTCAGTTCAATCCTGACCGTCGGCTCTTGATAGTCGGTTAGTTTATTAGTATGTTAGAATTTAGTATTAATTTGCCGAGATGGCGGAGCGGTCAAACGCAATGGTCTGTAAAACCATCGCTCGAAAGGGCTACGTAGGTTCGAATCCTGCTCTCGGCACTTAACCTTAGAACTTAAGAATTGAAAACTTCAGGTTCTCCCCTTCAAGCTCAAAAAGAAACCAGACCGAGTAGTCTTTGTTGTTTCTAATATACAAATTTTGCTTTTGGGAATTAAGGCCTCCTGAAGGTACAAACTTGATTGAAGTGCCGTATTTTGAGTCAATGCCGGGAATGGCGGCAAAATCATGGTCAACCTCAGCTCTCACTTCCAAACCTGCTTCCTGGGCGGTCCAATTCATAAGAGAAGCCAGGTGACAAACTCCGTTTCCGCCTAAACCTGCCACTACTTTATAGCCATCATTAACCATAAATCCGCTTTCTTGGGTAATTATCTTTTGCCCTTCGTATTCCGGAAGAATGTTTTTATGAAAGCTGAAAACCTCGCCAGGGTTTAGGATAATTACTCCGCTACCTACCTTGTTTAAATAGTCTGTGGCAATAAGAATATTTTCTTTAAACCCATTACTGATGGCAGGCTCTGGATAACGGTAAGAAAGGTCAATAGATTTGGAAGCAATAGTTTCCCATTTAAAGAGATCTTTTTTCTCTTTTTGGGCCGAAACTGTGGCGTTTGCCTCACCTCTAAGTATTAAAGAGGCGACAAGTAGGGCAGAAATTATTTGATTGAGCATTATTTATACAACAAAAAAAGTGTTCTCAAAGAGAACACTTTTTCGCCTTACCTCAACTAAGTAAGCTGATTTTACCAAGCGCTTATAGGACAAGTCAAGGGCTTGTTTGAGGCTAATTTTGTCTAGTTTTAAAACAATTTTCTTTTCGTCTCCTCGCGAATATGAATGCTGGCTTTTGATGCCTTTTATTTTAGTCTTCTATGTAAACAAAAATTTACTTTTATTTTGTTACTATGAGATACTTTACAAATATTTTCTTTAATTTGTTTGAGTAAAATATTTGCTCTATACCATACTAAAGAATAAATTTTCACCTCTCTTCTTTTTTGTATTTACTTGTTCCCAAAAATGCTGAAGTTTGCTAAAATTACTAGACTCGCCTAAGTAGCTCAGTCGGTAGAGCATTCCCTTGGTAAGGGAAAGGTCTCGGGTTCGATTCCCGACTTAGGCTCAAGGCTAAAAACCGCTAGAAAGCTTTTAAAAGGCTTTTTAGTTTTAAATTTGATATAATTCCATCTAGAAAGGAAGAAAAATGGCTAAAGGACAAAGAATGATGCTTGGTTTTGCTTGCTCTGTTTGCAAGAAACTGAACTACTTAACAGAAAAAAACAGGACTAACACTCCTGATAAATTGGTATTGAAAAAATTCTGCAACACCTGCAAAAAAGTAACTGACCATAAAGAAAGCACCAAATTTAAGTAAACCGAAAAACTAAATTATTTCTTCTCCGGAGGTTCTGGATATTTTAAAAATTTTGTTTTCTCCCTGTTAACCTTTAATGTTCTGGCGTGTCTTCGCCCATCAACAGGGCACCTAAGCTCAGAAAGCACTATTGCCATTGCCGGAAGTTTTTCCCCTCTCTTTATAATTTCCCTGGGCAGTTCAACCCCCTTTTCTGTTTCAAAGCCAATGATAAAATTATTGTAATAAAGAGGGCCTTGACAGCGTCTGCATCTTTTAGGTTCTCCCGAAGTCTCTCTTGCCGGGATGTCGCGGCCAAGGACAAACACATCGCTGTGCCACTCTTCAATTTCATTTTTACGGGCTTTTGGGGAATTTTCAGGGTGTCTTGGGTGAGGCTTAGGGAGGATCGGTGAAGAATATTGGACCTCAAAACCAGGCATAGTCATCTGCCCAAAAGAAGAATGTCCTTCAAGTATTAATTCCTTTACAGACATATCCTATATTATACACGAAAGTATCAAGTTTTACCTTAAAACGGCAATCTTTGAATATCTTTTGTGATATATAGCAATCTTACTGTAACAGTTTGCTTTTGCTAAAGTCAAGAATTTAAAAAATAAAGTGGCCGGCATCAAAAAATACAAATCGGTTAGCCAGATAAAGATGTGAGTTGAGCATGCTTTCCACCACTTCCCTGTCTCTTTCGCTGCTGCCAATGTAATAAGTAATGTCCGGACCTACTTTTTCTATCATTCCGGCCAAGTCCTCACCTGCCGAACCTATAGGTTTATTGGGAACCACCAAGAGCTTGTCTTTCCCCAGCCTTTCCAGCCTTCTTACTGTATCATCGTCTATAAAAGGAAAATAGCTAATTGGCCCCCGAAAAGGCTCAGCCAGTTTTCTTAGTGGTCCTACTTTTTGCAAGGTCTCGTCAGAAAGATAAAAACGGCTGCTCCAAAAAATTGTGAGATCAGAAGCTTTTATTATCCTGGCAAAAGCCAAGGCTGTTTTTTGGCTTATCTTGCCTCTTTCTTTTGCCTCTCCAAAAGCTTTTTTAATAGCAATTTCACCGTTAAAAACACCGTTTACCACCTCGTGTAGGGTGTGGGCCGGACTGACAAAAACACCGTCAAAATCAGTAATTGTCAGCACCTTACATTCTCCGCCCTGTCCCAGTACTCCTGACAGCATTCTTTCCGAAGAGGTGAACTCGTTTAGGTTAACTCTTCTTCCCAACCTTAATCCAAGAAGGCTTCTGTCAAGAACGCTATTAAGATTGGGAACACCATTGCCGTCATAAATAATCCTGCTCTCCGCCCCTATCCTTCTAATTACCCTTCTGCATTCTTCTGCCCGGCCAAAACAAGGGACAGTTGGGTTAATAAATGTTTCAACAGACATTGTTAGTCTTGAAGTTTTTGCTTCAACCAAATTTTAAAGTCTTCTCCAAACTTAGGGTTTTCTATGCCCAGTTCGACTAAGGTCTTAAGATAACCATACCTATCTCCTGTATCAAAAAAGCGGTAGTTTTGATATTCAACCGCATAAACTTTTCTGCCGCCGGCAAGCTGGCCTTTTATACCGTCAATATAATAAAGCTCTCTTTGTTCTTCAATTTCTTTGTCTGCTTTTTTAAGATATTCAAAAATGTCCGGAGTAAAAATCTGGCCAGACATGGTTGCCAGGTCAGAAGGAGCCTGGCCTACACCTGGTTTTTCAATCACATCGCTGACTTCTATAACTCTTTCTTTTACTTCTTCTCCAACTGCAAATCCAAACCTGGCTCCATCTTCGGGGTTTCCGGTTCTGATACAGCCTAAAACCGTTCCTCCGTATTCATTGTAGACCTCCAAAAGCTGAGTAACCCTGCCAGGGCTGGCTTTATAAAACTCATCGGCAAACAAAAGCAAAAAAGGCTCGTCGCCAACAAGTTCCTGGGCAGAAAGAATGGCCACACCGGTTCCCCTTCTTTTTCCTTCTTTTTGCAAACAAAAAGAAAACTTAGCCATTTGCTCAATTTCCTTAAGCTCATTTAAATAGTCTTCCTTACCTCCTTCTGCAAGCACCTTGTTTAATTCCTCAAAGGGCTCAAAATGCCTTCTAATTTCCTGGGTAAAAGGAGAAAGCACAAAAATCACTTCTTTTATGCCTGCTTCAACCGCTTCCTCGGTCACATACTGAATAATCGGCCTGTCAATAACCGGAAACATGATTTTTGGAACCGCTTTGGAAGCAGGAAGAAAACGGGTACCAAACCCTGCCGCCAAGATAACAGCTTTGTTAACTTTTTTAATTTCTGACATTTTTCCTTTACTTGGGTTGACTATCGGGTTTAACTCTTTGAGCATAGTTTTCACTGTCTTCTTTAAGGCAAACAAAGACATATTGAGCCTTGTCAACCTCAAGATAATCGCCGGGTTTATCCGGCCTGGCAAGAGGATTGCTGTCCATATCAGTAAGTAAAACTGCCCCCCAATCCCACTGGCCTTTCTCTGTTCTGTAGCTAACTACAAACCGAACCTTAAACTCATCTTTAAAAGAAAGCGCCTTCCCGGTATCTGTTTCTTCATTAACTCTGGGAAATCTTCTGACTTTTAGCCCGATTGGGCTGCCAACTTTGTAAATTGCTGTCTTTTCAGAATATTCATCAACCGGAGTGACACTAAGCTCTCCAATTTTCTGGCCGGAAAACTTATTTGCAATTTCTTCTTTAAGCAAGGCTGTTTTTTGGCTTACCAATTTCTTTTCAGCTTCTTTTTCCAAAAGAGGGTTTTCGGGAGTCGGGAATTTAGGGGCTTCAGGGACACCTTGAGAAGCAGCTTCAAGAAATGCTTTATCTCTCTTGCCAAGCCATCTGTTTACAAATAATGCGGCTGCCCCCACGGCTCCGGCTTTTATAAGCGTTCTCCTGCCGGGGTCTTTTGGCCCTTCTCCTGTCTCGGACATAAACTGATTATATTATATGGCATATTTTACATACAAGAGTCTAAATTGACTCTCTTTTTAGATTCCGTTAACATGACAAGGTATGATTGATACTCATGCCCACCTTCAGTTTCCCGAGCTTTTGAGAAAAATCGAGGAGATTATCTCTCAAAGCAAAAAAGCCGGAGTTTCCGGGGTGGTTATTGCCAGCAGCAATGTCTCAGATTCCAAAAAAGCTGTCGAGCTTGCAGAAAAATATTCGGGTTTTTTATTTGCTTCAATAGGTATTCACCCGCAGAAAACAGATCCCTACAATAAATCATCAATTACCGAGCAAATTGCCAGCTTAAAGGCACTTTTAACTAAGTCTCAAGATAGCATTTTTGCCATTGGTGAAACCGGACTTGACTTTGCCCCTGCCCCGCCGGTTGAAGAAGACCGTTTGCTTAAAGATCAGGAAAAGCTTTTTATAGAACAAGTAAAACTGGCCCAAGAATTTAAGCTTCCTCTTATCCTTCATGCCAGGCAAGCCAACGACCAGCTAATTGAAATGCTTAAGCAAATTAGTGATCCTAATCTTAAAGGAGTTTTCCATTGCTATTCCGGCGGCAAAAAAAAAATTTCAAAAATTCTTGAGATTCCGGGCGAGTGGTATTTTGGCTTTGACGGCAACCTTACTTATGATCAGGGGCTTCAGACTACCATACGCTTTATTCCTGAACAAAGAATTTTAGTGGAAACAGATTCCCCCTACCTTAGCCCTGAACCTTACCGGGGTAAAGTTAATACCCCGGCTACAATTCCGATTATCGTTAAAAAAATAAACGAAATTCTCGGTAAAGATACTTCTGAGAATATTTTTGAGAATTCAATAAAGCTTTTTAATCTTAAAAAGTTATCTAGCCATAACCCTTAGCTCTTTTTGCTAAATACTGATTGAAACCTTTATAGTATTTTGTTAAAATGTCCTTTATGCCGCAAACAAACCCGGCTAAATTTTTGAGTGAGGTTAAAAGCGAACTAACCAAAGTCACCTGGCCTTCCAGGCCTGAAGTTGTCCGCTTAACCATGGTGGTAGTAATAATCTCCCTTATTGTCGGACTTTTTGTTGGAGGGCTTGATTTAATTTTTACCAAAATCATACAGCTAATTTTAGGAAGGTAAGTATGGCCAAGAAAAAACAAGAAGAAATTAAAGAAGAAAAAGTTAGTGAAAAAGAAACCCTAAAAAAAGAGAAAAAAGGGTTTCCTAACCACTTGGTAATTACCAAATCTGATGACCCAAGAGCTAAGTGGTTTGTTGTCCATACCTACTCTGGCCATGAAGCCAGAGTAATGGCTTCTTTGCAGCAAAGAGTGGAAACCATGAAGCTTGCAGACAGGATTTTAGAAGTCTTAATCCCTACACAAGAACAAATTCAAATAAGGTCAGGCAAAAAGCACCAGGTTACGGAAAAGATTTTTCCCGGCTATATCTTGGTTAGAATGATTCTGGATGACAACTCCTGGCTGGCAGTAAGAACTACCCAAGGAGTAACCGGCTTTGTCGGTGTTGGCAACAAACCAACCCCAATCTCAGACGAAGAAGTTAATACCATCCAAAAGTTCATGAGCATGGAAGCTCCTAAATACAGGGCCAAGTTTTCTGCTGGTGAAGCGGTTAAAATTATTGACGGCCCTTTTAATGAGTTTTTAGGCTCAATTGAATCAATTGACGAGGAAAGAGGCAAACTTAAAGTGCTTGTTTCCATTTTCGGAAGAGAAACTCCGGTAGAACTGGACTTTCTTCAAGTTAAAAAGCTATAATTCAACTTTGTTTAGAGTTTAAAATTTTAAATTTTTAAATATATGGCAGCAAAAAAAGTTAAAACAGTTATCAAGCTAAATTTACCGGCCGGAGAAGCCAATCCTGCTCCTCCTGTTGGTCCGGCCTTAGGACAGCACGGCCTTCCAATCATGGACTTTATTAAGGCTTACAACGAAAGAACTGCCCAGCTTAAAGGCAATGTTATTCCGGCAGTTATTACCGTTTATGAGGACAGAACTTTTTCCTTTGTTACCAAGCTTCCTCCGGTAGCAGCCATGATTAAAAAGACCTTGAGCTTGTCGAAGGGTTCGGGAAAAGCAGGCCGGGAAACAGCTGCCACTTTAAGCAAGTCTCAAGTTGAACAAATTGCTAAAGAAAAAATGGAAGACTTAAACACTAAAGATTTGGAGGCTGCAAAAAGAACGGTTGAGGGAACAGCAAGAAGCATGGGAATCAAAATAAAGTAAATATAACAATTACAACGGTTATAAAATTTATAAATATTATACATGGCCAAAGATAAAGATAAAAAAGACGAAAAAGAAAAGAAAGTAAAATCTTCCGGTAAGGGCGAGCGGTTTGTGGATATGTCAGCCGATGCTGTAGTTGTCGACGAAAATGTTCTTGAAGAACAACTTAACGAGGAAAAAGAAGAGAAAGAACCTAAAGTCAGAGGTAAAAAATACCAGGAAGCAAGAAAAAAAGTTGATACCACCAAAGCCTATTCGCCTAAAGAGGCCTTTGAGCTTCTTAAAGAAGTTTCAGTTTCTAAGAAAAACGGCACTGTTGAAGCCCATTTCAATGTCACTGAAAAAGGCTTAAGCGGAGACACCAACCTTCCCCATTCAACCGGAAAAGCAAGGAAAGTGGCCATATTTAGCGACGAACTGGCAGAACAAATCAAGGCCGGAAAAATTGACTTTGATGTTCTTTTGGCCACTGCTGCTGACATGCCGAAAATTCTGCCTCTAGCAAAAGCTTTAGGACCCAAAGGTCTGATGCCAAACCCAAAAAGCGGCACTCTTGTTCCTGATCCCAAAAAAGCTTTAGAAAACTTTTCGGGAAATAGCCTTCACTATAAAACTGAAAAAGATTTCCCTCTTATCCATACTGTCATTGGCAAAGTTGACCAGCCGGTTGAAGAATTAACAGAAAACCTTAAAGCCCTGGTAAAAGCAGTAAACCCCAAAAACATCAAAAAAGTCACGGTCAAATCCACCATGAGCCCGGGAATAAGAGTAAACTTCTGAAAAATTAGCTTGTCTTGTTTCTTAATTGCCTGAATTTGTCTTGAACTTCAATTGGTAAATCCTCTGTGGCTTTCCCCTTCTCACTGACCATGATTCCGTAGATAGTGTCAAGCACTTCCTCTGGCCTTAACTCACGACCCCCGGTTTCAAAAGATGAACGCCTTAAAATTGCGTATTCAAGTTCCAAAAGATTTTGAGCATTTTCTAAAGTAGGATTTCCTCCCCTTTTTACTGCTCTTGCCCTTAATTCAACTACTTTATCCCTCAGTCTTTCTCCATTGGTAATATAGTTTTTATCTAGCTCTCCGCTTAGATAACCTTTTATTCTATTAACCAAATCCTCTGTTTTATAAGTAAAATTATGGCTGCCCATAATTGTCCTTCCTTTAAGTGCTTCTAAAAGTTCAGAAAAAAGCTGTGAAGAAGCAATGCTTGGTTTTTCCCGAGATTTTTCTTCAGGCTTTAAAGCCGGCTCAGCCCGATATCCTGTCACTTCGGTGGCAACAACAGTAATGTCATCTTTTTTTGCCCTGAAATGGCGGCTTTGCGCTCTTTCCAGAGCTTTTTCCACCAACCTTTTTGCCACTTGTTTTGAATTCCCAAAAAGAGCTTCTTTAATTTCCTCATCAGTCAAGTTATCGGAAACTCCGTCAGTTACCCCGATAATCCTGTCTCCGGGTTTAAGAGCCAAGACAAAAATATCAGGAAGTTCTTCTTCGTCGCTGCCAAGATAGCGAACCAGCTTATTTCTGTGCTTGTAAAAAAGACCCACCTCCGGTCTAAGATTTTTAAGTTCCGACTCATTTTTTGCCTGGTCAACCGCCTTAGCTTCGCTTGGAGTTATTTTCCCGGCATCAACCATTTCATTTAAAGGATTGTGGTCTTTGGTTATTTGTTCAAGCCTTCCGTCCCGGTAAAGGTAAACCCGGCTGTCTCCAATATTCCCAATTACTACTTTTTTTCCTCCTTCCACAAAAAGAGCAGCAACCGCAGTTGTTCCAGACTCAGGAACTCCATTTCTAACACCTCTTCCTGCTTCAATAAAAGCTTCCTCTAAAGTCCTTCTTGCCTCAAACTCATTGCTGTTAGAAGAAAAACCTTTTAGTTTTCTGGAAAAGACCAAATTCGCCCTTGAGGCAGCCTCTTTCCCTCCTGACATGCCTCCCATACCATCAAAAACAGCAAAATTGCTTCCTTCGGTCCAAAAAGAGTCTTCGCCCTTTTCCGCCCTGTTTTCAACAGCCAAAGTAGCAGAAAGCCTTTGGCTGGTTTCCGGAGGTCGGGCAAATTCCTGAAAAGATTGGTCGCTCATCTTAGACCATGATATTTTGTTTTTTCTTTCAATGCAACCAATACCATTGCCAAGAAATAAATATAAATGCTATAATATTAATAGCTTATAGTATTCATTGTCTGATAGCCGTTGCCGTCGTCTTCTTCCCCCAGGAAAAGGAGGCATCGTGGCAAAGCCGGCAAGAAAGGGCAATGGATCAAAGCCTCGGGGTGAAAAGGGTCAAGCCAGGCACAGAAGCGCCAGGCCAGTCATTCCTGATCCTTCTCCACTCGTGGCAGGCGGAGACTACAGTGACGAGAATTTGTTGGCAAGAGCCGAAAGGGGCCTGCTACATTCTCTGCACATCACCTGAAGTCCCCCCTCCCCACCGGTCCGGTGTTGAAGCGCTGCTTGCAGCCCTTCTTTTTTTCACCGGACCTTTTTCTGGCTTTCTTCTACTCCCTTGCTTTTAAAACACTTTCATGCTATTATTTTTTAAGCCTTAAGACAGTAAGTGTCTGGTGAAACCGGACTTAATTTCTTACCGAGGGGACAAATTAATCTTTTGTTTTTGCCTCGGTAAAGCCGGGGTTTTTATTTTTTAAGGAGTAAAATGAAAAAACAAGATAAATTTTTTGAAGTTGACAACTTAAATGCAAAAATTAAGGACGCCAAATCAGTGGCCCTGGTTGACTACCGCGGCATTACCGTCTCTCAGGCTACTGCTTTAAGAGAAAAAGTAAAAGAGGCCGGCGGTGAGCTTCAGGTTGTAAAAAATAACCTTTTCTTTAGGGCCTTAAGACAAAACGACTACGAAGTTGAAAAAGAAAAACTTGAAGGCCCTTCCCTTGCCCTTTTTGCCAACGCTGATGAGATTACTCCCCTTAAAGCTTTAGTTTCATTTGCCAAAACATCAGGACTTCTACCTTTTAAAATTGGTTTTATGGAAGGAAGAGTTCTTTCTGAGGCTGAACTTAACCGCTTTGCCAATCTTCCCAGCAAACAGGAACTGCAAGCCAAACTCGTCGGCATGTTGGCAAGTCAGCCCGGCCGTTTGGTTTATGCTTTAAACTACAACTTACAAAGACTGGCTTTAGTATTAAATGCTGTAAAAGAGAAAAAACAGCAATAATTGTTTAAAATTTAAAATTTTTGTAAGGAGGTGTAAAATGGCAGACGAAGCTCAAGTATCCAAAAATGTTGAAGGCTTAATTTCAGAAATCGAAAAACTGTCTGTTTTAGAACTGGCAGATCTAGTCAAGGCTTTAGAGGATAAATTCGGTGTTAGTGCCGCTCCTGTAGCCATGGCTGCTCCTGCGGGCGCTGCTCCCGCTGCTGGCGGCGAAGCTGCTCCAGCCGAGGAACAAACCACTTTCAATGTGGTTATTGCCAACGCAGGCGCCAACAAAATTTCGGTTATTAAGGCTGTAAGAGAAATCAACCAAAACCTGGGTTTAAAAGAAGCTAAGGATTTAGTTGAAGCAGCCCCGAAAGAAGTCTTAACCGGGGTTAACAAGAGTACCGCTGAAGAAGCCAAGAAAAAACTCGAGGCAGCAGGCGCTACTGTTGAATTAAAATAAGGCTAAGCACACCTTAAAAATCCCCTCTTTCTGAGGGGATTTTTAGTGGAAAAACTACAAAAATTGTAATTGCTTGACAAGCGGTTGTAGAATACATCTATAGAAAAAAGCTAAAAAGAGGCTAAAGCGCTTCTTAACAGCTTATTTTTTGTTCTTTGAAAAGGGAGACAGAGTTGAAGACCGAAAGGCGAAGGCACAAAACCTTCGGCTTTCGGTCTTCAGCATTCAAGATAGCCAAAAATGGCAGAAAGGAGAACTTGGCTACGGATTAGTCGATCCGCCTTACTCACCCCCAGGAGAAAAAAGTGAGAGTAGTTACGGTCGGTTCGGCAAAGGTAGTTCCAACTATCGGGGAAGAGATGTTCCCAATGGTCGGCTTCGGACTGGGAGTCCAAACGTCAATGGGAGGCTGTTTCGGACTTAGGTCTGACCACGATGAGTCGGTTCTTGTCTGGAACAGCCAAAAGAAGCTTCCCGAGCTGCTTGAAGAAGCAGGTATTCCCTTCGTGCAGACGGGGAAAGAGTTCACAACTACTGTTCCCGGCTGCAGGGAGACTGTAATCAAATCTGGAGAAAGATTGTCTTGGAGCTTCCCGATGCCCACCCTGACAAGCGGACACCCAAAGTTCGCATTCCTTCCCCAACCCCGGTTCGCACGCATTGGAGAAGGAAGAAGACAATACTACCTGATCAAGCTTCTCGGCGCACTGGTCGGCACCCAAGAGGCCATTGTATGCCTCGAGTTCGGACAGTTCAGCTCAAGTTACAAGAACTTGTGCTACAAGTTCGAGCTCAAGGGGGTGGTGGCAATCGGACCAAAAGAACATCTTTTCTGGCAGTTTGAACTACCCCCAGAAGAAAGCTTTGATTCTCTTCTCAAGAGAATCAAGCTTTACTAGATCCTGGCTCGCGTGCCAATTTTCCCCCAGCCTTGCGGCACGCGAGCCTTCCGTTTGGCACTCTCTGTCTCCCTTTTGTAATTCTTCTATTTTCTTTCTCTTTTTTTTACTATAAAAACATCAATATATTTCAAAATGTCTAAAAGTATTTCACCCCTTTTATATCCTATTGACAACTTTTTAACTACTGTGATACTCTTTTGATTAGAAAAACATATTCTAAAGTTTAGTATTTTGAATTTCTCCCGAAAGGAGCTATATGCCTGATAAAAAGAATCTTAACCTGGATAATCTTCCCGACTTGCTTACTGTCCGCGAGGTAGCTGAAATTCTAAGAGTTTCTCCCCTAACCATTAAAAGATGGGGCAAAAGAGGCAAGCTGCCGGCAATCAGAATCAATTCCAGAGGCGACAGAAGGTATAAAAAAGAAGCGGTCCTTTGGATGCTAGGTATTCAACCGAAAGACCAAATCTAATTTTTAAAAAATTTGTTTCTTTTTAAAATCGAATAAACAGAGTTTGAAAGTTGTTTTTGCACAGTTTATAAAAATTAAGAATTTATTTTAAATTTTTCTCGAAATATTAACCAAGGAAACACAACTGTTGCCGTCCACACCCTTTTTAAGTGCCCCGGCTTTGTTAAACCTCGCCAAAGCCACTCTAAACCAATCTTCCGCATCAAAAAAGGCGCCCTCTTACTAAAACCCGTTAAAAAGTCAAGAGAGCCACCTATGCCGATAAACACTTTGGCGTTTATTTTTTCTTTATTGCCAATAATCCACTCTTCTTGCTTAACCATGCCGTGGCAAGCGAAAACAATTTTAAGCCCGCCTGCCGGATGGGCAGGTTTTAAATCTTGCCTGTCGGCAGACAGGTTTTCTATTTTAAATTCTAAGTTATCGAGGTTAACAAATTTGACCCGAGGGTACTTTTCAGATAACTTTTTAAAAAGAAACTCAGCTTCCCCTCTATCTCCTCTTCTGGCTCCGGCAATACCCACAGACCAGCCTTTACTATTAGCTGTTTCAAGTAAGCAGGAAACAAGATCAGCACCGCTTACTCTTTCTTTAACTTCCTTCCTAAATACTCTTGAAAAAAGAACCAAACCAAAACCGTCAGGAATGTTGATATCAGCCACTTTAAGGATTTCTTTGAATTTTAGGTTTTTTTGAGCTTCAACTAGAAATTCAGGATTAGGAGTAAAAATAATCAGGGGGGGCTTAGCCTCAAAACCTGGCTTTTCTTCAATTAACCCCTCAATTTGGTCTAGCAAACTTGGCAGCTGAGTGCTATTTATGGGTACACCTAGAATATTAGCTATATTTCGGCTCATTTTTTACATCCCCTTTGGCTTTTATGGCTGTTTTTTTTGATTTTTTCCTGCCCTGTTTTTTGCCCGCTTCAAATTTTTTTTATTTTTTTGCTAATTTTTTTGTATTTTTGTTAAAAAAAACAGGTTTTTGGCAAAAAAGACATAGGGTTTTTTTATTTTTTTCTCTTTTAATCTTACAGGATATTTTTAAAAAATAGTGTTTGTTTACTTTTTTCAGTTTTTGGGCAAATGTTTTACTCTGGCTTTTAAACTTAATTTTTTGTTTTTCAAAGGATTTTTGCTAAAAAAATCAACTTAAAAGCTATAAGATTTATTGCTCTATTTCTACAAGCTTATTTTTTAACACAAATTTGCTCCTATTTTCTAGTGACTGATCGCTTGTAAAGTTCAATGTTTTCCAAAGCAATTCCCGTTCCTTTAACAACGCAAAAAAGCGGGTCTTCGGCCACATGGCAGGAAACTCCCAACTCCTTAGTTAGCATCTTGTCAAAACCTCTAAGCAAACTTGTTCCTCCGGTCATCACAATTCCCTTGTCAATAATATCTGAGCTTAACTCAGGTGCGGTTTCTTCTAAAACCTCCTTAAGCATGTTCACAATCATGTTTAAAACCGGCTTTATTGCCTCGGTAACTTCATTTGAAGAAATAGTGATAATCTTAGGAAGACCAAGCAGAGAATCCCGGCCCTTGACTTCAAGGCTTTCTTCTTTTACCAAAGGCAAAGCAGAGCCGATTTTAATTTTAATCTCCTCAGAGGTTTGCTCGCCAATAACAATATTGTGCTTTCTCCTTAAATAAGAAGCAATTGCTTCATCAATCCTATTACCAGCCACTCTCACGCTTTTATGGACCACAACTCCGCCCAAAGAAATTACCGCTGCCTCAGAAGCACCGCCGCCCATATCTAAAACCATGTTACCCGAAGCCTGGGCAATCGGAATTTTGGCACCTATGGCCGCAGCTAAAGGCTCGTCAATAAGATAAGCGTTTCTGGCACCGGCAGAAAGAGTGGCATCCAAAACTGCCCTTCTTTCCACCTGGGTTACTCCAGCCGGAGTGCAAATCATTACCTCGGGCTTAAAAAGCCAAATCTTGCCGCAAACTTTCTGGACAAAATAGCGAAGCATTGCCTCGGTTACTTCGTAGTCAGCGATCACGCCTTCCCGAAGCGGTCTTAAAGCGGCAATATTACCGGGAGTTCTTCCCAGCATTGTCTTTGCCTCACCGCCAACTGCTAAAACCCGGTTATCTTCAACTGAAACCGCCACCACGGTTGGCTCATTAAGAACAATGCCCTTCCCAACCTCCCAAACCACAGTGTTTGCTGTCCCTAAATCAATGGCAATCTGCTTAGAAATCACTTGATATCTTCTGATATTAAATGCATATAGATAGAGACAGTTTTTAGACTATCTCTAAACTTTATTATACAGACCTTCAAGGCTTTAGCAAGAATATTTGTAAGCTTTGCTTGGTTGTCTAAAATAAAGAAAAAAGATATAATTGCTAAAATGTTAAACCTTTCCAAATACCGGGTACCCTTCTTTTTTTTAATCGTTGCTTTTGTAATCATTGGCACCTATGTTGCCATTAAATTCACTCAAGGTTATAGATTTGACTTTTCCAGTAAGTCGGTAATGCCCACCGGCATGCTGGTAGTTAACTCTTCTCCCCATGGCGCTCAAGTTTTTATTGACGGCAAGCTTAAAGGAGCCACAAACAGCACTCTTTCCCTTCCTCCGGGCGAATATCTGGTTGAAATTAAAAAACCTGGTACTTTCCCCTGGCAAAAAAAATTACTGATTGAAAAAGAGTTGGTTACCCAGGCTAACGCCTTGCTTTTCCCCCAGGTTCCTGATCTTAAACCCCTAACCTTTACCGGTGTGGAAAACCCAAAAATTTCACCTGACGGAGGAAAGATTGTTTACAGCATTTCCTCACCTAGTCCCCAAGCCGGGCTTTGGGTTCTAGACTTGGGTGGTTTTCTTTTTAGCTCTAATCGAGAACCAAGGCAGATTGCAAAAGATAGGGCCGGTTATAACTTCTCTGAACTTAACTACTACTGGACTCCCGACTCAAGACAAATTCTTGTTGAAACCCAAAAAGAAAAATATCTGCTTGATCCCAGCCAGCTAAACCCGTCTGCAAGCTTTGTTGATGTTTCCAAAAGCCTTGAACAAATGGCTTTAACTTGGACTAAAGAAGAAAAAATCAGAAATGAAGCCAGGTTTAAGAAAGTTCCAGAAAAGTTAAAAGAAATTCTGGCTAGTTCTGCCACAGATATAAGCTTTAGCCCCGACGGCACTAAAATCCTTTACACAGCTACCGCTTCGGCTGAAATTCCGGAAAAGTTGATTCCGCCGGTTCCCGCTTCCTCAAACCAGCCTGAATCAAGAAAAATCGAGGCAGGTAGGCTTTATGTTTACGACATAAAAGAGGATAGAAACTTTACAATTCCCTTTAATCTGCCTGAACCTACCCCCACCCCAACACAAGCCAAAAGCGTAAAAACAAAAGATAAAACCATAACTCCCACTCCAACCCCCACCCCGGTTAAGATTGAAACGGAAAACTGGCTAACTAAACCCAATTGGTTTCCTTCAAGCAACCACTTAATCTGGCTTGAGGCGGGAGAGAACGGAGACAAGGTCATTATCTGCGAGTATGACGGCACCAACTCCACTGCTGTTTACTCTGGCCCAATGGTAAGTCCATTTGCCTTTGTTTCTCCAGGCGGAGAAAGGCTGGTTATTCTTACTCAGATTAGTTTTGACCCTGAATCAAAACCAAACCTCTACTCTGTTTCCTTGAAGTAACTTCTCTGAACTAAACAAATTGTCCCGCCCTTAGCGGGACAATCGTTCTCACATATCCTAATTTTTTTTATTCACTTTCCCCTACCGGAGCAATTGACCAGTCTTTAATCAGCCTGGTTTCTTCTACCTGGTTTAAGGAAGAATCCCAAGTTCCGCTTACCCTGACACGGTGGCCCTCTTTAAGCTCGGAAAAGGGAATCTCCTTGTGAGCCCTATTAACAATTTTAGTGCTCTCTTTAACAAGTACGGCTTGATCCTCTCTTTTTGCCGTCTCAATAACCAGCTTGCCCTCGCTTAGGCTTTTTATCTTGCCCCAAAAAGTGGCAAACCTCTTTTGTAAGGAAAGATCTCTCAAAATCCTTAATTCAAGTACCGCGTTGTCGCTGTCCTGCCAGGTTCCCCGGGCAGAAACAAGATGGCCGACTTTAAGATCAGAAACCAAAGCCTTTCCTCCATATTTTTTAAGAATGACTGTTTTCTCAGTTACCAAAAGCTTAACTTCTTTACTTTCATGGGTAACAGTAATTTCGTTTCCGGAAATTACTTTTATTTCTGCTTGGTTAAGTCCGGCCGGAAGAAGCTTTGGGTAAAGTTTTCTTATTCTTTCAAGAATTCTTGAACGGATGTTTTGACCTGCCTGGCCTGAAGGCGTTGCCAATCTTTTTTCTTCCGTTATCTCGTTTCTTGCTTCTTCTTTTATCCCTTTAATGCTTTCCCTTACCTCCTCCTTAATTTCTTTTCTTATTGCATTTTGCATTTGGGGAGCATTGCCCTGGCCAAAAACCTGGGTATTAAAAAGAAAAAGAAAGATGACAAAAAAAACAGCAGTTTTCTTCAATGGTCTCACCCCCTTTCTTTTTATTAATACCCCAAAAGAAGCAAAAAAGTTTCAAACTGCTAAAGGTTTGGGATTATTCAATTTCGTAGTAAACCACTAGCTCTTCTTCCGCATCTCCAATTTCATTTCCGGCTACTACCAAAATATAGTTTTCCCCTTCCTCAAGTTCAAGGGAAACATTGAAACTCCCGTCTTTGTCGGCAACAGTCTCTTTATCATTCACAAACACTTCAGCTTGAGCCAATGTTTTACCCCTAACTTCAACTATGGCTTGGCCTAGCGTGGTCTTGTTTTTAGGGCTCTCTATTTCAAGAAAGAATCGCTCTTTTTTTAATAAAGAATCTTCTTCCTTGTTTACCGCTGTTTGGCTTTCCTCGGTTAATTCCTTCAGGCTCTCCGGCTTTTGGGTGAAAACAAGGTACCCCCCCAAAAAAAGAAGAATAATAAACCCGGCAAGTAAATAAATTGTGGCTGCTCCTTTATTTTTCATTTTCTTTAAAGAGAATATATAAAGAAAAAGCAAAAGTTGTCACTAAGAAGAAAAGCAGGAAAAGCTCTTTTAATGGGTTTGCCTCAAGCATGGCTTGAAAAACTGCCCTAGGTTCTGTGGCTAGCCAGCTTTTATCCCAAAAAAGAAGCTGCCAGAACCCAAGGCTGTTAAGTGTTTTTGATACCTGGAAAGCTTGCCTGACTGTAAAGAAAGCCAAAAGCACGGAAAGAAAAAGAAGCAAAAAAGAAAGCCTTCTTTCCCAAAGCTTTATTGCCTCCATTTTAATTATTTCCCAAATGATTTTTTCAACCGGCCTTTTAGGCTCTACCTTAGGCAAGTTTTCAATTAGTTTTTTTAATTTGTCTTCTTTCATTTTAAATTAAATCGCTAAGTTCTGATTCAAGCTTTTCCTTGCCCCTTTTGATGTGGGTTCTTATGGTATTAACCGGCATACCCAGGCTTTCGGCAATCTCATTATATTTCAAGTCTTCAAAATAGTATAAAAAAAGTGCTAAACGGTACTTTTCAGGCAGTTTTTGCAAGGCTTTCTGCACTCTTTCCGCTATCTCATTCCCGCAAACTTCATCTAAAAGGTTAGTTTTCTCATCTACCACTTCCTTTTCCTGCCATTCTCCGTTTTCGTTTTTAATTTTAGGAAAAAGAAAGGTTGTTTTTGCTTTCCTAAAGCTTAAACAGGTGTTTGTGGCTACCTTGTAAGCCCATGGTTTAAACCGTGAGCCCTTGTCAAAAGTTTTAAGATATTTATAAATTCTTAAAAATATTTCGCTGGTCAGGTCTTCAGCTAAAAAGTGGTCGCCAAGAAAACGGTAAGAAAGATTAAAAAAAGGTTTGTGATAACGCCTAAAAAGCTCTCCTAAAGCTTCTTTATCGGAATTCAAAACCCTTTCTACTAATTCTTCGTCTGTCATTAATAAAAATTAATTAAAAGGGCAGAATTTGTGCCGCTGGAGGGAATCGAACCCCCAACCTTTCCCTTAGGACGGGACTGCTCTATCCGTTGAGCTACAACGGCATTTTGTCATAAATTTACGACATATGTATTTTACCTTAAATAGCCTCGGGAAACAAACCGAAAAAGCTAATAGCTAACCCTATCTCCTATTTCAATGCCATTTGCTTCGCACCAGCCTGAATTAACCTCAATTACTTTGTCTGCCGGTTCGCGGCTGGTATAGGTTTTCCTTGGGCTCTCAAACTCATGAGGTCCTGGCCTAGAAACGCTTTTGGCAATATCGACAATGGTTTCTCCTCTTACCCAAATAATATCAATATCAAAATGCATCTTCCTCATCCAAAAGCCATAAAATCCAGGTTCTGGAAACAAAAAAAGCATACCGCAATCTGGGCACAAACTTTTTCTCTCCGACAAACCCTGCTGCCTTAGGCTGGACGTATCAGCAATTTCAACTTCAATTTTTTTTCCATTAATGCTTATATAGTTTTTGCCTTCAGTTTTATGATTAAAAAAAATCAGGCCAATGATCAGAAAGACAAGACCAAAAATTATAATGCGAAGCTTAGCCATGCTTTAATTTTAGCATCTCGGGTGTTAAGATTTAGGTATGAAGAAAATTTTTTTTGCCTTCTTGTCTTTACTACTTTTTTTCTCAAAACCCGCTTTTGCCCAAAAATACGGCTCACACCCTTACATTATAAACAACTTTGAAGCAGAAATTGACCTTAACAAAGACACTTCTTTAACTGTAACGGAAAAGATAAATACCCAGTTTAATATCCCCTCGCACGGCATTTTCAGAGTAATTCCTGTTACCTATACTGCCGGAGCCAAAACAATTAATGCAGACTTTGAAATACTTTCCCTTACTGACGAAAGCGATAATCCTGTTCCTTATGAAACAAGCCGGCTCAAGCAAAGCGTGAATATCAAAATCGGTAATCCTGACAGAGAGATAACCGGCGAAAAAACTTACCTTCTAAAATACAGAATTAAAGGCATTGTTTTAAGGTATGAGAACCACGATGAGATTTACTGGAACGTTACCGGCTGGGAATGGGACACCTGGATTGTCAAAGCCTCGGCTACCATAAATTCTCCCTATGCTGAGATTGCAAACCATCACTGTTTTGTCGGCAGTTTCGGCGAAAAAGAAACCGACTGCAGTGTTCAGAGTAGTAAAAATAAAATTGTTTTCTCCGCTAACACCCCACTTGAGCCGGGAGAAAACCTAACTGTTGTTACCGGTCTTAACAAAAATAACCAACTTGCCTTCCCTGGCTTTTTTGAAAGGACTTTAAAAATAATTATTGATAACTCCGGCTATTTACTGGCTTTACTGCCTTTGGCAGTTATCCTTATTGCCTGGTATAAAAAAGGCAGAGATTTAAAGTATCAATCTGATAATGTCTATATAAAACAAGATCCGAAAACAGCTAAGGCAAAGCCTCTTTTTGCCAGAGAACACCTACCCACGGTTTACTCACCAATTGAAGGACTTACCCCTGCTGAAATCGGCACCATTCTTGACGAAAAAATGGATATGAACGATTTAATTGCTGAAATTGTGGAACTGGCCAGACTTGGGTTTTTAGAAATAAAAAAGACAGAAGAAAAAGGGTTTTTGGTCAATAAAACCAATTATTTGTTTACTAAAAAAGGCAAATCTCCTTCAAACCTAAAGGAACACCAGAAATTGCTTCTTGAGAAGCTTTTTAATAATAAAGAAGAGGTAACCCTGGAAAGCTTAAAAAACCGTTTTTACAAACATATTCCCGCTTTTAAAGACAAAGTTTATGTTTCACTTACTAAAGAAGAAGTTTTCGATAAAGACCCCCAAAAGGTAATTAAAAAGTGGTATTTAGTCATATTTCTTATTGGCCTTGCGGTAAGTGTGGCAATATTTTCATTATTCCCGACACAAGGTAACCCCTTTGTGTTTGTTGTCTTGGTCTTTTCGCTGGTTGCCTCTTTTTTGGTGGTCAGACACATGCCCAGAAAAACAGGCTGGGGATACTCCCTTTATAGGCAAATAAAAGGACTAAAATATTATCTTGACAAGGGAAAGTGGCGGGAAGAAATTGCTGAAAAAAATTTGTTCTTTCAGGAAATTTTGCCTCTAAGCATTAGCCTGGGTCTGGTTCACAAGCTTTCGCGCGAAATGGCTGATTTGGGTGTTGAGCCGCCAAGTTACCTAAACGGCTTTACCGCTGCCAGCTTTTCTTCAGACTTTAGCAGCTTTTCAAGCAGTGTTTCCGGCAACTTAGGCTCCTCTCCCAGTGGCAGATCTGGTTTTTCGGGAAGTTCTGGGTTTTCCGGAGGCGGAGGCTTCTCAGGCGGAGGTTTTGGTGGTGGTGGCGGCGGAAGATGGTAAATAAACGAACGAGGGGTAGCAAAACCACAAGGCAAGAAACTGCTTTGCCACCCCTCCGGCCACTACCAACCTGATACCATGGAGAGAAATGCTCCTCCCCATTCTCTCAGTAGCGGCAGAATGCCGGTAAAAAAGGTCCAAAAAAAGATTACCTCGAAAACCGCGACCCCCATCCATGCCAAGGCGCACAGCGGATCGAATCCCAGCTTTCTCATTTTGCCCCTTTTGCCAGCTAGGCACTTGAGCCTGAACGACGCTTAAGTCTGACCAGACTCTTAAACCTCTTAAAAGTGCTATATAGTAATTATACCAAAAGGTATCAAATTATTGCGGTTTCAGGAAGTTTTCTGAGGATCGGAAGTCTTTTGAAAAGAAACATCGACCCCTGTTCCGTTGATAGGAAGATGAAGCTTAACTATATCCCCTACCTGGGAAATCCCGATTTTGCCACCATTTTTATGGACTATGATTTTTAACGCACCCATAAAAGCATCCGCTGCCTCGGGACCAAGAATTTTTTTAAAAGCTTCTATAGATTTTGCTACTCGGTCATCTTCTCTTTCCGACATATTGCTAAAATATATCCAAAAGAGCTTTAAAATCAACCCCCAAAATGCTAAAATTCTATTGATAGCGAGCGTAGTTCACCCGCCTGCAAAAGCTGACGCTTTAGCGTCTGCGGGCAGGTCGGTAGAATGCACGGTTCAGCCTGCCCGCCAACAACAACGCCGGAATGTAGTTCATCGGTAGAACGCTCGGTTCGGGACCGAGAGGTAGAGGGTTCAATTCCCTCCATTCCGACCAGCTTCTAAATGCTAAAATAAATAAATGCCTAAAACTGTTGTAACAACTGGTAAGCGATTTTGCGATATTGACGGTCTTGCTTGTGTTGTTGCCTACAGTGAAATTCCCCAAGTTCGCCCTATTCCGGTAATTGTTTCCACCTTAAACCACAGTATCAGTAAAGAAATAAGGCAATGGCCGCTTAACTTTTTAAAACATTATGAAGACGAGCCTGACACCAGCTATGTAATTGTCGATGTTTCTGAGCCCGACCAATTCCCCCCCTTTGTCAAAGACGAAAGGATTATTGAAATAATTGACCATCATGTTGGTTTTGAAAATCATTGGCAAGAAAAAATCGGGGAAAAAGCAAAAATTGAAGAAATCGGTGCTTGCGCCACACAAATTTGGGAAGAATTTAAGCTTCGAAAGCCGGGAGCCAAAATGAGCAGTCTAAGCGCCAATCTTTTATATACTGCCATTTTGTCAAATACCTTAAATTTTCAGTCTTTCTGGACCACTGAGAGGGACAAGAAGGCCTTCGAAGAGCTTAAGGCATATGTTAACCTACCTCCAAACTGGATTTCCATTTATTACCTTGATCAGGAAAGAGAAATTTACCAAAAACCTGAGGTTGTTCTTAAAAACGACACTAAAATTCAGACCATAAAGGGAATGAAGTGTACTTTCGGCCAGATTGAGCTTTACAACAGCAGGGACTTTTTAAAACAATTCAGCGGGTTGGTGGAATCTGTTTTAAAAGAATACGGCAGCGAAGCTTGGATTTTGTCCTCCCCCTGCATTAGCGAAGGAAGAAACTATCTCTTCACTAAAAATAAAACTTTAAAAGACTTAATAAGCAGGGTTTTACAAGTCTCTTTCGAGGGTAATGTGGGAGTAACCAGGAAGATTTGGACCAGGAAAGAAATTCTTCAAAAAATTCAGTAAAAAGTGCTTGATAAATTTTTTTCTTCTTGGTAAGGTTATAGAGAATGAAGCTGTTGCTTGATCTTTTAGTAAAAACTGCGGCAATCTTTATTTCTGCCTACATTCTTGAGGGTGTAGTGGTCAGGGATTTTTTAACTGCTTTTATAGTTGCCATAGTTTTGGGCTTGATAAATCTTGTTATCAAACCAATCCTCATTCTGCTAACACTACCAATAAATGTCCTTACATTGGGACTTTTTACACTTGTTATTAATGCTTTCCTTATCCTCCTTGTCGGTAGAATTGTCCCCGGTTTTACTGTGGCCAGTTTTGGCTGGGCTCTTGCCTTTGGTATTATTTTAGCTCTGGTAAACTGGTTCCTCAGCCGTATAATTAAGTAGCTTTCTCCTCTTCTATTTCCATTTAGAGAAAGTTGTGTTATAATTTCTGCTCAGATACCCTGACTTTGTCTAAGTTTCACCGTCTCTGGTTAACCTAGAGCACTAGGAAAACTCACAGAGCTCTAGGGGCCCGAGAGGAGGTGAAATTTTTAAATGGCATATCAGGATCAAGTTCTTAAATGTAAAGAATGCGGTAACGAGTTTACTTGGACCGCTTCTGAGCAGGAATTCTACGCCCAAAAAGGCTTTCAGAATGCTCCCCAAAGATGTCCTTCCTGCCGTCAGGCAAGAAAACAGCAATTAAGGGGTAACCGGCAAATGCACACTGCTGTCTGCGCTCAATGTGGTAAAGAGTGTGAAGTTCCTTTTGAACCAAGAGGTGACAAACCGGTTTACTGCAACGAGTGTTACCAACAGCATAAAAACGGTTAACACTTTATTGAAACAATAAACCCCGCCGACTCGGCGGGGTTTTTGGTTGGCAAAAAAGGATTGAGGAGCGTTTTTCGCGGATAAGTTTTTTTAGGACTAATCCTAACGCTCCTCGGCAAAATTAGTCAGTAACGCAGGCAAAGGGATAAGGTTCCCTTGGCAAGGAAGGAAGGCTATTCTCCGCTGCCTTGGGCAACCTTGGACACCCGCGACACTGATTGAGACAATCCGCACCGTTGTCCAACTGTTTGATGCAGCAATCCAAAGGACTACCGCACGGTAAACTAGGAACCCTGACTTCCCCGGTTCTAACCAGAACCTTCATTCCCCCCACCTCCTTATGGGCTAACTTGATAGCGCCATTGCAATCAAGTAGGCAAATTTTAAAAAAAATGAAAAAACTGTGTCAAGTTTACCGATAAGGAATGGTATAATTAAAATGGCGGAATTTGAGAAACTTTTTTAAGGTTTAGCTTTTTTCACTCTTCTCCAACCATAAGCATCTCTTCTACTCTTTTGTATTGCGTGATCTCGTCATTCTTAAACCAAAGCTCTATTTCAAGCTCAGCTTCTTCAGGAGCACCTGAAGCATGAATCAGGTTATAGACTGACCTTCTTTTAACATTGGAAAGAAAAGGCGAATCAAAGCTGTAGTCGCCTCTAATGGTTCCTGGCTGGGCTGATTGGGGAAATGTACTGCCAACCATTTTTCTGACGATAGAAACCGCTCCAGGCGCTTCAAGAATCATTGCTACCACTGGTCCTTCGGTCAAATACTCAACGTTCCAACTTTGCACCATCTCTCCTATTTCCTTGTTGGACATTTTGTTAATTTCTTCTCCCGGATCATAGCCTTGCTCCTGATAGAATTCCTTAAGTTTTTTACCGACATTTTCAAACCATTCATCACTATAACCGTAGTGCTTAGAGGCAAATTCCTTGTCAACTTTTACCATTTTCATTGCCACCAGCTTAAGCCCGGCTTTTTCAAACCTGCTTATGATCTCACCAATTAAGCCTCTTTTAACACCATCAGGTTTAACTAAAACAACTGTTCTTTCCATAAAGCTCCTTTTTAAAAAAAATTATGATAGAAAGATTTTAGCACTCAAAAAGCCCTGAGGCAAGAAAGATTTAGTCTACTCTTTTGACATTTTCCTTAGGCAGCCAGCCGGTTAAGCCAATTGGAAGCTCCACCCGATACCAGCGGGAAACTTCTTCCAAAACTGTAAACTGCTCACCTTCAGTGGCAGAATAAACAACTTTTGATTCAAGCTCCGGTTTTTCGTAAATGTGGTAAAACTTTTCTCCCGCTTCGTCTTCAACCACCAAAGGAATGAACTTTTCCACATTGGGCTCACTTGTTTCAGCTCCCGCCACCTCAGGAGCTGCTTCTGCCTGGGCTTCTTCAACAGGTTCTGTTTCCTCTCCCATTATTCTTCCGCTTTCCTCCTTAGCTAAAGGAGCAGTCTCCTCACTTCCTTTGTTAGTTAAAGATAAGACCAGAAGTGTCACCCCTACCGTAAGAGAGATAAGCAAAATCCCAGCAGCAGAAGCAAAAAGAATAATTTTCTTTTTCTTGTCTTTTGTTTTAAGAGCAAATAAGGTTAAGCTGATAACTATTGCAGTGACCAAAAGCCCGGAAACTAAAGGCAAGACCAGCTTTTTAGGAACAGAGATTTTTTTGACTACATCGGCAATTGAAGCTGACTGCTTTTTTTCTGCCTGAGGAACTGCTCCCAAAATTCTGAAAACAACTTTTTCCTCCCTTAAAACCTTGCTTCCTAAAAATACTTTTACCACGCCAAAGTATTCTCCCTGAGGCACGCTTGGCCTGAACCTGGCAAAAACTTCCTTCGTTTCCATCTCGGGAATTGAGTCAACAACGTCTGACTCGATTGTTTCCAGGTGTTTACTGTTAAGATCAGTGATGGCAATCTCTGCTCTTGGAGAAGCAGGGGTGTTACCCCTGTTTTCTATTAAAAGGGAAACTTCCAAAAGCTGGCCCGGCTTAACATCCTCTTTAACCGTAATTGCCCTTACTAGAAGATCGGCTAAGCTAATCTCTGTAGTCACCAAATTAACCTCAAGCCTGGCTCCCTTAACCACGGAAACCCCACCTTCTTCCGGACCGCCGGCATTGTGGGCCTTAACCCTTATGGCACCGCTGTACCTTTTGTAAGGTGCGTCCTCGGGAATATCAAAAATGGCTTTCATCTTGTAAATCTTCTGGCCCTTTTTAAAGATAAACTTGTTCCCCGGTTCAAAAGTAATCCACTGGTTCATCTCCTCAAGGTCCGGCTCAACCACAATCTCAAGGTCTTCAACGGGATCAGAACGGGAAAGAGTGATCTCTTTAACAAAATAGGAGCCTGGTTTCAGATATTCGTTTTTAATAATGGCCGGAGAAACACCAAAGCCTGCCCAGGCTTCTTTTGCAAAAACAAAGAGAAGTAATAAAAAGGAAATAGGAAAAGCTAGTTTTTTTATTTTTTGTTTCACCTTATTTATCCATTATATATATTTAAACCAAATATACCTACCAGTTTGCCGTTTCCCCCAGTTTGGCGGTAATGGTATTTTCTCCGGTAAAAGTCCCCGGCGGCGTACCGTCAGGAATTAAAAGCCCCCAATAGGTGCTTTTTGTCTGTGGAGTGCCAGAACTGGTAGTTTTTAGACAGTTAAGCTCCGCTTCGTCGGCTATTCCTGTCAGTGCCGTGGCTCCCCCATAGCCTGTAGCCGAAGATAAAGCCCACTTTTGGCTGCCAACGGCAATAGTACTTCCGGCACATCCCGGGTAGTCAGTGCACATATTTGTACCAGAAAGCTCTTGGTCAAGCCCAACATTGCCTGTTGCTGTCACTATTGTAGTTGTTGAAGACATATCATTGGTTTGACCTACCGAAAGATTGCCGTAACCAATGGAGGCAGTCACATCAAAAGCAATAAGAGTATTCATCTCAACTCCGGTTGTTACCTCAAGGTTGTGAGCGACGGCATCGTCGTCAGTCGCTTTTATCGTGTCTTTCCAAGTTGAATCCGGATATTCTGTGCTTGCGGTGGTCGGGTCAGCATGATACTGAACATTTACCGTACACTCGTAACCAACGCTTGCATCTGTTCCCCCGACGCAAGTATTTCCGGCAACAACCTCTGTACAAGAAATTTCAGCATAGCAGTTATTGTCATCGTCTTCAGCATTAATGTCGCACGCACTATAGCCTAAATCCGAACGGTAAAGGCTGGCAATTACCGAGGAAAGATCAGAACATCCATTGTTATCGGTTATTGTTGCCGTTAAAGCTACTGCCGTAGTGGTGTTTTCCGTTAAAGTAATATCACTTCCTCCGTTTACTGTGACCGAACTCACCACCGGCGCCACATTATTAACCGTATAACTGCTGTCTGTCTCCTGGTTGGCTGAAGCGCCTAAGCCGTGGTTATCAAACAAGTACGCATAAGCGCTGTAAGACTGGTCTGCTGTTCCAACTGGAATTTGATACGAACAGCTTGGGTTGTTGGCAACCGCCGAGCTTGAACAATAAGTATCCTCTACTCCTCCGTCACAAGCCGTACCGCTTAGGCCTGCCGTTTTACAAATAACCAGAGTAATCGTGTCGGCGACCGTATCTTCATCGTTATCTAAAGTTGAGCTATTGGTTGTCCAGGTAACCGTGTGGCCAGGGTCGGTACCGCCTACACCAACCGTATTGTTAATTGTATTTAAAATCGGCGGGTGGTTTACCTTAAAAGGAGAGCCTGTATCCCCGCTTCCGGTTGAAAGCCCGGAACAGGCTGAAGCGCCATTATGGTCACATACATAGGCTACCCAGTCGTTGCTTTCCGCATCCCCCTGCAGTGCCGTATGGCTACAAGTAGCGTCTTCCCCGCTGGCAGTGGGATCGCTTACGCACCAAGCTCCTGCGGTACAAGTTGGCTGACTATTGTTGTTAGCAGTAATTCCTGTCCCTTTACAAATAGCCAGGTAATAACTGTCTCCGTTTGAATCAGACCCTCTGGCCTGGAAAGTAACCTGCTCACCAACATCGGTCGGGCTGGTACCGCTGCTTTCCGGCGTTTCAAAGGGAGTAACTGTAAAAGAAGGAGCAGAGTTGCCCACCGTAACCGAAGTAGAAACTGTTTCAGAGTCCTGGGCTAAAACTACCTGGTAAAAACCGGAGTTTAAAATTAAAAGAAAAGTTCCGGTTAAACGGAGAACATAAATAATTTTCTTTAACTTTTTGCGGTACATATACTATATATAATTAAATACTTTCTTAAGAAAAACTGTCAATAGCCAAACTAGCTGCCGTCATCAGCGGTAGCTAAAATATCATTTCTGCCGATGTAAGAGCCGGTCTCCTTAATGTCTGGAATACTAATTCCCCAGTAAAGTGTTCCTGAAGAATCAGAAGGAGAAGTTGTTGGTTTGGTAAGGTTAATCTGAACCCTGGCCTCAGTACCCGAAAGACTAACTCCGTCGCCGAAAGTAAAGGTATTAAGTGAATACTGCTGGTTGGCTACGGTAATCATGTAACCAGTGCAGGTGGGATAATCCGTACACATATCATATCCGGAAACCATCATGTCAAGGTCAAAGTTGCCGGTATTGGTTATGATTGTTTGCTTGTTTGAGGTACTGTCTCCGGGCAAAAGCGAGCCATAATAAATTGACTCGTCAATACTTAGCGCTACCAATGAGTTTAAGTCTACCGCGTCAACCCCGCTATAATTCTCCCCTGTTTCTGTATAAGTGTCGGTTGCTTTTATCCAAGCCCGCCAGTATTGAGCTTCGTAAGTACTGCCCTCATCGGTGGGGTCGGCGTGGAAAAAGACATCAACAGAACAGGTGGCAGTGCAAGTATTTCCCGAACAATCAGTCAGTGAGCAGCTTGCATCTGAATAGCAGTTATTATTATCCGGAGTACAAGCTTCTGCCCCGGAAACGCCTGAACGGTAGAGCTTGCCGACAACGGTACTTATTTCCTCATAACCGCCCGGGTCGGTGACCGAAGCTGTCCAACCCACCCCAACCGTAGTTCCTTCAATCGGCTGAATGTTTTGCCCTCCATTAAGAATAATTGATAAAACCGTTGGCTCGTCGTTCATGGAAAATTCCTGAGTTGAGGACCAAACCCCTTCCGCATCCGAGTTATCCCAAAACTTAATCCGCCAATAATAAGTAGTATTGTCTGCCAAGGCAGAACCATTATAAATAATGTCTCCGCAACGGCTGTTCTCGTTGCAGGCGGTAATTCCTGTTTTGGTGCTGTCCCACATTTCCGCCACTGCCCAATCAGTATCAGTACCAACCTGAAGTTGGTAGTAAACTGCCGTATCTGAGGTATCAGGGTCGTCAAAAACAGCAGAAAAGGCCGGTGTGTGATCTATAAGCCCGTATACCGGGCTGGTTTGGCCGGTTTGGGCATTATCGTTGTTGGCATGAGGTGTCTGGGGCGCACTTGGAGCTTCATTGCTCACACTGGCAACTGTTGTTAAAGCAGCCACATTGGTATAAGAGTTAAGGCCGCTGCCGGCATTGGCCACTCTAAAGCAGTAGGTAGTGTTTCCTGAAGCGTTATCCGTTATCTGGAAATTGTATTCTGCCTCAGTATACTCGTCATTTAAAAGAGAAATTGAATTTGTCTGACTTGAAGGATACTCAACCATTTTTCCTGAAACAAAAGTTGATGCAGAAGAAGTAAGTTGGGCTGTGGTGGTATCCTGGTCGGAAAAATTGGTTGAAGTTGCCATAACCGCAACTGCGCTTCCTGCTGTGGTCGGAACATCAGAGAAACTGCCTGAGGAAACTGCCTCACAGCTGGCAGCTGCGCCTTTGGCTGCCACCTGAAGTCGCAAGTTAACAGTAGTTCCTAAGCCAACATTCTTTACAGAAGCGCGCATCCTAATGTTTTCATTCTTTGCCACATCAGTGATGGCAGTGTCCTCATCCCCCTTCCAGGTTGCGTTCGCTGGCTGGCTTGTTTCTGTCCCTATCTGGGCTGTCGGTTCTATTGAAGCATATTTTCTTATTCTTATCCAGTCTACATAGACAGTGTGAGAATATCGGGATTTGTTTGTCACCACTATTCCAAAATATTTTGAAGTTGGCAGCGAAAAAAGCGTATAAGTCTTATCTGACCAGGTAGCACTAAAGTTTGTGCCGTCAGTACTTCTTCCTGACTTTTGATTTGGGCCTGTATACCAGGAATACCTTTCCCATAAAAAATTAGAGGGGTTATTATCGTCTACAGACGAACCACCACTATCATCCATAACGCCATTAGTACACCGCACTAAAGTATATCCCTGAGTGTCAATCCCAAATATTCCATTAAATCTCTGGTAACGGAAAAGATATTGATTACCCTCACCGGTAACGCCATCAGCACAAAGACCTGAAGGATTTGCCATATCAGAGACAACATAGTTTTGCTGAATTACCTCGGCATACGTCCCCATGTCGTTAAATACACGGTCTGAATAAGCTTCAATAATGTGATCTGAAAAGGAAAAGGTATTTTTACTCATAATTCCCCTGTACTTAGCGGTAGAAGCACTCCCTGTGTCGGTAACCGAAATAGTTAAAATACCGTTAGAAACCGTCATTGTTCCATAGCTATTGGGGTTGTAATCGTTCCATTTGTTTGTGTCTATTGACGAACCGGTAAAATCATCAAAAAGCTCAAAAGTATTATCACCGTTGGCAGTACTACCGGCCTCTGAATTGCCGTAATAAAAATAAATGTCTTTGCTTGAGGTTGCCGGAAGAGAGGGAATCTTTACCCAAACCCTGGTTGAGGTGGTGTTGCAGCCATATTCAATCCAGTGGTTTATCAAAGTAGTCTGGTCGTTGTCAGTGAAACGCATGTCAGCGCAGTCACTTCTTAATTTGCCCTCACTTACTAAAGCACTTGTATTAAGAACAAAGGAAACCTGAAAATCAGACAAGGCACCGTTTGAATTGCCAATGTTAATTGATTTCCTATAGTCCCAACTGTCGTTATACCAGGTTCCCCCTACTCCATGAGACTCTCCACCGTCATCATTTGACCAACGGTAATGAACCTGGGTCAGGGTGGAAATGCACATTCCTTCGTTAATTGTCCAGTTGGTGTTGCCAACATTATCTTCAGTTGAGTTGTCTGCCGCCAAAGCGACAACGGCGTTTGAATCCTCAACATCTGCATAATCAATATCAGCCGAGCCGGTGACATTAATATCCCACTGGTTTCCGTCAGTAGTTGAGTCTAAAAATACTCTGCCGGTAGTACAGTTTGTTCCCTGAACACTGAAAGTCCCTCCTACTCCGGTCATTTCCGTCTCATCAAATTTCATTTGTTTTCCAGCCGTGGCAATGGTCAGATTATGAAAAGGCTGAGTTGAACCAACCCCTCCATACCAGATATTTGAAGTCTTGGTACTGTCGTCAAAAATTACTGTTCCCGAATTAGCAGTAAAGGTGCCATTATTGGTGAAATCTCCAGCAATGGTAAGGGAATTTGAGGCGTGGGCTTTAAACGAACCACTGCTGGCAATGGTTATGTTACCGTTAACATCCAAGACCGCTGAATTCACCGAAGCATCGGCGGTGGCCATGACATCTGCTGATGTAACAGTTGGTTCTGTTGCCACTAAGTCTCTTAGGACAACATCATCATAATAGGAATTAAGCGCCGCGGGAGTTTCTCTTGCAGAGAGACCAATATAGCCACTGATATAGGTAGTGTCTGCTGAAGTAAAAACCTGGGTTCCATCATGGGTAACTGTTAAACCAGTACTTAAAGATTTAACCTTATAAGTGTGATAGCTTGTATCAAGAGAAATATCATATTTCCCAAGTTCGGTTTCAATACTATTAACCCATTTGTAAAAAGTGAAAGTAGTTGGAACGCTCCAGCTAATATAAATTGGCATGTAATAACCACTCCTTATCCTGTCGTAGCTGGTGCCAACAGCTCCGTCCCAGTTAACTGCAATTTCAATATTTTGGGATTTTTTAGCCCTGACACTTACTTCATAACCAGCTGAAAAAGTAGTAGCTGACCTTAAATAAATTCTGTTAATTCCATCAGAAGTAATTTGTATCTCCTGATTGATTTCTGCAATACTTCCTCCACCGCCGCTAACGGTTTGCCATTTGTTTGAATCTATATTGTTATCACTAAAATCATCTGAGAATCGGTATACATTGTCTTTATTGGAAGGCGGCATCCCCGCGCTTGCATATCCATAATAAAAATAATATTTAGAACTGCTTGAGCTTGCGCTAATGTCCTCCTGAAGCTTAAACCAAACTTCAATACTTGTCGAAGTAAAGCTCACTAAATCCCGGTCAAGTTCAGTCCAAATACCATTGTTGTAGAAAATAATCCTGAAATCATTACCAGTCGAAAGAGAATTATTGTAAATTGCAGCTGCTTCATCTCCAGAGGCAGAATATTTAACCGAATAACCGGCAGAAACACCATTACCAACGGCAGTTGTTACTGTCAGTTGCTTGCTGTAACTGTAATTGCTGTCCCAATATGTTGAGGCGACATTTAAGTCGTTGTTAACTGTAGTTGTGCCGCTAGCAAAATTATGAGTGCTAGCGCCCGCTGGTTTTACGCCTAAATTATAGTAAGTTGCTACGGTTACATTTGTTCCATTTCCACCAGTGTAATTAACCGTTGAAGTATTGGCAAGAAATATTCCTTTAGAAGTGAGATTGAAGGGTGTTCCTTCCCCTGATAAAGTTAAAGTATAAGAAGAAGCATCTAGAGTATCAGAATTAGTAGAGGAATCGTTACCGACAGTAAAAGTGCCACCGATATTAACATTTCCTCCCAAGGTATATGTTGCTCCGGCTCCGGCCTCAGCGCTGGTTCCTACCCCTAGGTTAAAATAGGTTGCGGCAGCGATAGTTGTGGCTGCCGGAGCAACATAGTTGATAGTTGAATTTGAAGCATTAAAAGTTCCTCCATTAACACATAAAGGCATCACCGTTCCCGGGGCGTCGGTGCAAGTCGTACCAATACCCGAACCGGTTAAAGAAACCGTATTTGATTCCGGATTAAAAGTCCCACCTACACCGATTGAGGGGACTGTCATATTTCCTCCGGGTGTGTAGGTTTTGCCTGGGGCAACCACTATTTTATTTCCCGAATTAACAGACAAAACCCCTCCGGTAACGGTGAACTGAATGTCTGAATCGCAGCCGGAATCACAAGTTTGAAGATTGGCATTTGTAACAGGACCCGAATCTTCGTGTGTTAAGAGTATCCTGTTTTGATACAAAGAAGTTGAAATATCAGAAGTAGTGTTAGACGCTCTGGCAACCGTGACTGCTTTTTCGGTTTCTCCATCAATAAATACTGTCACTACATCGCCAGCACTGCCAATAGTAACATTACTGACGCTAAAGCTTCCGCCGACTCCGGTGCAAATACCGCTATAACTGCCGCTTCCGCCTACTCTTACGGAAACAGTCAGGTTGTTTACAGAGCAATCATAAGTACTCAAACCCTCATCAGAATATATCACTCCTGAGACAGTTATCCCGGAAAGACTTGGAGTAAAAGGCGAACCGCTAACAGTAACGCCAGCATCATAATTTCCATTACTGTCTTTCTGGAAAATTTTATAAGAGTAAGTGGTACCGTTTGAAACCGACGAGTCAGTACAATTAACTGAGGTAGAACTTGAATCGCCTGTCCTTACACAGGCAACCGTAGCCGTGCTGATAGTGTTACCAGCCGTATAATCTTGCCCTTCAACCGGAACTTCAGCGCCGGAAGAACCGGCAGTCCAGCGAAGAACTACTGAGCGGGAGAAATCAACACTTGAAGAAGTTGTCCAGTTAATTATCACTTGAGCATTACCAGCGCTTCCTGAAGTTGAAGTGGCGCTTCCAGGAGAAAGGTTGTCAATGGTAACCGTAGCGCTATCCGTATCTGTCCCGGCATGGGTTGTATTGGAACCGGTCCAGCTGGTAACTGTCCCTGTTATGGCATACTCTCCGCCCGGAACCACGGGCATATCCCCGTGGGCTTTAGGCGTAATTCTAATTTTATAAGTAGTGGCGGTAGTACCAACCGACAAACTGCATCCGGTAAAGTTAAGAGTCGTACTTGAAGGGTTAGTAAGGGCAGTACACTGGGCTACATTGCTTGAGTCGGTAATATCTGCCTGGCCGATTCCTGTGTAAGAGTTTAAGGTTGCGGTAACCGCAGTAATGGTGTCGGTGCCGGTATTGGTGGTAAAAGTAAAAGCGTCCAAATCAGTAGCCGAGCCGCCAGGGGCAACCGTTGAGTTGCCGGGGTCAGTTCCGTCTCCGAGAGTGGTTGTAGCCACCGCCACATCCAAGCTTGCATTATCAATCCAAGCATTGCAGGTTGCATTTTTGTGACCACCCGAAGTTACAGACAGTTGAAAACGAAAGTTGTATTGACCGGTTTCCGTAAAGAAGGAGGAAATATCCTGATTGCTAACTTGCGTCCAGCTAGCATAGGCAGTTGAATCATTGTACCAAAGCTCACTGTAGCTACTTGGCGCAGAAGGCTTAGCCGCATAAACAGAAACCCTGTTAACTGCACAATCGCGAACCGAGGAAGTTTTCTGGTAATAAAGGCCAAAGGACACTGTGCTTCCGGCAGCAATTGAACTTGAAATGGTCTGGGTAGCTGTCGCTGTTTGCGAAACCCCATTGCCTGCAGCCGTAGCATGAATTGAACCGGCCGAGTCCTGATAAGTGGAACTGTCATAAACTGAAGAAGAAGGAGAAAGCGTCCAGCCGGTATAACCGCCGGTAAAAGAAGGATTAGTTAAAAGCTGGGCGTCATTAGCAATCTGCCACTGGCGCGTCTCCTGAAAAGCAGTCTCTTGTTTATTGGAGTTTGGAGTTTGGGATTTAAATGTTAGCGGTCCTAATAAATAAAACTGCGGGCTTATATCCGGGCTGTCAAACCAGTAACCCAAAGAAAGCTTTTCTCCTTTTTTGACCGAGACCTTCCAGGAAATAACTTTTACCCTAGTCCCCAAAGACATTCCCAAAACATTACTTTCCCCGTTTGAGGCAAGATAAGTTTGAGGGTCAACCTTGCCAAAGTAACCATTTTCAAAGTCGGCCCCCTTGGGTCTTAAGCTAAAATGCAAATGAGGGCTGGTAACAAAACCAGTGCTTCCGGAAAGGGCCACAATCTCTCCTTTTTGTACTTTCTGGCCTTTTTCAACCTTAAACTCGCTTAAATGGCCATAGTAGCTTCTGCCCCATTCATGTTCTATTATCACCGTGTTGCCATAATCAGCCCACTGGGCTTTTATCACCTCACCGCTATCGACTGCTAAAACTTCCGTTCCTTCGGGAAGCGCATAATCAATGCCATCATGGCCAATTATCCCGAAACTTTGCATCTTTTCGTTTATTTCCTCGCTATCTGACAGTTCACCAAAGCCAAAACTCTGCTCGTACTCGCCCTCAAAGGGTAGCTCTATTTGATAGGTGTTCTCGATTTCTTTTATTTCAACACTGTCATAACTTTGGTTATTTTCTGCCGGGAAAATCTCAAAGTCATAAGGCACTGTTTCTTCTACCACCCCTTCAAAGTCCTCATTGGCTGTAATGTAAAAAGTGACCGGGTATTTTTTAGGCGGGTAAACTCTGGTAGCGCTGTCTCTTGCCACATCAAACTTGACGGACTCCCTCACCTCAAAGCTGTCTTTAACTTCAAGTTCTCCGTTCTTTGTTTCTGCTAGCAATCTAAGGTTGTAAGCACCAATGCCTTCGGTCTGATAAAAAGCTTCATAATCCGGCTTGTATGTGTAATCATGAATAAAGCACTCAGGGTTAACGGTAATGGTATTGTCTTTGGTGGAAAGAACAGTTTCCTTTCCTTCAGGAGAGATGATAAAAAGCTTTAATCTCGCGTCGCAAACCATATTGCCTTCCTCGTCTAAAACCGCCATTGCCAAAGAGGCTTTTTCTCCTGGCAGATAAATTGATTTTTCCGTGTTTATCGCCAAAACTCCCCATAAAAACTCGCTTTCCAAAATCCTCTCCCCCTCTTTGGTGGTTATGGTCACAAAAAACTTTCCCGGCTTAAGGTTCGTGTTACCTATAGCTAGTTTTAAAACCCCTTCTTTTGTTTCTTTTTCGACCTGTATCTCCTCGCCGCCTGTCCTTTTAACTTCAACATCAAGATCCTCTCCGTAATAATCCCTTAACAAAATATCAACTGTTTTGCTCGCTTCAAAATTATTTGCAGCCAGCAAAGGCTTAAGAGTTTTTTCTATTTCACCTAAAACCGCAGTTGGAGTTGCTTCTGGAACCGGAGATATAAAATCAGTTAAAACCGGCTCTGTTGGAGTTGGCGTAGGCGGAAGTGAAATTTCAATTTCGGGAGGAAAGGCTGAAGAAGTTGAATTTTGCTCGGGAAAAAGTTTATCAAGGCTTTCCGCAACTGCTGAGGAAGTGGCAATCTCCTCAGCATACAAAGAAGCAACCGGAGAAAGGCTTTGGAGGATAATCTGGACAGCAAGAAATAAAGCAATCTTGGCTCTGGGCTTTAGTCTTTTTTGTCTTTTTGCCAATGAATACCACCACGCTTCCGTCTTTTTCTGCCGTTTTTTGGGCAAGAAAACGGGCATGGTTCTCACTTAATCTAATATAGGCAATAATAATAGGCCAAGTCAATACTATATTAAGAAGAGTTTGAGGCTAAAACTAGTTTAAAAGAAAATAATCTGAAGAATTTTTAGGTGTTTTTAACTTATAGCAGAATTTTTAACCAAGGAAAAGACCGAAAACCAAAAACCTACCACAAAGCTGTCAAAGCTGGCCAAGCGGTCAAGGAAAGCTTCCGGTAAGCTCAGTTTTTTTTCAACATCAGGAAAGGAAAAAGCCACTTTTTTTGGCGATTCCTCGTAAAAAATTAAGTTCGCCTCACTTTCCTCTCCCAGCACTGTCAAAGCCTCGTTTTCCTCGACCACGGGTTCCGGCAAAATCAGGTAATTTGCCGAAGTTGACTCTTTTAAGATATTTGTTCCCCTGCCGTCGTTAACAAGCACCATCGAAGAAGGAAGAAACTCAACCGTAAGAATCCCCGGCCTTTTGCCCTTTAAAAGAACCTTGCCAAAAACTCCTTCCGGCCCCTTAAAGCCGGGGTTAGGCAACCCGCCGGAGAACTTAACATAGCCGGCTTCGTTATTAATCTCCTTTTGGATAAAAATACTGGCAAAAGAGCCTTCGGTTGAAATATCAACTACCTCGGCTAATTCTGGGTCAAAAGAAATGATTGCCTGAACCGCATTTATAGGCAAGTTAATATTCGCGACTTTAATTTCCAAAGGAAAAACCTCGCCCAAACGGTACTCGCCCTTAGGGCTAATCTCAAAAACCGCTGATTTCGGAGCCAAGGGATAGCCGAAATCTCTTAAAGCCAGGCTTTCAAGCCAGACAAAAAACAAAGAAAAAAGGAAAAGCAAAAAGATTAAAAAAGCCCGGGAAGAAAACCAGTAAAGCCTGCCTTGCGCCCAAGGCCGGTTAATTGAAGCAACCCGGCAAAGAAGGCATCTTTTTCTGGTTAAAGAACAAGCCAAACAACGGCCTTTGTTTAAAAAATAAAACAAAGGAAATAAAAGAAAAAAGAAAAAACCCAAAAAAGCGTATAAATGGATAAAAACCCAAGTTAAAAAAGCTATGAAAACAAAGCTCGTTAAAGGAGTGATTTTCTCAAAAAACTTCATAAATGTAAGACTTCTTACTTTCCTATATAATACATTAAAATCGAGAAATCAATCAAGTTGCAAATTCCGTCTCCGTTAAGATCGCATTTTTCTTTTGCCGTTTCCTGCCTTTTTTGCTCTTCAATCCCTGCTTCACTTAGTTCACGAATATACTCTTTCCAACTTTCCGCCCAAACCTGAACCACCTTAAAAACTTCTTTTACCTCAATCTTACCGTCATTGTCAAAATCAAAGTGCTCTTTTATTGGCGCAGGCAAAGGCGCACTTGTTGGTTTAGGAGTTACTGAAACAGTTAATAAAGGGGTTAAGATAGAAGTTGGTACGGAAGTGGCTGTCGCCGCTGAAGTTGGCGCGGGAGTTGCAGTCGGAGCAGTAGTGGTAGTAAAGGTTTTTTCTCCACTGGCTTGGCTTGTGTAACTGCCCAAGGCGGCTTTTACATAAACCCTGTAACTGCTACCAACGGTATGAGTATCAGTATCATAAGTATATTTATAGTATCCAAATGCATCAGAACTGGTGGACCCCGCCAAGCTATCGTTTACATAAACAGTAACTGTTGAAGAAATCGGGGCATATCCGAAAACATCAACCGTGTCTCCCTTGGCAATTTCGGTGCCTGAAATTGAAATTGTAGGAGGAAGAATTACATTGCTTAGAATGTTGTCTATTCCCCGCTCCAGGGTCAAGGTGTGGGTTGAGGTTGAGGTAGTAAGGTTGTCGGCGTCAACTCCGTAAAGGCCGATACTGCGGACTCCGGACTCCTGGGCAAAAAGCTCTTTTTCAAAATTACCCAAAGCATCAGCTGTAACCGTGCCAATAACAGCTTCGTTTTCCGTCACCGTGATGTAAGCCCCGGGAAAGGCTTTTCCGGAAACAATGAGGATGGTATCCCCCACATTGACAGACACATCAACAACTCTGTCTTCCGCCCAAACTAAGCTGGCTCCAAAAAATAAAACCAAAAGTAAAATTTTAAGGCTTAGAATTTTTTTCATTTTTTAAAAACAGCAAAGTTAAAAGACTAATTAAAAATCCTAAAAAAGCAAGTTTAAGAGGAAAAGCGAAAAACAAAGTTTTAGCGCTCTGCCCTCCTGGCTTAAGATCAAGCTCAAGCCGGTATAATCCTAAAAGAAATTTCTTTTCCCAAGTGAACTGCCTTTCCACCGTATCTCCGGGCAGAATGTTGCCAAAATTAATCTCAATTTCACCGATTTTAAATCCCAAAGCTGATTTAACCGTTATTTTCCCTAAAGGCCGAAGGTGCGTTTTGCCCTCATTTTTAAGCTTAACCGTAAAAGAAACAGGCCCGGCTTCATAAATGGCTTTTTTAGGCTTAAAATTTAAAACCGACAGCTTTTCCTCCGCTTCGCCGGAAACCTTTAAAAAAACCAGGCTGCCACCGATTTCATTAACCCCAACCACTTTATCTTCATGCTCTTTCTTAAAGGCCACTGAGCCAAAGTAGCCGCCCGGCTTGGCGCTTAAAGGCACTTTTATTTTAAAGCTAACCATTCTTATTCCTCCGGCAGGAATTAATATTTTTTCAGACTCAACCGAAACCCAAGAGCTTAGAGGGTAAAAAGAGCTATCTTTGGTTAAAGAAACAACACCATTGGCTTGGCCGGATACCAGGTTTTTAACTACGGGGATAAGTTCAACTGGAGTTGAGCCGTAATTGTGTACTCTTATGACATTTTCTATTTCGTCTCCTCCGTTGGCGGTAATTTCAAAGGAGGCTGGTTTAAAAGAAAGACCGGTATAGGAAAAAGAATGAGCCTTTTTTAAAGGCAGAAAGAAGAAAAAGATAAAAAAAATTAAAAAACAAACTTTTTTCATAGCAGGTTAAATACATGATAGAGCTTAATTTGGAAAATTTAAACCAAGACAAAAAATAGCCGATTCTTAGCCTTTTTTTAAAGTAAGTCCTATAATTCTAATCGTAATTAGTCTTATAGTGTGTTATGAAGAAAGAAATGCTTGGTAGGCCTCAAAGCAGGAATAAACATCAATTTTTGAGCTGATTTCAAAGGGAGAATGCATAGAAAGAATCGGCGGCCCAGCATCCACTACATCCATATTATGCCTGGCCAGAAAGACGGCGATTGTGCCACCGCCACCAAGGTCCACTTTTCCTAAGCCCCCAGTTTGCCATAAAACGGCTTTTTTATTAAATATCCTTCTTATCTCCCCTAAATACTCTGCTGAAGCCTCGCTGGTGCCGCTCTTGCCTCGGCGGCCACAATATTTTTCAACTGCTATACCGGCTCCCAGGCGGGCAGTGTTTTGGGGGTCAAAAACAGAAGTATAATCTGGGTCATAAGCCACAGTCACATCCGCAGAAATGGCTTTTGTAGCAGAAAGACAGTCTCTTAAAAGATTTTCGTCGTGCTTACCCTCTTCCAAAAAAAGCATTTCCGAAATAAAGTCAGGAATAAAACTGGAAAGGCTGCCTGTGTTTGACTCGCTGCCGGTTTCTTCTTTGTCGGCAAAAACCAAAACAACTCCTTGCCCAAGCTTTTCTTCGTCCAGAGAAAGCAAGGCCTGAAGCGAGGTAAAAGCACAAACCCGATCATCTTGTCCGTAACCGCCAATCATTGAGGAATCAAAACCTAAATCCCTAGCTTTTCCTGCCGGCACAATCTCAAGGTCCGCGCTTACCAAATCTTCTTCAATAATCCCATACTTTTTATTCAAAAGTTCCAGCACCCCCAATTTAACGAGATCTTTTCCTTCCTCGGATTTAGAGTTTAGAGTTTTGAGTTTAGAGTTTGAAGTTGGCACACTGCCAACTACCACATTCATTTCCTCTGCTTCAACTGCTTCTTCCAATTTTTTCTCCATTTGCTTGGCAGAAAGATGGGGAAGTAAATCAGTTATGGTTAAAACTGGCTCGTCTTCTTTTTCTCCAAACTTTATTTCTACTTTTTGGCCATTTTCTAAAACCACTACTCCGTGAATGGCCAAAGGCATTGCCGGCCACTGGTATTTTTTAATGCCACCATAATACTGGGTCTTAAACCAGGCAATTTTTTCGTTCTCATAAAGCGGATGGGGCTTTAAGTCAATCCGGGGTGAGTCGATGTGGGAAAGAACCATTTTAATCCCCTCCTTGACCGGCTTTTTGCCGAAAATTCCTAAAACAATGCTTTTGTCGCGGTTGACTTTAAAAACCTTTTTTGGTTTATTTTGCGTATAATCTTTGGCGTCAATTTCCACAAAGCCTTGTTTTTCGACAATCCTTCTTAATGTTTTCACCACTTCCCTTTCTGTCTTATTTTCCGAAATAAAGTACTTATAATCTTGAGCAAAAGAAAAAACTTTATTAATTTTTTCTTTGTCCCAAGATTCAAAACCAAATTTTCTTTCGTGTTTAAGGGAGTTCATGTTAGGAAATAAGCTCTAAAAATCTTTTTTCGTCTTCATAAGGCCCGATCACTGCCAGATTAATTTTGTTTTCATCAAATACCCGATTAGCCACTCTTTCAATATCGGAAGTAGTGATTTTTTCAATCTTTTCAAAAACCTGGTCCGGAGTTTCAATCTCTCTCTCCAAAAGCAGTTTTTCAGCATACCAACCAGCTACTGAACGGCTGTTTTCAAGCCTCAGAGCTAGCCTTCCTTTTAAAAACTCTTTTGCTTTTTTAAGCTCGTCCTCAGAAACATCGCCCTTTTTGACTTTGCCGAATTCTTCAAGCAGGACTTTTACCACCTCATTTATTTTATGAAGGTTTACCCCGGCCGAAGCGGCAATAAGCCCGGTCTCCTCAAAATAATCAGTGCTTGAACGCACATAGTAAGCCAACCCCCTTCTTTCCCTTACCTGGATAAAAAAGCGACTGCTCATTCCTCCGCCTAAAATAGCGCTAGCCACATTTAAGGCTGTTTTATCAGGATCATGAAAGGAAAAGGCCGGGTAACCAAGGTAAAGATGGGCCTGGTCGGTTTTTTTGTTTAAAACCTTGACCCTTGGTTTTTCCTGGCTGCCTTCAAATTTCTCGAATTTTTCTTTTTCGCCTTCAACAATGGAAGAAAAATACTTTTCTGAAAGCTTTTTTGCTTCTTCTTCTTTAAAATTGCCGGCAATTACCAAGACCATGTCTTTAGCCTGATACATTCTTTTGGTATAGCTTAAAAAATCTTCTCTTTTAATATTAGATACAGTTTCTTTGCTGCCGGCAATTGACCAGCCCAAAGGCGTATCTCCAAACATAACATCATAAAAAACATCGTCAATTTTATAAAGCGGCGTGTCTTCGTAAAGGTTAATCTCTTCAATAATGGTTCCTCTTTCCCGGTTAATTTCTTCTTCGAGATAAAGCGAGTTTTTTAAAGTATCACTTAATATATCAAAAGCTAGCTCAAGATGTCGGTTTTGAATTTTAATGTAATAGCCGGTGTGGTCTTTGCTGGTAAAAGCATTGTTCTCTGCTCCCACAGAATCAACCAGAGAAGAAATCTCAAAAGCGCTTGGTCTTTTCTGGGTGCCTTTGAAAATCATATGCTCTAAAAAGTGCGAAAGACCGGCTTTTTCTTTGTCTTCATAGCGGCTGCCAGCACCCACTAAAACCAGAACTGTGGCTGAAGAAATTCCTTCCATCGGCACGGAAACCACTCTTAATTTGTTAGGAAGCGTAAAATTAGTGTAGTCTGAAAGCATAGAACTGATTCTACCACCTAAAAAGCCAAAGATAAAGGGAGACCTTCTCTATTTTTTTAAAAGTCTGCGTTTTGCAAACATAGCACATATTTTTTACTCCCCTGTTTTTAGCCTAACAGCGCACTTTTTTATCCTTTTTAAAAGCGGTTAGGTGTTTTTGGGATTTTGACGGTGTTAAAAAATTTAACTCAAAATTTTTACAAATTTTCGGGTATTCTTCGGAGGGGATTTTTTTGGAGTTTTACATCTTTTCCGGAGTTTCAATTCCCAAAAGATTAAGACCGTTTTTAAGGATCTGGCCGACAGCACTTGTCAGAATAATTCTAAATCTTTCATTTTCTCCGCCAATGACTTTTTCTTTTTCATAAAAAAGATTAAACTTTTGGGCAAGGTCAAAAAGAAAGTTACACAAAAGGTTTGGTGAAAAATTTTTAGCCGCCTCCTCCACTACCTCAGGAAAACGGTAAAAAGATCTCAAAAGCCGCCACTCTTCTTCTGAAACCTTGTCCTCTTCAACTTCAGCCGGTCTTCCTTCTTCAGGGTACTCGGTCTGGGCTTTTCTTAAAATGCTCTGTGCCCGGGCGTAAGTATACTGAAGATAGGGGCCTGAATTGCCGGATAAGCTTAGCATCTGATCCCAGTCGAAAATAATGTCTGTTCTTGGATTTTGTTTTAGGTCGTTATATTTAATAGCGCCAATGCCGACTTTTTTAGCAATTTCCTCCCTTTCTCTGCTTAATTGAGCCTCGTTGCCATTTGCCCCGGTAATCAGGCTTTTTGCCTTTTGGATTGCCTCGTTTAAGACTTCCTCGAGGTGGATGGTGTCACCTTTTCGGGTTGAAAATTTGCCTGTTGGCCACCTGATTAAGCCATGAGCAACATGGATAAAATTTTCTTTTTTAGCATACCCAAGCATTTGGGCAACTTCAAAAACCTGCTCAAAATGAAGCTTTTGGTCAGCGCCGACTTCATAAATGTAAAGCTCAGGCTGCCACTGCTCTTTTCTGAACTTAATGGTGGCTAAGTCCCTTAAAAGATAAGTGGTGGCTCCGTCTGACTTTTTAAGCATGGCCGGGACCGGGCTGCTTGGTATCTCAACCACTAAAGCACCCTGGCTTTCTTTTAAAATTCCTTTTTCTTTGGTGTCATTTAAAACAGCTTCCATTTTGTCAGTATAAAAGCTCTCGCCGTAAGCATAATCAATATCAACACCCAAAAGCTCGTAAACCCGATTAAATTCTTTTAACGAGGTTTCTACCACCGCCTGCCAGATTTCCCTAACTTCTTTATCGCCTTCTTCAAGCTTTTTAAAGAGTTTTCTTGCCTCTTCTTCCCTTTCCGGATTATCTTTGGCTTCTTCATGGAACTTAACATAAAGTTTTTCTAGATCCTCAATGGAAAGCTTGCATGGATTAGCATTCTCTTTTTTAATCTGATAAATTAGCTTGCCAAACTGGGTACCCCAATCACCTAAGTGGTTATCGCCAATAGTTTCAAAGCCCAAGTGTTTATAGAGGTTATATAAAGCCTGGCCAATGTTGGTAGAGCGCAAATGGCCAATACCAAAAGGCTTGGCAATATTAGGAGCAGAATAATCAATGACCACGGTTTTACCCGTACCTTTAATCGAAGAGCCGTATTTTTCCTGCTCATCTGTCACCTGTTCAAGTTCTCTGCTAAAAGCAGAAAAGCTCAGCCAAAAGTTAATAAACCCAGGACCAGCTACTTCTACCTTTTCCACAAAATCAGGAGTTCCCATTTCCCGCCATTTTTCAACAATAATCCCCGCCAACTCTTTCGGATTCTTAAATTTAGGGTTTAGGGTTTGGAATTTTGAGCTTACTAGGGCAATATTAGTTGAGTAATCGCCAAAAATCGGTTCTGCCGGGTGCTCAAACTTGATTTTTTCCTCTGTTATTTCAAGCCCAAGCTCGCTAGTAACTTCCAAAAGCTCGTCAATCAGTCTTTCTTCAAACATTAAAAAACTCCTGTTCCGGGTGGAACTTTATCCTGCGGTACTAAAAGGACAATTTTTTCAAACTCGCCTTCGCCTTCAACCGCCATAAGAACCATGCCTTCACTTTCCTTTCCTGCCATTCTTTTTGTTTCCAGGTTAGCGAGCACTAAAACCTGAAGCCCGACAATTTCCTCCGGCTTAAAAAAATTTTTAATCCCAGAAAGAATGGTTCTTTTGCCTTCGCCAACCGGCGGATCGCCCAAGTCAACGCTTAACTCCAAGAGCTTCTCGCTTCCCTCAACTTCTTTAACTTCCAAAACAGTGCCAATCCTTAAGTCAAGCTTGCTGAAATCAGAGTAAGAAATAACGGGTTTTTCCATGAATTTAGTATAGCATTTTCTCTGCCAAGGCTAAAGGTGATAAAATGCATCTAATTTTCAAATTCCAATTTACAATTTACAATAAATTTACATTGACTCATTGAAATATTAAAACATTCAATTCTGCCGACAGGCAAAACTGAAAATTAAGCAAATGCGAATATTTAAGTTAACTTCGTCTAACCGCCAGGAAGTTATCAGTCAAACTTTAGCCGTGCTGAAATCCAGCGGCTTAGTTGTTTTTCCTTCTGACACGGTTTATGGGCTTCTTGCTGACAGCCAAAACCCCGAAGCTGTTTCCAATCTTTTGGAATTTAAAGAAAGAAAGCCGGGCCAGGCTATATCTATTTTTGTGGCTGATAAAGAGATGGCGGAAAAGCATGTCATTCTTAATCAAAATGCCTCAAATATCTTTGAAAACTTACTTCCCGGGCCTTTTACGGTCATTTGCGAAAGCAAAGGTCAAACTGATCCCAGGCTTGAAGCAGAAAATAAAACCTTAGGAATAAGACTGCCCGATTTTCCTCTAATCATCGAGCTTGTCAAAAAGTTTGGGAGACCCTTAACCGCCACCTCTGCCAATTTAAGCGGCAAGCCCTCCGTCTATTCAATTCCCGCTCTTCTTAAAACCCTAAGCCATGCAAAAAAAGAGAGACTAGGCTTAGTTGTTGATGCGGGAAAGCTCCCGCCCAATAAGCCCTCAACAGTAATTGATACCACTACAGGACAACTAAAAACTTTAAGAGCCGGCGACCTGCTTCCGGAAACTCCTAACTCTTTAATAAGCAATTCAGAAGAAGAAACAGACAAGTTTGCTCAATTCATGGCGACAAAATTCATCAAAAAAATGCCTGGCAAAGCAATTATTTTTATGCTAGAAGGCCCTTTAGGGGCCGGGAAAACTGTTTTTGCTAAAGGCTTAGCAAAAGCCCTGAAAATAAAAGAAACAGTGACCTCGCCTACCTTTAACATATGTAATGAATATGTTTTTAGAAAAAACCCTCAAGATAACACCTCCTTGATAACTTCTGATATGGAAAGTCATTGTCAAAGTAATAGCAAAATAAATAAAAATGTATCATTCAAGTTTATCCATTGCGATTTTTACCGCTTGGAGGCCAAACAGGAGTTTGAAGAACTTGATTTTTTCAAAGAGGTCTGTTGCGGAAATGTTTTTGTCGTTGAATGGCCAGAACGAATTCCTGCGGAAATTATTTCCGCATTAAAAAATAGTGCGGAAATCGTATATTTGCGGATAAAATATTCTGGAGAAAACCAAAGAGTTATAGAATGGGGAAAATCCGCGCGTTAATCAGCGGTAATCAGGTGTTTCTAATTCTTTCAGCAACTTCTGAAAACTCTTCTTTTTTCTGCTCTTTATCATAATGAGGAATTAGGTGGACATGGGCGTGGGGTACATCAATTCCCAAGACTTTCATTTCCACCCAAAGAGGGCTTAAAGCTTTTTCTATCTTTTTTTCAACTTCCCTTATCTTTTCAAAATACCCGCCGAAGTTCGGAACTCCCCAAACCCAGCGATAATGTTCCTTAGGAATCACCAGCGTGTGGCCATCGGCCTGAGGGTTAATGTCTAAAAAAGCTAGGTAGTTTTCATCCTCCCAAACTTTATGGCTGGGAATTTCGCCTCTAACTATCTTGCAAAAAACACAGTCTTCTATTAAACTCACAAATACACTTTAGCACAATTCTCCTGCCCTCATAAAATGACAAGCATAGAAAGGTTTAATCCCCAGGATAAAATGATTCTTCGAAAGCCGCAGGGAAGACAAGAAAGGCAAGATAGTGGAATTAGTTATCCTCTTCATACCCTTGTCAGCCAATATCCTCCCCTTACAAAAGAAGAAACCCTAAAAAACCTTGAAATAATTAGAAAAGGCAGAAAGGCAGCTTCTTTGCTTAAAAACGAGGTTGAACTCGGCCCTGAACAAAGAAGCAGGCTTGAAGAACAGCAAAAAGAAGGTGCAATAGCTAAAGAAAAAATTGTTCTTCATTTTACCCAGCTTGTGCTGGGAAAAGCAGCCAGGCGCCAGTCCTTGGCAAAAGCCAGTATTCTCGATGTTAATGACCTTTTCCAGGAAGGAACAATTGGACTGATGAATACTCCGGAAAAGTTTGATCCTGAAAAAGGAAGTTTTCCCTGTTATGCAACCGCTGCTATTATCCAAGGAATAAACAGAGCGATTGAAAACCAGGGAGAACTGGTTCGTACTCCTGTTCACGGTCATGCCAAGCTCACAAAAATAAGAAAAGCTCAAGAGGTTCTTCAGCAAGATCTGAAAAGGTCTCCTTCAATTGAAGAACTAAGTGCAGCCACCGGTATAACAGTTAAAACAATTTTAGCTTTGCTTAGAAACTCCCAAAAACCAATTTCCCTGGAAAAAGAAGTTGGCGACAAAGAAAGAGTGCTTGGCGATTTAATCCCCGACCCCAAGGCAATATCTCCTGAGGTAATCGTACTTAAAAAACAAGAAAGACAAGAGGTAAGAAAAGCCCTTGACTGTCTTAACCAAAGAGAAAAAACAGTTATTTGCCTCCGCTTCGGCTTTATTACCGGAGAACCCCTTACCCTTAGGGAAGTTGGCCGTCGTCTTGGTTTTTCTGCAGAATGGGTAAGATTGACTGAGGCTGAAGCCTTTAAAAAACTTAAAGAAAAACTACCAATTGAAGCATAGTCCTACTTGGTTGTGCTTCAAATTACCTTTTTTCCCTGTTAAAATAGCTTCATGTTTGAACCGACAATTCTATCCATTGACACTTCTTGTGATGAAACCTCAGCTGCAGTAACCAGCGGCCGGCGGGTGCTTTCCAATGTAATCTCCTCACAGGTAAACCTGCATAAAAAATACGGCGGCGTTTACCCGGCTTTAGCCAAAAGAGCCCACCTGGAAAGAATCGACGCAGTTGTAAATGAAGCTTTTAAAAGAGCCGGGAGACTACTGCCTCTTTCTGCTGTTGCCGTTACCCAAGGCCCGGGACTGGCTATTGCCCTGGAAGTGGGTATAAAAAAAGCCAAAGAAATAAGCCTTGAGCACAACTTGCCCCTTATTAGCGTTAACCATATGGAAGGCCACATCTACTCCACTCTTAGCCAAAACAAAAACGGTAATCCTAAAAGAGAAGTAGTGTTCCCGACCCTTTGCCTTCTTGTTTCCGGCGGCCATACCCAGCTTGTTTTTATGAAAGCTCACGGCGAATTTGAGCTTATTGGCGAGACTTTAGACGATGCTTGCGGCGAGGCTTTAGACAAAGCTGCTAAAATTTTAAAGCTTGGCTACCCGGGCGGCCCGATAATTGAAAGGCTCAGCCAAAGAGGAAAACCCGTTTTTCCCTTTGGCCGGCCATTAAAAGAAAGAACTGACCTTAACTTCTCCTATTCGGGCTTAAAAACTCAGTTTCTTTACCTGGTTGAAAGCTTAAATGAAAAAGATTTTGGCAAAAATATTGCTAATCTTGCCGCCTCTTTTCAAGAAGCAGCTTTTGAACAACTCACTCGTAAAACATCGTTTGCTATCAAAATATATCAACCAAAGACTTTGCTTTGTGGCGGCGGAGTGATTGCCAACCAGTATTTACGTTCGCTTTTAAGAAAACTTGGTAAAAAAGAAAAAGTTCCGGTTTTTTTCCCGCCGACAAATAAACTCATAGGCGATAATGCGGCTATGATTGGCGTGGCTGCTTATTTTAAGTTCCAAAGAAAAGAGTTCAGTAACCCTGAAAGTCTTGACCGGCTACCCAGGCTTTCTTTCTAAGTCCTCCTAAAAACTGTAGCTTACACTTCCCTCTTTGTCTGTTCTTCTTATCCTTACTTTATGTTTCTCTAAAAGTTCCAAAGTTTCTTTGGCTGGATGGCCAAAAGAGTTCTTCCCTACTGAAATAACCGCCTCAACAGGGTTAACTTCTTTTAAGAATTCTTCGGTTATCCCTGTTTTTGAACCATGGTGAGGAAACTTTAAAAGATCCACCTTTTTTAAGTCATTAAACTTAAGAATTTTGTCCTGAACACGGCTGTCGGCATCACCCATTAAAAGAAATTTCCTGTTCTGATATTGGACCAAAATAACTAAAGAAAAATCATTTAAATTAAGCTTTTCTTTGCTTGTTCCCAAAACCCGGTTTTGTGTTAAAGCTTTAAGTTCTTTTTCTCCCAGCTTTGCTGAAACAAAACCCTCTTCAGGCCAAAGCACGCTCAAATACGCATCTTGGAACCTGATTTTTTTGCCTTGAAAAAGGCTAGTGACCTTTAATTCTTCCCCTTGTTTCGCAGTATTTTGCAAGTGCTTAAGCCTTATCAGTAAAGCTTCGTAAGTGCTTGATCTTCCGGGCACCAAAGAGTCGAAAAAATACCTCACTTTATATTTGTCTAAAACTGAGACAAGGCCGGTTAGGTGATCATTATCAGGATGGGTTAAAAAAACAGCTTCAATGGTGCGGTCAAAAAAGGGCATGTTTTCAGAAAGACAATCAAGAACTTTTTCATCAGGCCCTCCATCAATAAGCGCCTGGGAAAAACCTTTTTTAAGTAAGACTCCGTCCCCTTGTCCTACATCGCAAACCACAAGGTGAAAGCGATTGTCCGGCAGGGAAAAAGCAGCAAGCCAGACAAATAAACAAAGCAGGGAAAGAACAAAAATTGAGATTTTGTTAAAACGCATTGGTTTTAAAAACCGACTTTCTTTTTGCTTTTAAAAGCAGGCTTAAAAGTATAATGTAATAACCCCAAAAAAGCCAAGGCTGAAAAACCGTAAACTGAACCTGAAAAAACTTTATACTGGCAGAAGCGTTTATGATCTGCTCAATATAAAAAAGCAAAGGAAAAATAAGATAAGATGGGATAATTGCCAAATTTGTCCACAAAAGCCCGGTTAAGCCAATAACAAAGCCTGCTTCAAGGATAAAAGGAATCGGCCACAAAATAAGCAAATTAACAAAAGGTGAAGCTAAATTAAGCTGACCAAAGCTGCTAATTAAGACCGGCAGTGTGGTTATTTGGGCAGCTATAGTTGAAGAAAAGTTACTGTTTTTAAAAAGGAAAAAGCCTGAGCTTTTCAAGCAAGGCTGGACAAAAACCAGACCGGCAGTGGCTAAAAATGAAAGCTGAAAGCCAATATCCCAAAGCAAAAAGGGCTCAAAAAAGAGCATGAGCCCGGCAGTAAGAAAAAGAACCCGACCCGAACTGGTTTTCCTGCCAATGATTTGGCCAAAATATACTAATGTGGCCATGACCGCAGCCCTGACAATCGGCGGGTTAAAACCGCTCATAATACTGTAAAACCATATCAAAATAAATAAAAATAAGATAGCTTTTTTTCTCTTAAAAAAGAGGGTTAAAAAAGAAAGGCAGCCTTCAGAAACCATGGCAATGTTCATTCCCGAAGCCACCATAATGTGAAGCGTGCCTGTTTGTTTGAGCTTCTCATAAAAGGAGAAGGAAATAAGCTTTTTGTCTCCCAAAACAATGCCGGAAACAATGCCGTCAAAAGGCCTGGGGAAAACAGAATTAAAAACATGCCTTAGTTTTTGCCTTAAATTAATAGCCGGGTTTTGTCCTTTTTTTTCGCTTATAAGCTCAATTTGAGGATAAGAAAGAAAATAACCAGCCTTATCCGCTTGTTTTATCTCCCCTTTTATAGTGAGCTTCTGACCAAAATCATACTCCGGATAGCGGCCAGTAAGAATCTTAAATCTTCCTACCTTAAGAAACTGAGAGTTGTCAAGAATTTCCGGCTCGCTTGACAAAACAGTTGTAATCTTAACCTTGTCTCCTTTTGAAAAACTCTTTTCATTCCAAAACAAAAAACGAAGCGAAAGTAAAATAGCCAAAAGAAGAAAGACTGCGTTTTTTGCCATTAGTAAACCTTTATCTCGTCTTTAATCGCCTCCCAGACATTGCTTTTGACAATCTTTTTTTCCAAAAGCTCTTCCGGCTTTTGATAAGGTCTGCCTTCAATAATCTTTTTAGCAGTCGCCTCCCCAACTCCCCACAAAGTATCAAGCTCCGCCACCGACGCAGTGTTTACATTGATTTTTGAAGGCAAATCAGGCAAATTAGACGAATTAGACAAATTCGATAAATTCGATAAATTCGAAGACTCGGCAGGAATAAAAATCTTGGTTCCATCCTCAAGTTTCATGGCCAGGTTTATATTTCTTGAAACCCATTGCCTGTCTGCTTTAGCAGTATAGCCGCCCCCCTTAATAAGCAAATCATTCACCCGACTGCCAGATTTAAGCTCGTAAACGCCAGGATTTATCACTTCTCCAGCAATCTCAGCTATCAAAACCTCGTTTTCGTCCACTTGCGGCTCTTCTTCAAAAATTTCAACCTCTGTTTTCTCGGTTAAAGAAGAAATTTTAAAAATTAAAAAACCGGCACCGATTAAAAAAACACCAGCCAAAAATAAACCTAAAGCTTTGTTTTTCCCTTCTGCCTCTATTTCCATTTTTTAATTACACTACCTTCTTTATATAGTGTAATTAATACCACATTTAAAACAGTTTTTCCTAAAAGTATTTTTAATTGAATTTTTTTTTATTATTAACTACTATTTATTTAATGCCCCAAAAAGATAACCAAAACCGCCAGCTTTTTTTAAACGCTTTTTTCTTGGTCTTAGCCATATTCCTGGTCCGCATGTGGTCTCATTCCCCTTTTTCGAAAGAGTATGATCTTTTTTTAACCTGCTTAATTGTTTTTGCCTATTTTGTTTACCGGATTTTCTTTAGTACTAAAGAAAACCTGGGTTTTGACACCATCTTTTTTACCGTTATTATCCTTTTTATCCTCTCTTCTACCGGCGGCCTTAACAGCTCTTTTTTCTTTTTGCTTTATTTCCTTCTTTTCTTGGCTGCTTTTTTCTTAAACCCGATTGTCCTTTTTGCCCTGACTTTTTCATTAGTTGCTTATTTTACAAATGAGCTTAACTCCCTTCATGGCGGGCTTCAGCTTTTATCTCTATTTCTAATCGCGCCTTTGGCAGTGTTTTTTAGCAAACAATACTTAAAGCTCCTTGAAAGCCAGAACAAAATTAAAGTCCTGAAAACAAAAGAAAGCAAGCTTGGAAAAACCGTCAGTAAAGAAGAAACCGATTCCCTTTTCTTTCTTTCCTTAAACTTTAAACAAGGGCTTTTAAGCATTATTCACGAAACAAGCGAGCTTCTGGCTGATTTAGGCAGTTTTAATCTCAGCCAAAAAGAAAAACTGCAAAAAATCCATAAAAACGCTAAAGAGCTTTTAGAGTCTGGTAAAAAATTGCAAGAAAAAATAGATAAAGAAACAGATTAATAATGTAACAATGGTTCAATGGAACATTCAATGAAAACTGTAAATTGTAAATTGAAAATTGCATTCGCAATCTTGTTACTTGTTACTTGTTACTTGTTACATATAAAACCTGCTTTTTCCAAAATGGTTTCTGAGGATTACGAACTGCAGATGCCAAACCTTAATTTTTCCTCAGGCAACATGTCTTCATCGGGAATTAATCTGGGTTTTACCGGCGGTCAAACCGCTTCCGGCGAATACAGCCGCGACGGCTACAAGCTTTTGGCCGGGTTTTGGTATCTTAAAACCATTATCCCTTTTACTTTTACTGTTTCTAATCAGGTAATTGAATTCGGCAGTCTCTCTGCGGGAGTGCCAAGCCTGGCTACTACAACCTTAAGTGTCTCCTGCGGCGGTGCCGGCGGGTACCAGGTCACTGCCCAAGAAAACCACCAACTAATGGCTTTTTCAACCGGAGGCTTAATTGCCGATACCACCGGCGATAGTGGTGATATTACCTACTCCAATGCTGGGCTTTGGGAAAACAATACTACCTATGGCTTTGGTTATACCATGCATGGCCAAGATGTTCCTACTCCCTTTCCCACAGCCTCGCCTGCCGGCAATTATTATAAACAGTTTGCTGACGCTTCAAACAGCGAAGGCCCGGAAATCATTATGTACTCAGAAAGCGTTGGCAAAAACCGTACGGCCACAGTTACCTATAAAATCAACATCTCTGCTTCCCAACCTGCCGGAAGATACCAAAATGTTATTACCTACATTGCCACACCGACTTATTAGCATTAATAATTTTCAATTTACAATAAATTTGCAATGACTCAATTTACAAATAAATATAATCTTGAAGAAAGAACAGCTAAGTTTGGAGAAAGTATCATTAACTTCTGCAGAAACCTTTCTCAAGACAATATTTCTTCTCCTTTAATAAACCAGGTTGTACGCTCTTCAACCAGCGTCGGGGCAAACTATAAAGATTTTGAAAATAAAATTTTTATATGCAAGAAGGAATCGCAAGAAACAAAACACTGGCTAAGAATGCTTGCAAATTGCTTTCCTGACAGAAAAGAAGAAATCAGAAAACTTTGGACAGAGGCCCAAGAATTAACCATGATTTTTCAGAAGATTACCAGTAGTTTGAATAAATGATTAAATGAAGTATTTAAGGAAAAGCCCCGCGAAGCTTGAGCGAAGTGGGATAAATTGTAAATTGAAAATTGCGTCAATATTATTAATCATACTCACTCTAATTGCCAGGCCCGCAAAAGTTTATGGACAAAGCTTATCTTTGTCCATTTGGCCGCCGCTTCTTGAAATAATGATTCAGCCCGGCCGGACAGTCACCCATGTTTACCGACTGACAAACAACTCTGAGCAAGAGCTTTTGGTAACCCCTTACCTTTTCGCTTTTGAGCCTTTAAATGAGTTTGGACAGATAAAAATAAAAGAGTTATCTGCTACCGGTGGTCAGCAATCAGGAAATTTTTTCTCTTTTGAGTCCAGGGAAAAGTTCGGTGAGCCTTTCCCTGTTCCGATTAATACTACCAAAGAACTGGTGCTAAAAATTCATATTCCTCCGGAAACTTCTGAAAATGATTATTATCATACCCTTCTTTTTTCCACGGCGGAAACTGCTTTAGAAAAAGAAGGAGCAGAAGGAAAAGCCGGTTCTGTTACCCAAATCGGCAGCAATATCCTCTTAACTGTTTCCAAAAGCGGCAAGCCTGAACTTTTGGCCAGGATTGCCAAGTTCTCCGCCCCTTTTTTGATTGATTCTTTTTCTGAGACAAACCTGGAGCTTATTCTGGAAAACTGGGGAAAAGCGTTTTGGAAACCTTTTGGAAAAATTGAAATTACCGGCCTTTTTAATCAAAAAGAAGAACTTAAGGTGCTCGAACAAAATGTTTTGGCAGGATCAATGCGCAAAATAAATCTCGAACCTTTTTCTCCCAAAATTCCTCTTGGCCCTTTTAAGGCAAAACTTGTTTTCTCGCCTAACGAAAACGGCCAGAGCCTAAACGAGGAGGTTGTTTTTTGGTACTTTCCTTTTAAGGTGGTAATTTCTGCCCTAATCTTTCTTTTTGTGTTTTTCCATGTAAGAAAACTGGCAAAACGAAGACAAAACAGCTCTTGACAAGGGGTTGCTAACTATTATTCAATAGATATTAAAGAATAAATAAAGCCAAATGAAAAAAATCTTTTTAATCCTTATTCTTAGCGGACTTTTCCTTGCTTTTTCTTCAAACAAAGCCTATGCTGATGCCGGTATTCTTATTAACGTAAAAGACACTATCTCTACCTCCAGGCCTTCTGCCTCAACCCCTTTAGCCGCTGACCTTGCTGTTGGCCAGGCAGCTGTCTCAATTGTTGACAACGGCAGCCGTTTTATCGCCTCTGACTCAGCTAAACTTTTAGGTGATACCTTGGAAACAATCACCATTGCTTCTATGTCAGCAGCCAGTGGCGGCAACCGAACTTTATATTTTGCCACAAACAATACCGGTACCCACCACAAGGGAAGCGCGGTTATCGCTCCGGTTACAGCCAAACACACAATTTCTTTTACTACCAGTAACGCTGTCCCCTCAAACGGCCGACTCCAGGTAATTTTCCCTGCCGGCGATACTACAAATGCTGCTTCTCCTTCGGCTTCCGGGTTTTCATTTAATGGTCTTGAGAGCAGTAACATTTCTATTAACGGAGCCAGCTGCGGCAGCTGGACTATTACCCCTGCTTCAGGCTTAGTCCAATGCAATCTTTCTGTGGGTGTAAGCGCAAATGCTGAAGTAACAATCACTATCGGCAATTCAACTCCCCAGCTTATTAACCCCACAAAAGTGACTACTGCCGGAACTGCCGATCTTTGGATTTTAACTGTCAGAACCCAGGACAGCGCGGCCAATATTATTGACAGTTCTAAAATAAAAATTGGGACTGTCGATTCGGTTGAAGTCTACGCTACGGTGGATCCTGTTTTCACCTTTTCCATTGCCGGAATTAACAATGGATTAGCGGTTAACACCGGAAACGCTACCGGCTGCACTAACACAGAAACCATAAATACCGGCTTTAACTCGTCAGCTACGGAGGTTAATCTAGGCGCTCTGGGAAGGGATATTATTAACAGAAGCGCCCAGCTTATTACCATTACCACTAATGGCTCAGGCGGTTATGTTTTAACTGCCACCTCAAGCGGCCACTTAATTGACCCTGCTACCGGGTATTGGCTGGCTGATGCCCAAGGAACGCCAACCAACTATAATACACCGGCTCCGGCCTTTTTAACTGCCGGCACTACTGCTTTCGGTATTCACCCTTGCGGCCTTGATGTCACTACCGGAACCTGGGGATCAGGAGCTACCGGCGGAGGAGCTGGGGCCAAATATGCTAACCCCTCTCCCGTTTATTATTACAAGCTGGCTGAAGATACTGATGGTCCAGTTACAACCGATGTTACCGCTGGAAACGGCTTAATCACCGTGCAATATGCGGCCACTATTTCTGCGGTTGTTCCCTCAGGTCTTTACCGAACCGCTTTAACTTATGTGGCAACGCCAACTTTTTAAAAAAATTAATAAAAATGAAAAAAGCCTGCCAAAAAAAGACAAAAATTAAAAAATCCCTCATAATTGCCATCATTTTCGGCCTTCTTTCCTTAATGGTCGGTTTAAGAAGAACTTCCGCCCAGACAAACCAAAGAACCTTTACTATCTCTCCTCCAACCATTAACTTTAACCTTGAACCGGGCAAGAGTGAGGAAAAAACGATTAAAATTACCAATAACTCTGCTGAGCCAATGACTTTTGTTATCGGCATTCAAGATTTTATTGTTAACGATAATTCCGGCACTCCCGAGCTTCTTCCCAGCGGCTTTAAGCCGGATAACAAATATGCTGCCTCAACATGGGCCACCGCTTATCCTGAACTGGTCACTGTTCAACCGGGTAAAACAGCCACTACCACTCTTTACCTTCGGGTTCCGGGTAATGCCAGGCCAGGAGGAAAATATATTTCTTTAACTTTAAGACCGCTTAGTTCCGATTCTCCTGACGGCTCAGGGGCTGCGGTTAGCACTGTAATCGGCACCCTTGCCTACATTACTGTTGCCGGCGATGTTGAAGAAAAGGCCCAGATAATAAGCTTTACGGCCCCTACTCTTTCCGAGTATGGCCCAATTCCTTTTAACACAGAAATTAAAAACTTGGGCGACCTTCATATAAATCCAAAAGCAACGGTTGAAGTTAAAAACCTTTTTGGTAAAAAAGTTCATTCCTTTGCTTTAGACAACCTAAACATTTTCCCCGGCACTTCAAGGATTTATGAAAACAACTGGGAAACAAAATGGCTTTTTGGCCGCTATACTGCCAATCTCTCCGGTTATTACGGCCAGAATAACCAGCTTAACCTTGTGGCTCTTGCTTCCTTCTGGGTCATTCCCTACAAGCTAATTGCGATTGTTTTACTGGCTACCGCCTTGGTTTTGATCACTGCCTTTTACCTCAAAAAAAGAAACGAACCCCAAGAGATAGAAGAATAAGGTCCGGTCAATTTTCAAATTCCAATTTATCCCACTTCGCTCAAGCTTCGCGGGGCGAGCAATTTTCATTAAATGTTTTATTGAATCAATGTTACATTGAAAATTCATTGTGAATTAAAAATTGTAAATTGTTAAAATATGTTTATGCTTCGAAAATTTATCTATGTTTTTTTAGCTTTAAAGCTTCTGAGTATTCCCTTTTTTTTCTTTCTCTTTAGGGAAAAACCCCGAGAAAGCGTTCTTTCTAGAATCACCCCGGTTTACTCGGACCCGGTTAATGTTTCCGGCCTTGTCGGCGCCGGCTACATGATTGAAAGCATCACCGGCTGGAGTTCTCCTTTTTCCGAGGTTAACCTAAGCTCGCCCAATCTGATAAGAAAAACAGTAGCTGATGAAAGCGGTTTTTTTGCCTTTTATCTTATCCCTGCTCCTGAAAATTTAGGAGAAATCTGCCTGGTTGCCCAAGATGTTAACCAACTTCCTTCTTACCCTGTTTGCCTTTCAAAAATTGAAAGAAGGGAAAACATCAAAATTGAAAATATCTTGCTGCCGCCAACTCTTTTTTTAGAAGGAGGACAAATTATTGCCGGAAAAACCGTCAAAGCCTCGGGAATGACTTTTCCGGATACAACTGTAGATGTTTATCTTTTTACTGAAAGAAAGGCTTCTTTAAGTGCTCTAATCCGCCAAGTAGTAAAAAGCCTTTTTGCAAAACCGGCAAATGCTTTTGGCTTGCCCGTATACCGGGTTAAGAGTAATAAAAACGGTTACTTCGAGTTTTCCCTGCCCGCTTCCTACCCCTCTCTAAACCGGATTTTTGTTGCCTCAAGCCTAACAAAAGAAAGCTTTGAAGAAAGCCACTCGCCTAAAAGCTTTACTCTTGCCTTTGAAACCATCGGTTTTTTGAAAAGTATCTTCCTTTTTCTGTTGGGCCTGATAAAAAGCATGTCTGAAGCTCTTAAGTCACCCAAAAGCATCTCATTTTACCTGATTATCCTGGAAATTCTTGCCCTGGCAGGGCTGCTTTTTTTAATTCTGTTTGAAGGAAACAAAGCCAAAAAACAAAGAAACTAAACAAGATTTACGATTTAAGACCTATGATTTATGAATAAAATAAAATCCTTTACTGATATCAAGGCCTGGCAAGAAGGGCATAAGCTGGTTATTCTTATTTACGGTGTTACAAAGACATTTACTTAGAGGAGGAAGATTTTAATCAACTTGCAAATCAGGCAAACATTACACATCGGCTACTTCAGGGGTTAATCCAAAAATCAAAATCCTTCGTAAATCTTAAATCCTAAATCTTAAATCAATCTATTATTGGAAATTAACCGTTACTGTCTGGGGAATAGGAGTACCGCTGGCATAAGCTTGAATTTCGTATTTGCCTGTCATAGAAGAACTTACATCAAAAATTGCCTGCCCTAGAGTGTCAGTTTGCTGCTGAATGTCGGTAAAAGAAACACCATTGCAAGCTGCTGATTCTTTGCAGCCCACACTAACCAAAGCGTTGGCAATCCCCTTGCCTTGGCCGTCAAGAGCAAAAACAGTCACCCTAATCTTATCAAGGTTTGCTTTTGCGGTTATTGGAGAAGCAAAAACATAGGAATTTCCAGGGCTTAGCACTCCCGAACCGGAGGCTTTGCCAAAAAAATTTGTTCTTCCCGAAGAAAGATTAATAAGGATGTAAATTATTACCAAGAGGAAAACGGCTACTAAAATGAGGAGTAATGATCTTTTCATTTTGTTAATTAATCTAACACTATTATGTAACAGCAAAAAACAAGAAGTCAATAGGATTCTAAAAAAACAAGAAAACTTTATAAGAAATTAACGCAAAATGTCATAATTTAGCTTTTCACAAATAAAAAATAGGTAAAAAAAGACGGTGGTTTTAAGAACATGGATAATGAAATGCTTTCGTTAAAAAAAGAAAACATGAATGTTGATAAAAAAATAAAATTGAAGCATTATCAAAGCATTTTTAAGCAAAAAAGGCCTTAGCAGTTAAAAGAATGAATTGCCATAATCGTATAAATTATCAAGGGAATATCATTAAGTATTCGTGAAATAGCATTAACTTAAAAAAACAGTTCAATAAGACTTGGAATAAAAGAAAGGACACTCTCTTCCAAACTTAAAACAAAAAAAGCAAAAAAAATAGAGTTTAAATTAATGAAAGCAAGAAAAAAACAGCCAAAAAATAAATTAGCCTCGATAAATAATTTCCGCAAGTAAAAATAAGATAAAATAGAGACTTGATATATTTTGATGTTTAAATTTATTTATTAAATATACTTTGATAGTAGGTATTTCGTGTAAAAAGCTTAATGAAAACTGCGATACGGAAATTATTAATAATGTTTTTCGGGTTTTTTGCACTTTCTTTATCTAAAAGAAATCTACTTCTTAACTACACAAACTATATCAGTGATGTTTTCCAGCTTTGAATTAAACTAACCCTTTTTTTTACTAAGTTTTAAGAATATAACTCTACATCTACAAAAGAATGTACCTATATATCGGCATAAAATTAAATCGATCCCCTGTTGTTATACCATTCTTTGCATTGCCTTTTCATTAAATCTGCAAATAGCCTCGAAGTGCCTGTTGACACTATTTTTAAAATTCTTTTATAGTAGATATATATATTCTATGTATAATCCGTATAATTTTGAAGCTAACTCAAAAATTAAAGATTTCGACGAAATAATCGGAAAATTTAAACTTTACTTAAATACGGAAAATATCTCCAAAGGCTCAATTAGAAGCTACCTCTCAGATGCCCGTCATTTCCTTGGTTGGCTGGTTTCATTCTTAGAAGAAAACCACATTATCGTCCCTAAAAGCCAAAAATTAAATGCTGAGTCGCTTTTGGGATTTGTCAACGAGAGGCTTTTAGAAGCCTACAAAGACTACCAACTGGGCATTAATGTGCCGGTTAAAACAATTAACCGCCGTTTTTCAGCCTTAAGGAAGTTTGGTACCTTCTGCCAGGTTCGCTTGGATCTTAAAGTGAACATGTTTGATACATTAAGAAATATTTCTAAAGAAGAAAAAATACCTAAAGTTGACTACCGGGTTGAAGATTTCAGGCTAGAGCTTTGGAAAAATAAAGCCAGTAAAACAACAATTAAAAATTATTTAAACGATGTTAAACAATTTGTTTCCTGGTGCGAAACAGAAAAAGTTCAAATTATCCCTGAAGAATAAACAATGGATACTGCCCAAATACTAGCCAAATATAAAGAACGCCTCGTAAAAGAAGGATTGTCCCCGGCCACGGTTGAAAGAAAGCTTTCCTCTGTGAGGGCTTATCTTTCTTTTCTTGAGTCTCAAAGACCTTCAAGCCCTCAGATTACAGATAAAGAAGTTGTTAAAAAACTTAAAGAGTTCGGAATAGAGATTCCGGAACCTAAACCTTCTTTTGTTTCCCAACTTCTTTTTGTGAGAGCTGCTAAAAAGCTCGGCAAGGCAGTTAAAGAAGCTCCAAACTGGCGCTATACCATTCCCTATAGCCTTAAGTACAAAAAACCGGTATGGCTTACAAGCTATCAAAACTCGCCTTTAAGCAAGTACATTAACTATTCTTTGATTATTATCCTTTGTGTGGCTTTGGGTATTGGCTGTTATGAAAAATTTGGTTTAAAATTTCTTGGTAACAAAGGTGGTGAGGTTTTGGGTTTACCGACTTCTACCCCCTCCTACCTTTCCTTTCAGGCAAGATTAACCGACAATTTTGACAACCCAATTACTGTTTCCACTCATTTCAGGTTTACACTCTATTCTGACCCCACCGCATCCGGCTCTGCCAAGCTCTGGGAAGAAGCCAAATGGATTAAACCGGATAACGACGGTATATTTAATACTTTTATTGGAGATACAGTGGCCCTGGATAAAAGCATTTTCAGAGATAATACAGACCTTTATCTAGGAGTCACTGTCAATGAAAATGAAGAAATGGTTGACCGTCAAAGAGTGGCCACGGTTGCTTATGCCTTTAATTCAGAGTATTTGCAAGGTTATGGCATTGGTGAAAGCGGTGCTGCTGATACAAACCAGGTATTAGTGGTTAATTCAGAAGGTGACATTATTATTGCGGCTGCCAGCCCTTCCCTGCAATCAACCTCAGGCACTTTTACTATTGATGCTAAAACTATTTATTTGACTACTGCCGACAACGGAGATGTTCACTTAGACCCTGGCGGAACCGGCACTATAAACTTAACCAGCCAAACTACATCAGGAAACGCCGTTAACGCTACCTCCTCTGCCCTAACTACTGGCAACCTTATTTACGGAGGCGTTTACAACAATAATACAGGCTATAATTTAATTAACTTGGTATCTGGCACTGGTGCTACCTCGACTGCTAAATTTATTGTTGACGCATCCGGTAATGCATATCTTGCAGGAAATTTAGGTATAGGTGTTTCAAGCTCGATATATAACCTTGAAGTTGGTGGAACTTCCTCTTTTAACGACATTAAAATCAATGGAAGCTTGTTTGATACCGGTAATAACCCGGGAACAAACGGGTTTATCCTAAGATCTACCGGAACCGGAGTTTCTTGGAGTAATCTTTCTGATATTTCGGTTGGCAATGCCGATACTCTTGACAACCTTGACAGTGCGGATTTTCTAAGAGCCACAGTCTCAGATACTTTTGAAAGCGGCAATACTTTAACCATAGCAGGTATACTCTCTACTACCGGCAATGCTTTTTTTGGCAACTATTCTGGAATATTGAGCTCTAGTGGCAATATGGGCATCGGAACGACGAATCCTGTGGCGAAGCTAAATGTAGTGACGGGTAAAACGTTAGCCACAGGTGTAGCATTCACCACTTCAGACTATGTGGATACTACAACAGGATCTAAATTTGGATTTAGGTTTGGAGACACAACTGGCAATACTTATGGAGAAATGCTTGTGGTTACTGCTGGAGGTGGAGATGTTGGTAATTTGGTATTACAAGGGACAGGCGGCAACGTCGGCATCGGCACCACTGCCCCTACCTCAGGGTATAAACTGGATATAAATGGCAACTTAAGAGTTGGGTCTTCCGCTTACTTTGGCTCAACTGTTAACCTAAATAGCTTAACCGCTTCCCGGCCTTTAAAGCTTGATGCAAATAAAAACATTGTATCTACCCAAATTGACCTTGCTTCAAGCAACGATGTAACTGGGATACTTGGAGTAGCTTACGGTGGCACTGGGATTAATGGAGGGACAGCTGCAAATGGAACCTTGCTGATAGGAAATGGTTCAGGGTATTCCCTTTCTACCCTAACCCAAGGAACAGGAATAGGAATCACTAGCGGTTCCGGAAGTATTACTCTTCATCATGCTGATACTTCTACCACCAGCTCCTCTAATAACTCAGATGGAACAGTTATCCAGGACATTACGCTTGATGGCATGGGACACATTACCGGGCTTGGAACAGTTGACCTTGACTCAAGATATATTCAAAGCGCTGATGTTTCCTGGATACTTTCCGGAGACTCAGGCACTCCCCAGTCAATCGGCATCGGTAATACTGCCAGTGTCTTGGGAGGAGCCGGTCTTTCCTCAAGCGCTTCTGCCACTGATACCTTAACCTTAACCGTAGGAGAAGGCGTTGGCATATCCGTTGGCCCTAATGATGTTTCCGTTAATGAG